>NZ_PNEC01000001.1 GCF_005886345.1 Pseudoalteromonas phenolica
ATTAAAAGTTTTTTGAATCCGGAGATTCGTGCTCAATGAATTCTGTATAAATTGACTATATAGTCACTCATAAGAAATTGAGACTCTAAATTTATTGCTCCTGAATCAAGAGCTGTTAGAACTCAATCTGTACGAGTGCCCACACAGATGATTGCTTCATATTTTTAAAGAACATTCCGGTTACCCGGGTGTAACTCTATGAGTTACTGCAGCGTTGCTGCGAAGTGGAGCGAAATAATAACGACTTCACTTTTTGTGTCAACACTTAATTTTAATGTTTTTCTTAAGAGAAAGTTTAAAGCTAAGTTTTATTTGACTCGACATCGTTTTGATTTGCTTTTCAGCGCCTCGCTCCGTGTCAGTGGATGCGCATTATAGGGAGAATTTAAAAGTGCGCAACCTCTTTTTTCAATTAATTTTAAGAAACATGCTCAAATGCTCAAAAAGAAAACAAAAAACACTAGAGACACCGCTTTTTGTTTAAATTTCATACAGAAATTTCTATTTTAGCCCCCAAAAACAAAAAAAGCAGGCCTGGGCCTGCTTTATAAAATATCTAAAGCATGAATATTAGAATTTATATTCAATACCAAGACCTAAGTAATCTTCTTCTGTACCCTTGTCTTCATCAACTGTTGAGTAGAAGCCATATAGTTTGGTTGATTTATTCAGTTTGTGATCAATACCAACACTAAAGCCGTCTACATCTTTTGAACCTACTGCATCAAAGTCGATTGTTTGATATTGCACTTTAAAGGTGTTTTTACCAAAGCCATATGCAGCATTTAATAGGAAGCCCTCAGCAGTGCCTGTACCTTCTACCTTTTCTTGTTTCTGATACATAGCACCTAATTTAAGTGCGTCAGTTGCTTTAAATTGACCTGTTACACGTAAAGCGTCATAACCTTTTACTTCACTATCACCCGCTACAGCAACATAATACTTAGACTTTTTCAGCTTTGAATCACCATACGTGATTGCCCCAGAGTAGCCATTTTCGCCATCTGTTGAGTCTTCAGCAATGAAAGTTGCTAATACTTTGAAGCCATTAAAGCTTGCTGACTTATAAGAAATCGTATCGCCAAGGCGGTTTTCACCTTTAAACAGGTTTTTAACATCAGCTTCTAAATCATTAAACTGGTCTACTTTACCTTGTGAAAGTTTAAAAGCAGTATCGTTACGGCCAATCACTACTTCACCGAAACTGCCTTTTAATCCAACATACTGACTTCTTGCTGTGATATTGTCTTTATCACTTTTTGAATCAGCATCTGACACATCAACTTGGAACTCAAGCTTGTAAACAACTTCTAAACCACCGTCTAGTTTTTCTGACCCTTTAAAACCAAAGCGTGACGCATTGCTTTTGATCTCTGTCGCACTTCCTGCGCCTTCATCACTTGATTGCACTGACACGTTAGCTTTACCGTATACTTTAACATCTGCATGAGCATTTGCAGAAAGCGCACCTAGAACCGCTAAAAGAAGTGTTGATTTAACTAGTTTCATGTAATTTTCCTCAATATCGCAACACATGATAATTCAAAACGACGCTATTTTCTCAGCACTTAATGACAGAAATATTACACACAAAATATTAATATCAAATAACTGAAAAAAAACTGCAGCAAAAAAGTCATAAAGTTATGTTTCGTTGGATAATTATAGAAGAGTAAATGCGTAAATACGTAATTCTATTTAGATATTCTAAGCAATTTTTTAATGTATGTTTCATTGAATTGCTTTTTATTTGAGTTAAGGTTAAATGTTAAAGTAAGAAAAAATTTCTGAGCGAGTATTGAGTGACACGTCGTATCCTTATAGTTGAAGACACCCCCACTATAGCTAGGGTTCAAAAACATATTGCAATATCTGCAGGTTATGAAGCAGATTTAGCTACCTCGTTAGCTGAAACCAAAGCCTTTCTCGCAAATAATACTTACTTTTGTGCAATCGTTGACTTTATATTACCTGATGCGCCAAATGGCGAAGCTATTCATTTTACTGTTAACTCTGATATTCCAACTATCGTAATGACAGGCAACCTCGATAATCAAACCAAAGAAACTGTCGAAAAGTATCCCATTATTGATTATGTCACCAAAGAGAACAAACAAGCTTATCAATACTTGAAAAAACAACTGATTAGACTGCCTAGAAACGAATTTGTTAAAGTATTGGTTGTTGATGATTCAAAGCAAACTCGCAACTACGTTAGCTCACTTTTAGCTAGACACAAATATAACGTTTTAGAAGCATCTGATGGATTAGAAGCATTAGAGGTTTTAAAAGAAAACCCTGATATTTCAGTGATCATTACTGACAACGAAATGCCTAATATGAATGGTGAAGACTTATGTAGTGAAATAAGATTGCAATATTCAAATGATGAAAAAGCCATCATTGGGATTTCTAGCTCAAATGCATTACACCTATCAGCTCGCTTTATTAAAAGAGGTGCAAACGATTACCTCAGAAAGCCCTTCAACGCTGAAGAGTTTTACTGCCGATTAAGTCAAAACGTCGATATGTTAGAGTATATCGCCACAATTAAGCGCCAAGCAAACTCTGACTATCTTACAGGTCTTCCCAATAGGCGTTATTTTTTCGAGTTTACCAATAAATCTTTAATGCGCAAAGCTGCAAGAGAAGCTAAAGCTGGTTTAGCAATGATTGATGTTGATCACTTCAAGTCAATTAATGACAATTATGGACACGATGCTGGAGATGATGTTTTAAAAGCTCTGGCACAAGCGTTTGAGGCTCATTTTGTCGGGCAACTTACAGCAAGACTTGGTGGAGAAGAGTTTGCGATATATTTTGAAAATGAGACTCCTGAAGAGAGCTTAAAACTGTTAGAAAAATTTAGACGCTATCTTGACGAACATAGTGCTGGTTTAACTGAGCACAATATTCACTTCACCGTGTCTATTGGTTTTTGTTTTACCTGTAGTTCAAACGTCGATAGCTTAATAAAAGAAGCAGACATTAAACTCTATGATGCAAAACAATCAGGTAGAAATAAAATAGTCTGCCGTTGATATTTAAATGGCATGCTCCAAGCTCATTGAGCATGCCATTTGGATAAGTTAATTTTTCCTCGCTACTCTCAAGCTATCCCAACTGTATAAAGCAAGCGCACCCCAAATACAGGCAAACGTGATCGCTCTTTCAATTGTAAACCCTTCATCATATAAAGTGACCGCTAAAGTAAACATAATGCTTGGACCTAAATACTGAAATAATCCCAACGTAGAGTAAGGTAAACGCTTCGCTGCGCCAATAAAGCACAGCAAAGGGAGCGTAGTAACAACACCTGCACTGACCAATAAGAGATTCAAAGCTGTTTCATTATTGAACATATCGGTACTGGCTGTTGCAGGTGTGACATACCAATACAAAATCGCAAATGGCATTAAAATCAGAGCTTCAATTAGTAAACCGGGTAATGACTCAACGGGCATTTTCTTACGTAAAAGACCGTAAATAGCAAAAGAGCCAGCCAAAGCGAAGGCTACAACAGGAAAAGAGCCATACGCGGCCACTTGCATTAAAACCCCTAAAGAAGCAATTCCAACTGCAATGATCTGCCATTTTCGTAATCGCTCAGACAGAAAAATAACGCCTAACAAAACATTGAGCAATGGATTGATGTAATAACCTAAACTCGCATCAAGCATATGATCATTATTTACAGCCCAAATAAATAACCCCCAGTTAAAGCCCAATAAAGTAGAGCTCACGCAAAGTAAGCCAAGTAGTTTAGGTTTTTTAACTATGTGCTGTATGTGATGCCATTGTTTTGCTGCAACTAAAATAAGCACTAAAAATAGTACAGACCAAATTATCCGGTGCGTCAGAATTTCTAACGCAGAAATAGTTTCAATTTGCTTAAAATAGATAGGCGCCATGCCCCACATTAAAAATGCTAAGACAGCATACAGATAACCCTGTTGGGTTTGATTTTTTAGCATTAGCACAACTCTGTAAGTAAAAAGACATTATACCTTGCGAAGTTCGATGCAAATAGCTAGAAGAGAGGTACTTAGCAAGATAACTGTTACAACGCTTGTAAACTCCCTGCCACATCAGCGCAAATAAATTTACAGACAAGCAGCTCAAAAGCCACTAAAATGCCGGCCATGAAACCTGACGATACATCTGAATACGCAACACTGGCAAAGCAAGCATTAGCTGACACTTTCGGCTATAGCGAATTTAGGGTTGGCCAAGAAGCAGTGATTAATGCGGCGTTAAATGGCCAAGACACTTTGGTACTTCTACCAACTGGTGGGGGTAAGTCATTATGCTATCAAATTCCTGCTTTGTTATTCTCAGGTGTGACGATTGTCATTTCTCCACTTATTTCATTAATGGAAGATCAAGTTTCACAATTGCGAGCCATCGGTGTTAGTGCTGCATACATTAATAATACCGTAGCTTTTGAGCAGCAAAATGAGATTTTTACTCAGCTTGCACAAGGGCAACTCAAACTCTTATATGTTGCTCCCGAAAAAGCCTTGCAATATGACTTTATCCAAAGGATGAAAAGCTTACACATTAGCTTTTTTGCCATCGACGAAGCCCATTGCGTATCACATTGGGGTCATGACTTTAGACCACATTACCGACGCTTAAGTGAGTTAAAGCAACACTTTCCCCACAGCCCTATAATGGCACTGACCGCCACCGCTGATATCGCGACACGCCATGATATTGCTCACCAGCTTGGATTAAATACACCTTATATCCACACTGGCAGCTTTGACAGGCCAAATATTCGCTACACCATTGAAGAAAAATTCAAACCTCTTTCTCAGTTAATGCGTTATTTGCGAGAACAGAAAGGTCAAAGTGGCATTATTTATTGCACCAGTCGTAAGCGTGTTGACGATATATCTGAAAAACTCGCTGAAGCAGGCTTTAATGTTGCCGCTTATCATGCTGGCATGAGTAATGAACAACGTCAATTTGTGCAAAAAGCATTCGCAAGAGATGACATTAATATTGTTGTCGCGACTGTGGCATTTGGCATGGGGATCAATAAATTAAACGTACGATTTGTTCTGCATTATGACATTCCCAAAAGCATAGAGGCTTACTACCAAGAAACAGGCCGAGCAGGACGGGATGGGCTTGCCGCAGAAGCCATCATGTATTTTGATCCTGCTGACATTGGCCGAGTAAAGCGTTTTTTTGAAGATATTGCTGATGAATCAAGGCGTAAAGTAGAAGAGCAACGCTTTCAGGCCATGGCCAACTTTGCAGAAGCACAAACTTGTCGCCGTCAAATTTTACTTAATTACTTTAGTGAGTATCAGAGAGAGCCTTGTGGTAACTGTGATATTTGCCTTAATCCACCTAAACGCTTTGATGGTACTTTAGTCGCTCAACAAGCTCTTTCATGTGTGTATCGAGCTCAACAGCGCTTTGGTTTAGGGTATATCGTAGATTTACTCAGAGGTGCAAACACCAGCCGGATACGTGATAACGGACACCATGAGTTAAGCACCTATGGAATTGGCAAAAACCACAGTGTTGAATATTGGCTCAGTATATTGCGCCAACTTGTCCACCATGGACTACTTGCACAAGATATAACCCAAGGAGCAAGCCTGAAATTAACCGAGGCTGCCAGAGCGGTTTTACGAAGAGAGTATGAATTGCAACTTGCAGAGCCTAGGTTGCAAGCTAAGCATGTATATCAAGATAAGCTGGCACAATTTAATTACGATAAAAAGCTATTTGCTAAACTGCGAAGTTTGCGCAAAGAATTAGCCGATGCCGATGATGTACCACCTTATGTAGTATTCAATGATAAGACTTTAGCTGAAATGGCGCAAAAGATGCCAACTGATGATGCAGAGTTTTTAAATATCTCAGGGGTAGGCTTTAGCAAACTTACTAAATATGGCGCACCATTTATGCAACTCATCCGAAATTATCTAGCAGCGAGCTAACATGACAAAAATAACTCTCAATGCAGAATTTAACTTTTTACAGATCATTCCTGTGTGCTTTCCTGACGCAGACGAATTTACCTTCTGGGGTGAAATTTTTTTGTCGCAGGAAACAATTTCAATATTAGAAACGTCAGAGGGCGCAGATCGCCATCAAATCCGCTTTTGTTGGAAAAATTTTAATTTTAATCTCAACTTTGAGCATTATAGTGAGAGCCTTTGGATTAATGCTGAAGGAATTGAAGCTGAATCACAGCTTGAGCAATTGCAAAAAACACTCCAATCTTCTTTATCATAATAATTAGACAGCCCTTAACTTTTCTGCTTAATATAATGATATAAAAGAGGATTAAAAGTAGGAGTAAAGGACGTGGTAGCAAGATATTCTCAGGCAATTTTATTCTTGTTTCCGGTACTTTGCTATAGCCCTGAGCTATTGGCAACTAGCGCTCCGTTTGATTCTCAAGCAAATAGCTGTAGTAACCAGCGCCAAGCCAGTCAAGACGACCTAAACTTAAAACGTAAACTGGATACCCAACAAACATACCCGAAAGAAAGCAATAATAAACGCATTACCAAAATATCTTTAAAGCAGTTGAATGTGTTTGATACAAGCTTGCCTGAAGAAAATAATTTCTTATTTCGCTTTGCTAATCGCGCACACATTACCACCGAGCCCGATGTTATTTTAAGTACTTTATTATTCAGTCAAGGCTCTCAATATAATATAAAAGATCTAGAAGAGTCAGAGCGTTTACTGAGACAACAAAACTATTTATATGATGCCCGTATTTATGCTGAAGAAAACTGTCACGACGAAGTGCATGTCACGGTTGTAACGAGAGATCTCTGGACACTATTGCCTGATATAAGTTTTAGTCGAAGCGGTGGCGAAAACACCTCTCGGATCGGGTTTAGAGAAAGTAACCTGCTTGGTTATGGAAAGCGATTATCTTTTACAGCCACAGAAGATAAAGACAGAAATGGCTACCTATTTGTTTATGATGACCCTGCTATCTTATCAAGTCGCTATCGAGGAAGAATTGAATATGCTGACAACTCTGATGGTGAAAGGCATTATTTAGGGGCTTATTTACCCTTCTACTCAATAAAGACCAAATATAGCTATGGGTTTTATAATTATGCGAATAAACGGGTAGAGTCGATTTATTCCCGTAATGAAGTAATCTCTGAGTTTATTCAAGATTCTGAGATAAGAGATCTCTATTACGGTTTTGCCGTGCAAGCTCCAAAGCAATGGATTAATCGATTCAGTGTCGGGTTACATCAAGAAATTCATTCTTTTGCCCCAACGGTTTATTCAAATCTACCTATCGCTGATGACCGTGATACAAGCTATCCATATATTAAAGGACAATGGCTGCAGTCAGATTATATAAAAGTACGAAACTTTGACTCCATTTACAGAACAGAAGATTTAAACTTAGGTTGGAATATTCAAGCGAAACTGGGATATTCATCAAAAAACTGGGCCGATGATGACAGTCATCTAATTTATCAGTTTTCAGCCAGCAGAGCACTCTTCACAACTGAAAATAGCCTATGGCGCTTTAGCTCAAATATACAAGGTGAATGGAATACAGAGCAAAACCAAGCTAGAAATTTTGTCAGTGCAGTCAATATTCAATATTACTTAAATACCAGTATCCAGCAGTCATGGTTTGCCAACCTTTCACTTACTTATGCCAAAGGGTTAACTGCTGACAATCAGTTAGTATTAGGTGGTGAAACAGGATTACGTGGTTACCCCCTCAACTACCAGCAAGGAAGTCGAAGCGCGTTAATAAACATAGAAAAGCGTTATTACTGGGAGTATGACCTACTGCAATTATTCAAGGTCGGTGGCGCACTGTTTTTTGATATGGGAAAAGTTACAGGAAAAACTCAAATAGAGACAGACAACTCGTTATTAAAAAATGTAGGCTTTGGGCTAAGGTTTGCACCAAGTAGGGCCAATGCAGGGACAGTTTTACATTTAGATGTCGCGGCGCCGATTAATAGAGAAGATAATATAGACAGTATACAGTGGTTATTTACAGTGAAAAACCGCTTCTAGCATTAGGTTTGATAAAAGCTCATGGCGCTCTCGGCAGGGATCGAACCTGCAACTCAGCTTCCGGAGAGCTACGTGATATCCATTTCACCACGAGAGCACACGAACGACATGTATATTAATGTCATTCCCCATTAAATACTAGCATTTCACTTTCAGCTGCTTAAATAACAAACTAAAAACGAAAATATTCATGCTTTTTAGCGAATTTATACATTTTTGACTATGCTTAGGTTTTGATTTACCAGTATCATAGACAGAAATTACTACGTTTTATTAACAATTTATGCCGTATAGTGCGGTTAAAACAATAATAAAAATTTACACACATCGAGAGGAATTTACTATGAGTCAAATGACCACACAGCAAGTTGCTGAGTTTTTAGAGGTAAAAGTGGAAAGAGTAAAAAGACTTGCTCGAGAAAACTTATTAATTGCCAAAGGTGAAGATGCACAAGGTGATCCGGTTTTTGATCAAACTGATGTTGAAAAGTACAAAGAGTTAGCTAAACGATTAGGCGGTATCTAAGTCGCATTTAGCTCATCTAATAGCGATAAGAGTGAGGCAGCTTTTTCTGCTTCACCACGCTCTTCATACCAAGAGATACACAACAATAGATAAGCAACTCTAAAACCTCTTAACTTCTCCACTGCATAATCAGGTACTTTTAAGCCCATTTGGTCATAGTAAATTGCCAGCATCCGAACTATGTCTTCATCATTCATCCAAAAGCTCGTTGCAACTGCCGCTAAGTCAAAATATACATCTCCAATAGCTGCATATTCAAAATCGATAACAATTACTCCATCTTCTGTCGGGATCAGATTCTCTCTGACCAAGTCATTATGGCAACAGCCAAGTTCCTTTGGGTAACTCTCAAGTAAGTGTAGGCAGTACCTTAGCTCTGAATGAGTACGTTGTTTAAAAGTAAGGCTTAAATCAGACAGTGCTTGTTTTAAATCAAGCGAGACAGATAAATTAACCGATGGCTGTTTATGTACTAAAGCGATTGTCTCCACCAAATTACATAGGCGTTTTTTATCTATGCCTGCTACCGCTTCATCAACATAAGTAAATAACGCGACTTTAAGGGCCGCATCCCAGCGAATAACATCTTGAATATTGGGCATTGTTGCCGCCAAAAAGCCTTGAAAAGTAAGACTGGGTATCGGCATGTCTTTTTGATAGAGCTTAAGCAAATATTTACTCTGTTCCACAACTAGTAAATAGTTATGATTACTCAACCCTGCTGTGATTTGATAACACGCTTTGACTTGACTGCAAGGGAAAGACTCAGCTACGAAGCCTTTTACTGCTCCATGCAAGTTCTGAAAATTAAAGGCTCGCAAGTGGTAAGCCGTTTCTTTGTTCGTGTTCTTCGTACCAACGCTTGTAGCCCCAACAGGCTATCACCGTGTAAAACACATAAAGTACAAATGTCGGGTAATACCCTTTCACAAAGAACAGGTACATAGATGCGGCATTAATGATGATCCAATAAAGCCAGTTCTCTAATACCTTTTTAGCCACTAAATACGTTGTCATCACAGCAAAACAGGTTGTAAAACTATCAAGATACGCAAAATCAGCATGGGTATAATTGTCCATCACAAAGCCGATACCTGTTGCCGTTAAAGCGGTGACAATGATGATGTAAATATGTCTTAACAATGGCCAAGAAATAATAGGGGCGACTGAATCAGGCTGCTTGCCTTGTTGCCACATATACCAACCCACTACCGCCATTACCATGTAATACACATTTAATGCGGATTCCATCAACAACGCACCATTCCAATACATAATGGTATAAATAAACGTACTAAGAAAAGCCGCAGGCCAGCACCATTGATTCTCTTTCACAGCCAAAAAGACATAAGCCAGAGAAAGTATGACTGCGATGTACTCCCAGCCAGACATAGCAGTAAAACCGGAAAATGTGGCGCTTAGAAATTCAATCATTGCGGCGATAAATCTCCAGAAATGAACTTACACACAAAGACTATCTTCCCAAACTCTTCAAACGAGTGTTTCATTTCTTGTTGTAGTACCGACATAACGAGGTCATATTCACCAAATACTTGCGTCGACATAGTATTGGTTAACACTTTAAGCTCTGGATGTGTATTTAAGCGCTCAATAAAGGCTTTGATAAAAGGGATATAGTCTGAGTGAAGTGGGTATTTGCTAATTTCTACAGATAGCTGCATTTTGAAATCCATAATAGAAGTGTTTTACCTATTTTAGCCTCTGAGATTTTTTAAGGAATAGTTTTATTGAGGTTTTTACCCATCATAAAATCCGCTTTAGGCGTGTAATTGATCCAGTCTTGCTGGTGCGTAATGAGCCCTTTCTCATTAAATTGAAGCGTCATAACAAATCGCCAAGGTCCCATTTGTTGTTCATGGTAAATAAATTCATTGAAGTGCCCTGTTATAACGGCTTGCCGCTGTTGTTCATCAATAATCAAGTGTTCTACTTTGAAGGTCTTTAAATCATCTATTACTTTAAAATTACCATCATTCCAATTATAAAATGCAGCGATTTCTGATTTTCCTTGTGCATGATGACCATATACTAAATCTTCTAATTGTGCAGAATCTGCATATAACTTTAAAAATGCATCAAAATCAACTCTGGCCTGATAGATTGATATAAATTGTTCAACTTGAGGTTTTATAGTGAGCGCATTATTTTGTTCAAGTGGGCTTTTACAACCAACTAAAAGCAAACCAATGAAAATAGCAAAGCACCTTGTCATATATTTTCACCTCAACAATCAAAAAAGCGCGCTCATCGCGCGCTTAAAGTCATTAACTACCCACAATACCTAATGGCGTGGCATTTTTCCATGCACCTCGGGTAAAGTCTGGAATACTAATAGATTCACTGCGGTTCGCGACTGACTGAGCTGAAAGTGGTGAGATCACCGACCAAGCTGCACCATCATAGACATCTTGATCTAGCGCTTCACCGTTGCGTAAACAATAAATCATGCGCCAGAACATTAAGAAGTCCATACCACCATGGCCGCCATTGCGCTCTGCCTCTGCACCCATTTTCATCCAAAGTGGATGATCATATTTATCATACCAAGGGGTCATGTCATGCTCCCACTCGTGGTAGTTACCTATGTTGCCACCTTTTTCGAGTGCGATACGATTTGGGAAGCCAGCAAATACCCCATTTGTGCCTTGGATCAGGTTATGACGAGAATAAGGTCTTGGCGTCGTTGTATCGTGTTGTACCATGATGGAACGACCTTTAACGGTTTTGATCATAGTTGTATTCATATCACCGGCAATATAATTCAATTGATTACGCTGATGATCGGCTGGAAATTCACGCTGAGCGTAAGCGGCTCGACCCAATGCCGGAGAGCTCATTGACGTTAAATAATCAAAACGGTCTCCACGGTTGATATTCATGTACTGAGAAACCGGACCTAGCCCATGTGTTGGATACAAGTTACCATCACGCTTTGCATGCCAACCCGTTCGCCAAGAACCCGTTTTATGCTCGATTTCTTTCATTTGCCAACGTAGTTCATGAATATAAGCAGCTTCACCGTGCAGTAATTCACCGAATAGCCCCTGACGAACCATATTAAGCACCATCAACTCATCACGACCATAGTTGACGTTTTCCATCATCATACAGTTTTTCTGAGTGCGCTCTGCGGTATCGACAATATCCCACATCTCTTCGACTGTGAGGGCCAAAGGCACTTCAACAAATGCATGCTTGCCACTGTTCATGGTGTCAATGGCCATTGGCGCATGCCACTTCCAAGGCGTTGAGATGATCACAATATCAATATCATCACGGGCTAGCATATCTTGATAGGCTAAATCCGCACCTCGGTACAATGCTGGTTTTTTTAAGCCTCGCTCAGCAAGGTAATTGGCAGAACGTTCCAAAACCTCATCATGAGTATCACAAATTGCGACAATTTCAGCACCTTCAATATGGCTCATGCGGCGAACATGACCATAACCTCGCTGACCAACACCGATAAACCCGACTCTGACTACGTCCATTTTTGGTGCGATAAGACCAATAACCGATTTACCTTTCTGAGTCGGTACAAATGCTGTGCTTGAATTTGATGTTTGCGCACACCCCGCAGCGACACTAGCAGCAGCGGCAACACCAGCCGCTTTAAGAAAGTCGCGTCTATTTAATTGTTTCATTATTATTTTTCCTCTTTGTAACAATCTCACCCTAACCAATAAGTAAAGCGCTGTCATTCAGTTGCGACCAATATATTTTCCTATTTTGTTTTGGCACAAAAAAAGCGCCTATGGCGCTTTTTATATGTCTATATGTTTTAACTAATCAATTTAGCTGTGTATTAATTTTTCAAGCAAGGCTTCTTTTGCAACTACATCTTGATATAACTTGAACTGATTTTTCGCTCTTTGGAGATTATGCTCACTGTGCTTAGTCGCAAAGTAATTATCACCATCTAAGTAATCGGTTAAGAAACGAAGACCAATCATAAATGGCATTACTTTCGCTCCCAGTAAAAAGCTTTGCTTTTCTTCTGGTGTAAGCTCATTTTCTAATGGTGCAACATAACCTTTAACTAAAGCAGCAAAAATCTCTTCTCGTACTCGCACATTATCAAGGTTTGTTGAATCTTCTTCTTCAGGTGAGCAGAAGGTACGCACCATATCACCAAAATCAAACAGCCAATAACCTGGCATACATGTATCAAGATCAATCACTGAACGTGCGCCATCGGTTTCTTTACAGAACAGCATGTTATTGATTTTAGTGTCATTGTGACACGGTCTAAGTGGAATGCTGCCATAGATAGATTCTAGCTCATCTGCAAGACCAAATTGCGCTTGGCAAAACGCAATTTCCTCTTGGCATTTTTCAGCTCTATTTTGGCTATCTGCTTCAAGTTTGTCATTAAACGCAGCAATTCGCATCGCTAGGTTATGAAAGTCAGGAATAACATGATGCAGTACTTGTGCATCAAAGTCTGACAACGCTTGTGCAAATTGTCCGAATGCATTGGCAGCTGTTTGCGCCTTTTCAGGACAACTCACCACGTCTTCGCTGTAACTCTTACCAATAAACTCTAGAGCACGCCATACTTCACCGTTTATTTTGACTAAAAAACTACCTGATGTAGTTGGTAAATGTTTAATAATCTTTAAGTCGTAAGCATTACTTTCAGCTTTTTTCGTTAAATGCTGTTCAATGGCTCTGGCATTTGCTACCAAATGCTCTGGATTCGGAAAAACATCAGTGTTCAGCTTTTGTACTACCACTGAGTGCTGCTCATTTGTTAACAACATTGTGGTATTAATATGACCACTACCAATGGGTTTCATTGTGGCTGTTTCTTGATCTAAACCGAATTGTTGCGACAAATACTCAGCTATCGCAGTGTTAGTCATAGTAACCTCAGGTGCTGGTGAAAAAGGCGTGGTAATTTGCTCATCCTTGACGATGTTCATAAATTTTTCCTGCTACGCTTTCTAATTCTTTTTTAAATGTGACACCAAACCAAAAATCAACTGCTGAATAAACACTCACCGAAACAAGATCGTTTTCTATACAGGTTTGGATGCAATTAGGTAAATAGTACTCTTTCTTGACATCGCTGTCATAAGCTTCTAGGAATTTTTTAAAATCATTTTCAAGTTTAGCCATCAAGATGGGTGTAATACCCCAAAAAGTCATAGAAGCTAGGCTATGGCTGTCTAGTGATTGTAATTTGCCCTCAATTTCTCCCACCAAACCATATTCTGTTTGATGAATATTTAAGGTTTCAGTCACGCGCTTAAGTGATTGTTGCTCGACTTCACAAATACCTCGGTTTACTCCCCCTTGCTCAGAGAGCGTTTTTTCAATAGGGAAGGCAACCATAGCCATACTGCTAGCATCTTGCGATTGACTGAAGTGCTCTACCATTTGTTTATAGGCATTTGGTCCATAATAGTCGTCAGCAGTAATAATAACAGCAGGGCCAGCCACATAAGGCTTTGCACATAATAATGCGTGCCCTGTGCCCCAAGGCTTAGTGCGATGCTCGGCTAAATGCTTAAACTCAGAGGGCAGCATATCAATACTTTGCTCAACCAAAATAACTTTCATCGCATTCGGTAGTCGCGGTAGGATTACTTGCTCTAATTCTGCACGAACGGCTTTATTAATGATTAATACCGCTTGCTTGATACCAGCATTGAATGCATCTTCAATGCTCAGTTCCATAATAGTGCGCTCAAGTTTGGGCAGAGGGGTAATTTGTTTGTTACCACCAAATCGACTACCAAGCCCACCGGCTAGCACCACAAGCGTTAAATTATTTTGCTCTGTTGCCATTTAAAATTGTTGACCAAAAATTAACAGGCGCAAGAGTGTACCAGCTTTAAGTTAGATAATCAGCGAAAAATTGTATACACATTAGTGGTACAAGTGAGAACACCAACACATTCTCACCAGAATTATTTTGGTTCAATAGCTTTGGCAGAGATATTTAACTTCTTGGTATTCCTCAAGCCCTTGCTTTGCCCCTTCTCGACCAAGACCTGATGCTTTCATCCCGCCAAATGGCGCGACTGGGTTTGAGATGAGTGCTTCGTTAATACCCACCATGCCATATTCTAGATTTCTCGCTACACGCTGAACTTGTCCCATGTCTTGCGAATAAAAATACGCAGCTAAGCCTTCATCAACCGAGTTAGCCATAGTAAGTGCCTGAGCTTCATCTTCAAAAGTTTGAATAGCGACCACAGGCGCGAAGATTTCACTGCGGCTTATCTCCATACTTTGCTTTACCTCGGTCAGAATAATAGGCGCCATAAACTGCCTCGCTTTTTCTTCACCTTGGTAGACAATCTTGGCACCTTTCAAGGTGGCATCTTCAACTAGGTTTTGTGCTTTTTGTTTCGCTTGTGCGTTAATCAATGGGCCTAAATCGGCGTCTTCAGTAAAGCCATCAGCCACTTTTAAACTAGCAGTTTGCAGCTTTAATTCTGCTAAGAATTCACCTAAACGCGTGTTTTGTACTAAGACTCGATTGGCTGCCACGCAAGTTTGACCCGCATTTCTAAATTTGGCCACCATCAACCCTTGCACTGCTTTTTTAATATCAGCACTTTCAAATACCATAAAAGGCGCATTACCACCGAGCTCAAGAGAAGCTCGCTTAATTGACTGGGCGCTTTGTGATAACAAAATTTGCCCGACTCGTGTTGAACCGGTAAACGTAATTTTTCTAACTTGCTTGTGTTCGCAGAAAAACGCACCAACCTGTGCAGCATCTTCTGTGACTAAGGTTTGAAAAGCACCCACTTCCATACCCGCTTGCAATCCAAGCTGGCACAGCGCCAATGCACTTAATGGTGTATATTCAGATGGCTTGAGGATAAAACTACAACCCGCAGCATAAGCCGGCGCGACTTTTCGGGTGATCATGGCAAGAGGGAAATTCCACGGTGTAATGCCAAATACCACGCCTATCCCCTGCTTAATGACAGTCAGCTGTTGAGTTGGACTATTAGCCGGAATAACTTCGCCATAACTTCGTAGTGCTTCATCAGCAAACCATTTAACAAAACCCGCAGCGTAATCAACTTCTGCCAAAGATTCTTTTAAAACCTTGCCTTGTTCAAGGGTGACAATTTCAGCCAATGCCTGCTTATGCTCTAAGATCAAACTATGCCATTTTAATAACACATCGCTACGCTGTTTAGCAGTTGTTGTTTTTAGCGCTTCAAAACATGTAATGGCAGCATCTAATGCCTGCTTACAGCCTGCCATATCAACCGATGAAAGTGTTTCAATTAACTGCTCGTTAGCTGGGTTATTTACGGTGAAAGTATCGCTACCTTGATACAACTTGCCATTAATAAGTGAGCTATTTAACGCCTTATGCCAATACATGTTTTATCTCCTTAAACAAAAAACCCGTAGTAAAGACTACGGGTTTTTCATAATCAAAATCGATTAGTGGTCTTCATTCACAATGTTCAGGTTGTATTTTGGAATTTCTACAACCAAATCTTCATCGTTAATAATTGCCTGACAACCTAGACGAGATTCTGGCTCTAAACCCCATGCTTTATCTAGCATATCATCTTCTAACTCGTCACTTTCTTCTAACGAGTCAAAACCTTCACGGATCACCACGTGACAGGTTGTACACGCACATGACTTTTCACAGGCATGAGGAATTGAAATACCATTCTTTAAAGCGACATCCAGTACAGTTTGACCTGTTTTTGCTTCAATTGCCGCGCCTTCTGGGCAAAGCTCTTCATGGGGTAAGAAAATAATCTGTGGCATTACTTATACCTCGTCTACAGATTGCCCTGTAAGGGCTTGTTTAATTGACATATCCATACGGCGCGAAGCAAATTCACTACTTGCCGCATCTACAGCTTCAATGGCTGTTTTAATTTCATCTGGTGAAGTCGCAGTTTCACGTAAATCAGACAACTTTTGCATTTCACTGCGAAGCGCAGCTAATTCGTTATCATTTAATAATTGGCTATCTGTTGATAAAGAAGCTTCTAATGCTTCTAATACGCGAAGCGCTTCAACTTGTTGCTCTTTCAACATACGCGCTTGCATATCTTCTTTGGCATTGCTCATTGAATCTTTAAGCATTTGCGCAACTTGATCATCAGACAAACCAAATGAAGGCTTAACTTGGATCTCTGCTTGCACGCCCGTTGATTTCTCCATCGCAGAAACGCTTAACAAGCCATCTGCATCCACTTTAAAGGTGACGCGAATATGCGCTGCACCAGCTGCCATTGCAGGAATACCTTTTAAGCTAAATTTAGCCAGTGAACGACAATCATCTACTAGTTCACGTTCGCCTTGCAATACATGTAATGACATGGCCGTTTGACCATCTTTGAACGTGGTAAACTCTTGCGCACGTGCGACTGGAATCGTGGTGTTGCGCGGGATGATTTTCTCAACCAGCCCGCCCATTGTTTCCAGGCCTAGAGATAGTGGCAATACATCTAACAGTAACATGTCTGAATCTGGCTTGTTACCTACGAGAATATCTGCCTGGATCGCAGCACCGATGGCGACCACGCGATCTGGGTCGATAGAAGTCAGTGGCTTTTTATCAAAGAACACTTCAACTTGCTCGCGAATAACAGGCATACGGGTTGAACCACCGACCATAACAACTTGCAAGATTTCTTCATGCGATACATCAGCATCTTTTACTGCACGGCGACAAGCACGTAATGTCTTTTTCACTAACGGCATCACCATTTCAGCAAACTGAGCACGTGTTACTGTCACTGTGTGAGCTGTATCACGTAGCTCTAAACCAACATTAACGGTTTCGTAGCTCGATAGCGCTTCTTTGCAGGCTTTGGCTTTATTGATGAATAAACGCAACTCTGAATTATTTAAATCATTTATTTGCGTTTGTTCTTTAAAATGCGCAACAAGTGCAGAGTCAAAGTCGTCACCGCCAAGGCTTGAGTCACCGCCCGTTGCTAATACTTCGAATACACCTTGGTTTAAACGTAAGATAGAGATATCAAATGTACCGCCACCTAAATCGTAAACGGCGATCACGCCTTCTTGACCTGAATCTAGGCCATAAGCAACGGCAGCAGCTGTTGGTTCATTCAATAAACGCAGAACATTTAGACCAGCAAGTTCTGCAGCATCTTTGGTGCTTTGACGCTGTGCATCATCAAAATAGGCAGGTACAGTGATCACAGCCCCTTTAATGTCTTCACCAGCAAAACTGGCTGTTGCACGATCTTTAAGTGACTTTAAAATCTCTGCTGATGCTTGTACTGGGTTGATTGCACCCACTAGGGTATTAATGGCTAAGCTGCCATTATTTTCCACGAACTCATAAGGCAGTTGCCCATAACTTTGTTCAATCTCAGCTTGAGACTTTCCTAAGAAGCGCTTTACTGAAATTAACGTATTAGTCGGGTCTTCTGCTGATGCCGCAGCGGCAGCTTGGCCCACCGTGATCTTATCAGCTTCGTAACGAACCACAGATGGCAACATCGCTGAGCCATCAAAATCTGTTAGGGTTTTGGCTTCACCACTTTGTACCGTCGCAACCAAAGAGTTTGTGGTACCAAGGTCAATGCCAATAGCTAGCTTATGTTCATGAGGTGCCGCGCTCTGCCCCGGCTCAGCAATTTGCAATAGTGCCATAATGCTCTACGTTCTTAGGTTCGTGTCTATACCCTTCCTACTTAAAGCTGCAGCGGTGTTGACTGCTCTCGCCCCCCGATTACATAGAAAATCTATGCTCATGGGCTTTCTCTCGATTGCGCCTACCTGCAACTAATTGTAGTTTGAGTATTAAACCAATTTGGTTTAGTCGAATAAACTGTCTTCTATGCGTGCTAATTCATCACGCAATTTGTATACAAATTTTAGCTTTCGAATGTTATCAGCTGCAGCGTCTAACTGTGCATCGTCATCACTGCTTAATTGTGATGAGAGTTGTGCTGAATATTGTTTATCAAGTAGCTTAATTTCTTGTTCAAAATCCTCGATAGCTGCTTCAGGATCGTTACTCTGCGGAAGATCTTCTAGCGCTTCTCGCAGTTCCATTTGCTGCATTAAAAACATCGGATCTTGTAAAGTCTGCTGCTCAGCGCGAATGTCTTTGCCTTTTTCGCTCAACATATACTCAGCGCGTTTCACTGGGTGTTTTAACACCGCTAATGCATCGTTGATCTCTGCAGCTTTTTGTACAGCCAGCAGTTTTTCGCGTTCACTTTTACCAGCATATCGGTCTGGGTGAACAATACGTTGTAACTCTAAATAGCGGGTATTAATGGCATTTAGATCAACATCATATGAAACGGGAATATCAAACAATTCAAAGTAATGCATTAAGTTAACTCATTCAAAAGCGCTAAAATTATTATGCTAAATGATATTATACAACAAAGCCCTACCAAGGCAGGGCTTTGTTAACAACAGCAAGGTCAGTTACACTGTAAAACTTTCGCCGCAGCCACATTCGTCTTTTTGATTCGGGTTAGTAAATTTAAACCCTTCGTTTAGACCTTCTTTCGTGTAATCAAGCTCTGTACCGTCAAGGTAAACCATGCTTTTCGCATCAATGATGACTTTAACACCATTATGCTCATACACTTCATCACCTTCGTCTAACTCGTCTACGAACTCTAATACGTAAGCTAAGCCTGAGCAGCCTGTTGTTTTAATACCTAAACGAAGACCGATGCCTTTGCCACGATTAGCTAAGAATGTCTGAACGCGATTAGCCGCCGCGTCAGTTAATGTTACTGCCATGCCGCTCTCTCTTATTTAGCTTGTTTGCTTTTGTAATCTGCAATTGCAGCTTGAATCGCATCTTCAGCTAGAATTGAGCAGTGAATTTTTACCGGTGGTAATTCTAGCTCAGCAGAAATATCTGTATTTTTGATTTCAGAAGCTTCGTCTAGTGTTTTGCCTTTCACCCACTCTGTTACCAGTGAAGATGATGCAATCGCACTACCACAACCATAAGTTTTGAACTTAGCATCTTCAATAACGCCTTGCTCAGACACTTTGATCTGCAGCTTCATAACGTCACCACATGCAGGTGCACCCACCATGCCTGTTGCAACGCTTGGATCGTTTTTATCTAGAGCACCTACGTTTCTTGGGTTCTCTACGTGATCAATTACTTTATCACTGTACGCCATAATTCTTTCCTCGCTACCCGCTATAAACTTGCTACACGTTAAATTAGTGGTGAGTCCACTCAACGCTATCTAAATCAATACCTTCTTGGTGCATCTCCCAAAGTGGAGACATTTCACGAAGACGGCCAATTGAGTTTTTAAGTAACTCAACAGTGTAATCAATCTCTTCTTCAGTCGTGAATCGACCGATGCTGAAACGAATTGAGCTGTGTGCTAGCTCGTCATTACGACCTAGCGCACGTAATACATACGATGGCTCAAGACTTGCTGAAGTACATGCAGAACCAGAAGATACCGCGATGTCTTTTACAGCCATTAGTAATGACTCACCTTCAACAAAGTTGAAGCTGATGTTTGAAATGCCTGGTACTGATTGCTCAATCGCACCGTTGAAATACACTTCATCCATGCTCATCAAGCCATCAATTAAACGCTTACGAAGCGTGCTGATGTGCGCATGGTCTTTTTCGAAATCTTGCTTAGCAACACGGAAAGCAGTACCCATACCAACAATTTGGTGAGTCGCTAACGTACCAGAGCGCATACCACGCTCATGACCACCACCGTGCATTTGTGCTTCTAGACGAGCACGTGGTTTACGACGAACATAAAGTGCACCAATGCCTTTAGGACCATAGATTTTATGCGCAGAGAAAGACATGAAATCAACTTTTAGTTCTTGTAAGTCGATTTTTACTTTACCTGCACTTTGTGCTGCATCTACGTGGAACATGATCTTGCGCTCACGACACATCTCACCGATGGTCGTAATATCTTGAATAACACCTAGCTCATTGTTCACGTGCATCACGCTCACAAGCACTGTGTCATCACGCATTGCTGCTTCTAACTTTTTAAGGTCAAGTAAACCGTTTTCTTCAACTTCTAAGTAAGTTGCTTCAAAACCTTGACGCTCTAGCTCACGGAATGTATCTAAAACGGCTTTGTGCTCAGTTTTAACCGTGATGATGTGCTTGCCTTTCTTCTTGTTGAAGTTAGCTGCGCCTTTGATTGCTAGGTTATTTGATTCTGTCGCGCCTGAAGTGAAAACAATTTCACGCGGATCTGCATTAATTAAATCAGCGATATCGTTACGCGCTTGGTCCACTAGCTCTTCGGCCTGCCAACCAAAACGGTGTGAACGTGATGCTGGGTTACCAAAATTGCCATCCATAGTCAGACATTGCATCATTTCATCTGCAACGCGCTGATCAACCGGAGTGGTTGCTGCATAATCTAGGTATATCGGTAATTTCATTGGTTTCTCCGCTTGACGCCAACTTAAAGTTGACAGCTCACTTGAATGTTATCTAGTTGCTTTATGGCAGTTTTAACAGCGCTATCTTGACGAGAAGCAACTGACTGCACATCAGATTTGGCGACTAACTCAGCTAGGGAAATATTATTTAAAAACTCAGCAATACGCTCACTTAGATCAGACCATAGTGTGTGAGTTAAACAACGCATGCCGTTCTGACAACCGCCGCCTTCACCGTGACAACGGGTTGCATCAACTGACTCGTCGACTGCATTAATCACATCACCTACAGAGATAGTTTGCGAATCTCGGCCAAGTAAATAGCCGCCGCCCGGTCCACGCACAGAGCTCACTAAGCCATGTTTACGTAAACGAGCAAATAATTGTTCTAGGTAAGATAATGATATTTCTTGTCTTTCAGAAATATCAGCTAAAGGAACTGGGCCAACATCGGCGTGCAAAGCAACATCGAGCATCGCTGTGACTGCGTATCTGCCTTTAGATGTTAGTTTCATTGTTGCCCCCTCAGCGTTTTATCAGGTGGTGAATTTTAATTACCTGACTAGGATAGTCAAGTATTACTCACTACACTTACCACTAAAGTAACAAGTGCAATACCCGAGTAATTTACTCAAGTATTGCTCATTGTAATTACCCGACTAAATTAGTCAAGTATTAAACAAAAAATAATCAGGGGTTATTTATTGCCTGTAGACTTGTTAATTGAAGTCAAAATACCGCGTAAAATATTAAGCTCTTGATCTTCTGGACGGGCGCGATTGAACAGACGTTTAAGCTTGGTCATTACCATGCCCGGATGCTGCTTGATGATGAAACCGGTTTCTTTCAATGTGCTTTCTAAATGCTCGTAGAACAGCTCCATTTGCTGAGAGCTTGGGTAAACTGTGTCGTCTTCTTCTACTGGCTTGTCTTGCTTGTCTAAAAACGCCATACGCGTTTCGTAGGTAAGGGTTTGGACAGCCATCGCAAGGTTTAATGAACTATATTCAGGATTTGCAGGAATACATACGTGGTAGTTACAAAGTTGCAGTTCTTCATTAGTCAAGCCACTGTTTTCACGACCGAAAACTAAAGCTACAGGGCCGCTTTCAGATCCATCAACCAATTTTTGAGCACACTCTCTTGGCTCTACCATTGGCCAAGATAAGGTACGTGAACGCGCACTTGTACCAATGGTTAGTGAACAGTCAGCAATGGCTTCTTCTAACTTGCTCACCGTCACGCTATTACCTAGTACATCAGTTGCGCCAGCTGCGAGCGCACTGGCATGGCTATCCACCTCACAAGCCGGGTCAACTAAATATAGTTTTGATAACCCCATGGTTTTCATTGCACGTGCAACTGAACCAATATTGCCAGAATGAGAGGTGTTAACTAACACAATACGAATATCTTCTAATGCCATTTCACTATGCCTTTACGACGAAAATTGATAATTGGCTAAGTTTACCACAGCCTTTTTCTGCCACTCAAAATCTTCGTTTATATTTTTTAATAGCAATTTCAACGCGGTCAAAAAAACAACAATTTTATTTTGTTTTTTGGGTTTACTTTAAGGTAAAAATCGCTAGAATACGCCGTCCTGTGCTTACTGCATTGTCAGTGGGCAACGAATTTATACTGTTCTTTTACAACCCAAAGGTAATGCTATGCATCCAATGTTAAACATTGCGGTACGCGCTGCGCGTAATGCAGCTAAAGTGATCTTACGTGCAAGTGAAGATTTATCACGTGTTGAAGCCCAACAAAAAGGCAGCAACGATATTGTTACTAACGTAGATAAAGAAGCGGAAGCTATTATCCGTGAAACGATTTTAAAAGCGTATCCAGAGCACTCAATCGTGGGTGAAGAACTAGGTGTTACCGAGGGTAAAGATGCTGACTATCAGTGGATCATCGATCCATTAGACGGCACAACAAACTTCATCAAAGGCATTCCTCATTATGCCATCTCAATCGCACTTAAAGTAAAAGGTCGTTTAGACCAAGCGGTTATCTACGACCCTGTACGTAGTGAGCTATTCACAGCTTCTCGTGGCCAAGGCGCACAGCTAAACAGCACGCGTCTTCGTGTTGCTAAAAACAACGAAATCGCAGGTACTGTGCTAGCTACTGGTTTCCCATTCAAGCAAAAACACCACATTGATGCATATACTGACGCATTCAAAGCATTATTTGTTCACACAGCTGATATTCGTCGTGCAGGTTCTGCGGCATTAGATATGGCTTATGTTGCAGCAGGTCGTATTGATGGTTTCTTCGAAATCGGTCTTAAGCCATGGGATACAGCAGCTGGTGAATTATTAGTTAAAGAAGCTGGCGGCATGATCACTGATTTTGCAGGCGGTACTAACTACACGAAAAGCGGTAACATCGTGTGTGGTTCACCTAAGCTTTGCCAACAGATCGTAAAAGAAATTCGTCCTACATTAACTGAGTCATTACTTAAGTAATGGGCAGTAATACTGACACCTACTAATTAGTGGTCAGTTTGAGACAAAAAAGCCGGGGTTACCCGGCTTTTTTATTTTACTGTCTTTTAGGATTTACCTAAGGGCGATAAACCTTCACATTTGTATACCCATTTTCGTGCAAGATCAGCGCTTGTAACTGGCTCATCACACCACGAGCACAATACAAGTAGTACTCTTTATCTTGAGGTAAGTCACCAAATTTAGTCGCGAGTCTGAAGAATGGAATATGCTCCACTTCAACGCCTTCTAGTTCAAGTGGGTTCGCATCTTCTTCTTCCGGTGAGCGAATATCAACTACAACTGCATTCTCAGGCAGCTCACTCACTGTTTCTGCTTCTTTAACTTCTTCTTTCGCTTCTGCTTCAATATCGCGAATGTCTTTTACTGTGGCATTTTTCACTACAGTGTCTAAAACATCAAAGTCAAACTTGGCCTCTTCTTCCAAGATCTTTGAAATTTTTGCTTTAACAGTCGGCTTTTGCGAAATCACACCACAGTATTCTGGCATAGCTTCTGCCATTTCTACCGTACCAATTTCACGTGCGATCTTAATAATATCAGCTTTGTCGTGTTGAATAAGCGGACGCAAAATCAAGGTTTCTGTTACACGATCAATCACACTTAAATTTGCCAGTGTTTGGCTTGAAACCTGCCCTACACTTTCACCAGTAATAAGCGCCTGTGCATTAACTTTATCTGCCACCGCTGCCCCTGCTCGCATCATCATACGCTTAAGCACTACGCCCATTTGACCATTTTCGACATTTTCTAGGATCTCAGCCACCACAGGCTCAAAATCAACGGTTATAAACTTAACTTTGTGTGTCGAGCTAAATTGCTTCCATAAATAATGGCTGACTTGCTTCACGCCAATTTCGTGTGCAGCACCGCCAAGATTAAAGAATAAGAAGTGAGTACGCGCACCTTTACGCATCATTTGGTATGTTGCAACGCCAGAGTCAAAGCCACCCGAAATAAGTGAGAGCACATCCTCTTGAGTTGGTAGAGGAAAGCCACCAATACCATAGTGTGTATGGGTAACGATGTAAGCTAAATCTTTTTTGATTTCAATCTTAACCGTGACTTCTGGCTTACTTAGCTTAACCTTCGCCCCTTCTACATTTTGGTTAAGACCACCACCAACATAACGTTCAACATCGCTGGAGGTGAAGTCATGATTACCATTACGCTTCACTCGTACGCAAAAGGTTTTACCTTCAATGGTATGACTCGCAAGCTCTAATGTGCGCTGGTAAATATCATCTAAAGTTTCAAAAGGTGTTTCTTGCACTTCAATAAATTGCACTATACCTGGCACACGCTTTAGATTATCAATAAACCAATCGCGCGTTTGTGCATCAATGATATCTGTTTCAACTGCAATATTATCCCAGTTATTTTTTACGCGAACTTTTTCATCTCGACGAATTAGAATCATCTTGATGTTTTTCTCAAGTAATTTAGTAAAGCGTTTACGAACAGATTTACTCTTGATCGCGATCTCAGGGTGCAGTTTTACGATAAATTTAAGCATAGAAACACTCTTTAGGTGGGCGAATGCGCGCCGCATAAGTCGGGCGCGCGATTATAACAAATTTCTATGCGATGAGGAAATAAACAATATTGACGCGATTAGGCAATACTTGGCAGTGCTTCATCAGCAAGCTGCTGATATTGCTTTTGCAGATCACTAATTTTTTTGAAACTCAAAGTTGTGCAGTATGGTTTAACTAAAACCAGCACTTTAACAATACCGTTGTATATATCTTGTTGCTCTAACACCCCAGTCATACGACGCGCTTTAACATAAGGCGTCCAAAAACTGACGGTCATTTTTAACATGTGCGCAAACTCGGACGCATCTTCGTCAGTGATTTCTATTACGCCTGCCGTACGTAAACCGATCACCACCGAGCGAACTTGGTTAAATAAGTCTGCTTGAAACGCGATATATTCTTTTTTTAGCTCACTGTCTTTCGCCAAAATATCAGTCAAATTGTCATAGAAGAAATGATAACGCCACATCAATTCAAATAGAGAATCCAAATATTGAGTTAGTTGCTCTAGTGGTTCATGACTAGTATCAAGCGGTTTAAAGTGAGTACTTAAGTGCTCTCGGTATAAGTTGAAGATATTGCGGATAATATCTTCTTTATTTTTAAAGTGATAATACAAATTGCCAGGGCTTATTCCTAAATTTGAAGCGATGTGATTAGTCGTAATCGCTCGCTCCCCATGAAGGTTAAATAAGGCAATACTGGTACGAATAATTTTTTCCTTGGTATTCATATCCTGCTCTCAGACACGCTATTAATGACGGTTATAATAACTAAAATCAGCCATGATTACTTATTGGATTCTGTCATATCACATAATTTATGTGCAATTCACTATAAATAAGACCACGGATAGTATAGTTATCACAACATTGAAAATACCACTAAAACGCTGCGGTTATAAGCAACAACTAGCAAAGCAGACCAGTGTAATTCAGCGCAAAGCTTGATAATATTAGGCAAATTTTATTCTGACTACATTGTTATGAAAGTAACTGCACTTTACCCTGGCACATTTGATCCACTAACAAACGGTCACGCTGACTTAATTAAGCGTGCTGCAAAAATGTTTGATGTCGTATTACTCGCCATTGCCAACAACCCTAGTAAAAAGCCTTGCTTTAACTTAGATGAGCGCGTTGCACTCGCTGAACAAGTGTTGAGTGAATTCAAAAATGTTAAAGTTATAGGCTTTTCTGGACTATTAGTCGATTTAGCTAAGCAACAAAATGCCCAGGTATTAATTCGCGGCATTCGCGCGGTCTCGGATTTTGACTATGAGTTCCAGCTAGCGAATATGAACCGGCGACTCAATCCCGATCTTGAAAGCGTATTTTTAACACCTTCAGAAAGAAACTCATTCATCTCCTCAACACTCGTCAAAGAGGTTGCTTTACATCATGGAGATGTAACCGAGTTTGTAGACCCGATTGTTGCCACGGCCTTATTGGAAAAGTTACACGGATGAAATTAAAAATATTAGCCTTAGCAATCAGCCTTAGCAGCTTCTCTGCTTTCTCTAGCCCATGGATAGAAGCTGAACAAGCGCAGCTTAAGCACTCTATAGACTTACTTGTTAGCTACAACCTAATTCAACGACCTGTCAATCAATACCCATTATTATGGCGAGGTATAGTGCAAGACTTGGCTGCGGTTGATATGAATGAAGTACCTGAGCCGGCAAAATTTGCACTTGCGCATGTCAAGCATGCTTTATCAAATGCAAAACAACAACGCCGTTCAAGTATTCGCGCCTTCTACAATCAGGACCCAGAATTAAGGGAGGGGTTTGGTGAGCGTCAAGGTGCTAAATCTGGCGTGAAAACCTTTGGCCAGATCACCAATAAAAATGTCAGTGCGAAAGTACAGGTAAATTACACTGACGATGCGCTAGATAAGAAATACATTAACCACTACGGTAGCCATGTTGCGGTATTACTCGACAACTGGTCTGCCAGTCTTGAGCAGTTAAATTATTGGTGGGGCCCTGGCAACGAGCAAGCTTTATTACTAAGCAATCATGCCGCGCCTATGAAAGCGGTGCGTTTAAGCAGAGCTAATACCGATTATCAAGGTCCATCATTTCTTTCTTTTATCGGCCCCTGGCAAATCACAGCGATTGCCGCAAAACAGAAACCGAATTTAACCAGTAAGAAAAAGGGTGACTTTTGGGGTATACGCTTATCAAGTATGCCTTTAGCTGGTTTAGAAGTTGCTTTTAGTTCAACTGCAAGCGATTTTATTTTCCACTCAGATGAACAGCAACCTGAATTACATACAAAACAACGCTTAACTAGCCTAGATGCAAAATACTCTTCAGTAATACAAGGCGTACCTTTCGCAGTTTATGCTGAGCTCGCTGGTGAGAATGATAAAGGACTACTCGCCGACAACACCAACTACACAATCGGTGTTGAAAGCTATATGTCTGATGCACAATATCGTGCCAAAGGTTTTATTGAAATCAGCGATACACTCGTTGAGTGTCAGGCAGAGCAAGCCAGCTTTCAATGCAATTTTACCACTCCGGAAACGGGCGGTGATTATACAAATAGAAACCAGTGGCTGGGTGCCGCAATGGGTCCGCAAGCTAAGAGTATCACGTTAGGAGTTGATTATTATCGTCTTGCAGGCTTCGGTGGCTACGCAAAACTTAAGCAAATCGATTTTGATACATTAGAGCTTGATAGAACACTACTTGAAGTCGGTTATCAACAGGGCTTCTTTAAAGGCCTAGGCAAATTAGGATTGAGTATTTGGCAGGATAAACTACCCAAAGAGTCTGAAACCCACACCGCTGTCTCAGCAAGCTGGGAAATTCAATTTTAATTAAGGGCGCGACTCAGCGCCCTTAATTTTTTCGCTCAGTTTATACCAACCTAAGAAGTCTTTTTGTATCACCAAAACTAAGACCATGATGAGATCTGAACCGTTTATTCCATAGCTGAATAAAGTCCAAAACCACCAAAAGTCACTCTTTTTCAAGCCCTCGTATATAAGCAAAAGATCAAGCTGTAGTAAGAAAAACAACAAGGCGTTCACTCCAAGTGCAACCGTTAAATAAAAACGACACAATTTGCCCAAATTGGTTCCTATTTTGACAAAGCTGTAAATAAACAGAATCGTAAGAATATCCAGCACCATATATGGTGTATTAGGTATGTAAACAGAGCGCTTCTCTGAAAGCCAATATATATAATCGAATGGCATTGGAATCGCGTATGAAACAAACATAACAAGTGACAAAATCAAAATTTCGTGCGCTTGCTCTTTTTTCATAGAGCTCTTACTATCTCTAGATGTTCTGACAAAGTTCACCAGAAGCACCATAAAAAAGATAAACGTAGTAGTATGGCCGTATAGAAACTGTACTACTGGCTCGAAGTACAGTATTTCACCAAAAAGATACAAAGTTTCTATCATTTAAATCACTAATTTGAGTTTAGTATTTGTAATTGATAAGTAATATAATCAAGCTTATACAAAAATAATAAGTCTCAAGAGTATTGATACCATCAAAAACATTCTCTTATCTTACGGCTCAGAAGGTAAAGTCTGAAAAAGTCCTTTTGAAGTATTAGTACTAAAACCATCATGGCGTCGGAAGAATTAATACCAATAGAAAACATATACCAAAGCCACCAATGTTCATAAGGCTTAAAGCCCTCGTATATAAGGAAAATTTCTATTTGGATTATTAAGAAGAGAGATGCGTTAAACAGCAACCCACATAATAAATAAAATTTGCATACTTGCCCCTGCTTTGAGCGCACTTTAACTACTATAGAAATAAGCAATGCAGTTAAGATATCGAGGAAAAAATAATAGCTATTTGGGTGATAATAAGAAATTAATTCTTTCAGATTTACAAAGTAATCAATGACACTGCCAAAGAAATAAGAAAGAAACATTATGGTAGCAAGCTGCATAGGCTCTTTAAATCTTGCTTTGTCAGCACTTTGAAATTGCCAACCAGACATTCTCACAAAATTTAATAAGGTAGCCATTAAAAAGCACCAAATTATAAAATTTGATAAAAAACTAGTAAAAGCCGCCGAGGAGAAGAAGAGACCCACAGTAGTACATAACCTGAAGCAATTAATCTTTATATAAAAGTCTTAGAGAACCACTAAGTTCTTCTAAAACAGTGTGACAAGGTAAACGCTATTACTCAGAGACACAAGCTTTGCGGCGAAATGAACCTATTTATTGAGGGTAATATCGGTTTCAGGGCTAACAACAAGAGGAGCCTCTTGTCATATTTGCCCCATAAATTGTTAAGCAGAGATAGTCTTTTGTTTTTTTGAAAAATACTTTTTAACTTTATGATTGATAAATTTCATACCTAAAAAATCCCGATCAAGTATCAAAGCTGCAACCATAACTACGTCTATTGTATTAATCGCTAAAGTATAAAAATACCAGAACCACCAAGGTTCAGAATTCCAAAGTACCCTAAGATCTATATGTATAATCAGACATAATAAAGCATTTAATGAAAGGCCAAGAATTACATATTTAACAGCAATACAAAGTTTTTGTTTCCAAACTTTATGCGCTAATAAAATCATGCCTATAGTGACTATGTCATATACTATCCACGAGATATACATATACATTCTATCTGCAGATAAATTTATAAAATGATTACTTGTAAAGTATGATGCAGCCATTAAAAAGGAAGCTAAAAGGAGGGATATATTTTTACTAATTCCAGACACAAAAAAGAATAGATTCAGCAAAAAAGCCAAAACCATACCTATTAAAATTATTGTATCAAAGTGTAAGCCTAAGCTGATTGAGTTAAAAATATATCCACCATAAGAGTTAGCAGGAGCAATTATTCGGCTGTTTGGTCTTTTGGACGGTAACCACTGTCAACAAGACCACCACCGCGAGCGCCAGTAATTTGCTCTAAAAACTTTTCAGATTTAATTACCTTACCAGAAAGAGAATTGATTTGGCTAGCGCTTTGAGCTGAACGTTGTTTTGATACTAAAGTTTTAATTACCTTTAACATAATGTTTCCTTATTTACGCTGTGAAACAGAGAGTCACAAAAGTGACGTTTATTTATTGTTAAAAGTTATTTAGCAATGATCGATCCAATATTACACCACATTACACTTAACTTGCTTAAATGCTGGTTTTATGTTCACAAGAAACAAAAAAGCACCAGTTTGATATAAAAATGGTGCTTTTTTAATAATTTAAAGCTTTACTCAAATAAATGAGTAGTGGCTTGATTCAAAAGTATTGGTTTAACATGCCAAGAAATAAACTCTAAAAACTACTTATCCTTTATCACTATTTAGATTCCGCTTGCTGTTTAGCAAACTTTATTGCTTGTTCCACTTGTGGCAAGGATGTTCCACCTAGCGCCTGCCGTGCGGCAATACAGGCATCTATCTCTAGTACAGGGTAAACATCTTCTGCAATTACAGGGCAAACAGTTTGAAACTCATCAAGCGATAAATTTTCTAGATTCTGACCTTTACCTATTGCGTGCTGAACAAGCTGTCCAACGATATGGTGACCTTCTCTAAATGGAATACCTTTAGCAACTAGGTAGTCAGCAAGCTCAGTTGCATTAGCATGGCCGCCTTTCGCTGCCTTTAACGTTGCTTCACCATTTACCTTGATACCCTTAATGCAGGCTTGTGCCATATGAATACAGGCAAGCCAAGTTGGCATGGCATCAAACAATCCTTCTTTGTCTTCTTGCATGTCTTTATTATAAGCAAGCGGCAATGCTTTTAGTGTCATCATCATGGCGCTGAAGGCACCGAATACACGACCGGTCTTACCACGGATCAACTCCAAAGCATCTGGGTTTTTCTTTTGTGGCATTAACGATGAACCCGAAGTCACATTATCAGCCAACTCAATAAACCCAGCCTCGCCAGTATTATAAAAAATCAGATCTTCTGCGAAACGAGATAAATGCATCATTGAAATGCTGGCGCAACTTAAAAGTTCAACCACAAAATCGCGGTCAGACACTGCATCTAGACTATTACGGCTAGCATGGCTAAAACCTAGGTTATGCGCTAAAGCTTCTCTATCAATCGGGTAAGCTGTGCCTGCTAACGCGCCACTTCCCAGCGGGCTGACATTTAATCGAGTAATAGCATCGCTTAAACGAGATTCATCTCGTTCAAGCATTTCAACATAGGCCATACACCAGTGGCTGAATAGAACCGGCTGCGCACGCTGTAAGTGCGTATAGCCAGGTAAAATTGTACCAAGTTCACGTTCAGCAAGGGCGACGAATTCAGCTTTTAAAGCCTGAATGGCTTCAACAATTTGTTCGGCTGTACTTCGACTCCAAAGACGAAAATCAGTCGCAACCTGATCGTTGCGACTGCGTCCCGTGTGTAACTTTTTCGCCAAATCACCCACTTTTTCTATCAGCTTAGCTTCAACATACGAATGGATGTCCTCATACCCAGCACTCGCAACAGCTGATAAATCTTGTTGTACTTCGCTTAATAGCTCATTCAAAGCTGCAACCAGCTCAGTATGCTCTTGTGCACTTAACACCTTTACTTGTTGAAGTGCACCGGCCCAAGCGATTGAGCCGATAATGTCTTGCTCCGCCATTTGGTAATCAAACGGCAAAGAATCATTAAATTGTTTAAAAGCCTCATCAGGTCCTGATGAAAAACGGCCGCCCCATAGTGCCATGCTGAAATCTCCAAACTTAACTCTTATTTAGCCTTTGCGTTTAATGCGGCAATTCTGCTCGATAATGAGAACAGGCGAATAAACCCTTCAGCATGCGACTGGTCATACACATCATCTTCACCAAATGTGGCAAAATCTTCACTGTATAAGCTATTTACCGATTGCTTTTGTACTGCAGCAACTTGGCCCTTATACATTTTTAAGATCACCTCACCTGTTGCAACTTCACTCAGCGCTTCAGCACCAGCTAATACTGAATCTTTTAACGGCGTGAACCAACGACCGTCATAGACTAAATGAGAAAACTCAGAAGAAAGCGCCTCTTTCCATTTGCGACTTGCTTTATCTAGCACTAACTCATCGATTGCTTGCAGTGCGGCCATCATGACTGTGCCACCTGGCGTTTCATAACAACCACGAGACTTCATGCCCACTAAACGGTTTTCAAGAATATCAACACGACCTACACCATGCGGTGCGGCTAGTTTATTCAACTCCATTAAACATTTATAAGGGCTATAACGCTCACCATTCACTGCAACGATTTCACCTTTCTCAACAGACACAGCGACAAACTCAGGTTTATCTGGTGCTTGCTCTGGTGCAGTTGTCCAAGTCCATACTTGGTCGCTTGGCTGGTTCCATGGATCTTCCAGTTCTCCACCTTCGTGTGAAATATGCCAAGCATTGGCATCGCGGCTGTAAATCTTTGTCGCAGAAGCAGCACATGGGATATTTCGCTCTGCAAGGTAATCAAGTAATGACTCACGGCTTGATAGATCCCACTCACGCCAAGGCGCGATCACTTTTAGATCTGGTGCTAATGCCGAGAAACAAGATTCAAAACGTACTTGGTCGTTACCTTTACCTGTACAACCATGTGATAGCGCATCGGCACCCACTTTGCGTGCAACTTCAACTTGTGCTTTAGCAATAATAGGACGTGCCATAGACGTACCTAATAGATAAGTGCCTTCGTAAATCGCACCCGTTTTTAATGTTGGGTATATATAGTCGCTGACCATTTCTTCTTTTAAGTCAACAATGTGGCACTCTGAAGCACCTGACGCTAAAGCTTTTTCTTCAACACCTACTAGCTCTTCTTCACCTTGGCCCACATCAGCAACAAAGGCTACCACTTCACAACCATAGTTTTCCTTTAACCAAGGCACGATTGCCGATGTATCTAGTCCGCCAGAATAAGCCAGTACAACTTTTTTAATTTCGCTCATTACTTTACCTTTACGCATAATTTGGATTTAACAGTGATACCAGCAATGCATTTTGGGCATGCATGCGGTTTTCAGCTTGTTGAATAATTTTTGAATTTGCCCCGTCCATCACCTCTGAAGTGATTTCATACTCACGGTGCGCTGGCTGACAATGCAATATCGTACTTGCACCTGATTGCGCGACCAGTTGTTGATTAATTTGATACGGCATATACTTGGCTTTGACTTGTTCAAGCGGGGTCGTATCTCCCATCGACACCCAGGTATCTGCATAAAGTGCATCTGCACCTGCTGTAGCTTCAATATCGTCACTAACAGAAATAGAAGCACCTGTATCTTGTGCTATCAACTCTGCCTGCTTCAACATTTGCGCATCCGGTGAAGCACCTTTAGGACAAACAGCAACAAAATTAGTACCTAGCGTTGCAGCTAATAACATCAGAGAATGAGTGACGTTATTCCCTTCACCTAGATACGCGAGTTTAATTTTACTGACGTCACCATAAACTTCTTGCAGTGTTAAAAAGTCAGCCAATGCCTGACATGGGTGGTATAGGTCACATAAGCTGTTCACTACAGGGACACTCGAAAACTCAGCCAATGTTTGCAATGAACTATGTGCATTAACACGTGCCACGATGCCATCCGCCCAAGTCGCAATATTAAGGGCAAAATCTTTCACCGACTCACGGCCGCCCATCGCACCGTTTTGTTGGTCTAGATAAACCGCATGACCACCTAGACGATTAATACCAATATCAAAAGACACACGAGTACGTAAGCTCGGCTTTTCAAACAAGGTAACGATAGATTGACCAGCGAGCGCTTGATTAAATTCTTTTGGCTGCTGCTTGATTGTTTGTGCAAGCGACAATAGTTTTAGCGCTTGTGCTTTATTTAGTTCTAATCCAGTTAAAAAATGAGATGTCATTGCTATTTCCTAAGGTGTAATTTTTGTACCGACATGGATGCCTTGAACTAAGGCAATAAGATTTTCTGGCTTCTGCCAGCTCGATATATACACCCCGCGTCGTAAGTGTTGTGCAGCGTGCAGGCTGGTCTTCACTTTGACCTCCATGCCGCCAACAATGACTCCTTCTTCGATAAGAATAGCAATGTGTTGTTCAGATAATTGATGTAAAGGCTGCTTATTCGCATCAAGCACCGCTTCTACATCTGTCATATAAATAAGCTCAGCATCTAGTTGCTCAGCAATCGCCGCCGCCGCTTCATCGGCATTGACGTTATAAAGTTGGCCATCAGCGCCAATTCCAATTGAGCTCACCATAGGTGTTCTACCCAGCTCTAACAGCGTAGGTAAAATACTTGCTCCACCTTGTTGGCACTCGCCCACTTGACCCAATGCTTTGAGTTTTTGCGAAGCAATTAAACCCGCTTCATATAGACAAGTACCCACAGGCTTTAAACCCGCTTTAATCGCTTGACCACTCAGTTGTTTGTTTGCAGTACCTGCCAATGCGCCCACAATATATGGCATCTGTTCTTTTGGACTGATACGAAGACCTTGATGCTTAGCCGTTGCAAAACCCGCATCCGACAACCACTTATCAACTAACGCGCCGCCGCCATGTACCACAACAAACTGTTTGTCGACTTGTACTTTTGTCAGCTCAGCAATTGCAGAAAATAGTCCCATCGCTGCATCTTCCGTGTTTAACACCGCTCCACCGACTTTAATGACCCATGTTTGCATCTTCATGACACTCCTTTTAAGCCAAGTTCAGCAGGTAGTAATGCTGCAATATTCATACACTGTAGCGCTTGGCCAGCAGCCCCTTTTAACAGGTTATCGATGGCAACCACCACAATCAGTTGCTCACCTTGTACTTGCCAGCCAATATCAACATACGGCTGTTTAGCCACACCTTTAATTGAAGGCATTTGCTTAGTGCCTTTTAAACGAATTAGCGGCTCGTCGGCCAATACCTGAAATGCTTCATTAACCTGGTGCTCACTTACACCCGGCTTCAGCTTCACATAAATGGTTTCAAGAATACCGCGAGCAAAATTGCCTAAGTGCGGGGTGAATAACACAGAGTGATCAAGATACTGTGAAATTTCAGGCGTATGCCTGTGATTAAATAAACCATAAGGTGCGAGAGACACTTCGCAAAACTGTGTGCCAATATTGGCTTTGCGACCCGCCCCCGTTACGCCCGATACAGCATTAACAATGATGGTTTCATCGGCGAGTAAATTTGCTTCCTTAAGAGGCTTCAAGCCATTTAACGCAGCGGTAGGATAACAACCTGCAACAGCAACCAGTTGTGCCTGTGAAATGCCCTTTGCATTCCACTCTGCTAAACCATATTCAGCTTGTGCAAGCCAAGTAGGTGATTGGTGGGTAAAACCATAAAAGCTGTCGTAGTCTTGAGGATTTTTAAGCCTAAAACCACCAGATAAATCGAACACCTTTTTACCCATGGCTAAAAACTTAGGCGCGAGCTCTACACTGACTTTATGATCTGTACACAGACAAACGAAGTCTGCATTGGCTTCGATATCCGCAAAGGCTTGTTCATCAAGAGGTAAAAGAAGCGTGTCGAGCAAAGAGGCATGTTCTGGATATAAGTCACTCAGGAGCTTTCCTTTGTCTAAACTTTGCTCTGACACAAAACATCCAGCAAGGGAGAAGTTGGGATGTTTGGCAATTAAACTGGCTAATTCAGCGCCGCTATAGCCGCTAGCGCCAATAATGGTTACATTCAACATAGTAAAAAAATCTCTAAAAATTTGGTTCTGTTTCGTGCCCTCAGGGCATTATTTAAAAAGTGTTGAATGTATATCGTCGCATCTTAGCCTCAAATTATATTTATGCTCAAAAAGTGAATTGATATTCATACTAAACACATATAAATTATTATGCAAACATTTTGAATAAATATTTTCGGATAAATATGACTACTCCAGCATTTATAAATATGTATCAGGCGCTTATTGCAGAACCTTCAATCAGCGCGCTTGATCCACAGCTCAATATGAGTAACTACTCAACCATAGAACTGCTTGCTGCTTGGTGCGAAAATCTTGGATTTAGCGTTGAAATAACCGAGTTGACGACTGCGCCAGGTAAATTTAATTTGCTGGCTAAACGTGGTAAAGGTGAAGGCGGATTAATGTTAGCAGGGCATACTGATACCGTACCTTTTGATGATAGCCGTTGGAGTTACGATCCTTTTAAACTCAGCGAATCTGATAATAAACTATTTGGGCTGGGTAGTATTGATATGAAGGGCTTTTTTGCTTTTGTCATTGAAGCAATAAAACAACTAGATGCCCAAGATGTAAAACAATCTAAACCCATTATGATCCTCGCAACCGCAGATGAAGAAACCACCATGGCGGGCGCACAAGAGGTGGCGAAACATCAAAGCTTAAAACCTGAGTTTTGTGTCATTGGTGAACCGACTGATATGGTGCCTGTATTCACCCATAAAGGGCACATGAGTAGTGCCATTCGAGTAACAGGCAGGTCGGGGCATAGCTCTGATCCCGCACGTGGTTTAAATGCCATTGAAGTGATGCATAAAATCATTGCAAAGCTGTTGCAGCTCAAAGACACTTTAAAGAATAAATATTCAATTGAGCATTTTGCAATACCCTACCCGACTTTAAACCTAGGGCATATACATGGGGGTGATAATGCCAATCGTATCTGTGGCTGTTGTGAGCTGCATTTAGACATTCGCCCACTGCCTGGGCTGAGTATTCAAGAGCTGCAATTATTATTGCTAGAAGCAGTAAAAACAATTAATGATGAATACCCAAATAGCGTTGATGTGATTGACTTACATGATCCTATTCCGGCCTTTACTGGCACAACCGACAGTGCCTTAGTAAAACTCGCCGAAGCGGTTTCTGGAGAGCAAGCCATTGCAGTAAACTACTGCACCGAAGCGCCTTTTTTACAACAACTAGGCTGCGAAACCATTGTTATGGGCCCTGGCTCTATCGAGCAAGCTCACCAGCCTGATGAATATTTAGCAATGGAGAAGATCAAACCTTCGCAGGAGAAGATTACTAAGTTGATAAATCAAATTTGTTTCAAAGCATGCTAAAAAAGGAGCCATTAGCTCCTTTTTACATTTAAACCCCTATCTAATCAGTCCTGAATAATTTACTTTGCAGTGTAATATGGATTTTTTAACTTTATGGCATTGTCAGGCTGATACATAGATAACCGCGCTAAATCGTCTTTAAAATAACTAGCAAACAGTGCATCAAACTCTCCGTTACTTTGCAATTTGTTCAGTCCTCGCTTTAAATCCGCTGCCAATTTAGGCTTTGCATTATTAACAAAAAAATAAAACGCCGTTGGATATTCCAAATAGATATTAGGCAATAAAGTGAATTGTTCTGGATTTTCTTCAAGCTCAGAATTTACTTCAATGAAAGATCTAGGAAAGTAATCAACTCTGCCTACTGACAATAGTTTAAACATAGCCTGATAGTTCGAGAGTGGTTTTATTGGAAGGTTGTTAAACGCTAAGATCTTTGTATCTGGCCAATCATGTCCTTGCACTGCAGTAAACGCGCTCAACTGCTCTAAGTTTTGCAGCGTTGAGAATTGTGCAACTCGCTCTTTCTTCACCATGATCGCACGCTTACCTATGTAACCTTTAAATAAAGGTATAGGAATCGTAATTGCTATTTGCTCTCGATCTGGGCTGGTCATACTCCAATGCAAGTCTACCTTACCTTTAGAGAGAGCCATCAAAGTGCGCTGTTGATGAGGGTGAACAGTGACATGCTCATAGTCGTAAGTGGCTCCTGCGGCTATTAACGCTTTATCGAGCAACTCATAAAGGTAATGATCTCGCTCATAAAGCTTTCTTGGCTCTTTCGCGACTTTTATGGTTTCAGTTTCTTTTGCCTGAAGCTGAAAAGCACCACAAACACTTATAATAATGAAAAAATTGATGAGTCTCTGCATATAGTGGGCTCCCACTCATTTTACTCTAAGCTACCCAAAATAGAGCCATGACTCAAGTATTTCTGATTAAGAAACAATCGCCACCGTTGGTCGACACTTATTAGCCACAAATAAATAGCTGTTACGATAACGCTTGGCTTCTTTCTTGGCATCTGTTGCAAGCGCCGCTACCTGATGACTGTTATGGCAGCTATCAACATGCGGTGACACCAAGCCAATAGAAAGTGTGAGCAAAGGTACAAACTGCTGCTGCCCTTCTCTATTTGTCGCCCAATACCCACCTGCTTTCACATGCTCAGCGGTAAAATAGCCTTTAGATTTCAATTCAAACTCATTAATAATGTCTCGGCAAAGCGGTTCGGCATCATCACCATCAAATACCACCATGAAATCATCACCACCAATATGGCCCACAAACCCAGAAAAACCTGCGCAACAGTTACTGATAACATCGGCTAGTAGCTTAATTACCTCATCACCACTAGCATAACCATACAAATCATTGAATTGCTTAAAGTGATTTAAATCAACATACGCCAAGGTGAAGTTTTGTTTATTCAACAGTCGCTGTTCTATGGCTTCGTTAATTGCGACATTACCGGGTAACATAGTGAGTGGGTTTGAATGCTGCGCATTGCGAATTTTTTCTTCGGTGATGTGTTTTAAAATTGCTCTAAGTGGTACCAAACCTAAATATTTTCCGCCTTGCGTCACCACAATGTGGCGGCGAATATCAAAGTCTTGCTCCGTAATTAACTGACTTACTTCGTCTAACTGAGTTTTCTCATCAACAATTAATGGTTGCTTATCCATTAAAGAAGCCAATGGCTTTTTAGCATACAAAGCATGACCATAAGGCGCTGCAAAAACTTCTGTTAATTGATCACGGTGAAGCAAGCCCATAGGGGTTTGATGCTCATCAACAACAGCGAGACTCATCAACTGCTTATCTTTTTCAAACACCCGATGTACGTCTTGGCACAACACTCCATTTAATACCGCTGGGGTGACATGCGTTAACTCCCCAATTATTTTAGCTAAACCTCGATGCATCACATTTCCTTGTGTTTGACTCGATTCTTTTAAAATATTTGGGTAGGCATTTACTGGCACATTAGCGGGTCTTGCAATTAAAAAGCCTTGCGCATTTGTAATTCCTAGCTGAGTGATAAGGGCTAATTCTTCAGCACGTTCAATTCCCTCAGCAATAACAGCTGTACGTGTTGCTTTAGCAAGCTCTATGATTGACTTTAAAAACTCGCGTTTAACCAAGCTCTGATCGCAATGATCGATAAAATAGCGATCAATCTTGACAAAATCAGGCTGCAATTCAGACCACTGTTTCAATCCTGAATAACCCGCACCTAAGTCATCAATGGCAATGTTAAAGCCTAATTTACGATAATGGCCGATGGTTTTCAGCAATAAAAAGCCGTCATCTACTTTATCTTGCTCGGTAACTTCAATCACGACTTGGCTGGCCTGTAAGCCATACTGCTGAATAAGTTGCAGAGTTTCACCTCTAGGGTGATTTGGGTCTAGCAGTGTATTTGGACTGACATTTAGAAACAATTTGCCCGATAGGTTCAATTCAGCAAAACGCTCAATCGCTTTTTCACGGCATAACAGTTCTAATTCAGAAAGTTTATTAAAACGCTGTGCAGCAGCAAATAAAGCATTTGGTGATTCTAATTCAGATCTTTCAGGGCCTCGGCTTAATGCCTCAAAACCCAGAATAGTTTGCCGCGCAACATCGCAAATCGGTTGAAATAAAGTTTCAACCAAGCGTTCGTCTAAAATTGTTTGTAAACTCTGTGCGTCAATTTTAAACGCCTCTATGCGACTACTCTCCACTGCAGATCACCAAAACAGAAACAGCATCTGATTAGTTTACAACCGCTGTATGACAATTTTATTGCGCTCGAAATCTGTTCTAGCCAATTAAACTTGCAGGGTTTAAAATATGCTTTTAGAAACCAAATCACGTTTCAAGCCACAGATTTAATTATGACATCACAAACTCGCGGTAATTTATTTATTCTTTCAGCGCCTTCTGGGGCTGGTAAATCAAGCCTGATCAAAGCATTGTTAGAGAAACATGCTGATATTAAAGTGTCAGTTTCTCACACTACTCGCGGCCCTCGCCCAGGTGAAAACAATGGTGAGCACTACCACTTTGTCAGCGTAGATGAATTCAAAGCCTTGATTGATCAGGGCGACTTTTTTGAATGGGCGCAAGTGTTCGAAAACTACTATGGCACTTCAAAAGCAGCGATAGAATCTCAACTTGAGCAAGGTATTGATGTGTTTTTAGATATTGATTGGCAAGGTGCGCGTCAAGTTCGTGAATTAATGCCATCAGTGAAAACGGTCTTTATTTTACCACCATCGCAAGCCGAACTTGAAAATCGCTTAAATAACCGCGGACAAGATTCTCAAGAAGTCATTGCAGGCCGCATGGCGGAAGCAAAATCAGAAAGCTCCCACTATGATGAGTTCGATTATGTACTAGTTAATGACGATTTCGATCTTGCACTTACACAACTTGAACATATCGTAATAGCTGCTCGTCTTGAACAAGATGCACAAAAACACCGTCATCAAAGTTTAATTGCTGAGTTATTGGCTTAATCTCTCTTATTTAAACAAGATAAATTTTTAACCACCTATTGGAGAATTGGTTTGCATCAAGTAAACTTACCAATTCGACATGAATAACTTTGGAGTGCTTCGATGGCTCGCGTAACTGTAGAAGATGCAGTAGATAAAATTGGTAACCGTTTTGACTTAATCCTAGTAGCGGCGCGTCGCGCTCGTCAGATCTCTGTAGGTGGTAAAGATCCTATGGTTGATGCTGAAAACGATAAGCCAACTGTAATCGCTCTACGTGAGATCGAACAAGGACTTGTGAACAACTCGTCTCTTGATATGATCGATCGTGAAGAGCAACAAAACCAAGAAGCTGCAGAGCTTGCTGCGGTTGCTGCAATTGTTGGCGGTAACAGCTAAAACCCCCTGCACTTCATACTCAAGGCCAGCTTTAACGCTGGCTTTGTTGTTTTTAAGCCTATACAACAAAATAATTACCTTCCGTAGACATAAAAGTCACAGCTAGCCATTGGTTTCTCTGATAATTCATCGTATATTCATAGCATCATATTACTTCACTGGAACATTGGAGTGTGAATGTATCTTTTTGAAGGCCTGAAACAAAAGATCTCAGAATACCTTTCCCCCGCTGACGTAGAACTGGTACAAAAAGCCTACGTGGTGGCGCGTGAAGCCCATGAAGGGCAAACTCGCTCAAGTGGCGAGCCTTATATCACTCACCCAGTTGAAGTGACACAAATTCTTGCAAGTATGCGTTTAGACCATGAAACCTTAATGGCTGCGCTGATGCATGACGTCATCGAAGACACTGACTTCAGTCAACAGGACCTTGCCGAAATATTTGGCAATACAGTTGCTGAACTTGTAGAAGGTGTGAGCAAGCTAGATAAACTCAGCTTTAAAGATAAAAAAGAATTCCAAGCTGAAAACTATCGCAAAATGATCATGGCAATGACGCAAGATATTCGCGTTATTCTCATTAAGCTTGCGGACAGAACTCATAATATGCGTACTTTAGGTGCACTTCGCCCTGATAAACGCCGTCGAATTGCCCGTGAAACCCTAGAAATTTATGCACCGATCGCAAATCGCCTTGGTATTCACGACATTAAGAATGAATTAGAAGACTTAGGCTTCCAAGCTCTCTACCCTATGCGTCATCGCGCTTTAAAATCAGAAGTAGCGAAAGCACGCGGCAATAGAAAAGAAGTGATCACTAATATTCAAGGTGAAATCGAATCGCGCCTTGAAGAAGCAGGCATTCAAGCCAGTGTCAGTGGCCGGGAAAAGCATCTATACAGCATTTACAAAAAAATGCTCAACAAAGAGCTTATGTTCAACGAAGTCATGGACATTTATGCCTTCCGTATTGCCGTTGATAACCTAGATACCTGTTACCGTATACTCGGTGTAGCCCACAATTTATATAAACCAATCGAAACACGTTTTAAAGACTATATTGCCGTACCAAAAACCAACGGCTATCAGTCTTTACATACCTCACTTGTTGGGCCGCATGGTATTCCAGTCGAGATCCAAATTCGCACCCACGATATGGATCAAATGGCTGACAAAGGGGTTGCTGCGCATTGGATGTATAAAAAGTCCGGTGACAGTGCGGGTCATACTGCACAGCAACGCGCTCGTCAGTGGATGCAGAGCCTACTTGAATTACAACAAAGTGCTGGTTCATCGTTTGAATTCGTCGAAAACGTTAAGACTGAACTATTCCCAGAAGAGATTTATGTCTTCACGCCTGATGGCCGCATTGTAGAACTGCCTATGGGTGCCACAGCCGTCGACTTCGCTTATGCGGTACATACAGATGTCGGTAATACCTGTGTAGGCGCGCGTGTAAATCGTAAACCTTATCCGCTCAGTAAAGCGCTCGATACAGGTCAAACCGTAGAGGTCATCACTAGCTCTGGTGCGCATCCAAATGCTACTTGGTTAAATTTCATTGTTACAGGTAAAGCGCGCTTAGGGGTTCGTAACTACCTTAAGAGCCAGCGTGAAGAAGAAGCGCTTGAATTAGGTCGTCGTTTACTCGATTCTGCTCTTGGGGAGTATCAATTAAGTGATATCTCGCAAGAACAAATAGACCGTGTATTAGCAGAGCACAAACTTTCAACCATGCTCGAACTACTGGTTGAGATTGGCTGTGGCAATATCATGAGTGTCCTCATTGCTAAGCGTTTATTACAAAATGATGATCTTGACGAAGATGATGGCAGTATTGAAACGCTAGCAAATAAAGCGAAAGCTGCGATCATCGGTACTGAAGGCATGCTAGTAAATTACATGAAATGCTGTCGTCCTGTGCCTGGTGACGCCATTACTGCTTATGTCAGTCAAGGTAAGGGCTTAAATGTTCACCGCCAAGAATGTAAAAACATTAAAGGTTGGGAAAGCGAGCGTTCGAAATATTTCGTCGTAAAATGGGATGACAACCCAGAGAAAGAGTATATTGCAGGTCTTAGAGTTGAAATCATCAACCACCAAGGTACGCTTGCAAAATTAACTAGCGTAGTGGCAAGCACCAACGCAAATATCGTCGAAATTGCCACTGACGAAAAAGAAAGTAACTTATATATCATTGATTTAGGTATCACGGTTAAAGACCGTGTTCACGTCGCAGATGTGATGCGTAAGATCAGGGTAATGCCTGACGTTCAACGTGTATACCGTAAAAAGTAGGATTATTATGAACAAAGCAATTATTTCAACAGACAGCGCACCTGCAGCCATCGGCACATACAGCCAAGCGGTTAAAGTGGGTACTGCTGTATACCTGTCTGGCCAGATCCCATTAGTACCAGAAACCATGGAAGTCATCTCTGAAGACTTCGCAGAGCAAACACACCAAGTATTTAAAAATTTAATCGCGGTGTGTGAAGCTGCTGGCGGACGTTTACAAGACATGGTTAAGGTAAATATCTTCTTAACTGACTTAAGCAACTTTGCAACAGTGAATGAAATCATGAGCCAGTACTTCTCAACACCTTACCCAGCCCGTGCTGCAATTGGTGTTAGAGAACTACCAAAAGGTGTGCAAATCGAGATTGACGGCATCATGGAACTGCCTTCAACAAACTAATTTAGCACTTAACACGCATTAAAAAGCCAGTCAGATGACTGGCTTTTTTATAATGACTCTTTTTAGTTATTTATTAAAACTGAATAGAAGCACCAACATATAACTGACGACCTAAAGGTACATAACCTAATAAATCACCATTTTGAGCAAAGCCTGAGCCTGCTGTCGTATATGACTTATCAGTTAGGTTTTCCACACGTGCATTTAACTCAAGTAAATCAAATAGTGTATAGTTAGCTGATAAATTAAAGACAGTGTATGACGCTAAAGTCGTGTCATAGAAAGAGATCGACGGTCTTTCAGAGCGATACTGCATGTTCAAGCTTACATCTAGCTTATCCCATGTTTTAGATACCGTGTAATTAAATGCTTTGTCTGAACGACGAGGTAAATCTGCCCCTGTTGTATCATCCTTTGCATCTAAGAAAGTTAAATTAGCGTCATGTTCAAAGCCAAACGCTGATAATGCTAAACTTAACTCAACCCCTTTCATAGTTGCGCTATCAACATTGTAAGGAATGTACTTACCTGTATCTGCGTCATACTGATTAGAGATCAGGTTATCAATTTGATTACTAAAAATAGCAAAATCATAACGAACAGCACCTGTAGTAACACTTAAACCGAATTCATTATTCGTCGCTTCTTCAGGTTTGATATCTACATTAGGTAAATACCAAGGGCTATCTTTTACAAAAGCATTCGTTAAAGATGGCGCTCTAAAGGCTGTACCATGGTTTAAACGAAGGGTAACGTATTTATTCGCTTTAATACCAAAAGCACTGCTATAGGTATTTGCACGACCATGGAAATCATAGTCATCTGTACGTGTTACTAAGTTTGCTAACCATTTACCATCATTATAAAAGCCACCAACAAATACCGCTTTGTTATCGCGAGAACTCTCGCTGAATGACGCGCTTGATTCACCTAAGTCTTCAGTCAGTAAGTTTGCACCTGCAGTTAACTGAATATCTTGGTTTAGGGTATATAAAGTGCGGTATTCAAACTCTGAACGCTCAGTGCTATAGCTATCTTTTACTTCAGTGCCTGTTTGTATATTTTCTTCTTGAGACAGACTTAACGCGGCATTATGAACAAACTGCGCAGTTTTCTTTTCCCAAGCTAACTTAGCGCTATAGTTTTCAAATTCGTATTCATCGTTGCCCCAAGCATTATCATAATCAGCGTGGCCATTGCTGTATTGCCCTAGTAAACTCAATACACCATATTGCTCTGCATCATAGCTGATATTTACACCTAGATTACGATTGATGTATCCGTCACGATCATGATCTTTACCAATTGGCGCTTCAGGATCTTTTTCAATAACATCATAGCCATCTGTGCGTTCAAGGCCAAAATTGAAGCCCACAGTTAAGTTGTCTTGTGATACTTTACTCGCACCTTGTAAGTTAAAGTAATTGTGCGCACCTGTCGTTACATTAACCTGATGCTGCTGTGCATCGCGCGTAATAATATTGATCACCCCCGCGATCGCATCTGAACCATAAATTGCAGCACGCGCACCTTTTACGACTTCAATACGTTCAATACTATTTACAGGAATATTAGTAAAAGACACATCACCTGAGTTGGCATCGCTAATGCGAACACCATCAACTAAAACTAGGGTATGCTTAGTCGAAGCACCACGAACAAATACGCTCACCTTTTGACCAAAACCACCATTGCGAACAATATCAACACCTGAGATATTATTTAATAGTGATGGTAAATCCCTTATATTTGATTGTTCAATTTGCGCTCGATCAATCACATTTACAGTGGCTAACGCGGTATCAATTGATTGAGAAAATTTATTAGCAGTTACTGTGATACGCTCGATAGGCTGATCTTGCTCAGCAGCAACAGAAAATGACAGTGCAGCTGTAATTGCGGCACCTAACAAAGATTTTTTAAGCATAGTATTTCCAAACTTGCGCCCACCGCACAAGTAACAACAAGTAAGTTAGTTCAAGGCCGGTCTCCGGACTTTGTGTTAATCATGAAAGATTAAAACATCACCGTTGCGGGGGCAGTGTTGGACTACATACTTTCCCGTGTATATTCACCAACTTCCCGATTATCTCGATTTCATTCAATTAGGTATCTGGTGTTTCTCACCATAAATCGAGCACCTTGAAAAGAGGCGCTATTGTGCACAAATAATGAAAAAAAGGCAATGGACGTCTAGAAATCTAAAGGGCGTAATTCGCCCTTTAATACTAACTGAATTGAATTAGTCGCGGAAATTTTTAAATTGGAAAGGTTGACCTAATTCACCGGTGCGAACAAGCTGCATAACTTCTTGCAAGTCATCGCGTTTTTTACCAGTTACACGTACTTCTTCACCCTGGATAGAAGCTTGCACTTTGATTTTAGAGTCTTTGATAAGTTTAACGATTTTCTTCGCCATGTCTTTATCGATACCCTGTTTAAGTGCAACCTTACGAGACACATATTTACCTGAACGCTCAATGTCTTTTAGCTCAAGGCTTGAAACATCTAGACCACGCTTAGACGCTTTAGCAGCAATAATGTCGAACAACTGCATTACTTGCTGGTCAGCTTCTGCTTTTAGGTTGATAGTTTCATTCACTAACTCGATTGATGCGTCAACACCGCGGAAATCGTAACGAGTTTCTAATTCACGGTTTGCATTATCTACCGCATTTTTCGCTTCTGTCATTTCAATTTCAGAAACAATATCAAATGAAGGCATTATTTATCTCCTGATCTTAGTATGGGCTGATTATAACAAGCAAAAACCAACACGGTATAAAAATTTATCTTCCCAATCACATACATTTACAAGTCACTTTGGGATATTCACCCACCATCCATTTTTCGGTGATATACTGCTTTCACTTTGCCAGCATAGAGATATAGGAAGTTTTGTGACAAGGCGTATATACCAAGCTTTATTAATACTCACTTTAAGTGTTTGCACTTTTTTATTTGCCAAAGAGATCCAGCATTCAGGTATTCGTTTTGAACACGCAGATAAAATCGCGCATTTTGGTATTTTCTTTGTACTGGCTTTTATTACTCACCACGCCACACGTTTTCCTATCTGGTTGCAACTTTGTCTATTAACAGGTTACGGCATAGGTATTGAGTATATGCAAGATAGCTTACCTTATCGTCAAGCTTCTATTGGTGACTTTATTGCCGATGTCGCTGGTGCAGCAAGTTATTATGTGAGTTATTTCGCTTGGCGTGAGTGGCAAAATAAACGTCATGGCTAACATTCATATTCTAGGGGCGGGTGCAGTTGGTCTTAGCTTTGCTTTTCATTTAAGTGGTAAACATCAAATCACGATCCTAACTCGCAAAAGCAAAAAACAACCTTTTTATTATCAAGAGAACGCCTTAAAAGAAAAAATTGATGCAAAAGTTATCGAAGTTAGTAGCCTAAGACCACAAACAAAAATCGATACTTGTATGATTTTTGTTAAGTCATATCAGCTCAATGATGCTTTCAAAACTATTCAGCCGTTCTTGAGCCAACACGCCAACCTTATTATTAGCCACAATGGCATAACTGATCTATCCACTATTTCAAAAGTGCTCACAAGCACACAAAGTTTATTTTTTATCAGCACTTCGAGAGGGGCGCTAAAGCCAACCTATAATGAAGTAAAACAAACAGGCATAGGCGACACTTTTTTTGGTGCTTGCAATGACGCAGCTAAAAATAAAGTAAGTGATGTTTTTGACTCACTTATAGCTGAGAGTATTCTACCCAGTGCCATTCATCACAATATAAATTTGCTACGATGGCAAAAGCTCATGGTGAATATTGCCATCAACCCACTCACAGCATTAGAACAAATACCAAACGGGCAATTACTTAAGCCTCAATATGCAATCAAAGTTATGAATTTATTAAATGAGGCATGCTTAATAGCTAATCATCTTGGTATCAACATTACCCTCAAACAAGCACTCAACAATGCTTATACTGTGATGCGACAAACTCGTTTAAACAACTCCTCGATGGCGCAAGATATCAAGCAAGGTAGGCAAACTGAAATAGGCGCAATTTGCGGGTATATTGTCAATGAAGCAGAAAAGTTGGGAGTGAACGTCCCCCATAATAAAGCCTTGCTAAAAGCCATTAAACAAATTGAATTAGTATAAAAAAGGGCGCTGTCATTGCGCCCTCGTTATTCAAACCAACAAACTAATTCACACGTTAAATTGGCGAACCCGGCGGCATTTTTAATGCTGTAAAACCTTCAGGCCACTTTCCTGATTCTAAAAACGCTTTCACTTGACGTGCAAGATCATGCCTAAATGCCGTGTCTTCACTCACGTTGCTAAATAGCGATCTTTGATCAAACTGTTTAGCTACACGCATTAACTGAAAACGTAACTGCGCTTGTACTTCTGGTTCAACTTTATTTGAGCTGGCTAACTGGGCTAGTCGTGCTGCTGTTAAAAATTGCACGCGTTGGGTTAGTTTTTGTGCCATGCCAGCTGCGCTATTTGCTTCAAAGATCTTGCTGTATAGTGTATTCATCAAGTCACTCAAACCAAAGTTCTTGCTGTCTCTGGCAGCATGCTGCGATAAACGATTTAAGCGTTCAGCGTTTAATAGCAGTTTTAAGCTATGATTTGCTGCCACTTCCGGTAGCGCCATGGCATCAAGGGCTAAGCCTGTACGGCCATAAACACTTTCACGGGTTTTACGCTCACCATATGCTTTAGGCGGGATCAACGCTAAGATACTCTCTGGTATCATCAACTGCTCTGCTTCAAGGGTTTTCAGCATCGCCGATAGAGCTTGTTGCTGCGTCGCTTTATCTACAATTTTCGCACCTTTAACAGCACGCTCGCTACGTACTTCATAATCGTAATCAATACCCGCGATAAGCTTCACAGCCGACTCAACTTGGTAGCGATGGAATAAAAACAGGGGTACTAATTTCTCTTCTAATTGAGATAGTGCAACACCAGTTTTAATGTTATTAATACCGAATGTGTTTAACGCTTGCTGACGAATATCGAGTACTCGCAGTAATTCTGCTGCAGGGTTTTCACCATTATCCCATAAATGTGCGGTCGGGTGACCACCACCTTGCGGGCGCGCATCAGGGTCAGAAATAAACTCTAAACCTTTGTTGTGATTTTCAGTGATGATATTAGCAAGCTCAGCTGCTTCATCTTTTCCAATGAAATCACTATAACCATATTTCACCGCTTGAATATCCCAATCGCCCATACCTTTGGCATAGCCTTTAGAAATATCTAGCTGACCTTGTGCATCAAAACCAACCAACGGGTGCGGATAATCCATTACTGACGCTCTGTTTTTAATAGACGCCGAGAAGTTATGTGCAATACCCAGCGTATGACCAATTTCATGGGCACTCAACTGACGAATACGATCAAGGGCCATATTCTGTAAATGTGTGTTTACTTCATCGCCTTTCACAAAAGGCTCTGCCAGTGCTTCTGCAATTAAAATATCTTGGCGCACACGTAATGAGCCTAATGTGACGTGACCTTTGATGATCTCACCCGTACGCGGATCAATAATTGACGAGCCATAGGACCAACCACGTGTAGCTCTGTGCACCCACTGGATCACGTTGTAGCGAACATCCATAGGATCGGCATGCTCTGGTAAAATTTTCACTTGGAAGCCATTGCTATAGCCCGCCGCTTCAAAAGCTTGCTCCCACCAACGTGCGCCATCTAATAATGCAGTTCTAACGGGCTCTGGAACACCTGGGTCAAGGTAATACACAATCGGCTCAACCGCTTCGCTTTGCGCTGCCGTTGGATCTTTTTTCGCTAAACGGTGACGAGGAATATAACGCACCAACATAGACTCACTCAGTGGTGCCGAATAGTCCTTGTGTTCAATACTCCAATATCCTGATTGCGCATGGAATTGGCGAGGCTGATACTCGTCATCAGGTAGCTTAATTAACGAGTGATGCTGGTGAATTGTCACAGCATATGGGTCTGCACTGACTTGACGAACATACTTGCCCGGCTTGCTGCCTTTAAACGTTAAGACGGCTTCAAGTTCCGTGTTATCTACAAATGCTTTAGAGCGTGGCATAAATACCGCACTGCGCGAGCCATCTAGGCTAAAGCTACCTTGTTTACGATTTGCCAGTGTACGACTCACACCATGCACATCTGATAACAAATAAGGCGTGTAATCAATCAAGACGCTGTCATTGTCTTCAGCAACAACTTTAAAGCCTTGCAGAATACTAGAAGCAAAGGCTTCGTTGATACTTTGCTTTTCAGCAGCGTTACTTGAGCTCGCACGATAGTAAGTATTTAATGCGCGAAGCATGATTTTATCGCCAAAGCGTTCAAATTGCGCGATATGCGTACCGCCTAGTTGGCCTCTATCTAGGCCGATATCATTTGAACCCACCCCGTACGGCAAACTAAATTGCAGTAAAAATGGCTGCTTGAACTTATCAACATCAAGGTAAATTTTGCCGCTTTGCGTGTCGGCATAAAAGGAGTAATGACCCGGAAAATGATTAAACTTTTCAGTAAACTCATCAATAGACTTAATTGCGGCGTGCGCTTGGGTTATCATAGTGCCCAGCAAAGCTGAGAATATGACAGGTAAAAATCCAATTTTTCGCATAATCTTATCTTTGTTATTAGAGGTTTTAAGTGGTTATCATTGTTACAGTATAATTTATCCAATCTGTTTAACAGCTATTTAAGACAAAATTCAGCGCGGCACGCAGCCCTCTCTCACACTATACTTGGCTGCGACCATAACGTTATCAGGACTATTTACTATGCGTAGACTTCCTCCAGTGTTAATTGAAGACGGTTGTTCTAGAGAGTTAGTTTCATTGATCCGCACTATCCTTGCGGCTTGTAAAGAGATTTCATTCCGTGTTGGCCAAGGCGCACTTTCTGGTGTATTAGGTTCAACATTAGACGAAAACATTCAAGGTGAAACGCAGAAGAAGCTTGATGTGCTGTCTAACCAGCTATTAAAAGACATCTTATTAGAGTCTGGCTATGTAAAAGCAATTGCCTCTGAAGAAGAAGACTACACGGTGGCGGGTAACTCAGACGCTAATTTTATTGTCGCATTTGACCCACTTGATGGTTCTTCAAACACCGACATCAACTCACTGGTTGGTACGATTTTCTCAATCATGGAAGCGCCTAAAGATTCAGATCCTGCGGATCCTGCTATCTTCATGCAACCAGGTCACAAGCAAGTTGCAGCAGGTTATGTACTATATGGCCCATCAACAACGCTTGCGCTTTCTACTGGTAAAGGCACACGTATTTTCACCCTTGATAAAACGCATGGCAGCTTCTTATTAACTGAAGACTTTGCGAAAATTCCAGAAGATACCAAAGAGTTCGCAATTAACGCCTCTAACCAGCGTCACTGGCAACCAGCAATGAAAAACTACATTCAAGATTTGTTAGCTGGAGATACTGGCCCTCGCGGTAAAAACTTTAACATGCGCTGGATTGCAGCCATGGTTGGTGATGTACACCGTGTATTATGCCGCGGTGGTTTATTCACTTACCCTGCAGACACCAAAAATCCAGAAAAACCATACAAACTTCGTTTGATGTACGAAGCAAATCCAATGGCAATGCTAGTAGAGCAAGCGGGCGGTTTAGCGCACACAGGTGAAGAGCGTATTATGGATATTCAACCAAATGACATCCACCAGCGTGTTGCGGTAATTCTTGGTTCTAAGAACGAAGTTGAGGCGTGTTTGGCTTATCACAAATAATCAGGTTTCAAGTTTAACCTAGTAAAAAAGCAGCTTCGGCTGCTTTTTTCTTATTAGCTTTTAACTTTCAGCTTTCAATAACATGCTTAATTGCTGAATTTTTCTCATTGTAATTTGTCCCATCTGTTCGGGGTTACTCAATGCATACAACACGCCTTCGACTTTTTGTGTATCGATGTCTTCTCGCATATCGAGTAACTGTGCCCACATTTCTAATTCATCAATATCTAACTGCTTACTCAGCACTTTATCTAATACAGCTAAAACATCTTGGTTACTAACGAAGTAGACAACCTCTGACTGCGAGGCAGCAAGTAAGACTGAAAAGGCCTCTGAACGCTTTTCACTAAAGTGCACGATGGCTTTAACGGCCTCAAGGTGAGTCATGTTATTATTCATGTAAATTTCTCTTATTCGAATGTATTCATGAACTGCGAGCAATGCCAGCAAACTCTAAAATGTAGTGCCGATACTGATTGCTGGTGTATGACACTGCCAAATATTCTACCTATTTCCGATTCATCTGGCTGCGTATGTCGCGCTTGTTTAATAAAAAATATTAGGATCTACATCGAAGATATAAAACACAAGCCTATAAAGGATCAGCTTGCGCTCGCACGACCTTATCAAAACAACACTAATTTTATTGAAGGCATTGATTATGATATGGAAAATGGCTTGCTCGTGATGAGTCGTTGGGCACACTTAAAACGAGGTAAGTGCTGTGGCAACGGCTGTCGCCATTGCCCTTATAAATAGACCTGAGCTCAGGTTAAGTAGTCACTTATACTTCGCCGGTTTCTATGGGTAGGCTATTTTCGGCATTGCCCCACTCTGACCATGAGCCATCGTACACAGCTAAATCTTGATAACCACATTCCTCTGCTATCATGGCCAAAATACAAGCTGTTATGCCCGAGCCGCAGCTAAACTGCAGAGACTTACCTTCGACGCCCAAAGTTTTCAACCTTTCATGTAATTCAGAGATTGGTTTCAGGCATTTGCTTTCATCGAGCACACTCGCATAGTGCATACTTTTGCTGTTTGGAATATGCCCAGAAATCATACCCGCTCTTGGCTCTGGCTCGTCGCCTGTAAAACGCTTGTAACTGCGTGCATCAAGCAATAAGCTATTAGGATCGTCTATGGCATTGAGAACCACTTGCTTATCGATAAAGTAACCCGATCTTGGATGAGCGACAAAATCACCTATGGTTTTAGCTTGACTGTACTCAGCCTGAGTAGGTAAACCCAATTCAAGCCAACGTACTAAGCCACCATCGATTACATACACCTCTTCAAAGCCCATGCTTTTGAACATCCACCAAGCACGTGCAGCACTGAAAAGGCCTTTGTCATCATAAACAATCACAGTGTCAGTGTTATTTACACCTAGCTGGCGCATTTCTGCCTGAAATTGCTGCGCACCACACATGGTGCTTGAAAGCTTTGCTTCTGGTTCACATAGTGCACCTTTGATATCAAATCGTTTGGCACCCTGAATGATTGCTTGAGGGCAATATGCCCCTTTCACGCCTGCACTCACTATGCCCGCATCGAAGACATGAACGCGTTCAAGGTTTTCTTGTAGCCACTCACACGACTTGATGTTTTTCATCCTTACTCTCCCAAAGCAACTATCAATCAGGCTATACTAGACGGCAATTTTCACAAGTACAATATAATCGCCATGGTGAACGCTATAAAAAAAGAAGCTATTAAAAAAGAAGCTATTTCAGGCCCTATTTTAGCCGTACTACCTAAGTTTATTGGCGATGCAATCAATACTCTATCTGCTATCGAGCTAATCAGAAAACTCTACCCTGACAATGAAATTTATCTTTTAGCTCGGCCTTACATGGTTGAACTATTTGCGCGCGATAAGTTTTACAATATCAAAGTGATTACCGATGAGCGTTTTGGTGAAGCTAAACTTTCAGTGTTTTCACTTGCCAAGAAGCTAAAACAACATAAATTCTCAATGGCTGTCTTATTTAGAGGCTCACTCTCTGAAGCGCTTCTAGCTAAACTTGCAGGCATTAAAACTGTCATTGGCTACGCACAAAATGGCCGAAAACCACTTCTCAGTCACCCATTAAATTTAAATGTTAATCATCATTATTTACTGAGATATTGCCGTTTAATTAACGAAACACATGGTAACTGTTTTGAGCAGTTTGATACTCCTAAATTAACTTATCAACAGGTTGAAAGTGCAGTCTCTGATAACGATAAAATCAATATTGGTCTGTATTTAGGTGGTAAGAATAAAGGTGCGCGTCACTACCCGTTTAAACAAGCAAAACAAGTGATTGCCTTACTTAATGAAAAGTATCTGCCTAACTTAATTCTGATTGGTGATAGATCGGAACAAGCAGAAAACCAAAAGCTGTTTGAATATGCAAATAGCTTGAATATGACTTGCACAGATTTAACAGGGAAAACGTCGTTGACGGACTTAGTCGATCATATTGCTGCGTTCGATTTACTAATTAGTATAGATTCTGGCCCAATGCATATGGCAGCGGCATTACAAACGCCATGCGTAGCCATTGTTGGGCAAGGCACTAGCCCTTGGTCTTTGGTAGTACCAAAAACGCCTAATGTTATCGCTGCAACGGCTGAACACAGCTTACAACTCAACGACAGTTTTCTAGTTCAAGATATTAACCCAGAAAATATTGTCCAGCGAAGCAATGCTTTACTTCAAACTAGCATAACTTTCATAGATAAAGCAGAATTAACATTACCTCAACCAAATAAGCAATAAGAACATATCTATGCAGATTCCTATTTTTATCATCAACATGGCAAGTAGCATCGAAAGGTGGGAAAGCACCTCACACCAGCTTAAATTACTCGGATTAGAGAGCACAAGGTTTGATGCCACAATTGGAAAGTCATTGACTGAACAAGAAGTTGCTCAGTGGTATGACAAAGAAAAAAACAAACAAAGTCACCATAGAGACTTAACAATTGGTGAAATAGGATGCTATGTCAGTCATAAACGCGTATGGAAGAAAATCGTCAACGAACAAATTCCGTATTGTTTAATCCTTGAAGATGATTTATCTATCAGTGACGAGCTACCCAAAGTGCTCGAACAAATTGAGCATTTACAAGGTTGGGAATTAATTAAACTTTTCGACAATCGAGATATTCCATTTGTCGAAAGCCAAAAGCTCAACAACACCTTCAGCATTGGAAACTTTCGAAAAGTACCTAATGGTTGTTTGGGTTATTTATTAAGCTTAGAAGGAGCACGTAAATTACTTAAAAGAAAACGCTTTTATCGGGCTGTTGACCTTGATATTCAATTCCATAGTGAAGTTGGCTTGAGTATTATCGGTATCAGGCCTTACCCTATCTCTGAGCATAATGATTTTGAAAGTGATATAGAGTCTGTCAATAAAGGAAGGCATTCGAATCATAGTACTTTTCTACGCAATTTAAAATTTCGAATCAAAATGCACTTTGAACGAAAGAAAGTTTCAGCTGACCTATCTAAAATCACCCAAAAATAAAAAACGAGCTTCTGGCTCGTTTTTATTGAGTCTTATTGCAACTTCACAAATTAACCTGCCTTATGATAATCCACCAACCAATTTAAAAACTCAGTCGATGGAAGCGGTTTGCTTAAGTAGTATCCTTGCGCATAATCACACTGCATTTGGTCAAGTAATTTTAGAGACGCTAGGTTTTCTACTCCTTCTGCAACGACTGAAAAACCAAGCTGATGCCCAAGTGTAATCGTTGATTGTACAATGTGTTGATCTTGCTGAGACTCGTCAAGTTTTAGAATAAACACTTTATCTAATTTTAACTCATCAATAGGTAGCATTTTAAGACGCCCAAGTGAGGTTTGTCCTACACCATAGTCATCTAGAGAAATCATCACTCCGAGTTCTTTTAGAGCTTTAAGTGCTGCGATGCCTTTTTCCTCATTTTCTATCATGTCTCGCTCAGTGAGCTCAATGGTGATTAATGCAGGAGTCACTTTAGAAAGCGCTAGTTGAGACTCTAAATGTGGGAAAAAATCATCATGGGCAATATCCTGCGCAGACACATTAATCGCCGCTTTCATTGTGACGCCTTGCTGCTGCCACTCGGCAAGCTGCTTAACAACAGTAGAAACGACCCACTGAGTTAATTCAACAATCAAGCCAGACTGCTCAGCAAGGTCGATAAATAACTCTGGAGAGACCCATTGTCCATCAGGCTTATGCCAACGGATCAGCGCTTCAACTTTATCAATTTGTTGTGTTTTTAAGTTTAACTTAGGTTGATAGGCCATAAATAATTGCCCATCGTCATTACTCAGCGCTTGTTTTAATTCATCTATTAGTTTAAGTCTTGAAAGGTGCTCTTCATCTTCGCCATCACGATAATAATAAATTTCATGACCATCCTGTGCGGCAGTATCAACAGCGATTAGTGCCCTACGTACAAGATCTTCAGGGTTACCTGCTTGCTGAGGATAGATCACCACCCCCATGCTAAAGCGCAGCGCAATGTCTAAGTTTCTGATCATATAACTTTTAACTAGGGCTTTATTAAGCTTGGCGACACATTGCTCAACCGTACTCCCTTCGGTGGGGTTCATCACTACTAAAAACTCATCACCACCAATACGAGCATGCAAACCATTAAAGTCTTCAGTAACTTCTTCAATTCGCTTAGCAACTGCACGAATACAGTCATCCCCTACTCTGGGACCTAATTTGTCATTAATATGCCTTAAACCACGAATATCTATCGCAACAAGGTATAAGATTGGGTTACTAGAAAGCTTTTCAGTTAAACGTTCTAACGCAGCTGTGCGATTGTAAAAGCCTGTTAAGTGATCGTGCTGAGCCTGAAAACGAATTTTCTTTTCACGCTCTTGAATATCTTCACCCATCTCTTGGAAGGCATCAAACAGCTCACAAATTTCTTTACTTGGACTGTTATCTGTTAAATTCGCGCTGTAATCCCCCTTTGAAAATTGCTTGGCCATTTCAGTTAGGTGCTGCAGAGGCGTCGTGAGGTTGTTTGCCAGAAAACCACTAGTTAAAAAACCCAGGACGATGGTGCCACATGACAATAAAATAATGCTCAAAACGAGTTGATCGAATTCATCGTATTGTTCTGTCAGATTGGCACTAAGTATCACACTGATAGGATTACTCGATAATGCTGGCAACGACACTTCTGCACTAATAAAAACAGGGTAGTCAGTAAACCATCGAGTGGTTGTTTGGTCATGGATAAAGGCTAATAAGTCACTTTGTGTTTGAGGTAACTCTATTGAGCTGGCCTTTAGGCCCGTCGCATGAGAGATAAAGCTCATCTCAACGCCCGTTAGCTCTTTCAGCTCTTGCGCAATAATCTCATTAACGGCAAAACCAACCACACTTAAAGCAATGGTTCTAGGGGCTTTAACGGGTAAAATAATGGTCTGATAAAGTTGATTATCTATAACAATGAAAGTCGACTCTTTACCATTAGTAAGCAACTTTTTCATCAATTGCTGACTATTTTTAGGTAGCATCAGTCCTTCTTTATTAGAGGCAATTACATTACCTTTAAGGTCCATCAGTAACATCAAATCTGCATCAATGCGATTACTGTGATTAAACAGCGCACTTTGAATGGTCTCTTGATCTCGACTCGCTACAGCTTGCTTAAAGCCGAAATCTGCGGTCAATACCGTAGATGCAGTGACAAGTAAGCGCTCTTTTGCTTTTAGGTATTGTTGATAAACATTTTGGGCAACTTTAATGCCTTGTTGTACTTGTTTGTCATTATATTGATTAGTTGACCACCAAAAGCTCGCTAAGCTTGTGATCGCCGTAAGTAATACAAGCCCGACACACAGTAAAATAATACGTTGTTTTAAAGTGGTGCTCATGATGTTCCCTTTGCACGCTGAATATTTAAGTGACTCAAAATGGAAAAGTTAGCGAAAATAAAGAGTCAAAATATGTTTATGAATATAGACCAATATTGCCTTAAATTCATTGACCGAGATCTTAGTAAAGATAAAGGGATAACCTTGTTAATTGCAAGGATTTTGAGAATAAAGCCTGATAATACAAGTTTTTAGTATTATCAGGCTAAGGATTTAATAGCTTTAGGTATGACCTATTAAATCACTTTAGCGAAACGCTTAGTCGATCAGACCATATTCACTATCAAGGATAGCAATCACTTCTGCACGAGGGTCGGCAGGGATCGTTAATTCTTTGCCTACAATCTTACTCGCGATACCTACATAAGTGTCAGATACTGACATCATCACATCGACTGGTAGCTTGTAATCTTGTGCCAGTTGCTCACGCTCAGGCATTCTATCTTTATTGAGCAATACATCGCTGTCTGGCACGTTATTGATCAGTAACTGACGGAAACCTTCTTTAGAGTTTTCAATTACTTTACCATCACGGAATGCAGGACCATCCCAAATACGAGATGAATCAGGTGTACCCACTTCATCAATGTAGATAAGCTGCTCAGTGCCATCAGTTTGCTCTACGTAACCAAACTCAAATTTGGTATCAACAAAGATCTGATCAAGCTTAGCAAGTTCTTTGCTGATCAATGCAAAACCTTCAGTTAAAAGCTTTTCGTACTGAGCCACATCCGCTTCTGATTTGAAGTTAAATGCCGCTAGATTATCCGTGATGTTTTTACGCGTGATGTTTACATCATCCACTGGTGGTACTTCTGGTACGTCAGTGATAATGCCTTTTGTAGATGGAGTGATCAGTACTTCGTCTAACTTCTGGTTCGCTTCAAGCCCTTCTGGTAACTCAATACCACAGAAGTTGCGCACACCTTTGCTGTAATCACGCCACATGCTACCTGTAATGTACTGACGCGCAATCGCTTCAACACGCACCGTGCTTGCTTTACGCACGATCCACACATAAGGGTGTGGAATGTCTACAATGTGGTTGCCCGCAAGACCTGCTTGATCGAATAACTTAAACCAGTGTGATGCCACGCTGTTAAGTGCAATACCCTTACCTGGTACACCATTTAAGCCATTTTCGCCCTGCCAAATACAGTCAAACGCAGAAATACGATCAGAAATTACCATGATCGCCAGCTCTGTACCTTTAGGTACATCGTAGCCTTTTTCTTCAATTAAACGCGCACTGTCTTCGTCGGTTAACCAATAAACTGAACGGACTTTACCACTGTGAACGGCACCTTTTGTGCGGATCGGTAGATCATCATTCACTTCTAAAACTTTGTAGCTACTCATTATTACTCCAAGGCCGGATGCACCTTGCTAAGGGGTGCAAAAAATATGAGGGGGTTAGAAGTGCATATAATAATCGCAAGACCCTTAAATCACAAACTAAACCCGAACTCTTATGTTGTTAAATGTGGGGTTTATCGTTGAATTTTGGTAATTAAACCGAGCAGAGTTTAGCCGATGAGAAAACTGTTATACCATCACAGTGTTTTTAGTTTATTGAGCCCATTATGATTGAGATAAACAACCTCGTATTTAGCTGGCCTAAACACCCCGCACCTACCCTAGATATTGCTGCTCTAACAATTAGCCAAGGCGAGCGAATATTTTTACACGGCCCAAGTGGCAGTGGTAAATCGACCCTGCTCGGATTATTAGCAGGTATTAATGCCATTCAAGCGGGTGATATTAAAATTTTAGATACGCAAATGCGTCAACTTTCAGCTGCAAAACGAGATCAATTTAGGGCAGATCATATTGGGACTATTTTTCAAAACTTTAATTTGCTGCCATTTTTAGACCCCATTGAGAACGTCATGCTTGGCTGCCAATACTCTAAAATGCGAAAAAGCAAACTCACCCAGTCTTTACAGCAAATCGCTATTAGCTTGCTAGAAAATTTAGGGATAGACCACACTCTACAAGCTAAATCTGTCAGTGAATTAAGTATCGGTCAGCAACAGCGAGTGGCTGCTGCACGGGCATTTATTGGTCAGCCAGAGCTTATCATTGCCGATGAACCGACTTCAGCACTTGATGCCGACAGCCGTGAAGCCTTTATTGAAACCCTGTTTAACCAAGCAGAAAAATACCAAGCTACTATTTTATTTGTCAGTCACGACCACAGCTTGGCGCAGCTATTCGATAGAAAAGTGAGTTTGAATGAGATTAACGGAGCGGCAAAATGAACTTAGCATCTCTGGCCTTCAAAAGTAGTTGGAATCGTAAATCGAGCGTTTTCCTCACTCTATTCACCATCGCCATCAGTGTGATGCTGCTACTCTCAATTGAACGAGTGAGACAAGAAGCAAAAAGCAGCTTCGCCAATACCATTTCTGGTACAGATTTAATTGTCGGAGCACGCACGGGCGACATACAGCTGTTGCTCTCAAGTGTCTTTCGTATAGGTCATGCCAACAATGCTGTGCAGTGGCAAAGCTATGAGTACATTAAACAGCAACGCGGTGTAGCATGGACCATCCCGATAAGCCTTGGCGACAGCCACAAAGGGTATGCGGTATTAGGCACAGATAGCAGCTACTTCACCCATTTCCGTTACGGGAAAAAGCAAATGCTGGCATTTGAACATGGTCGCGCATTTCATAATGGTCGCGAAGTGGTTCTCGGCAGCGATGTGGCGAAAAAGCTCAACTACCATCTCGGAGAACAAATCGTGATTTCTCATGGTATGGGTAACACCAGCTTTCACCATCATGATGATAATCCAATGACCATAGTCGGTATTTTAAAGCCAACCGGCACGCCCGTAGACCGAACTGTACATGTGCCACTTATCGCCATTGATGAAATGCATGGTTCTGGTCATAACGCTTCGCCGCGCATGATTGGAAAGGCGATTAATAAACCTTCAAACGAAGCAGTTCATTCTCATGATGAGCATAAACATGAAGATCATCACTCACATGACGACCATGAGCATGACGACCATGAGCATGACGACTATAGTCATGGCGAGCATAGTCATGGCGAGCATGGGCATAAGACCCACCAGCCAGTTGAGAGTGAGCCAGGCGATTTAATTGGTGAGCCAAAGCAAATCACTGCGTTTCTAATGGGTTTTGATTCACCTCTTTATACTTTGCAAGTTCGTCGTAATATCAACCAATATAAAGGCGAGCCACTGCTGGCCATTATGCCCGGCGTCACCTTGCGCGAACTGTGGGGCATGTTAGATATTGTTGAAAAGATCTTATTGCTGTTTTCAATCGTGGTGGTCATCATCAGCTTGCTCGGTATGCTGACGACTTTACTCGCGACGCTCAATCAAAGACGTCGTGAGCTGGCCATTCTACGCTCAGTTGGCGCTCGCCCTTGGCATATTTTTAGTTTGCTAACCAGTGAAGCGGTGATCATCACGCTACTCGGTTGCCTACTCGGCACGACATTATTCTTTGTGGCAATCTTGCTAGCGCAACCTGTGTTACAGGCACAGTTTGGTATTAGCTTGTCGCTTTCTATGCTCAGCAGCTATGAAGTTATGCTATTGGGCGCTATTATGCTGGCTGGCACTGTGATGGGACTCTTCCCTGCACTGCGCGCCTATTATTATTCACTCAGCGACGGCATGAGTATTAAAATTTAAAAGGTCATTTTAAGTATGAAATTATTTTCGCTCTGCTTTGCTTTGTGCTTTAGTGCACTGAGTTTTGCCCAAGCCCCGAAAGAAATTTTTTGGGAAGACTTAATCCCACAAGGTCATGTGCAAATTAGCAACCAAGATGCAGCCAGCCACGATGGCGCAGATCAAAACTGGGTGCAACCAGATTTAGACGCCCCGGTGGTAAAAGCATTAGACGGGCAATCGGTGAGTTTACCGGGCTTTGTAGTGCCCCTTGAAGGTGACAGTGAAGTGATCACCGAGTTTCTATTGGTGCCATATTTTGGCGCGTGTATTCACGTGCCACCGCCGCCACCAAATCAGATCGTCCATGTAAAAATCAAAAACGGCGTGCCAATCGAAAGTTTATATGATGCAATCACAGTCACAGGGATTATCAAAGTCGAAACTTGGAGTGGCGAATTAGCGCAAACCGGTTACACCATGCAAGCAGTGGGTGTTGCACCATTTGAGCTTTAACTAACTGTTAGACACTACATAGTTCAAAAAGGCCACAAATGTGGCCTTTCTTGTTAGTAACTATTAAAAAAATCTATTTTCAATTAATACCAATTCTCTTAATTAAGTGATCTATTTTGAGGCAAGGAAAGCTTGTCGATAACAAGGCGAAAATATTGCTATTTAGTTGTTCTAAATGATAAATTTTTTAACGCGGTTAGCGGCAGCTTTAATCCCTCAAAATGATTAAGTATTATTGAGGATTGGTATAATTCATCCCTGAAGCATGGCCCTGTCGGCATCCTTGCCTCCACTTCCTCACGCTGCGATGCTTCGCATCGGTCGTTCGTCACCCCAAATAATACACCGCCGCGGGCTCTGAATAATTTGGCGCATGGTCGTAACTAAACACCGCATAATATTTAGCAATATCAGGGTTACCAAAATTATCGAGCGTGTATTCATCTGGACCGCCGTACAGCTTTACGCCATCAAACGGAGAACGCGGTGGATGGAAGCAATTTCGAACCACAAAACAGCCGACAAAATCATCGCTTTCTGGATTTTGCCAAGTCAGTTTTACTACTCCATTTTCAACCTGTGCCTGTAACTCTGTAGGTGCGGGTAAAGCTTGATTACGACGGTTTATGTAGCGAATATTCAGCTCTGCATTACTCCACTCAATTAACGCATTTTTTGCCTGAGATTCAGCGGTGGCGCGGATCACAAAGTAATATGGGGTTTGTGTTTGATGTAAGCGCGCCAGCTCTTTCAAGCTGTAGCTGTCAAACATAAAGTCGTGTGCGGTGCGCTCTTTAAGCTGGGCGTTACTCACTTCATAGCCGATATATTCGATTTTCTGGCGCTGTTTAACGTGTTTAAAGTCAACGTCTTTTAACTCCACCAGCTCCACGGTAAACCGAACGTCTTTGCTCGATGGCAGTGAGTTTTGGCTGTACAAGGTTAAGCAAGCTTGGGTAAACACGGTTTTTTCTGGCTCTAACTCGTGTTGATGCTCAAACGCCATTTGCCCGTAGACGATTTCACCTTGGTCGTCGAAACCTGAACATAAACTATCAACAATCACTTTCTCTTGGTAAATGGTATTACAGCTGTTTGGCGTCAGCTTTAAGCTTTGTTCTGGTAGTTGATAGACCAACTCTAAATTTGGGCGATAATGTAAGCCACTACCAAATGGCCCATAACCTATGTCGAATTGCATGACTTGCGAGTCATTACCTAGTGGCAAATTGGTTGGCCCTTGCAAGCGTAAGATCAGTTTTTGATCGTCTAACAACTGAGAGATCAAATCTCGCTCTACACCATTAAACGACCATTTAAGCCAAATACCTTGGGTCATTTTATCAGACTCAATCGTTTGTCCAAGCGTATGCAAAGCGGGTGCTTCACAAATGGCATTGTAGTCATAGATATTATCAATTTGATTTGGATCGAGCACCGATATCGACCATTCACCATACTTTTCTATTTTCGCGTTCACCCGATTCATCGGATATAAGAAAAACTCTGCCCGGTCGATATGTGAGCCTTCTGGAATATTCGCCAAATCAAATACCACTACTCCAACGCTCGTACCGCGTTTTTTATCGACACCAATAAACATCGAGTTATAACCAAAGCGTTCGCGAGATTTTTGCTGATAGTTAGCACTTAAATACCCAACTTGCTCTTTGGCTGGGAATAAAGTGCGGCTACATTGATGCTCGGCCAATAAGGTTTTTAAACGCAGCTCTGGGCTAAACGGCGATTTAATTTTAGTGACTTTATCCACCGCACGAATGTTGTAAAAATAAAACTGTCCGCTTTCTAGTTGTGTATCGGTGAACGACAATGATTTGGTAATTGCCACTAAGTTGGCTTCATTACAGGGGCTTTTATTATGTTCAGCACGGTACAATTCAAAATAAATATCTTCGCGCTGTTCATATTCCCACTCAAGCTCTACGCTATCGTGACCCACCTGTTTAATGGTGAAGTCAGGTACTCTTGCAGGCGCAAGGTTTGAGTAGTTAATGGCTTCACCCAATGCATAGGCAACCGCTGGGATATTCTCGGCCACACTCTGCGCCATATTCTTCATATAATCAGGAATATTTCGGGTACCTACCTCAACGACTGTGGCAATAATCCCCTTGCGATAATAATACTCGCGACCGCTGCCCTGGATCAGCTGTGCAGGTGGCTTGCCACGATGAATGCCATACTGACGTCCCGTGACCTTTTTAATCTCATTATTCATGTTGGCACACAACACATTTAAATCTGTGCCTTCAATCTCAACTTCGTGATTAAACTTATGGGCCGGAAAGAACACATTTCCTTGTGAATGGTAGTCAAGGGCAATACAAATATTGCTGCGCTTTTCGACGAAGTCACGAATGGCGCAGGTTTCAGGCTCTGAAAATGCATGTGGACCACCATAAGTGTTCGACTGCGTATTGCTGTTACGCATGAATTTAGCATCAAAGTTGCGGTTAAGATCCACCCCAAAAGTGCCATCACCATTATTGCGGCGATTCTTACGCCAAAATGAAAAGTGATTCCGCGAGTATTCAAAGCCGTCAGGGTTTAGGCAGGGCACCATATACAGCGTGTTCCGTGTTAACGCTGTTTGTAACTTAGGGTTAAAGCGATAGTTGTCTATGACATACTGAATAAACTTGATCGCTAACTCATTCCCTATCCACTCCCGTGCGTGAATGGTGCCCGTATACAATAACGCGGGTTTGTCATCCGCATAGGTGACATCTAATGACAAAGTAACCAGCATAATGGGCCTGCCCTCCCAGGTTTCACCGATACTTTGTAGACGGATTAAATGCGGATGTTCACTCATCGCTTTTTGTAAAAAGTCGATGGTATCTTGATACGACGCGTATTGTATTTTCATGCCTACTTCCCGTTATGCTTTTGTAAAGGCGTGCCAGTGATCGACGATTTTCTCTAGCTTTTTCGCTTTGAGATTTTTTACAACACACAGCTGCTCAGGCTCAGTATTTAAGGCCTCAACTACACCAGTAGCCCCAAACGTCGACAAAATGTCATCAATCATCTTGTCGCCCACGCCTTTTACTTCGCCCAGCATGGCGCGAATTTGTGACTCATCAAATGCCACACTCGGTAAATCGGTTTCAGACATGACTTCATCACTGCCTGGCACAGGTTGCATGGCTGACGCTGGCACCACTTTGGCAGGCAGTTTAAAGTTATCTTGTAGATTCCAGATTTCACTCGGCCACTCTTCACCCGCGCGGTACTGGGTATCAAAGATTGGATATCTTTGCTCTGTCATATCGGTAAATAATTCGCCGCAGTCTTGGCTTGGGGTATATTTAGAGAAACCAATATGGCGCATAGTACGAAGAAAACGTGCATCGATTTTGCCCAGCTCTTCCCAGTTATAAATAGGAATATTTGGTTTGCGAAAACGCCCTTCGCCTAATAGCCACATCAAGTACTGGCCTATCCAATCTCGGATATAAGGGAAGGCTGCAAACGCCGTCGCACACTCTAAAATTCGCAGCTTGCCATCTTTGCCTAGCGCAATATCACAAGCCCAATACTCTGCATTTGCCGCTTTTGAAGTCTTGGTCGCTAAATCAAGCACTGACTTTGGAATACCTTGGTAATCCATGCTACCGCCCTGACTGGTATTAGTGAGCCACTCTCCTTCTGGCGGTCGACGCCAGAATGCACAAACTGGTTTGTGACCAATCAGCATGACGCGAATATCGGCTTCCATCGGCACAAAATCTTGTACGTACACTGGGTAATAACGCTTTTCACTCAACAGGCTCTGCGCTTCTTCATAGCTATCTACCTTATGGACAAAGTAACCACCATAATTAGATGGGCCGTAAGAACGTTTGATGATCTTCGGATAAGTCGCCGAGGCAAGATAAGACTGCGCCTTTTCAGGAATATAGAAAATTTCAGTATGCGGGATAGGTAAGTCGTACTTACGACAAAAATGCGTGACATTTTCTTTTGATTTATTAGAAAACTGACTATCTAGTGACGGTAAAAAACGCACATTGGGTAGAGCACGGGCAATGTCACGAAATGTCTCATACGCTGTAGCTGGAATATTACCAATTAACACATCGATTTTTTTACGCTTCACTTCTGCAATAAAGCGGGCTTTGTCATTGCCCCAATGATAGGTCACTTGCTCAATTTTATCGGGCCAACCTTTAAAGTTAGATTTATCAAAAAAGCGCAGTACATAGTCTAAATAAAGCAGACCGATTTTTGGCAGTGAGGTTTTCTTCGTCATGATTTAAGCCACCTTGGCAGATTGCAGTGAAAGTTTGCGTTGTACAGTTTTGTCTATCAGCTCGACCATCGCCGAGATTTTGCTCTGATTAAAGTTAATCCCCAGCGCTTCTTGTTCGGGCGTGGCAAAGGCAGGAATAGTATTCACTTCAAGCACCACATATTCTTCTCGTTCTCGGTCGTAAATAAGGTCAACACCAGCGATCTCTAACCCGAGTGTTTCTGTGGCTTTAACTGCAATATCAACCACTTCATCACTTGGCTCGCGCACGAATACAGAGCCACCGCTGGTGATGTTGGTTTTCCAATCGTCTTTTGGTGCCTTACGGCCATAACAGCCCACACATTTGCCATCAACAATATCAATGCGGTAGTCAGTGTTGTCATAATTGATAAAGCGCTCTACGTAGAAATAACGTAAGTCGGTGCGGCTTAAAAATGGCATTAGCATGTCGAGCGCTTGCTCAGAATCAATTTTTACTATGCCAACGCCACCCCAGCCGTCGGTTGGTTTGTAAACCAGCTTGCCGCCAAAGTCGCGGATCGCTGACTTTAAGCCGTCCATGTCGTTCTTGTGACATAAACGGTAATCTGGCGTTACGATGCCTTGCGAGCTAAGTAAGTGAGAGGTTCTGAATTTGTCTTCAGCAATTGAGAAAGCGTTGTAATTATTCAGCGTCGGAATGGTTTCGCTCAATGTTTGATATAAGTAAAGCTGATACTGAGTTTGCTGCCCGGCGTTATAGCTTAAAAACGTATCTAACTTTTCCATCGCGATGCCATTACACATGATTGAGCCGCCTTGCGCTCTGGCATCTCTTAAATTTAATCCTGTTGAGGTTTGAATGCCTCGCTCAGCCAAAGCGTGAACTAGTTTTTGCTCGATGGCTTTACCGCCACCATTTTCGTACATCCAAATGCCTACATGAGGTGCTGTCACAATGTGCTCCTTGTGTGAAAAAACGGGTATAGCTCAAAAGGGTTATTTGCGCTGTTGGCCGCAATTTAAACGGATCAAGATGACACTTTTTTGACCAATTGCAGCGAACAAAATTTGTTCATAAAACATTCACCTCCTTGAAACATAGTGTCGAGAAACTGGCGGCAATTAAATACAGGGAAATCCGTTATGACACAGATAGATTTTGCAGAGTTAGCAACCCTTATTCGTTGTAATTCTCACAGTAAAAACAAAGCAGGGATTGATGAACATGGCGAGCAAATGATAGCGCTGCTTGCGCCTTTGGGTTTTGCTATGACCCGTTACCAAAGAGAAAATATTGGTGACCACTTGCTTTTCCATACCCCTAAAAGAGCGGGCAAAAAAGTCTTGTTACTCGGCCATCTAGATACCGTGTTTCCGCCAAATACCTTTACCGAGTTTAAGCAAGATGACGACTGGGTGTATGGCCCTGGTGTGTGCGATATGAAAGGCGGTAACTTTGTCGCCCTGAATGCACTTCGCAATTTAAGAGCGGAATTTGGCCCACTCTACAACATCGATTTTTTATTGGTCAGTGATGAAGAAACTGGCAGCGATGACAGTAAATATTTAACTGCAAAGCTCGCCAAAGACTATGACGCATGTTTGGTATTTGAAGCGGCGGGTAAAGATCACGAAGTCGTTATAGGAAGAAAAGGCATTGCCACGTTCGATATTGAAATAATTGGCAAAGCTGCCCATGCCGGTAATCATTATGCCGATGGCATCGATGCCAACTATGCGCTGGCAAATATGCTCACTGAGATGACCGCTCTGACCGATTTAAAAAAAGGCAGTACCGTGAATGTCGGTAAAATTTCAGGCGGTTTAAGCACCAATACCATTTCACCAAAAGCCAATATGATGGTCGAAGCCCGTTTTAAAACTTTAAAAGAGCAACAGCGATTACTCAAAGGCATAGAAAATATCTGTTTCGCCGTGGAAATCACCGGTGTGCAAATTAACGTGAACGGTGGCTTACAACGCGGTGTGATGAGCCCTGATGCACTACAACAGCAGCTTCTTGATGAGATTACCATGATCTTAGATGAGCCGCTAAAAACCGAACAACGCGGTGGTGTGTCAGATGCGAACGTAATCAGCGCAGCAGGTGTGCCAACCTTAGATGGATTTGGCCCTTATGGTGACGGCGACCACACCATTCACGAGCGCGCATTAAAAAGCAGTTTTGAGTTGCGAATAAAGCAAGTGACACAGATATTGTCAGCATTGTGTTATCAAGCTGACAATGAAGAATCTAAACAAGATGCGCTCGAAGTTTAAAAATATTCATACTTTAGACTATCTAAACGAAAATATAGCTTTTACAGGCTAGTTATTGAACATTTTTCAAACAAACATCGATTTCACGCTTGCTTAGCTGTGAGTTTAAATTTCTTCAATTTAATTTGACTGATTTTTGTGCAAGTTTTGTTGTGCTTATTTACCGATAAGTACAACAAATATAAGGAGCATAAAATGAAATTAAATAAGATTAAGAAGCAACAACTTAAAAACTTAAGTCAGAGTAAGATGAATAACGAGCAAACAGCAGCAGTTGCAGGTGGTACTTACACTAACCCAGCGCTTAGCTGCATGTCTTGCTTAACTGACTGCCCACTTTATAAGTGCAATGTGTAAGCATTAGGATAATATTTAGTGAGCAATAACTGCCAATAGCTTATTGGCAGTTATTAACTTCTAGTTCTGACACTTAGGGCAATACACGGTACTTCGCTGGCCTAAGCGAATTTCTTTCAGTATGGTTTTACAGGTCACACACTCTTCGCCTTTACGTCCATAAACCAGTAATTGCTGGGCAAAATAACCCGGTTTACCGTCAGACTGTGCGAAGTCTTTCAGTGTTGTGCCGCCTTGGGTGATTGCCGCAGCGAGTGTGTCTTTGATGATTGGCGTGAGCAGTTTATAGCGCTTTAACGATACCTTGCCCGCTTCGCGTTTTGGATGAATACCCGCTTTGAACAGCGATTCGTTGGCGTAAATATTACCGACGCCCACAACCACATGGTTATCCATAATAAATTGCTTTATAGGCACCTTCTTGTTGCGCGAACACTTAAACAAATGCTCGGCAGTGAATTCATCGGTAAGTGGCTCAGGCCCAAGCTTTGCAAACAACGCATGAGATTCATTCGGTGCTTGCCATAAACACGCACCAAAACGACGGGCATCGTTTAGACGTAACGCTTTGCCATTATCGAAGTGGATCTCAACGTGATCATGTTTTTTTAGCGGCTCACTGATTGGCACAATACGCAAATGTCCCGACATACCCAAGTGTAAAATCACACTGCCAATATCAGTATCGAGCATTAAGTATTTTGCTCTACGGCGCACACTGTTGATCGTCAGCCCTTCAATGTCTTTCACTTCATCTGGCACAGGCCAACGCAAGCTTGCATTGTGTACCAATACTTTACTGACTGTTTGTTTTTCAATGTGTGGGCTAATGCCTAAACGGCTGACTTCGACTTCTGGTAATTCAGGCATGAGGTTCTCTAATGTCTATTTCTTTAAATATGTTGAGATTATTGTGTGGTTGCTTGCGTTAAATTAAGCGGCTCAAACAGTTGATACGCTAGCTCTGATTCTAAGATCAGCCAAGATTGCTGCTGCTTATCAAAAATATAGTATTGCTCGGCGTCTTGATAGAGTTGAAAACTCCAAGGTAACTCTTCACCAGCTAACCAAAACTGTGCCACACTGACGGCTTGGCTGCTCGGCAAAGAAATATCTGTCAGCTCTAACTCAACTTGTTGCCATGCATCAATCAACAAAGGCAGTTGGTTCGGGTTTACTTGCCACGGCCCTTCACTACGCCAAGCTGTGCCAATGCGCTCAATTTTGTAGCCAGGAAAAGCCAATGTCAGTACAAATGTTTGTTCGGGTAAGAGTCGTTGAGGGCCTGACACTTGCTCATTCGGGTTGAGCTTATGATGCAGACCATTTAAAAAAAAGATCATGATCAGCATGGCGAAGATCACCACGTTATTCCATGCTTTACGACTTAATCCCATGCGTTTGCCTCTAAGACTTTATTTTGCACCAATTTTATTCATTGATGGATCTAATTAACAGTACTAACATACTTACTGCCTGCTTGTTTATGACCTCATAACTTGACGATTTCCGAATACTGGACCGGATCAAGTACTTCAATAATTGATCATATATTGAATATAATTGGTATCAATAAATATAAGTTTTGCAGTGTATCGGAAAACGTCTTCACTGTGGAGCATGCTAATAACCTGTTTTGCGCCCGTTAGGCTTAGATTTAGGTCTAAAAATGCATCGACTTGCTATTAAACTGTCGTGATTGTTTGCTAGAATATCGCGCAAAATTTAAGGAGTTCCGTCCATGGCAATGTATGTAGTGGGTCATAAGATCCCTGATTCAGATTCTATTTGTGGTGCAATTGCACTTGCATATTTAAAAAATCAAATTGGTGAAGCAGCAATCGCAACGCGTTTAGGCGATGTATCACCTGAAACTCAGTTCATTCTAGACACGTTTGGTTTCGAAGCACCTGAGCTTAAAATGAGCTATGCAGGTGAAGAGGTTTACATCGTAGACCATACAGAAAAAACACAAGCGCCAGATGACATTGATGAAGCAACGGTTGTGGGTGTTGTTGACCACCACAAACTAGGCGACTTAACGACGTCTACCCCTCTTGAGTGTTGGATCCGCCCTGTTGGCTGTTCAAACACCATCATCAAAATGATGTACGACTTCTACGGTGTTGAAATTCCAAAGAACATCGCAGGTCTTATGTTAGGTGCAATCCTATCTGACACTGTAATCTTCAAGTCACCAACTTGTACGACTGCTGACATCAAGTGTGTTGAAGTACTTGCTGAAATTGCAGGCATTGAAGATTTCAAAGCATTCGGTATGGAAATGTTTAAAGTAAAATCAGCGGTTGAAGGCACACCAGCACGTGATCTAGTTATGCGTGATTTTAAAGACTTCAACATGAACGGCAACCTAGTAGGTATTGGCCAGCTAGAAGTTATCGACCTAGCTGTATTTGACGACATCAAAGCTGATCTTGAAGCTGACATTGCAAAGCTAAAAGAAGAAGGCGGTCGTCATTCTGTATTCTTGCTACTTACAGACATCATGAAAGAAGGTTCACAAATGCTTATCGCGTCTGATGACGAAGGCATTGTTGAGCGTGCTTACGGTGTTGCACCAGAGCAAAGCCGCGTATGGCTAGATGGTGTACTAAGCCGTAAAAAGCAAGTCGTACCGCCACTACAAGATGCGTTTGCATAAGCAATAACTAGCAAGTTATGTGAATAGCTGATAAAACCGAAGCAATGTCTTCGGTTTTTTATTGCCAATAATCTATGCCTCAGCACGCACCTCGCCAATTACTCATCGAGCCCGGCGTATTAGCTATTTTTGGCGCAGTGCCAAAAACCGCAGCCCATCAACACACGCTTATTCAGATCACCTTACCCATGGGTGATAGTAATATGCGCCTAACTCTTCCAAATCATGATGCAATACAGCTCACTGGTGCAAGCATCATTAACCAAGCTGTCAGTCATCAACTCACCATGCAAGCTGGGTGGGTGATTTTAGTCGAGCCAAGCTGCAATATTGGCAAACAGCTCACGGCAAAACTGGCTGATAAAGCCTTTATTGAAATCGAGATAAATAAACCCTTAAACAGTACTCTGAACCTTAGTGAGTTACTCGGTTTATGTGGTTTAACCCATGCACTTCAAACCACAGCACCGCAAACCATACTTGATGCACGGATAGCTCGCTTACTCGATAAACTGAATTGCTGTATTGGTAAGGAGTGTGTAAAACCACAACAGTGGCGCGCAGCAGACATTGCGCTTGAGCTCAATCTCTCAGAAAGTCGCTTTTTGCATTTATTTAAAGACACCATGCAGATCCCCTGGCGACCTTACTTATTATGGCGACGTCTAATATGTGCAGTACAGACATTACAACAAGGAAAAACAGCTACAGAAGCGGCGTATATTGCAGGTTTCTCAGACAGTGCGCATTTGAGTCGCACTTTTAAAAAGCAGTTTGGGTTGAGTGTAAGGGAGTATCAAAAACAAAAGTATCAGTAATGCTTTAAGCCATGTTAACGAACTTAATAACACCTCACTCTCGTTATGCACCTTCACTCCATGCACCGTGTGTTTAACCAGTCTACAGATAAGTCTAGGAGTAATTAGGTAGAGGTAAAGTTAATGGTTCAATAAAAACAAAAAACCCAGCCGAAGCTGGGTTTTTGAATTCTTTAAAACTAAAATTACTTGATTTTAGCTTCTTTGAAAATCACGTGCTTACGTACTTTAGGATCGTACTTTTTGATTTCCATTTTTTCAGGCATGTTACGCTTGTTCTTGTCGGTAGTGTAGAAATAACCAGTACCAGCAGTTGAAACTAAACGGATCTTATCACGCATGATTCAGCTCCTTAAACTTTTTCGCCGCGAGCACGGATATCTACTAATACCGCGTCGATGCCTTTTTTATCGATAATACGCATACCTTTAGTAGTAGTACGTAAAGTAACAAAACGTTTTTCGCTTTCAACCCAGAAACGGTGCGTTTGTAGGTTAGGTAGGAAGCGACGCTTAGTAGCGTTGCGCGCGTGTGAACGGTGGTTACCTACCACTGGGCGCTTACCTGTAACTTGACAGACTTTAGACATGTCTATGTATCTCCAATAACTTCGCTCGAGCTTAATTTTCCCTTGGGCCTTAACTGCTTGCCCTGGGGTAAATCAGAGGGCGCTCTTTATACAGCATTAGCAGGCAGAGATCAAGGATCTAATCCTATCAATCAGCTCTTGTGTAAATTTGATAGCGGCCAATTATAATGATCGAATCGTGCTTAGGAAAGTAAAAACTGCATTTAAATTAAACTAATTTGCAATATTTTGAACAAAGCGCCGTTTTTTAACGTTTTCTTTCTACAAAACCCCTAAATCAAGCCCCTTTGCGCAAAAGATATACACCGATTACCTGCGACAATAAGGTGATCCAAAACATGAATGTCCACTAAAGCTAGGGCTTTTTGTAATTTTTGGGTAATTAACTTATCGGCCTCGCTTGGCTCAGCAATGCCACTAGGATGATTGTGCGCAAAAATTAATGACGCCGCATTATGCTTCAATGCAGCTTTAACCACTTCTCTAGGATAAACACTCGCCGCGTTTATTGTGCCATTAAATAAAATCTCGTCATGAATAAGTTGGTTCTGGTTATCTAGATACAGCGCCATAAACACTTCGTGCTCTAACCCTTTTAATTGCAAACACAAGTAGTCATTAACCGCATCGGGCGAGGTGAATACTGTGTCACGCAGGCATTCTTCGCGCATATAACGCTTACTCAATTCAAGCACCGCTTGTAATTGCACATACTTGGCTTCTCCCAAGCCTTTCAGTGCTGAAAACTCTTTAAGACTGGCATTAAACAAGTTTTGTAATGAGCGGCTTTGTATTAATAACGACTCTGCCAGCTCAATGGCATTCATGCCGGCGATACCGGTTCTTAAAAAGATTGCCAGTAATTCTGCATCGCTCAATGCATGCGGGCCTTTTTTCAGTAGTTTTTCTCTTGGTAGGGTGTGTTTTGGTAATGCACTCAATTGCATAATATGTCCTTAATTCCTTTGTTCCTAGGCTCTTGAGTTTAGTCAAAGGGGTATAAAAGGCAAAAGCGCGTTACCCTTCTGTGACTTCTCTATGTTAGAGTTTAAGTAAGTTTTTTCTGGATTTAACAAGCTATGAAACAGGCAAAGAATATTGTTTTGGGGATCAGTGGCGGTATTGCTGCTTATAAATGTGCAGAATTAGTGCGACGTTTAAAAGAGCGCAACTGCAACGTCAAAGTGGTTATGACCGATTCTGCCAAACATTTTATTACCCCACTGACTATGCAGGCGGTATCTGGAGAACCTGTTTCTGACTCTTTACTCGATCCAAGCGCAGAGGCGGCCATGGGTCATATTGAATTTGCCAAATGGGCTGATTTAATTCTCGTCGCACCTGCAAGCTCTAACATCATCGCGAAAATGGCAGCTGGTATTGCCGACGATTTACTCACCACATTATTACTTGCTACGCCAGCTAAAATCGCTATTGCACCCGCAATGAACCAACAAATGTACGCTCACCCAGCAACGCAAGCCAATTTGAAAACGCTTGCAGAGCGTGGCGTTAATATTTGGGGTCCGGGTAAAGGCGAACAAGCATGTGGCGATGTGGGCTCGGGTAGAATGTTGGAGCCAATGGAACTCGCTGAGCTTTGTACGCGCGATGACATTGAACCAATTCTAGCAGGTAAAAGCATTGCAATTACCGCAGGCCCAACACGTGAAGCCCTCGACCCAGTGCGTTATATCAGCAACCATAGTTCAGGCAAGATGGGTTATGCCATTGCTGATGCAGCCCTAAAATTGGGCGCAAAAGTAACCCTTATTTCAGGCCCAGTGACTTTAACGCCACCAGCAGAGGCTGAAGTCATCCAAGTCAGTAGCGCATTAGAGATGCGAGATGCCGCCCTTGAACACGCACAAAACTCAGATATTTTTATCGGTTGCGCTGCAGTTGCGGATTATCGCGCAGCCAATGTGGCAGAGCAAAAAATCAAAAAACAAGGCGACGAAATCACCCTCACTATGGTGAAAAATCCAGACATCATTGCCGAAGTTGCCGCACTTAAAAACCATCGTCCTTATACGGTAGGTTTTGCGGCTGAAACACAAGATGTTGAGAAGTATGCTAAGGGCAAATTAGAAAAGAAAAACCTGAATATGATCTGTGCCAATGATGTCTCTCAAGAAGGGCTTGGCTTTAATTCAGATCACAATGCGTTAACATTGTTCTGGCAAGATGAGAAGCGCAATTTAGGGGTCAATAGTAAAGCTGAGCTAGCAACGTCTCTACTAAAGGCACTAGCCGAAAAACTATAAAAACCCTTAAAACAAAGGCTTACAAAGGTGTATTTTTTTCCATACAAAACATGAATGAAAGTCACTTTAAAACACTAGCACCAAGCTGAATAAACCATTAACATATCCCCAACAAAGTGTGAGCTTGTTAGGGTTTGCACTGAATTATGCGCCGCATAATACAAAGTATAAATAGAACATAATAACGATAAATTAAAGGACCATTCATGCCAGCGACTAAGCGCAGTAATCGCAAAGAGCAAATACTACAATCTCTCGCACAAATGCTTGAAACCAGCCCTGGTCAACGTATCACAACAGCTAAATTAGCAGCTGAAGTGGGCGTATCTGAAGCGGCTTTATACCGCCACTTCCCAAGCAAAGCACGCATGTTTGAAGGTTTAATTGAATTCATTGAAGACACCCTACTTTCTCGTATCAATATCATTTTAGATAACGAAAAAGAAACGCAGGGTCGTATTTATAACATCTTGCTGCTCATTCTTGCATTCGCAGAGAAAAACCCTGGGATCACTCGCATTCTTACCGGTGATGCACTTCAAGGTGAACAAGAGCGCTTACGTGAACGCATTCAAGGCCTATTTGAAAAGTTAGAAACCCAGTTCAAACAAGTTCTACGTGAACGTAAACTTCGAGAAGGTAAAGCCTTTACTACCGACGAAGCGGCATTGGCTAATTTCTTCCTAGCTTACATTGAAGGTAAGATGAATCAATTTGTTCGAAGTGATTTTAAAACCCGCCCAAGCAGCCAATTTGAAGCGCAGTGGCAAGAATTACAAAAAATTTGGCTAGCTTAATCGCCAATTAAATTCTAAAAAGCGACGGATGTCGCTTTTTTTGTGCCCCAAAATCACTGTTTCATCTCTTATACTGTTATTTAACCGCATCGCCCTTTTGTCTTTACCTACTGCGTGATAAAAAAAACCTTTATAAGTAAAATTAGGTTTGCACCATGAAGGCGTTCCACTCTCTTATTGCAGCCAGTGTGCTGTGCAGCTTGCCTGTTGCTGCGAAATCAAATCTTGAATTTAAGGATGTATTTGATTTTCGTTATGCACAAGGTCAGCAACTTTCTGAAAACGGCCAATTTCTAACTTTTTCTGCAAAGCCCTATCGCGGCAACAGCGAAGGCGTAGTCTATGACTTAACAACAAACAAAATCATTGCCCGAGTTCCACAAGGCACTCAACCATATATCAATAAGGCTGCAAACTGGGTGGCATTCACGCAGGTGCCTACTCTATTAGAAAAAGAAACAACCAAGAAAAAAGATAAGAAAAAACTAAAGAATCATCTGATTTTGATTGATACTCAAACCCACAAGCAAACTATTTTTAATGAGGTGGTCGATTACCAAATCAGTGATGACGGCAACTGGCTTGCTTATCGAACCAAAGAGAAACCGAAAGGCGATAAGAATGACAAAAAAGACGATAAATCTGAAAGCGAAATTAAGGCCGATAAAAAAGACAAGTTCTATTCGCTGATAATCGTAAACCTACGCAATATGAGCAAAACCACCATTGAGCATGTTGGTAAGTTTGCGCTGAGCCCTCAAGAATATGGCGTACTATTTAATGTTCATGCTGAACATGGTGCAAAAAATCACATTGGCTTTTTTGATTTAAACACTCAAACACAAAGCAGTTTATTCAACGAGCCTGGTGTCACCTTAAGCCAAGCGGTTTGGCACCCTAGCAAGCCTATTGTTGCCTTTAACATGACCAATTATGTCAACGACGATACTCGCCGTCGCGACCATCAAATTACGCTCTGGCACAGTGATACAAATACCTTAAAAGAGATTAACAATCCAATAGGTTGGTTCACAGGTAAAACGGCAAAGCTCTCTTGGTCTGAGCAAGGCGAGCGTTTATACTTCCAAAACCGACCTGTACTTGAAGCGAAAGCAAAAGAGTTTAAGTATAAAGACGAAGCTTCACTCACTGACTTCGACACTATTCGTGCGCAAAAAGGCCTACAGGTTTGGCACAATAATGATGCTGAAATTAAAACCCGTGAAGCCAAAACATGGCAACAAGCGAACAAAAACCGCCACTATCAAGCGGTTTATCATCTAAATGGTGAGCAAGTTGTGCAGCTTGCTAACGAGCAAGCGCCAAATATTCGCTTAAACACCGAAGCTAACTTCTTACTCGCAAGTAACGATAAGCCACATTTAGAACGCATCATGTATGAAGGCTTCTTCAACGATTATGCAGCCATTAATGTGAAAACCGGTGAGCAAACTCAAATCATCGAAGGCTCACCGTTTAGACCAAGCCTATCTCCGACAGGAAGCCATGCTGCATTCTTTAAAGACCAGCAGGTTTGGTTAAAAGACTTATCATCGCAATCTCTGTCACCTCTAACAAAAGCTATCAGAGAAGCGATTTTCGTCGATGACAAGCACGACTACCCGAGCGAACAACCTGGCTATGGCTTTGCGGGTTGGCAACTTGATGGCTCAATTGTGTATGTCTACTCGAAGTTTGATATTTGGGCGTTCGATGTAAACACACAACAAGCTAAGCGTTTAACAAAGGGTCGTGAAACAAACACCCAATATCGCGTGAAGTATCTTGATAAAAACCTGCTTGGTTTTGCTGCAAACGACACCTTAATGCTGCATACCCACAACACTGAAAATAAACAGTCGGGCGTAGCAACTCTAGATTTAGCAACAGGTAAAGTAAAAACATTACTAAAAGGCGAAGCCCGCTATGTGCTAGTCGCTAAAGCAAAAAACGCTGACAAACTCATTTTCACCACAGAAAGTTATCATCAGTTCCCTGACTTTTGGCAAACCACCAGTACATTCGCTAAACCAAAAAAAGTCACTGATTTAAATCCACAGGTGAAAGACTTTGCATGGGGTGGCAAACCTGAATTAGTGCAATACAAAGGGTATAACGGCGAAGACTTACAAGGTGTGCTGATCAAACCTGCGGGCTATAAAGAAGGCGATAAAGTACCTACGGTAATTTATTTTTACCGCTATATGAGCCAACGCATGTATAACTTCCCGAAAATGGAGTTAAACCATAGACCGAACTTCCCAATGTTTACCTCGAACGGTTACGCATTGTTCTTACCTGATATTCGTTTTGAAATTGGTAAGCCGGGCCCATCATCAACTCAAACCATGATCAACGCCGCGCAAAAGCTGATTGATATGGGGGTTGCACACCCTGATAAGATTGGTTTACAAGGTCACTCTTGGGCTGGCTACCAAAGTGCCTTTATGATCACGCAAACCGATATGTTTAAAGCGGTTGTGTCGGGCGCGCCAGTGTCTAACATGACATCCGCTTATAGTGGTATTCGTTTAAAGTCGGGTCTTGCTCGTCAGTTCCAATATGAAACTGGTCAGAGCCGTATTGGTAAACCGCTGACACAAGCACTCAATTTATACATTGAAAACTCGCCTGTATTCTTTGCCGATAAAGTAAACACACCAGTTCTACTTATGTTTGGTGATGATGATGGCGCAGTACCATGGCAAGAAGGCATTCAGTACTACTTAGCACTTCGCAGACACAACAAAGATGCCATCTTCTTACAATATGAAGGCGAACCGCATCACCTGAAGAAATTCCCGAACCAAGTGGATTTTTCAGTTCGTATGATGGAGTATTTTGATCATCACCTTAAAGGCAAGCCTGCGGCTGAGTGGATCAAAAATGGTATCAAACATCAGCCTGAGTAAGGCGTTGAATAGTTAATTTACAATTTGACTATTGGTAACAAAAAAGCGGCACTTCAAATGAAGTGCCGCTTTTTAAATTTAAGGAAAAAGTTAATAGCTAAAGTTATTCACCAGCAACCTGCATCTCTTCAATTAAGATAGAACCCATTTGCACACTTCCTCGTTGTTCTATATCGCCACCAATAGCTTGTATATCCATAAACATATCTTTTAAATTGCCAGCAATCGTGATCTCACTCACAGGGTATTGGATCTCACCTTGTTCAACCCAAAAACCAGCTGCTCCTCGAGAGTAATCACCTGTTACTGTGTTTACACCTTGACCCATCAATTCAGTAACTAATAAACCTGTATCCATTTCTTTAAGCACCGCTTTTAAATCATCATGGGTTTGTTGTACCAACCAGTTATGAATACCGCCAGCATGGCCCGTCGCTGTCATCCCCATTTTTCTTGCCGCATAACTTGCTAATAAATAGGTTTGTAGTTCGCCACCATGAATGATTTCACGGTCTACGGTTTTTACACCCTCACTGTCAAACGGACTAGATGCCAAACCTTTTAACAAATGCGGACGTTCTGACACATTCACACATGAATTAAAGATTTGCTGCCCTAACGAATCTAATAAAAAGCTCGACTTACGGTAAAGCGCTCCACCACCGATGGCCGATACCAGATGACCAAATAAGCTATTTGCTACATCAGCCCTAAATACCACGGGCGTTTTCATTGTCGTGATCTTACGCGCATTCAAACGTGCAATGGTCGATTCTGCTGCTTCGAGTCCAACGGACTGAGCTAATTTTAAACCTGACTGTTCACGACTAACCGTATAAGCATAGTCGCGTTGCATTTGCTCACCATCTTGGCCTATTACCATGGTATTCAAACTATGGCGGGTTCTTGGAAAACCAGCTAAAAAACCATGGGTGTTACCGTAAACACGCAAACCCTCATGGCTTGAGAAGCTCGCGCCGTCAGAGTTTACAATACGCTCATCAAATTCCAGTGCCGCTTTTTCAGCTTCAATACATAACTCAACCCCTTGTTCAGGTGTTACTTCCCAAGGGTGATACAAATCTAAGTCAGGAGGAGACATTTCAAGTAAAGCTTTATCAGCCACCCCATTACATGGGTCATCAGAAGTGAACTTGGCAATATCAATGGCCTTCTCAACGACTGAGCGAAGGGCTTTAGGGCTTAAATCGGCAGTTGATGCAGATCCTTTGTGATTACCCACATACACACTAATGCCTAAACCGCCATCTTGGTTAAATTCTATTGTTTCCACTTCACCCATGCGGGTACTTACAGATAAACCCGATGTACTCGACATTGCAGCTTCAGCTGCTGTTGCACCTAGTTTTGTTGCATGGGACAACGCCTCTGATACGGCCTGTTTGACTTCATCTATTTGAGTAAAGATCGCACTTTGCTGCTCAGATTTCATAGTTATGCTCTCTAAAAACACCTTTAATATCTAAATGCTAACACACATATTCGACTTCGCCTTATCAAGGCACAGCATTTATGACGTATAATTGTTATAATCCGCAAAATTTTTACAGAAACTCGGCACCATGGCTAAGAAAAAGAAACCCGTTATTGAAGAAGAAATTATTTACGTTTCAAAAAGCGAGCTAAAACGTGACGCACAGCAATACCAAAAGCTAGCTATTGATTTAGCTGCAATGAGTAATAAGCAGCGCGAAAAGTTACCGCTAAGCGACGACCTTGTAGAAGCCATGGTTGTTGCTGATAAGATCAGAGCAAAGTCTGAAGCATACCGTCGTCATATTAACTACATCAGTAAAACACTCCGCTCTACTGACAATGTAGAAGACATTGAAGCGGCAATTGAGCTAATGCTTAATAAGAATAACCAAGCAGATGTTTTACTTAATAAAATTGAGACCATTCGCACTGAGCTTATTGCAAATGGCGACAGCCAAATCAATGAATTATTAGTACAGTACCCTGAACTAGAAAGACAGAAACTCCGTCAACTGGTGCGTCAAGCAGCGAAAGAAGCCAAAGCCGAAAAGCCAGCCAAAGGCTATAAAGAGTTATTTCAATATCTGAAAGATATAATAATGCCTTAGTGGTGATATTAGTTGTAACTTGCTTAGCAAGTTACAACTAAACACCTTTTAAAGTGATTCTTTATTAAGCAATTGAACAAGATAAGTCATTTTTTTCAACTTTAACTGGTGACAAGGCGAATAAAAATTTTTATACTGCCTGCGCTTTTTACGATTCCATTCGTTTTTCAAGCACTTCTAAATGGCCCTATAGCTCAGTTGGTTAGAGCACACGACTCATAATCGTTAGGTCCCTGGTTCGAGTCCAGGTGGGGCCACCATTTACTTCCTAACAAAAATCAAATTATTCCACTTATAATTAAACTATATCTGTCGTTTAGAAGTATGATTACCCTGTATTTCAACAGGAGAACACCATGTGCAAACTACTATTTTTGTTTCTATTCACTTTTAGCACCCTAGTGTTCGCTAAAACCAAGCTCATTTCTCAGCAAGACTTACTCCTTAACCAAATGTCTGCAACACCACATCAGATTATTGATGTTAGAAGCCCTGAGGAGTTTGCTGCAGGACATGTGAAAGGTGCGATCAACATTCCATTTGATCAAATTGAACAAAATCAGAATTTACTTAACACCTTAAAACCAAGCACTTTAGTCGTTTATTGCCGTTCAGGTCGTCGCGCAGGAATATTTGAAAAAACACTGACAGAGAAAGGGTTTAATTTACTGCATTTAAGCGGTGATATGAATGCTTGGCAAGCCGCAAAACTTCCCACTGTTAAATAAAAATTTTTTATTTAAAGTTACTGGTTAAAAAGCATGACTTATTGATTGTTTTATTCGGCGTAGCTATCAGAATAAATCATCACGAAAACAAGACTATTTTAAAGAATGTGATAATATTGTTGAGTAGTGTAAGGATTTTAAAGTATGAATGTTGAACAATTAGTCGATAAAGCAAAACAAGTCTGTGATAATCGCGGTGCTAGATTTACGGCTATCCGTGAAAAAGTATTCCGTCTGCTGGCCGCTAAGCAAGGCGGCGTTGGCGCGTATGATTTATTAGAAGAGTTAAAGTTGTCAGAGCCTGGGGCAAAGCCTGCAACAATTTATCGTGCGTTAGACTTTCTTTCTGAATTAGGCTTTCTTCATAAGATAGAAAGCACCAACGCATTTATGCTTTGTCATCATTTTGACCATATTCACCCAGTGCAATTACTGATTTGTGATGAATGTGGTCATGTTGACGAACTTCACTCTAATATAATCTCACATGAGCTCAATAACCTTGCATTAGAAAGGGGGTTTCAAGTGTCAAATCAAACAATTGAAGCTCATGGCCAATGCAAAAATTGTAAAGGTTAAGTGCAGTATTAAGATAAAACCACTACACTTAAATTAAGAACCACATTATTTGGATCAAGGGAACATAAAATGAAAGTAGAGTTCATAAACCCTTTTTTGTCATCACTTATAAATGTACTTGCAACCATGGCTCAAACAGAGTTAACGCCGGGTAAACCAAAAATTAAAAAAAGCGAAGTAGCAATTGGTGATGTATCAGGATTAATTGGTATGGTAGGCCCGCAAACAAAAGGATCTTTCTCAATTACTTTTGATGAAAAGCTTGCATTGACTATTATGGAGCGCATGCTTGGCGAGCGTCCTGATGATATTAACGAAGAGGTTACTGATTTAGTTGGTGAAATAACCAATATGGTTACTGGTGGTGCTAAAAACTTACTAGGTGAAAAAGGCTATGATTTTGAAATGGCAACACCTGTTGTTGTGTCTGGCCCAGGACATACTATTGCTCACAAGTGCGAAGGTGCCAAAATTATTATGCCTTTTACGTCTCCCGACGGTAACGCCAACATTGAGGTTAGCTTCGAGAACCTATGAGTTGGCAACAAGCTAAGTTCACACTAGCCGCGAAAAATCGCGGCTTTCACTTAATAACTGACGATATAGTACAACAACTTCCTGAAATTCATGATTATCAAGTTGGCTTATTGCATTTATTTCTCCAGCATACTTCTGCAAGTTTAACGATTAACGAGAATGCAGATCCAACTGTTAGAATAGATATGGAAAGCCACTTTAACCAATTTGTACCTGAGCGTCAGCCTTATTATAAGCATGATTATGAAGGTGATGACGATATGCCAGCCCATATTAAATCAAGCACACTAGGCTGCCAAATCACCATTCCAATTAGTCATGGCCGTTTAATGCTGGGAACTTGGCAAGGCGTATATTTAGGTGAACATAGAGATCATGGTGGAGGTCGCAGTATTATAGCGACTCTGTCAGGTGAACTTTATTAAAGCAATAATAAGCGACAAAGCCGCTTATTTTTTTATATATTGGTAGCTAACTCTTGGCGTAACATTACACAATAGTTCATAGGGAATGGTATCTGCACATTTTGCGACTTCTTCTACTGGAATATTCTCACCCCACATTTCAACTTCATCACCAACCGATACAGACTCATTATGCTCACCAATGTCAACGGTGATCATATCCATTGATACACTACCAACAATGCCATAACGTTGACCATTAATCACAACAGGTGTGCCCTCTCGCGCATGGCGCGGATAACCATCACCATAGCCCATAGCTACCACAGCCAACTGTGTAGCACTTTGGCTTTGCCAACGACCACCATAACCCACTCTTTCGCCAGCAGAAATGTGACGTTTAGCTATCACGCGTGTTTTTAAACTCATCACCGCAGAGAGCGCATACTTCGAGCCAACCGAGTTCAACATAGGTGAAACGCCATAAAGCATCAAACCTGGCCGTATCCAATCACCATGGCTATCTGGCCAGGCAATAATACCAGCAGAGTTAGCTAAGCATATCTGTTCATGTTTACTACCCACTAATTGGGAAAAATGTTTGATCTGTGAGAGTGTTTTATCGTTTTCAGTATCGTCTGCACATGGGAAATGGGTCATTAGACGTACGTCTTTCTTAGCATTTTTAGTAGCTTTAAGACGCGTATAGAATGCCTCAAGCTGTTCAGGCTCTATGCCTAAACGGTGCATACCAGTATCAATTTTAAGCCAAGTGGCAATCGGTGCCTCTAAATTAGCCTGCTCTAAAGCAGTTAGTTGATTCTCATCATGGATCACGGTTTCAAAATTATTTGCCAATAATATCGGTAAATCACTCGCTTCAAAAAAGCCTTCCAAAAGCACTATTGGCTTTGTAAGTCCACCCGCTCTCAGGGCCAGGGCTTCATCAATACGTGCGACAGCAAATGCATCAGCCTCAAGAAGATGTTGAGCGATAGTCACTAAACCGTGGCCATAAGCATTTGCTTTCAATACCGCCATAACCTTACTATTGGGAGCGATTTGCTTAATTCGCGCCAAGTTTTTCTCCAACGCGGTTAAGTTAATTTCTGCGGTTGCTAATCTCATACTGCCTCTCATTTGCGACCTGCAAAGTGATATTAAGCCTTTATCACTTAATATTCATCATCAAATGCAGGACCTGCGTAATTGTCAAAACGAGAGAATTGCCCTTGGAAGGTTAACCTAACCTTACCAATTGGACCATTACGCTGCTTACCTATGATTATTTCTGCAACGCCCTTATCTGGACTGTCTTCGTTATACACTTCATCACGATAGATAAACATGATTAAGTCGGCATCCTGCTCGATTGAGCCCGATTCACGTAAATCAGAGTTTACCGGACGTTTATCAGCACGTTGCTCTAGCGTACGGTTGAGCTGAGATAGCGCGATAACAGGGCATTGTAGCTCTTTTGCTAGCGCTTTTAATGAACGAGAAATCTCAGCAATTTCTAGGGTACGATTATCAGACAAGCTAGGTACACGCATTAACTGCAAATAGTCGACCATGATCATGCTGATACCACCATGGTCACGAGCAATACGGCGCGCTCGCGAACGCACATCGGTTGGTGTTAGGCCTGATGCATCATCGATGTACATCTTACCTTTTTCCATCAATAAGCCCATGGTTGAAGATAAGCGTGCCCAATCTTCGTCATCTAACTGACCTGTACGTACCTTAGTCTGGTTAATTCGACCTAAAGAAGCCAGCATCCTCATCATGATCTGCTCTGACGGCATCTCCAGTGAGTAAATAAGCACTGGCTTGTCTTGTGTCATGGCTGCATGTTCAGCCAAGTTCATCGCAAAAGTGGTTTTACCCATTGAAGGACGAGCTGCTACGATAATTAAGTCAGATGGCTGAAGGCCTGCTGTCATTTGGTCTAGATCGTTATATCCAGAACTTACACCAGTTACACCATCTTGCGGTGACTGGTAAAGCTCTTCTATCTTATCGACTGTTTTTTCAAGGATAGAGTGGATGCTTTGCGGGCCCTCTGTACTTTTCGAGCGCTGCTCCGCAATTTTAAAAACTTTACTTTCAGCTAAGTCTAGCAACTCATGACTGTCTCGCCCTTCAGGGTTAAAACCTGCTTCTGCTATTTCATTCGCTACTGTGATCATCTCTCGTACTACAGCACGTTCACGAACAATCGCAGCATAAGCGTCAATATTAGCTGCACTTGGAGTGTTTTTAGCAATTTCAGCAAGATAAGCGAAACCACCTACCGTGGTAAGTTGATCATTCTTCTCTAGGCTTTCAGAAATGGTAATTAAGTCAATTGGCTGGCTTTGCTCAACCAACTTTTCCATCGCTTCGAAAATCAGTTTGTGTGTACGCGTATAAAAGTCTTGTGATACCACCAGCTCGGCTACACGGTCAAACGCTTGGTTATCAAGCATTAAACCACCAAGCACAGACTGCTCAGCTTCTATGGAGTGGGGAGGTACTTTGAGGGTATCTACTTGATGATCAGGTTTAGCCATTGCACTACACAAACAGAAGAAAATAAGAGGGTCATTTTAGCCCCTTGCGATGAAACTTAAAAGTAGTAAGGCGGTTTCTTGTTGGATTACACAAAAACGGCCTCATCAGAGGCCGCTTAACACCATAAAATGGTTAACTTAGTTTTTCTTCAGTTCAATTCGGCCACTTACAGTATCGATTTCAACATCGGCTTCTCCGCCATTAAGAATAAACTCGAGTTCACGAGAAGGGCCATACTTAGCTTTTTTCACTTTATCACGGCTTAATTCATTGATAATACGCCCACCTGAGTGCGCATCAATGTCAAAGCGAGCCGATACATCCGTTGGGAAATATAAACGTACATCGCCGCTGACAGTATCCATATTGATACGCGCATTATCTTGCAGTTGTTTTATCTGTACTTTAATTTCACCATTAACTGTATTTAAGCGTAAATCTCTCAGTGCAGCGACCTTGAAGTCGACTTCACCATTGACATTTTCAAGGCGAATATCAGTCGCCTCCGTATCACTTTCAATGTCACCATTGACTGCATTAAAGCGCAACTCACCTTTTGAGTTCATGTCATTAATGTCGCCATTCACCGTTTCAAAGCGTAAATCACCAGATAGCTCTCTAGAATCGACATCGCCATTAACCGTTTCTAAAATGATTTTACCTGCTAGTTGAGTCGCTCTAATGTCTCCATTGACAGTTTTAATGCGTGCGCCAGCAGTAAGATCTGTCGCCGAAATGTTTACATTAATACCTTCAAAGCTAAGCTCACTGGTTTTTGGCATATAAATAGTTAGATCTGAGCCATCACCGTTATTCCAACTTTTACTGCGTTTCGGCATATCAACAATAAACTCGGTCACTGAGCCACTGTTTTCTAATTTATAACCCTTTGCAATATCATCCAGTGTGCCGGTAACTTTAAATTCTTGCTTATCCCAAGACTTAATGACCACTTCGCCGCGTTGATTCTCAATAACAATTTTGCCATTGGCTGGTACTGAAATTTGCTTATCTATGGCTTCACCAGCAAAGCAGGCGATTGGGAAAAACATTAATCCTGTTAGTAATTTCTTCATCTTCTTTCTCCTAAATTTGTTGCCAACTTGGTGCATGCACTCGGTTGATTAAATCTAATTGCTGCTGATATACCTGAGCAAGCATTTTCAGTAAGGCGGCATTCTCAGGGTCATTTTGTAATGCTAATTTAATGGCTTGCTCGGCTTGTTCGAGTTCATCCAATTGCCCTTGCCAGTCACTTGTCAGTGCAGGTTGTGTTTTATATTGCACAAGTAGTGCTTGTTTTTGCTGCTCAAATAACGCGCTTAAGTCTCGCATCGTATTTAACTCAGGCTGATTCATGCTGACATTCCAAGCCAATAGTCCAGCTATAAAACATGCTGCGATGCCTGTTACTTTTGGCCAATATTGCGTACTTACTGTTTCCTCATGCGCCGAAGTTGCGATAGCCTTTTCTATACCTGACCATAAATCTCGGCTGGGGCTCACCTCACTGGGATTTGCCAATTGCTCTTGTAAGAAGTCGTCAAAGTTCGCTTTACTCATGCTCGTACCACTCCTGTAATAGTTGTCTTGCGCGGTGATATTGCGATTTACTTGAACCCACAGCCATATTCAACATATTGCCTATTTCTTCATGTCGATACCCTTCTACTGCATGTAGCACAAACACTAAACGTGCGCGTTCGGGTAAACGTAAAATTAATTTATCTAGACCGTTAAGGCCATTACACATCGCAATACTTTGCTCATCCATACCATTTTGCTCAAAGCTCACTACTTTTTGCAGCCAGTTTTTATGTTTACGTAAATAGCTAATAGCAATATTACTTGTCACACTGTGCAACCAAGTAGAAAACTTAGATTGCCCTTGGAACTGCGCAATTTTATGCCACAGCTGGACAAATACTTCCTGTGTGACATCTTCTGCATGCTGTTGATCCGCTAGCAATCTCAAACACAGCGCGAAAACAGGCTTTTCATGTTTGCGATACAACTGAGCAAAAGCAACCTGATCTCCTTGCTGTACCTTACGGATCAGGTCATCACTTTTATCATCAGTGTTTGTATTCGAAAATGCCTGCTTGGCATCGATTAACATGACATTATTCCTTTGTTGGGTTTCACCCAGCTTGGCGTTACTTAATTGTTATTATCTAAGACGCCACCTTGGCTTAAAAAGGTTTAAAAGAAATTTAAAAATATTTAGGAGAGACAGCATTACAAAGCAAATCGGCTTTTGCAATGAAATGCTGTTAATGAATATAAACGAGACTATTTAGTTTGATTAGTACTATTTTGCCCCTCATTTGAATCGTCGCTTTGATCTTGCGTTTTATCCAAATCAGGCAAAGGATCTGCGGCTTGGAACGCCCACCCTTTAAACACTAACTTGGGCTCACTTGTTGCAGTGTTACCCGAGCCAAAATTAACATCTTTAAGTGCGGTATCGAAGTGTACCCCACTACCACCAGAAGAATTAATAATTGATCCTCTGACCGTGCCATATAATTGACCACTGCCTGATAACTTAACTTGGGTCAGAGGCGCATATATCGTGGCATACATATCTGATGCCCCTTTAACTTGTACCCCATCTTTCTTATCGTATGACGAGAAAAAATTTAAGCTTGGAATACCTGTGTCTGTCATCCCTTCTTTTTCTGTGATCACCTCACCACTGGCGCCTAAAATAATTTTACCTGTGGTGAATACAGTTAAGCTACTGCCACTGCGAATAGTCAACTTGGCATTGCCATCAATTTTAAAGTCGCCATCAACAAGAAAAATAACATCACCACCTGTTATGGTCATTTGACCGTCACTGGCTAACCTAAATTTTTTCATACCAAATACGCGTTCTTCATCGGTATTTGAAATGCCATGGTCCTGCTTTAAGTTATCAAACAAATATATTTGTGCTGCCTGTGCATTTTGCGCTTTTGCTTTTTTAGTCCCTGTTTGTGATGACTGTAGTCGACCTGTAGTTGGTGTAAACAAGTAACTTTGTGTTGCACCAACTTCAAAGTCTAAACTTGGTTCTGGGTTTTGTGCCATTACAGAAGGCATATTGAGCGGTAACTCGAACGGATCACACTCTTTGTTTGGTTTCGCTGGATCATAGTCTGGAGATGTTGGGTCGTAGACCTTTACAGGCTCAAGCTCGGGGGCTTGCTTAAAATAACCGTTCGAATAAGACACATTATATAAAATAGTGCCGTCTTCTAGTTCTACTTTATCTTGTGAGTGATAATCAGCCGGAAACTTCCCCGCACCGCCATACATGATGTCATAAGGGTCATTGCCTTCATTTAAAATCTGGCTGCCCCATTTCATATCAACATCACCAGTCACCCTTGCAAACCCTTTTACATCGCCCCCTTTATGGGTAAAAAAGCCACCAGAATATATATTGCCTTCAACGCGATAACCTGAGCCGCCACCGCCGCTAATTTCAACGCCGGTATTGGAGTGTACATCACCAATAATTGGCGAAGACCCTTTTAAATATACAACCCCAGATGCTTTAACATCGCCTTTAATAGGTGAGTTTCCTGAAATGGTAACGCTAGAGTCACCAATGACGGTATTTACATGTCCAGAAGAGTCCCTATTGGTATTTGAATACGGACCTTTAGATGAGTCATAACTATCGACCATACCACTTCCAGACAGGTTTACACCTTTACAGCCTGTTACTGCATTTTGAAATGGCGAATTATTTTGCCCGGGTTGAAACTCAAAACGCGCTATCAGTTTCTGATTTGCATCACCAAAATAGCGCTGTCCAAGACTGGATACTTCCAATAAACCAGCACCATTTTTTATTACGTTCGCCTGAAATAAGGCGTCATCTCCGACAGTACCACCACCTGTGTGCGTACCATGCTGATTTACAAGATCGTCAATACTGAGGTTAGGGTTACTTTCTAACTCAGATTGTAGAGCTGCAGCGGCAATAAACACCCCTTTTTCAGCTAATAATCGTGCATTCATGTCCTTTTGAAAGTTACCCGTCAAGCGCTCTTGTATAACCGTTTCTTTTAACGCTCCGAAAACAACCACACTTGCCATGGTGCTCATCAGCATGACTTTTATTAGTGTAAAACCCGATTGCTTTCTCATGCGTTACCCTCAAATGCCTTGATCAATATTAGCTGCGTTGTTGCGATATCAATTTGCAACCCTGCGCCGAAATGCGATGGTATATCAAGGGGCTTCACAACAATAACCACTAAAAAGTTATTAAATGTAAAGTTAATCGAGTCGATACCTTTAAGCAGCCTAGCAGCGCCATTACCATCACCAATATCACAGGTTAAAAAACCATTAGAAAGTGTATAGGTTTCTGTATAGTCAACAATTGGTGTTGTGCCTTGACAAGAAAGCACATTGGCAAATTGTTCAAATTGGATCGTTAACCCATCAGCAGACACTGTCGGTTCTGAAATCGTTTGTTTTGCACTGCGAGTAAATACTTGGCTGGTATATCTGATCACCTCTTGTGCATCTGATAACTCTTGCGTCATACGTACAGTACTTTTAATGGCTGAGTAAGACATAGCGACCCCAGCAAGCAAAAATAACCCCACTGTCATTGCGACCAACATCTCAAGTAGAGTGTAGCCAGATTGTTGCCGACTATGGGTTACATACATCTGGCACCTCGACAAAACTGGCATTGAGCGTGATCTGATTTAATAATTGCTTTTGCGCGTCATCAGCAACACGTAAATCTTTCCAAGTTACCGTAATGGGCATTTCATGTGTGTCATCTCTGTATTGCTCTGGAAGTTGAAGCGTATACCTGAATGACAACGATTGTGGCGGTTGCAATGCCTGTCTAAAGGCTTGCTCCTCAAACTTTGAAGGGGATTTATGTTGAATTTCACATAGCTCAGGCCACATACGTTCAATCGCATTCTGTGCCTGTACTAATGAGACAGTATAATCAAAGCTGTTGTTTGCAAATTGCAGTGACTTTAGCTGAGTGACACCTAGACCAATCAGCGCAATACTGGCAATGAACATAGAAACCAGCACTTCAATCAAAGAAAAACCTGAGTTTACGCGCAATTTTCTGCCGCCTTACCTAACCAGCTTTGACCACTGCGCAAAATACACAAACGATAATCTTCAGTATTACCATCATTATCAGAAATCAAAATATTACTTTGTAAATTCAGCTCTCCAGTCGAACGGATCATGCGATTAACGAGTTCAGCGTTAACTGTGGGGTAATTTGAAGCAAACTGTCGCAACGTTTCTCTGCCATCTGCCACTTCAATCTCAACCAACCAAGCACTATCTTGCTTGGTAAGCATAACTGTTTGCGATCGCTTTACTGCTTCACTTCTTGCATATCGATACACAGCATTTAATTCATTAGCAGTTTTAGTAAGGCGCTCTTGTTTTATAAACTGAGCAAATGATGGAGCAGCTAACATGGCTAAAATACTCACTAAACCAAGCGCGATCAATAACTCAATCATAGTAAAACCGCGAGACTTTTGCTTATTTCCAACAATCATGACCATTTCCACTCGCGCTTGTGTCGCCTGCATGATTAATCGTTAAAACCCCACACCTATCAGTTGCTTGGGCGCTATTGGCTTTAGGTGTAGCGGTAAGTGAAAACCCTAAACTTCTATAGTCTGCTGCAACATCAGGTTTATCAGTGTGAGTATAAGTAAAGGTATAAACACGAGAGCTAGGTAAGCCTTTATAAGTATCTTTATCTGGATACCCACCATTTCTTGAATATATACGCTCTAGCGTCGCAGCTGTTTGCAGCATTAATTGTTGAGCGTCGGAGCGATTACCATCTTGGATATACCTTTCATATGATGGATAAGCCAAAGTCGTTACAATTGCGACTATAGCAACGACAATTAGCAACTCAATTAACGTAAAACCTTTTATCTTAACTTTAGAATTCATACTCAAACCAAATAAAACAGCGCTGTCATTTTTAACAAAGGCATAACAAGAAAAATACATAACACTTATTACTAGTTGTTATAACTTGTTATTAAATATGACATTAATAAAGTGGTAACAATACCACGGTTGTTCATGTTTAAAAAAGTGGGACGACTTACATGTAATTACACGTTGTGTCCTTTGCTCAGTTCCGTGAGAGGTTTATACGAAGAGAGGGTGTGATAATTTTTATTTTTAATATAAAAACCGCGTGCAAAACACGCGGCTTTTTAATACTTAATCAGAGATTAAGCTTCAGCAATAACGATTACTTTGATAGTAGCAGTTACGTCTGAGTGTACAGCGATTGCAACGTCAAATTCGCCAGTCTCACGGATAGTACCTAGAGGTAGACGAACTTCTGATTTAGCAACTTCAACACCAACAGCTGAGATAGCGTCAGCGATGTCACGAGTACCGATAGAACCAAATAGCTTACCTTCGTCACCAGCTTTAGATACTAGAGTAACTTCAGCTAATGCTTCTAGCTTCTCAGCGCGTGCTTGAGCAGCTGTTAGTTCTTCAGCAATCTTCGCTTCTAATTCAGCGCGACGAGCTTCAAAAGTTTCGATGTTAGCTTTAGTCGCTGGAACTGCTTTACCTTTAGGGAATAAGAAGTTACGAGCGAAGCCAGATTTAACTGCAACTTGGTCACCTAAGTTACCAAGGTTTGCGATCTTGTCTAGTAGAATAACTTGCATGTTTCTACACCTTTTAAAAACGAGTTAATCCGCTGCTTACTTATGTAAGTCAGTGTATGGAAGAAGGGCTAAGTAGCGAGCACGCTTGATAGCAGTTGCTAGCTGGCGCTGGTATTTAGCGCTAGTACCTGTGATACGGCTAGGTACGATTTTGCCACTTTCAGTTACATAGTTTTTAAGAGTAGCTAGATCTTTGTAATCAATTTGTTGTACGCCTTCCGCTTTGAAACGGCAGAACTTACGACGTCTGAAATAACGTGCCATGAGTAATTTCCTCAATTAATTCTTTCAATATGTTGTGCATGTAATACAAGTTGACTTAAACCATTTCGATTTTCGTGACGATTTAAAAAACCGCGTACTTGTATTGCCTGCCCAACGTATAAATGCTGTGTTTGATTCTGTAATTGTGCACCGCTTGCAACCACACTTAGACGAACATAACTATTTCTATTTAGTTCGGCTTCGACTTGCATTGATTTGTGCTCAAGTACAAAAGTGCAATGTGGAATACCAGCTGGGCTTTGACTAAATTTGGGTGTTTTACAAACCGTACCCGAGAGTACATATTGATTTGTATACAGATCAGGCTGTGTCACCTATTTAATCAATCCAGATTCAATAACGATTAAGCAGAAGCTGCTTCTTTTTTCTCTTCTTTAACAAGAGGAGACGCTTCAGTTACAGCGTTTTTAGTACGCATAACTAGGTTACGAAGCACTGCATCGTTGTAGCGGAAAGAAGTTTCAAGCTCGTTGATTACTTCAGTTGGTGCTTCAACGTTCATTAGAACATAGTGTGCTTTGTGAAGCTTTTCGATTGGGTAAGCCAGTTGACGACGACCCCAGTCTTCTAGACGGTGAATTTGACCACCAGCTTCAGTGATAGAACCAGTATAACGCTCGATCATACCAGGTACTTGCTCACTTTGATCTGGGTGAACCATGAATACGATTTCGTAATGACGCATGGATATTCCTTACGGTTAATATAGCCTTGTCCCGTTTCGGCCAGTCGGGGGAAGGCAAGGAACTAAATGTGATAGCCGAAATGAGCGCGTATTCTACGTTGTGTTGGGAGTTTTGGCAATGAAAAAAGCAGAAAAAGACTAATAATTAATCAGTAAATGAAAGAAATTAAATTAGATTTGAAAAAGAGATTGGAGCGGCACACGAGGTTCGAACTCGTGACCTCGACCTTGGCAAGGTCGCGCTCTACCAGCTGAGCTAGTGCCGCATTCCATAGTTAGCTCTATGTTGTTTGTAACATTGCGAAGGTCGCGTCTATTACCCGAAGCAGCTGAGCTAGTGCCGCATTTCATAGATAACCCGTGATTTTTAGCAGCTGAGTTAGTACTGCATATAATTAGTTATACACTAATTTAACTTGCGTAAAAGCAAGATTAAGAAGTTGGAGCGGCACACGAGGTTCGAACTCGTGACCTCGACCTTGGCAAGGTCGCGCTCTACCAGCTGAGCTAGTGCCGCATTCCATAGTTAGCTCTGTGTTATTAGCAACATTGCAAAGGTCGCCTCTATTACCTGGAGCAGCTGAGCTAATGCCGCATCACAATATTTAGCAATATAATTGCTGTGCTTTAAAAAAGAAACCCCGCAGAGTTACTCTCTTAAGCGGGGCAAGATTCTACAATAATGCAGGTGCTTTGCAAGCAGTTTTTAAAGATTAAAGAACTTTTCTTTATAAACCTTTAATTCCATTATTGAATCTTTTATGTCGTCTAGCGCAAGGTGTGAGCTTTTCTTTTTAACTTCACTCAGCAATTCAGGCTTCCAGCGGCGAGCTAGCTCTTTCACTGTACTCACATCTAGGTTGCGATAGTGAAAGTAAGCCTCAAGTTCAGGCATGTACTTATTTAAAAAGCGGCGGTCCTGTCCAATCGAATTACCACACATAGGCGAGCTACCAGGTGGTACCCACTCTTTTAAAAACTCTAAAGTTTGTGCAATGGCATCGTCTTCAGTGAACTTGCTGGCTTTACAGCGTGCTGTCAAACCTGAACGACCGTGTTGATTGGTACACCATTCGTCCATGTTATCTAACAACTCATCACTTTGATGAATAGCAATAACAGGGCCTTCAGCTAATACATTTAAATCACCATCAGTAATAACCGTAGCAATTTCTAAGATTTTATCTGTTTTAGGCTCTAAGCCCGTCATTTCAAGATCTAGCCAGATCAAATTTGATTCATTAAAAGACATAAACTACCTTAGCGGTACTTCCTTTAGATCCAATGCAATTAGATATATCATATTAGCTTCACTTGTTTACCTAAAGCTTTTTTTTTAAAAGCGCTTAATTTAATTGAGTTATAGCCCATTTAAGCCATGCTCACAAAGTAAACAGAGTGATTTTAGGCAATTTTATTAATTGCGATTTTGATCAGTGACAAGCTAAGTACCTATGGCAAAACAAAAGAAACTCAGTAAAGGCCAATCCCGTCGGATCAGTGCCAACCATCAAAAACGCTTGCGAAAAGCTAAACAGCAGCATAGCGAGCAACAAGATACACAGTGGCAAACCGACAATTTAGGTCCGACTGAAAAAGCAGTGGTAATAAGCCGCTTCGGCCAACATGCCGATATAGAAACCACTGACGGCGAAGTATTACGCTGTAATATTCGCAGAACCGTTGGCGGTTTAGTATGCGGTGATGAAGTATTCTTTCGTCGTGCCAAAGTCAGTGATGGTGACCTCGCTGGTGTTATAGAGGCCATTGAAGAGCGCCGTTCACAGCTTACCCGCCCAGATTTTTATGATGGCGTTAAAGTCGTTGCAGCAAACATTGACCAAATCTTAATGGTGTCTGCAATTTTGCCTGAGTTCACCCCGCAAATTATCGACCGATATTTAGTTGCTTGTGAAGATATGGGTATCGAGCCCATCTTAGTACTGAATAAAATCGACTTAATTGATGATGAAGGGCTTGAGTTCATTAACGAGATTTTAGATATCTATCGCGAATTAGGTTACAAAGTACACCTTGTTAGTACCAAAACTGGTGAAGGGATTGACGCGCTTAAGCAAATTTTAGTTGGTAAAAACAATATATTTGTAGGCCAATCTGGGGTGGGTAAATCAACGCTCGTCAATACCGTACTGCCTGATGCAGATATTCTTACTAAAGAAGTCTCTGAAAACAGTGGTCTTGGTCAGCACACCACCACAGTGTCACGATTACACCATTTACCGAGTGGCGGTAACCTGATTGATTCTCCAGGGATCCGTGAGTTTGGCTTATGGCATTTAGACGTAGAACGCGTAACTTGGTGCTTCAAAGAGTTTCGAGAGTTTATCGGCGGCTGTCGCTTTAGAGACTGTAAACACCTGAATGATCCGGGGTGTATTTTAGTTGAAGCAGTTGAAGAGGGGAAAATCACTGAGCTGAGGTTTGACAGCTACCACCGCATTTTAGAATCAATGGCAGATGGCCGAGCAGGCGCTCGTGCACCAAGAGTTTAAAAATTTTACAATTTATATGTTAATATCCGCGCTAATTATTTTTAGGAATTTATAGTCCCCATGGATAAATTTAAAATTGCCATGCAATACGCCATGCCTAAGCATGGGATCTCTCGCCTTGTTGGTAAACTGGCTGCAGCCGAAGCGGGTTCAGTCACCACATCTTTAATCAAAGCCTTTATTAAGCAATATAAGATCAACATGAGTGAGGCGCTGTACGAAGATCCTGCGCACTATAAAACCTTTAATGAATTCTTTACGCGTCCTCTGAAGCCGGGTATTCGCCCATTGACTGAAGATGAAAGCATCATCACTCACCCTGTAGATGGCGCAATTAGCCAGCTAGGTGATATTGTCGATGGTCAGCTTATCCAAGCTAAAGAACATAACTACAGTGTACAAGAGCTACACGGTGGCCATGAAGAAGATGCGACCCCATTCTTAGGCGGTAAATTTGCCTGTATTTACCTAGCGCCTAAAGATTATCACCGTATTCATATGCCAATTGACGGTACGCTGCGTAAAATGATCTATGTACCGGGTGACTTATTCTCAGTAAACCCACTTACCGCGAAAAACGTGCCTAATCTATTTGCCCGCAACGAGCGTGTAGTCGCCATTTTTGATACTAAAATAGGCCCGCTTGCAATGACCTTAGTTGGTGCAACCATTGTGGCAAGTATCGAAACGATTTGGGCGGGTACGGTTACTCCACCAGCAGGTCGTGATGTGATGACATGGAATTACCCTGCTGAGGGCGAAAAAGCCATTCACTTAAAGAAAGGTGATGAAATGGGCCGCTTTAAGTTAGGTTCAACTGTGGTTTTGGCTTGGGGTAAAGAGCAGGCTGATTTCTTAGACAGTGAACAACCTGAAACGGTTACTCGTATGGGCACACCGTTTGCCAATATTAAGTAACCTCATTGCAGGATAAACACTTAAATTTATAAAGCCTGCATGAGCAGGCTTTTTTGTATCTATGTATTACTACAGGTGAGGCATTCAGGATCTTTAAACAAAGTGAACGACTTCTGCTCTAGGGTTAAACCATCCACTTGCTTAAACACACTACCACTATGATGACCTAAAATCATATTCACCGTATAAAGCGCCTGCATTGAGCCAATTACGCCGAGCAATGGGCTTAGTACCCCAAAGTTATCGCAGTTTTGCGCTACTTGTCCGTTTTCCTCAGGAAATAAACAAGCATAACAAGCACTGTCGTTTCTATAGTCAAACACCATCACCTGACCTTGAGTCGCGATGGCAGCGCCTGAGATCAATACTTTATTATTCTCAAGGCAGTATGTATTTAGTAGATAACGGGTTTTAAAGTTATCGCTACAATCTAAGATAAAGTCGGCATCAGCCAATAACACATCTAAATTTTCTGCACTCAAACGTACGTGCACAGGATGCAGTGAAATTTGATTATTTAGACTGGTCAGTACCTTGCCAGCAGCTTTGGCCTTGCTTTGACCAAGGTGGTTTACCTTATACATGATCTGACGTTGAAGGTTAGACAGCTCAACCTCGTCATCATCAATGAATGTCAGTTGCCCTATGCCTGAAGCCGCCAAATACAGTAAAGCCGGACTGCCTAAACCGCCACAGCCTACCACCGCAACTTTGGCACTTTTCAGCTTATTTTGCCCAGCTTCGCCAACTTCTTTGAGTAACAAGTGGCGGCTGTAACGCAGCCGCTCTTTGTCATCCAATGCCATTAAGCCTCACCTCGTCCTTTGCGAATTGCTGCTTTAAGCTCAAGAACCGCATTTTGGTGGTCATCAGCTAAAGTGATAGCACGCACAACCGCAACACAGCCCACACCAGTACTGGCAACTTGCTCAGTACGCGCAATATCAATACCGCCTATGGCCACGGTCGGGTAATGTGCTTTCATTAACGGCACAAAATGCTTGAGCTTTTCAAGGCCCTGAATTTGCCCTGTCATATCTTTGGTTGTGGTTGGATAAATCGCTCCGAAGGCTAAGTAACTTGGGCGGTAGTTGTGCGCACGCACCATTTCATAAAAGCCGTGTGTCGATACGCCTAAACGTAAACCTGCATTTTGAATTGCCGATAGGTTAGCTTCGCTTAAATCTTCTTGGCCAAGATGCACACCATACGCCCCGTGCTCGATAGCTAACTGCCAGTAATCGTTAATAAATACTCGGCCTTGATATTTTTCACCCAGCATAATAGCCGTTTTGATCTCAGCTTCTAGGTTTGGATCGTTTGGATCTTTAATACGTAGCTGTACGGTCGGTACGCCTGCGGCTAAACATTTTTCAATCCAATCAGCTGTATCTACAACCGCATAAAGCTCCAGCTCACCGTCAGTATCGGCAAAACCTGCTGCAAAATTAAAATCATCCGGCGCGTCCAGTTCTAACTCATCAGCTAACCAACTACCCGGTTCAATCACTTGCGGGAAATGCGTTAAGTCTTCTGGGAAGCCCGTATGCGCTACAGGGCCAATGCCTTCGCCATAACGCACGGCGCTTGCTAAACCTTGGTTGATATACGCTTTACCTAAAATAAATGCATCTTTTAACGGGTAACCTTTGGCAAGGCAAGCCGCGATACATGAAGATAAACTACAGCCCGTGCCATGGGTATGTGGAGTGACTACCGCCTCGTTTCCTAGCCAGTATTCTTCTTGGCTGTCACTGCGACAATAATCTATGCAGTAGCCTTTCGGGTAATCCCAGTGACCGCCTTTGATCACCGCAGAGCCTGCACCAAAAGCCTGTAACTTTTCGGCCGCTTCAACCACTGAGCTTGGGCCAATAAGATAAATACCTGTGAGCAATTGTGTCTCGTGTGTATTTGGGGTGATCACATCTACCAGCGGGAAAAGATACTTTTTCAGTGCGTCAACGGTGTCTTCTTCAGTTAAGGTGTCACCACTGGTTGCAATCGCAACCGGGTCATACACCACCACTGGCGGCACCGCCCACGTTTTTTTGTAGTGAGCAATGTGCTCGGCGATTAACTCTACTTGCGCGATATTGGCGAGCAAGCCTATTTTAATCACTTTTGCAGGCATATCTTGCGCCAATGCATTAAGTTGAGACTCAATCACGGCATTACTAACAGGGTTAATAGCTTCAACCCCAAGGCTGTTTTGTGCGGTTAGCGCCGTGATCACTGTACAGCCGTGTACACCGAAGCTGTGCATAGCTTTAAGGTCGGCTTGAATACCTGCGCCACCACCACTGTCTGAGCCTGCAATACTCCAAACAACTTCTGACATGTCAGACTCCTAAATTCTTTATCTATTTTAATCTTGGTGCCAAAACGGCATGCCCATGGTCGGCGTAGAAGGTGCCGCTACTTCTTTTTCAGGCATGGCTTTGGCTTCATAACTAAAGCGCCCTGCTTCTACTGCTGACTTAAACGCTTTGGCCATGGTCACCGGGCAACCCGCACCAGCAATGGCCGAGTTTAATAGTACCGCATCATAACCTAGCTCAAGCGCTTGGCAAGCATGCGACGGTAAGCCTAAGCCTGCATCCACAATGAGAGTATGCTCTGGCAGGCGCTCTCGAATGGTTTTTAAATTATAAGGATTAATTAGCCCTTTGCCTGTGCCAATTGGTGCGCCCCAAGGCATCAATACCTCACAGCCTAAATCGGCCAGTCGCTGGCAGATCACTAGGTCATCGGTGCAATAAGGCAGTACTTTAAAGCCATCTTTGATCAAAATGTCAGTCGCTTCTAATAAAGCCACGGGATCAGGCTGCAAATTATACTCATCACCAATCAGCTCTAACTTGATCCAGTCTGTATCGAAGACTTCGCGGCACATTTGCGCCAAGGTCACCACTTCTTTGACACTGTGGCAACCTGCTGTGTTAGGCAATACGCGCAGCCCTGTATCTTTGATTAATTGCCAGAAATCTTGGCCTGCCTCGACTGAGTTTTGGCGTCGCAATGACACAGTCACAATTTGCGACTGCGATGCTACCAGCGATTGCTGCATAATTTGTGGAGATGGATAAAGCGCAGAGCCTATCAATAAACGGCTATCAAAGGTTTCGCCATAAATGGTAAGTGGTTTATGCATGTTTAGCCCCCTTGAATAGGCGACAATAACTCGATTTGATCGCCCTCTTTTAATTCAGCCACAGCACATTGGCTGCGCGGTACAAACTGCCCATTCACAGCCACAGCAAATGGCGGCACTGCGCCTTGCGATTCAATAAATGCTTGTAAATTAGTGTCGGTTAGCGCGACTTGTTGACCATTGAATACGACGTTCAAAGTAACCCCTTGCTCAGTGCTTGCTGCACCACAAAAGGTGCAAGTAAATAACCATGGCGATATAAGCCATTAATTTGGATGAGGTTGTCTTTCACCTCAATGTTTGGACGATTATCAACAAACGCAGGCCTTAGCCCAGAATTAATCGACATCACACGCCCTTCACTAAAGCCGCTGTGTACCGTGTAGGCAGCTGACAACAACTCAAGCGTAGAGCGCACCGTGATCGGGCCATTATCTTGCGACTCAATTTCAGTCGCACCAATGACAAACTCATGATTTGGTTTCGGCGCGATGTAAATTGGGTAGCGAGGATGCATTAAACGCACAGGACGAGTTAACGTCACTTCTGGTGCGTAAACGCGGGCTACTTCACCACGTACACCTCGAAGCCCTGTCACTTCATCTTTAGCGCCTAAGCCACGACAATCGATGATCCAATCGAATGCTTCACCGTTAACTTGCCCCTGCTCGCAATACACAGACTGCCCAAAATGAAACTCAACATCTTGCTGTTGTAGCGTTTCAAAACTGGCGCGATAAAAAGCCAAGTTATCGAGCTGGCCTTCACAAGGTAAAAATATGCCTTGATGAAAACGCCCTGCTAGTTCTGGTTCTAACTGAGAAATGTCTTGGCTATTGGCTATGTGTGCTTGGTGCCCTGCGAGGGGTTTTAAGCGCTGTGAAAAACTTTGTAAGTCGCCCTTGTCTTGCTGATGTGCAACAACGAGGGTACCTGCTTGTTGAAAAAATACCGGGGAAGAAAGTTTTGCCAAAAGTTCGGGCCAAAGTGCCATGGCTGTTAAGCCATCTTCGGCTAAATCCGCTTCACAAATTACCGACTCTGCCAACGGCGCTAACATGGCTGCCGCTAATACACCGGCGCTGTTATTTGCTTGTGCGTCGTCTTTTTCGAAGATACTCAGTTGATAGCGCTCCATCAGCATCAATGCTGCAACACGCCCCAACAAACCAAACCCTAATACAGCAACTCTTGGTTTACTCATTTCTGCCCCTAAAAACCCGAAGGTTATAAAACAATGCCATGCTGTCCGCATGGCATAATCATCTAGTGTGACTAGATGGCTTTGTGATAAAGCTCAGAGCCTGTTTGTTTAAACTCTTCAGACTTGGCTTTCATTTCAGCTTCAACATCGATCATCTTGATCTTAATTGCGTTGTTATCAGAAATATCAACACCTTGTGCTTCTAGGTCTTTCGCGTAGTCACGTACTTCTTGAGTGATCTTCATTGAGCAGAACTTAGGACCACACATAGAGCAGAAGTGCGCCACTTTGCCCGACTCTTGCGGTAGTGTCTCGTCGTGATATTCAAGTGCACGTTCAGGATCTAGACCTAGATTGAATTGGTCGTGCCAACGGAACTCGAAACGCGCTTTTGATAACGCGTTATCACGAATTTGTGCACCTGGGTGACCTTTTGCTAAATCCGCTGCGTGAGCGGCGATTTTGTATGTGATAAGGCCTTCTTTCACGTCTTCTTTGTTTGGTAGACCTAAGTGCTCTTTTGGTGTTACATAACACAGCATCGCCGTACCATACCAAGCGATCTGCGCAGCACCGATACCAGAAGTAATATGGTCGTAACCCGGTGCGATATCGGTCGTTAATGGACCAAGTGTATAGAAAGGCGCTTCATGGCAGTGCTCTAATTGCTCGTCCATGTTTTCTTTGATCATATGCATTGGCACGTGACCTGGACCTTCGATAAACACCTGAACGTCATGCTCCCAAGCAATCTTCGTCAGTTCACCTAAAGTGCGTAACTCAGATAATTGTGCTTCATCGTTGGCATCTGCAATTGAGCCCGGACGTAAACCATCACCCAGTGAGAAACACACGTCATACTGCTTCATGATCTCACAGATGTCTTCGAAGTGTGTGTATAGGAAGTTTTCTTTATGGTGCGCTAAACACCACTTCGCCATAATTGAACCACCACGCGATACAATACCGGTGACACGTTTTGCCGTCATCGGTACGTAGCGAAGTAATACACCAGCGTGGATCGTGAAGTAATCCACACCCTGCTCTGCTTGTTCAATCAGCGTATCGCGGAAAATTTCCCATGTTAGGTCTTCAGCAACACCATTTACTTTCTCAAGTGCTTGGTAAATTGGTACGGTGCCGATTGGCACTGGTGAGTTACGTACAACCCATTCACGCGTCTCATGGATATAACGACCAGTAGACAAGTCCATTACCGTATCTGCACCCCAACGCGTTGACCATACTAGCTTCTCAACTTCTTCTTCGATTGAAGAGGTAACAGATGAGTTACCAATGTTAGCGTTCACTTTTACTAAGAAGTTACGACCAACAATCATTGGCTCTGATTCAGGGTGGTTGATGTTGTTAGGAATGATAGCTCGACCACGTGCCACTTCTGAGCGAACGAATTCTGGTGTGATAAACTCTGGAATTTCAGCACCAAACGACTCGCCTTTGTGCTGTTGCGCTAATAATTCTTCACGAATTTTTTCACGCCCCATGTTTTCACGAATCGCGACGAATTCCATTTCTGGAGTGATAATACCCTGACGCGCATAGTGCATTTGCGTCACGTTCTTGCCTTTTTTAGCACGGCGAATTTTAGGTAAGTGCTCAAAACGGATGTGATCAAGGCCTTCATCGGCCATACGTTGTTGAGAGAACTGTGAAGTTACTGACTCAAGCTCTTCTGTGTCATCACGATCTAAGATCCACTGCTCACGATATTTAGGTAAACCTTTACGTACATTTAGTTCAAAGCCCGGCTCTGTATAAGGGCCTGATGTATCGTACACGCGGATTGGGTCATTTTTCTCAAACACAGGGTTTTCTTCTGTGCCACCAATAAAGCTGTCGCTTAGAGTGATTTCGCGCATACCCACACGTACACCCGCCTGCTCACCTTCTACATACACTTTTTGTGAGTTCGGAAACGGTTGACCAGTAAGGTTATAAATATATTCTGATGCCGCGGCACGGGTTTCGCGACGGCTTGGCTTGCTACTATTGTTTGACATGACTTGCCTCATGGTTAGTTAAGGTGTCTTGTCAGATCTCCAGATGGAGAGAGATGGGGGTTAGCCCAATTGGTCCGAGCTAAATGCATGCACGACGCATCTTAGCTTTTTGCAGCCAGCAAAGATATTTGCTTGCAAGGCAGCTTGTTCCCTACGCAGGTTTTAACCTGATCAGGTTCACGGATCCCGCAAATAATGCGATCTCAGCCCGAAGGCACTCCGACAAGTAACGAATTGAGTGCAGTCTACTTCATAAACAATGGCTTATTCAAGACCATCTAAACGTTTAAAATGTAGTACTGGTTTACCATTTAGTATTAGCGCCTTATCTGACACCGTAAAAGGCACACCGATTTCTAACATATTCAGTAGCATACGCTCTTGTTTATCGAGCTCATCGGAGCAGAGCATTTTTGTCATGCCGATTTGCTCAACATACAGCTGATTGCCTTGAATACGGGTTTTACCAAAGAAACGGTTGCATCCTGTGTGGCCCATGATCTGATTGTCTTCAACAAGCTGTAGGCGCATTTCACTACCAGTCTGCGCAACTTCATCAATCTGACTTAACTGCCAATGTCCTTGCGGTAGCGTTTTTTCAGAGAAAGGGTTAAGGCTCTTCGGGTCATCCCACACCATGGTGCAACCAGATAAAACAGCAGAGCCCGATAAGCCCAAAACAATGGCTAAAGTAGAGTACTTATTTTTCATGCATGGCTTCCTATGTTTAGGGCTTAATTTCTTTATGCAAATAACTGCTCAAGTTGCTCAGGCACAAATGGGCGACCTTTTTCATTCACCGAAGTGCCAGTTACTACCGCATCCAGCATCAGTTTATTGTCTGCTGCGCGGATCACCTTTTGATTAAAGGCGAATTTCAAACGACTTAAACGCTCTACTTCGACTTCAACGTAAAACGCATCACCCGGCTTTAATGAGTCTTTGTAGTTCATTTCTGAGCGGATCACCACTAAATTGACCTTATCACGGGCAAGTTGCGCAAAGTCGATATTTTTAGCTGCCAAAAACTCATGGCGTGCATGCTCTAGATAATTGAAATAGACGCTGTTGTTGACGATACCTTGCAAGTCGCACTCGTAGTCACGCACTTTAAACTCAACTTTGAAACTCATTTAATCCTCATAAACTCGGTAGTCTTTGCCGCAGTTATAACACAATTAAACATAGTTTCACTTCTCTGTATGGTCTGATTTGTTAGAATAGCCAGCGCGTGCCGAACTTAACTGCTTATTTTGAATTGAACAAAACTGACATTCAGAACGTGTGCACGCCTCACTATCAAAACGGAATAGCCTGAAAATGAAAGCAAAAATCTCTCTGTTATGCGCAGCCATGCTGCCTTTATTTGCCACTAATGCGGTTGCTGAGCAAAATAGCCTTGAAGTTATTGAAGTCACCGGTGACTTCAAAAAAGAAAGCATTCAAACCTTAAGCGCCAGTGCCAGCGTATTAGGCGAGCTTGAAATTACACAACGTGGTGCCAGCTACCTAGGTGAGATTTTAAATTCAGCGGCTAACGTCAACTTCACTGCAGGCGCATCTCGTGGTCGCTTTGTACAAATTCGTGGCGTTGGTCTTCGCTCTCAATTCCAAGACCCAATCCAGCCAAGTGTGGGTTTACTCATCGATGGCATTAACTACTCAGGTCTTGGTGGCAGTGCATTGTTATTCGATGTTGAGCAAGTGGCGGTTTATCGCGGCCCGCAAGGTACACGTTATGGTGCAGATGCCATGGCTGGTATGATTGATATGCAAACCGCTGCGCCTAGCCAAGACAAGGCATTGAAGGTGAAGCTAGGTGTTGGCAACTATAATAGTTATGAAGCAGGTATTGCTGCAGGCACTGGCTTAACTGATAGCTCTGCAATCAGAGTGAGCGGGTTCCAACGTAAGTCAGATGGCTATACCGATAACTTATACCTTAACGAGCCAACTCAAACACAAGATGAGCAAGCGCTACGTGTTAAACTACAAAATGACTGGTCAGCCGATTTTAATACAACACTCGCTATCCATCATATCAACATCGACAATGGCTACGATGCATTTACGTTAGATAATAGTCGAAATAGTGTTGCCGATGAACCTGGTCAAGATGACCTAGAAAGCGATGCATTTGCTTTTACTGCCAATTACCAAGGTTTTTCGGCATTCAACCTCACTGCAACTGCAACTGGTTTACAAGCTGACTCTTTATATAGCTATGACGAGGACTGGGTATGTAAAGATGCGACCAACCCATTGTGCGAAGCTGGTCCACATAATGGCGGTTATAGCTCAACTGATAGCTATGCGCGCGATACAGAAAAGGGGACTCTAGACTTACAGTTTAGTTCAAAAAATAACGACTGGGTGCTTGGTCTTTACAGTGAAAGACGCGATGTCGATTTAACTCGCGTTTATACTTGGCAATCACAAGATTTCTTATCTAGTTTTGATGTTCGCAACACCGCAATCTATGGCCAAAAAATCACACCTATTGCTAATGATGTTGAGTTAATTACAGGCCTTCGTGCTGAGAACTATAGTGCCGACTATAAAGATAATAACGGCTTTAATGATAACACTGATGAAACCATGTTTGGCGGTAAAATCGCCCTAGAATACCAAGTCGTTCCTCGTACTATGATTTATACGAGTTTATCTCGTGGTTATAAAATGGGCGGCGTGAATGGTGAGGCGCTTGCGAAAGCTAAAGATAAAAACCTGAATATTCAGCCAGAAAACTATACCTTCGACCCTGAATATTTATGGAATGCTGAATTTGGCGTAAAAGGCCAGTCAGAAGATAAAAGCCACACTCTTAGCGTTACTGCTTTTTACATGAAGCGTGACGATATGCAGTTAAAGCAGTGGCAAGTTCAAGATCAACAATTTGCAGGTTACCTAGACAATGCCAGCTCAGGTAAGAACTATGGTTTTGAAGTAGAAGGTGTAAAACAATATACTGAACGCTTAACTCTCAACTACAGTTTTGGCTATCTACGCTCTAAGATCAAAGGATTTAAAACTGAAAGTGGCTTAGATCAACATAACCGTGAACAAGCACAAGCACCTAAGTACCAATACGCTGTTAACTTCACATATTCATTACTTGATAACCTAGATGCAAAGCTTGGTTTTGAAGGCAAAGACAGTTACTACTTGTCTGATAGTCACAATGACCAGGCGCCAAACCAAAACCTTATTAACGCAAGCCTAACTTACTTCGATAACAATTGGTCTCTAACGGCTTGGGGTCGCAACCTTGCTGATCGCGATGTACCTGTAAGAGGCTTTGAGTTTGGCAATAACCCACTTAAAGGCTATGAAACGGAAAACTATTACCAATATGGCGAGCCACGCCTTGTAGGTTTAACATTTCAGTATGAACTTTAATAAGTGAAGTAAATAAAGGGCTATTTACCAAATAGCCCTTATAATTTGCTCATAGAAAAAGCGCTCAATGTTTACCATTGAGCGCTTTTTCTTTGTATTTATTTAACCTAGTTCAGGCAGGTTACGACCATAGAAGACTTCTTGGATTTCACGCTCTACTTTCGCGCGGATTTCTTTTTCTTCTTCTGCACTTAAATCATTAGTGCTCAAGCCGAATAAGTAAGTATTTAGATCTGTCTCTTTTAACATCATCTTAGTGTGAAATAAGTTTTCTTGGAAAACATTCACATCCACCATGTGATACGCTTCTTTGGTATCTTCTGTCATGTAATTCTGGATTGAGTGAATTGCATGATCAATATAGTGTTTTACACCTGTGATATCACGCGTAAAACCACGTACACGGTAATCGATAGTTACCACATCCGACTCAAGTGAGTGGATTAAGAAGTTCAGCGCTTTTAGCGGAGAAATGACACCACATGTAGAGACTTCAATATCAGCACGGAATGTACAAATACCATCATTAGGATGCGCTTCAGGATAAGTATGAACACAAATATGGCTCTTATCTAAATGAGCTACCACTGACTCAGGCAATGGACCCGGTGTTTCATTACTATCGAACGTCTGCTGCTCTACAGGCTCTTCAGAGACCAAGATAGTCACACTTGCACCTTGTGGGTCATAGTCTTGACGAGCTATATTCAGTACGTTTGCACCTATGATATCAACCACTTCTTTTAGAATATCAGTTAAACGATCAGCACTATATTGCTCATCGATATATTCTAAATATTCTTTACGTTGTTGCTCCGTTTTAGCGTAACAAATGTCATAGATACTAAAGCTTAAACTTTTTGTTAAGTTATTAAAGCCATGGAGCTTAATTTTATCAAAGGGCTTGTTCACTTTGCTCAACCTTTAAACACAAAATCTGCACTGCAGAACTCAAAGAGGGCGGATTTTATACGAAAAATCCGCACTGAAAAAGCGTTATTTTACAGCGCTTTCCACAACCTCATGGCTATGAGTAATTTCTACTGATTTATCAAGCATTAAGGCTACAGAACAGTACTTCTCAGCAGACAGTTGAACGGCGCGTGCAAGGTGCTTTTCAGAGACATCTTTGCCAGTAACTACAAAGTGTAGATTCATTTTTGTAAATACTCTAGGCGCACTTTCAGCGCGCTCAGCGGTTAGCTTCACTTCGACATTTTCAACTTGTTGTTTTGCTTTTTTGAGAATGCTTACCACATCAACCGATGAACAGCAGCCTGTTGACATCAGTACCATTTCCATTGGGCTAGGTGCTGCGCTATCACTGCCAGTATCAAACACCACATTATGACCAGATTGAGAGCGACCGATAAAGGTATCGCCTTCTACCCATTTAATATTTGCTTCCATTATTAACCTCTATAAATAAAAACACCGCCTAATATTAGCGGTGTTATAAAATGCAATAAACTGTTTGAGACTGCAATTTTTTTATACCAATCCTCTTAACTGAGGGATTCATTTTAAGGGGGTGGTATTAAATAGCTGCGTCGAATAGGTTCTTAACTAAGCCTGCAAACTCTTCTATAAACTCTCGTTGTTCTTTCGTCACTTGTTGCTCTGTGACACTAGACAGCACTTCTTGTAAGTCATAGACGATACCGTCAACCTCTCGCACGATTAAGCTGCGTTGCTCGGTTGATAACTCTGTGTTTTGCTCACAGATTTTTATTACATACTCAGCGATGACATCTTCAATTAACTCCATCACCCTTGGTGCACCCGGCTCTATCTCGCCAGACTTTTCAAACAAGGTTAAATTGTGGGTTAAGTACATTACTAACTCATCATAGCCCTGTTTATCTAATACCATAGTTTGTCCACCTGAAACTCTCAAAGCATCTCCTATTGATTTAAGCAGAAACTCACATGCATTGCTACTTTTACAGCTAACGGATGAAAAAAAAGCAGCCTAAGCTGCTTTTTTAATACTTTTATTCTACCTAAATAGGCAGTCTGTGTGAATTAGTCGATTGATAAACCTGGGCTTAATGCACCTGGTAATGTCACTTTTTCTAATTCAACAGACGCTACCGGGTAAGCACAGTAGTCAGCTGCATAGTATGCACTTGCTCTGTGGTTACCTGATGCGCCAATACCACCGAATGGTGCGGCACTTGATGCGCCTGTGATTGGGCGGTTAAAGTTCACAATGCCTGCACGAATACGACGTAAGAAGTGGTCGTAATCTTCAGCATTGTCACTTAATAGACCAGCAGAAAGACCAAAGCTTGTATCGTTTGCTTTTTCGATTGCTGCATCAAAGTCTGTGTAACGGAATACTTTTAATAATGGACCGAAGTGCTCATCATCTGGGAAGTCAGTGACATTTGAACACTCAAGGATACCTGGTGTTACAAAGCCTGTGCCCTCTTTATGTGTCAGCTCAATGATAGCCTCAGCACCTAAGTCAATCAGTTGCTGCTGTGCTGCAACCATGCCTGCCGCCGCTTGATTCGAGATCATAGAACCCATGAATGGCTGTTCTTCATCATCAAAGCTTCCAACTTTGATTGCTTTTGTTGCACGTACTAGGTGCTCAAGGATCGCATCACCTTGTTCGCCAGCTGGTAAGAATAACTTACGCGCACATGTACAACGTTGGCCGCTTGAGATAAATGCAGATTGAATGATGTCGTGAACAACCGCTTTAGTATCAGACGCATCTTTTACGATTAATGGGTTATTACCACCCATTTCTAGCGCTAGGATTTTACCCGGCTGACCAGCAAACTGCTCATGAAGGATATGACCTGTACGAGAAGAACCAGTAAAGAATAGACCATCAATACCACGGTGAGAAGCAAGTGCTTTACCTGTTTCAACTTCACCTTGTACTAGGTTGATCACACCCGCTGGAAGACCTGCTTTTTCCCAAAGCTTAAGTGTAAGCTCTGCAACATAAGGCGTTAGTTCTGACGGCTTAAAAATAACCGTGTTACCCGCTAAAAGTGCAGGTACAATGTGGCCGTTTGGTAAGTGACCTGGGAAGTTATAAGGGCCAAATACTGCTACAACACCGTGCGCTTTGTGGCGAATAACCGCGCGACCAACTGGCATTGCGTTTTCAACCACACCTGTACGCTCATGGTATGCTTTTTCTGAGATAGCAATTTTACCAACCATAGCACCCGCTTCAGTACGCGTTTCCCATAGAGGCTTACCAGTCTCTTTAGCAATGGCAATTGCTAGTTCTTCACTGTTTTCTTTCAATTGCTCAGCAAAACGTTTAACGATTTCTAAACGCGCTTCAAATGCCATGTCGCTCCAGCTATAAAAAGCTTCACGCGCAGACTTTACTGCAGTGTCAACTTGCTCAGCTGTTGCTGAGTTTGCTTGCCAAATAACTTCGTTGTTTGCTGGGTTCAGTGATGAAAATGCGTCACCTTGACCTGCTAACCATTCACCATTAATAAATTGTGCGGCATGTGTTGTCATAATAAATCTCTATTCTTATATAGTTGCGATGCTGACTTTGTCACCATCCACTAAATTCAATGCTTTTGCTAACTTAGCAGAAACTACTACGCTCTCGCTATTTTCATCAAACTGCAGCTCTGCAACGGTTGCACGATACCCTTGAAGTTTATCATTTGCAATCATAACAGGTGAGCCACCTGAGTTATCACCAATTGTCACTGTTTTATAGCTAGCTGAACGCACTGTACGAATATTATCAACCTTAGCCTCTACTGTTGGACCGGCGTCGAAAATATCTACATAGCCGTTAAAAGTGAAACCTTCGTTCTTAAGTAGCTCAATCGCTGGACGCGTATTATCGTGCACTTGACCAATCACTTCTTGTGCTTCTTCACTCAACAGATTCACATAAATTGGGTATTTTGGCATAAGCTCAGCAATGAACACTTTCTGGCCGATACCCGTTAGGTAATCTGCCGTTGGGAAATCCATTGAGAAGAAGTGCTCTTCTAGCCATTGCCAGAATGGGCTTTGACCATTTTCGTCTGACACACCGCGCATTTCAGCAATAACTGTATCTGCAAAGCGCTGTTGATGTTGTTTGATAAACATAAAGCGCGACTTTGACAGTAACTTGCCATTAAAACCTCGACGATGCCCTTCTTTCAAGAACAAAGTACATAGTTCAGTTGCACCCGTGTAGTCGTTACACAGAGTCAGAATATCAACCGCTTTATAAACATTTAAGGTGCGTGATGAGTGGATCACTTTGCTCAAATGATAATGATAAAATGCATCATCTAAACCAACAGCGGCTTCAATCGCACTGGTACCCACTACTTCGCCAGTTTCAGTATCTTCTAAAACAAACAAATAGCCTTCATCAAAAGGGACATCCGTTTCTTTTTTGAAAGACGCTTCAGAGCGTTCGATTTTGCTTTGTAATAGCGCTTCATTATTTGGTAATGAAGTAAAGCCATGACCTGATTCATGGGCAATTTTTAAAAGCGCTGGATAGTCGCTTTGCTGGATTGGGCGAAGGATCATCATGGGTCCGCTTACTCCTAAAAAGTTAACTTGACGGTAGACAAGGCCAAGCAAGCTTGGCCACTCAAGGAATTAAGCGTTTGCAGCTACAACTGCAGCAACTGCTTTTTCGAAACGAGCCATACCTTCACGGATATCCGCTTCAGGAATAACCAGTGAAGGAGTGAAACGAACAACGTCTGCACCAGCTACAAGTGACATCACACCTTCTTTTACACCTGCTACTAAAAACTCTTTCGCACGGCCTTTGTATGTTTCGTTTACAACACCACCTAATAATAGACCTTTACCACGAATTTCGCTGAATACGTTGTACTTGTCATTAATTGCAGTCAGTAGTTCACGGAATAGTGCTTCTTTCTCTTTAACACCGTTTAAAACAGCTTCATCATTTACAGTATCGAATGCCGCTTCTGCAACAGCACAAGCTAGCGGATTACCACCATAAGTAGAACCGTGTGTACCAATCTTTAAGTGCTTAGCGATTTCAGTCGTTGTGATCATCGCACCGATTGGGAAACCACCGCCTAGCGCTTTTGCAGTTGTTAGAATGTCAGGAGTTACGTTTAAACCTTGGTAAGCGTATAGGTCACCAGTACGGCCAACGCCTGTTTGTACTTCATCAAAAATAAGCAGTGCATTGTGCTTAGTACATAGCTCGCGAACACCTTTCGCGAAATCAACTTCTGGAGATACGATACCGCCTTCACCTTGAAGTGGCTCCATCATCACGGCACATGTGTTATCAGAAATTAGCGCTTCGAATGCAGCTAAATCGTTATAATCACAGTGAACAACATCACCTGGCTTAGGGCCGAAACCATCAGAATAAGCAGCTTGACCACCCACAGTTACAGTGAAGAAAGTGCGACCGTGGAAGCCTTTGTTGAATGAGATAATTTGTGATTTTTCAGCGCCGAATTTATCTAGCGCAAAACGACGTGCTAGTTTAAGTGCTGCTTCGTTCGCTTCAGCACCTGAGTTTGCAAAGTAAACTTTCTCAGCAAATGTTGCGTCTGTTAATTTTTTCGCTAAACGCAATGCAGGCTCGTTTGTCATTACGTTTGATAGGTGCCAAATTTTTTCACCTTGCTCTTTAAGCGCGTTTACTAATGCTGGGTGACAGTGACCTAGACAGTTAACAGCGATACCACCTGCAAAGTCGATAAACTCGCGGCCTTCCTGATCCCAAACACGAGACCCTTCGCCTCGAACTGGAATAACTGCTGAAGGTGCATAATTAGGTACCATTACCTGATCGAATAATTCACGATTAATAGTCATTTTCTATCCCCATAAAGTTGAGTTAGGTGCGCGAAAACTAGTATTGAGTGTAGCTAGTTCGCGGCTAAAAATAGCCGTATGGCACAAATTTCATGCACCCATTATTTCAGAAAACCCCAGTAAAGTCTCATTTAAAACTTTCATAGAGCCCTTGATATTCAAGGGTTTGGGATAGTTTTGCATAGTGAGTGAATAACTATTTAGGTTGTACCTGTGGATTTGTCTGGCAGGAAAAGGAAAAGCCACAAATCAACTTGATTGGTGGCTTGAATGAATAGTCGTAAAAAAAATATTAATTTTTACAAAATTGTTAGCTGTAAACTATGGAAGTTACATTTTGCCAACGTATTTAGTTCCTCTTTTGTTAACCCAAGGTGAGCGAACCAGTGAGCTGCTTCGTCTTTTTCTACAAACTGATTATCTTTTAAAATAGTATACAAGCTATAGCCATGAGCTTTTCTTAGCACTTGGCTGAGTGGGAGGTAATCTGCTGACTGGCTATGCGATTGAGGTAAATAATTAATTGCAAACTCTTCGATAGCGGCTGTAAAAGGTAAATACCTGAAAGCCATTTTCTCAATGAGTTTAGCTGATAGCCCTGCTGATTGATTAAGTAGTAGACCTCTTAAAAATAACGGATCTGGTGCAAGCTCAAGCAAAGCAGAATGTAAGTCTTTATGGTTTTTATCGCGGGCAATACGCACTTTTTCTTGCCAAACACGCTCAAATGTCCACAAGTACAAACGTGTTAACGCAACTTTGCCTACATCTAATAACATCCCGAGAGTAAAAGCATGTTGTTCTTTAACGCCGTTTAATTCAGCCAAGTGCTTTGCTGCAATACCGGTTGTCATACTGTGGTCACGAAGCTTCCTTTTTAACAAAGGGAAGGGAGAAGTATCATGTGGCATCCAATGACGCATGGCAAAGGTAGGGATCACCATTTGCAAATTCTCTAAACCTAGATACCTCAAAGCTAAAGCTGGTGTATCAACTTTTACAGTTGTGCCTTTACTGCTTTGTTTACGATATTGTGGCAGGTTGACCAAAGAAACCAAATCTCGACCTAGCCAAGGGAGTTCATTGACTAATGGTTCTAAACGCCCTACTGACGCAGACTTCACCCCTAGAATATCTAGAATAGTGGGTACCGCATCTTGGATGCCTACTATCTCATGATAAATATTGTCTATATCTTCTATTTGCTTTTGAATTGAGTTTTCAATGCTCTGATGAAGATGGTTACTGGCTTTAGCTATGTACTTATGATGACTTGTACTGCTTTCCTGACGTTTCGCCGCAGCAGCAATTTCAACTTCAAGCATGGTTCGCTGTGGTATCTTTTCACCATAATTAATATCAAGTGTGTGTATATACCCTAGTTGCTGTTGTGCGAAGTTATGGCTAATAAATAAATCGTGCGCACGTTCGTTCAGTGCGATTGATGTCCTTAATTGACGAGATAATTCAGTCATTGAGCGTTCTTATTAGTCCTATTTAACGCTTTTCTTTTATTTTGAAAAGCGACGAATAAAGTTATCTAGTAGTGCCAAGCCTTGCTCTGTCAAAATAGCTTCTGGGTGAAACTGCACTCCCTCCAGCGCCATTTCAGTATGGCATAAGCCCATAATTTCATCCACTTGTTGCATGCCATTCTCTGTCCATGCCGTGATTTTAAGGTCTTCAGGAAAACGCTCTTTGGCAACAATTAAAGAGTGATAGCGACACACCGTTAAGGGATCAGGTAGCCCTTGAAACACCCCATTATTAGAGTGGCGAATTTGCGACGTTTTACCGTGCATTACCTCCCTTGCTCTGACTACTTGCGCACCCAATGCTTGTGCAATTGTTTGATGACCCAAACAAATCCCTAGAATAGGAAACTGACCTTTTAGTTGCTCAACCACAGACAGAGATATACCTGCTTCATTTGGGCTACATGGGCCTGGAGAAATAACAATGTGCTCAGGGTTAAGCGCTCGGATATCAGCAATACTTAACTCATCGTTCCGTTTTACTACAACGTCTTGATTTAAGCGTTGGAAATACTGCACTAGGTTATAGGTAAACGAGTCGTAATTATCGATCATTAATAACATAGAAATTTCCACAAAAAAGCCAGGCGTTAGCCTGGCCTAAATTATAAAACCGAATTATGGACGAGGTATGAAGCCCACAGCATCATAAACTGCTTTTAGCGTTTTCTCGGCTCTCGCACCTGCTTTTTCAGCACCATTACGCATAATGTTATCTAATAGTGTCTGATCTTCACGAATTTCTTTGAAACGCGCTTGGATTGGCTCAATCATGTTTACCACTGCCGCAGCGGTATCTTTCTTCAAGTGGCCATACATCTTATCTTCGTATTCAGGCACTAGGTCTTCAATTGAGCGCTTTGTTGCCACAGACAGAAGCGTAAGAAGGTTTGATACACCTGGCTTTTCTTCTCTATCAAAGTATATACGCGCTTGCTCATCTGAATCAGTGACGGCTTTTTTGAGCTTTTTCTCGATTTTCTTTGGCTCGTCTAACAACATGATGTACGCATTTGGGTTTTCATCCGACTTAGACATTTTCTTCAGTGGATCTTGTAAACTCATCACGCGTGCACCAAGTTCTGGGATGTAAGGTTCAGGTACTTTGAAAACATCCCCGTATAAGTTGTTGAAGCGTGTTGCGATATCACGAGTTAACTCTAGGTGTTGCTTTTGGTCTTCACCAACAGGCACTTGATCTGCTTGATATAATAAGATGTCAGCGGCTTGTAATACTGGGTAAGAGAATAAACCCACGTTTACATTGTTAGCATGTTTTGAAGACTTATCTTTAAACTGCGTCATGCGATTTAGTTCGCCCATTTGTGCATAACAGTTTAACACCCAAGAGAGCTGAGCATGCTCAGGAACTTGCGATTGAACAAACAACGCCGATTTCTCAGGGTCAATACCACAAGCAGCGTACAATGCAACGCCATCTAACACACGCTCACGTAGCATTTTAGGGTCTTGGCGAACTGTGATCGCGTGTAAATCTACTAGCATAAAGAAACAATCATGATCTTGTTGTAACTTAAGCCACTGGTTTATGGCGCCTACATAATTGCCTATCGTCATACCACCGGTTGGCTGAATGCCACTTAACACTACTGGTTTAGTCATGTTGTTCCTTTATTAAATTTACTGATTTATTGCTGATTAATGATTGGGATTATATCTAAGAACCCGTCGCATAGGTACTCGGGTTCAAGCTCTTTTAAGTCGAATCCTTGATTGTAACCATAAGTCAACGCAAGTACATCAATTTCTGCGCTTTTAGCAGCGATAATATCGCTCTTTGAGTCTCCAATCATGACTGCCTTTTCTGGCGAAATATTAAGTGCCTCACAGGCTTTTAAAAGTGGCGAAGGTGAAGGTTTTTTCTCGCCATCATCACCACACACTAAGACTTTAAAATGTGACGTTAGGTTTAACTTTTCTAAAAGCTGCTCGGTAAAAACGCGATCTTTATTAGTCACAATGGCTTTTGGCAGATGCGCTGTAGCCGCTAAGCCTGTTTCAACATGTTGATAAAGAACAACATAGTCACCAGCAAGTTGCTGATAATGATTTTTAAATCTCACGACCGCATCGACGACCAAGCTCGAAGGTAACTCTGGATTGACTGCCATATCACCGCTCAATGCACGCTTCACTAGCATTTCAATACCATTACCGACCCAAGTCGTTACTTGCGCATAGCTAACTACCGGAAACGCCACTTCTGTCAAAGTCAGATTTAGCGCCATATACATATCTTGGGCGCTGTCTATTAATGTGCCGTCTAAATCAAATAGCACACCTTGGTATTTCATCGTGAAACCTTCGCCAGCTCTTCACGCATTTGCGTAATAACTTGCGCATAATCAGGTTGATTAAAGATAGCTGATCCAGCCACGAACATATCTGCACCTGCTGCTGCAATTTCTGCGATGTTATCGACTTTCACACCACCGTCGATTTCTAAACGGATATCTCGACCAGATGCGTCAATACGCTCACGTACTTGCTTTAGTTTATCTAAGGTCTGTGGAATGAAACTCTGCCCACCAAAACCTGGATTTACTGACATAAGTAAAATGACGTCGAGCTTATCCATTACATAATCTAAATAATGTAATGGTGTTGCTGGATTAAATACTAAACCTGCCTGACAACCATGTTCTTTGATTAATGAAATGGTTCTATCAATATGTTCACTTGCTTCCGGATGAAAAGTGATGATACTTGCACCAGCCTTGGCAAACTCAGGAATCAGTGCATCTACAGGCTTAACCATTAAATGCACATCGATCGGCGCCTCAATACCATAATCACGTAAAGCCTTACATACCATAGGACCAAATGTCAGGTTTGGTACATAATGGTTGTCCATGACATCAAAGTGTACGACATCAGCGCCTGATTTAATAACACGCTCAACGTCTTCACCGAGTCTTGCGAAATCAGCAGATAAGATAGAAGGAGCAATAAGGTATTGAGGTTGTTTTTGCACGGTAAACTCTCTTTAAATTATACATCAGTTGTCAGCGTTACTTTACCGCAATTCATGCCTTGTACCCAAGTTTTATTCTCCTCGTTCCTGCATCGAAAATGACTAAAAACTCCAATCATATTTTTTACTTTATGGCGATTAACGCACAAATTCTTACGTTATCTATGTTTGTTTTCTGAACAGTAACGGTGTATTATATCTAGATAACTGTTGGGTGGAGTTACACATGTTTAGTCGGCTTAAAACACGGATGCTTGCGGTGACAGCTGTTGTTACATTATCAGCAGGAGTTTACTCTGTTGATTACAGCAAAGAAATTGCCAGTAGCACATGTTCATGTAGTACAAATACGGTTCAAGTTAGTTATTCTTCTCTTGAACAATGCAAACTTGAAGCACACACTAGTTGGTATGCTTGGTTAACTGGCGGAAGTAGCAGTGCTCAATTCCACTACTTAGACCTGTTAGAACTATTGTTAGGTTCTGAAGAGTCTGAAACCAGTTCTGATAGCTTCACAACTCACTTTTAAATGCGTAAGCTGCTAAACATTGTTCAAAGTGTCTTAGCAGCTATGTTTGGCGTTCAAAGCCAACATAAACGTCAACAAGATTTTTCAAACAAATATCTCTTTATCTCATTCACTCTAACTTCAATTGTATTTGTTTTTCTTTTAGTGGTAGGCCTGATCTGGCTTGTGGGCATAATTACTAGGTGATCACCCCTTATACAATGCCATCACTTCTTCTATCTTACTGCGCACACTGCCTTTACAACTGATGTTGCGCTGAACTTGTAAGGTGGTAATTTTATCTGCACTGCGATAAAGCTGCTTGGTGAAATCCACATAATGATTCGAAATGAGTGTCGATACGCCTCGTTTTTTGGCTGCAATAGCGCACTCAACCAAACGTGCTTGATCTTCATCCGTAAATTTATTACCGGCATAAGCCGTGAAACTTGAAGTCCGGTTTATCGGTGAATAAGGAGGATCACAGTAAACGACGTCGTGCTTATCCGCTTTGCTAAAAGCATGTTCAAAGTCATTACATATAAACGTTGCACGCTTTGCGACTTTGGCAAATTGTAATAACTCTTCTCGAGGGTAGTAAGGGTGTTTGTAACGACCAAATGGTACATTAAAACCGCCTTTTTGATTGTAACGACATAGGCCGTTATAACCATGACGATTAAGATAGATGAACAATAATGAACGTTTATATGGGTCTAAAGTATCGTTAAACTCTTCTCGAAGCTGGTAATAGCGAGCTTCTTCATTATGATCGCCTATAAACAAATACTCGGCTTCGCGAATAAACTCTTTTGGTGAATCTTTAAGAATATTAAATAGGTTAATAAGGTCTTTATTGACATCAAGGAGCAAATATTCTTCAAAATCTATATTTAAAAATACAGAGCCACCACCAACAAAAGGCTCAATTAAGCGTTGCTTCCCCTTTAAAGGTAAGTTTGCTTTAATCTCTTCTATTATCCGTTTTTTCCCGCCTGCCCATTTCAATGGAGAACGGCGATTAATGACCGATGAGCCGTTTGCCACTTTAAACCCTTACATTCTTTTTATTCTTTGCATACACGTCGCCATTAGTAAAAAATGACCGCTTAAGACATTCACAGTGATTCGACACCGTAAATAAAGTAACGTCATATTTAACCATAGATAGTGACATAAAGACCATTTTTGTTGTGATGCATTTAAAGTTGGGCGATTCTACACTAATTCAAGATAATTACCGAGTAACAAGCTGAATTTCCTGTTTGATACGCTCAAATTTCTTAAAAAATGGCTGACCAGCTAAGACACTGTCTGGCAGCTTTTGCCGTGCACTTCTTGCATCGTCAATATTTGCAAATGGTGCTTGTATAACCACCCACCAAGGCACATTGCTTCTGAGCGTTTCATAGATATATACATCCTTTAATTCATTTGCCAAAACAAAGCTATTAGCAATCGCTTTATCTTTGACTGCTAATAGTTGTATAGCCCAGACACTGTCTTGTTGAGTTAATAACCACTCTGTTGGGGATAAATCCAACTCTTGATTTTTTGTTTCAGCCGATTGTTCTATAAGCTCTGATTTATTAGGTAATTCCGTAGCTTCAGGCGCTTCTACTGTTTGTTTATCTAAATTGCGGTTTGCTGAAATGTTGGTTTCTTCAACAAGATCAACTTCTTCCAGTTTAACTGACTGTGAACCACTCTGTAGACTAGTAATCTGAACGTCCTTAGCTGGCAGCGAACTTTCAAGCGCTGTTAAAACGGCAAAGACAGTGTCTGAAGTTGAATCTTTAGGTGCTTCAACTAAAGTTTCTCTTGGCAATTCACCCTTTTTTTCATTAGCTTCTACCGAAGGCTTAACGACAGTAACGTTTTTTTGCTCTAATACTTTCGTTGCTTGTGTTTCCACATTCTCTGCTTTTAGAACCTGCTCGGCAGATAGCACTGTCCCTAGAGGTTCAGCACGATCCACTTGCTCACTAAAATAAAACTGAATCTGCTTTTGGTACATAAAGGCCACAAGTAACAAAGCTAATAGCACGGTCAAAGCAGTTAAATGCCAACGATAGCTCTTTTTAGATTGTGGGGCTCTCAACTGGCTCTGTTGCGAAGCTTGCCACTCAAGCAGTAACGCGGGGTTGCCATGTGACTCCTGCAGAAATGACTGAAAAATAGGGTCTTCTTCCATGGGCAAGTCTTTAAAGAACATCGCCATCAATTGTTTAGACTCAGACAATGACAGGCGTTCTAAATGGATATCAAGTGCCGAAGGCAGCATTCTAGGCGCTTGTGCTGTTACCAAAATAAACAGCTCAACAGGACTTTTTGCTGACAATATTCTCAACTGCTCAATAATTTCATCTGAAAGATGTCTTGCGCCATCTAATACCCAAAAACAAGGATCACAAGGTTGCGTTTGATAAAGTTGAAAAAAATTTTCTGAAAGCGTTTGTGTTTGATCGACCAGCGGCGCTCTAAAGCTATTTTGTAGCAACTGAGTCATCAACTCAGTATCTTTCATCTGTGCCGTTACTTGAATATAGGCTTTGCTAAATTCAGGATACTTTTCAGTGATTAAGGTCTCTGCTAAATAGCTTTTTCCTAACCCTGAAGGACCAACTAAAGCAATGAGGTTTTGCCCATATTCGAATTGCATCGCAATTCTATCAACCAAGGCAGCTCGACTCGGCAATATTTGCGATTGCATTAGCGCCCTATTAGCTGGCTCACGGCTTCGTCAGACACATCATCTACGAGTGCACATTGTCCTAACTGAGTCGGGACAATAAATCTGATCTTGCCTTGTTGGTTCTTTTTGTCTTTGCGCATATGACCGATAAACTGTTTACTGGTCATGGTCTCTGGGGCACTGACTGGTAGATTATAATTTGCAATCAGCGCTTGAACTCGAGAAACTTCAGATTCAGTAACAGAACCTCGCATGTGCGCCAGTTGCATCGCTAACATCATACCCGCAGCAACGGCTTCACCATGCAGCCAATTACCATAGCCCATTTGTGCTTCAATGGCATGGCCAAATGTATGGCCTAAGTTAAGGAGTGCTCTCAAGCCTGCCTCTTTCTCGTCTTGAGAAACGATTTCAGCTTTGATTTCACAGCAACGATAAATCACCTTTTGCAAGACATCGTTTTGTAAATTACTGAGAGCTTCATGTTGCTCTTCTAAAAGACTCAAAAGAGCTAGATCATAAATTAAACCGTATTTAATGACCTCAGCCATACCCGCAGCAAACTCTCTGCTTGGCAAAGTTTGTAAGCTATTAATATCGATAAAAACTGCTTTGGGCTGATAAAAGGCGCCAATCATGTTTTTACCTAGCGGGTGGTTCACTGCTGTTTTTCCGCCTACAGAGGAGTCAACTTGTGAAAGCAAAGTCGTTGGAATTTGAATGAATGGCACACCGCGTTGATAGCACGCAGCCACAAACCCTGTTAAATCTCCAATTACCCCACCACCAAGCGCAATTAAACAAGTGTCTCGACCACAATTGTGCTCAAGTAAAAAAGCGGACACTTTTTCAAACCACTCTAAGGTCTTGAATTGTTCACCATCAGGAAGAATAAAATGGAGCGGGTCTAACTCATTAAGTTGAGTTAAAAGAGGATCTAAGTAAAGAGGTGCAACTGTTTCGTTGCTTATGATCACTGGGCGACATTTACCTATATGTGATAATAATCGCCCACTGTCGTTGAGAAGGTTTTCACCAATATAAATGGGGTAGCTACGCTCGTTTAAATCGACATTCAGTTCAAGCATGGACTACTCCTTTTATGATTTAGAAATCTAACTTCTCAATAATTTGATTTGCTACTACTTTTGCGCTCTGTTCATCAGTACGAACAACAAAGTCAGCAACTTCTTGGTATAAAGGCTCACGCTCTCCTGCTAAGCGCTCTAGTACATCACGTGGCGCTTCTTCTGTTTGTAGAAGAGGACGACGCTTATCTCTTTGAGTGCGAGCAACTTGTTTTTCAATTGGTGTTTCTAGGTAAACAACAATGCCACGCGCTGACAGTTTGTTACGAACCTCTTTGCTCATAACTGAACCACCGCCAGTAGCTAATACAATACCTTGCATCTCAGTTAGGTCAGAAATCACGCCCTCTTCACGACGACGGAAACCTTCTTCACCTTCAAGATCAAACACCCACGCAATGTCTGCACCAGTGCGGCGTTCGATTTCTTGATCTGAGTCGAAGAATTCAAGGTGTAACTGATCTGCCAAATGGCGACCAATTGTGCTTTTACCAGCCCCCATTGGGCCTACTAGAAATATATTACGTTTCTCAGCCATATCTATTTAGTACTAACGAACTCTAAAATTTGAAAATAAACCCCGCCTCACGACCTGGCCCCAAAATTTAAGGAGGGGATTATCTCAGTAATTCGTGCGCAATTTCAAGTCTAATCATTTAAATTAACATAAACGTTGCAAGAATGTACTCATTAATGTGTTGTTACTGACCATCTAACATAATTTTTGGGGTCACGAATATCAGTAATTCTCTTTTCTCGTTAATGTGACGAGTATTTCTAAACAAAACGCCTAAATAAGGCACATCACCTAATAAAGGGACTTTTGTTACAGCGCTGGTGATTTCTTGTTGATATATACCACCGAGTACGATGGTTTGGCCATTTTCGACTAGAACTTGTGTTTCAATTTGTTGGGTATTAATCGCAACTGCAGGACCATTAGGCGTTTGTACATTATCGCCTCGAGTATCTTGGGTAATCACCAAATCTAAAATAATTTTATTATCCGGGGTAATCTGAGGTGTTACCTCTAAACTTAGTACTGCTTTTTTAAAGCTTACAGATGTTGCACCGCTCGATGCAGCCTCAACATAAGGGATCTCAGTACCCTGCTCAATACGTGCCTTTTTCTGGTTCGCCGTTGTAATACTTGGTGTTGCGATTATCTCACCTTTGTTTTCCTGCTCTAATGCAGAAAGCTCAAGGTCAATCAACGTACCATCAGCTAATTTAGCAAGATGAACACCAATGCTACCCGCAGGGTTTGTAACAGGAAGGTTTACATTCAGACGATCGGTAAAAGCTGGAATAACCCCATTCGATAATTGATCAGCACTAGAGAGTTTGCCAGAAATAGCATCTGTACCTTGTTGATCACTAAAGCCCCAGCGAATACCCAAGTCATCAGATACGTTGTCACTTACCGTTACCATTCGGGATTCAATACGAACTTGTTTAACAGGAACATCTAAGGTCTCAACCATACGGCGAACATTTTCGATACTTTTAGCCGTATCTTTGATGATTAACGTATTGGTTCTAACATCTACTGAGACATTACCGCGGTTACTGATAATGCTGTTAATTTCAGTTTTTAGTAAATCAGCAAACTCTTCCGCTTTGGCGTAATTCAACTGCAAATATTCATTATAAAGCGGCTCAAGCTCTTCAACTTGGCGCATAGCTTGTAGCTCTTTCGCTTCTCTTGCGGCTAACTCCTCAGCAGGCGCAACCATCAGAATTGATCCTTCAGTGCGCTTATCTAAACCTTTAACTCTTAATACGACATCAAGCGCTTGATCCCAAGGTGTTCCCTCTAAGCGCAGTGTAATATTACCTGACACAGAGTCGCTAGTGACTAGATTAAAGTTGTTTGTATCAGCGATGATTTGTAGCACAGAACGAATTGGAATATCTTGGAAATTTAAGGTGATAGGTTCCCCTTGATACACTTTCTCTTCACCAAACTTTTTCGTTTTACTGTCTTTTTCCACTGTTAACGTGAAAATATTATCAAGTTGCTCATATTTAAATGAAAAAGCACTATTTGGCTCTATGACTAAACGGCTTTTATTCCATTCAGAGAAAGTTTCAATTTTGCTAACTATAGTGCCAAAATCAACAACATCTAGTTCATACAATAAGTCATCTAAGATATCAATATGATGAAAATCCGCGACGATTTTGCCACCACGCTCTTGAACGTCAATCGCTGCTTGAGAGCTTTCAAGGAACACCAATAGCTTCGCTTCGCCTTTTTCACCTCGGCGAAAATCAATTGATTGAATACGATTAATAAAGTGTGTTAATTCATCTAGACCAGTTTCATTCGATTCTGCAGCTTCATAGATTGGATTCTCAGATATTTGCAGATATACCAAGTTATTTTTTACTTGGGTTTTATACAACTTTAACTGGTCAAGTTCGATGCTTACGATAAAACCGCCTTCAACCATACTGCTTTGGATTCGCTGAATACCTGCTTTATTAACATTTAATTGTTGTAAGCTCTCTTCGTATTCTGCGCCTGAAAAAAATAACTCTAATCTAGCAGGGTCATTTAATACTGATACTTTTGGTTCGATATTAAGCTGCTCATCAAACACCAACTGCAATTCAGTTTCAGAGTTAGAAATAGGGTTGTATCGCACATCGTATAACATGGGCAAAGCATTTACTGCGCCTGATAAAACAAGCAAAAAGGCAGAGAAAATAGTAGTTTTAAGCAAGTTCGCAACCATGCGAGTCATAATGTTTTACCTTTATTGTTATTCGCTTACTGTAAGTTGAGTTGATTCTACAATCTCAACTTTAGTTAATCTTTCTTTCCAGCAACCTGTTCCATCCGGGATCAGCTCTAATAATTCCACATGATCATCATAGATGCCAACTACTTCACCATGATACAAGCCCATATATTCGCCTTCAGTCACTCTAAATAGGCCTTGATCAGCGGCTCGTATCAATGCCCAAGTTGCCCCCGACAAAGCTATAGTTCCCTTCATCACTAGATTATCGATTGGGTATTTTTCTAATGGATCTCTTTCTCGGTTTTGATCAGGTTGCAAACAATTTTTAACTTGCACTAATCGACTTTCTATTACTTCTGGTTTAGGAGCATCGAACGGGCTACGTAACGACCCTGCACTGTAGGGAAAGGACTCAAATGCTTTCATTTGTGGAATAGGCTCAATTTTCGGTGTTGCACTGGCTTGGACTTGATCGATAAACTCTTTTTGCTGAGCTGTATCATCATTACATGCCACCAAAAAGGTGGCGCTCATCACAAGTAAGGTGCATTTTAGCTTCACTTAGCACCTCCTTGCTCATAGCGATAAGTTTTCGCAATAACACTAAACACAAGGTTTCTATCATTCGCCCTTTCAATTCTGAAGTCATGAAGGCTAACAATGCGAGGTAGTTGGGCTACTTTACCCACAAACTCACCAAACTCATGATAAGTCCCCACAACTTCTAGATTAATTGGTAATTCAGTATAAAACTCTTTCTTTACTTCTGGCATCCAGCCGATTTTTAAAAATGTTAAACCACTCGAGGTACCAACATAAGTTAAGTCGTCTAATAAACCAGGGGTCTCATTTGAGGTTGGAAGGCGTTGTAATAGTTGAGAAAACTGCGCTTCCATATCTTGCATTTGCTGCTTGTATAAGTCTAGATTGTTCGCCCTTGCATATTTAAACTTATAAGAATTACGTAATTCTTGCTCTTTACTAACAGCAAAGTCATATTCATCAATAGCTGATGACACTAGCATTGTATAACCAACAAATAGCATTATTATGGTTACCAATACAACACACATGGCCTTAACCGGTTTTGGCCATTCGCCAATATTATCTAACTCTATTTCGTTCCAATCTATTTCTTGAAGTGCTTTGAGATCAAAGTTCATAACTATTCCTTACTTTTCTCTTTCGCATCTTCAAGGTCTTGATAAGATTTTACATAAAAATGCATAGTAAAGTCGCTCAATAAACGATTACTTTGCTCACCAGCGATAATGCCTTGAATCGTAGGGTTTTCCAATAAATATGAAGACTCTACCTGGCGCAGCATTTGCGATAACCGGTTATTAGACTCACTTCGACCAATCACCTTCACCATCTTACCATCCAGCTCCAAACTGGTTAAATATACACCAGAAGGAACTATTCTAGCTATTTCATCAATCACTTGTGTGCCTAAGTTACGATTACCTTGTAGCTCTTCGATTAATCTTATTCTACGCTGTAGATTACCTTTTTGAGTGTTTAGATCATTAATTTCTCGAATACGCGTGTCTAACTTGCGAATTTCAGCCTGCAAATAGTTATTTCTAATTTCCTGACCTGTTCTCAGGCTATCGTAAAAACCGCCAATCAAATACATGATAAACAACGACACACCAACAATACTGCCAATTAAAATCAGAAATTTTTGTTGCGAAGCTTGTCTTTGTTGCTCTCGCCAAGGTAGGAGATTTATATGTGGCATGTGCTAAAACTCCTAAGCGCCAGCCCTGTGGCTAAAGTGAATTGTGGTTTGTGTCTTAACAAGACATTTCTATCAACTTTAGGGGCAATTTCCATATCTGAAAATGGATCGGCTATGATTGTGTGAATACCAAGCTCATCGACTAGCAATCTATCTAACCCTTCGACTAATGCCGTTCCGCCAGATAAGACTAAGTAATCAACATGATCTTTACCACTGGTCGTCATGAACATTTGCACCGCTCGACGGATCTGTTGCAACAACGCTGTTTGAAACGGCGCGAGTACTTCGAAGGTGTAATTTGGCGGTAAATCACCGGTTGTTTTTGCTAGCTCAGCTTCATCGAATGTCTTGTTGTAATAAGCAACAATACTATTCGTGTACTGCTCCCCCCCAAACACTTGATCTCGCGTATAAATTGTTTTTCCAGACTGGATAACACTCATTAATGAAATCACCGCACCAATATCAACAATCGCAACGATTTTATCGAAAGCATCTGATGGTAATTGACCATATAAGGTATCAAGAGAACGACTTAAAGCGTAACTTTCAACATCAACGACTTTTGCTTTATAACCTGCTTCTTCTAATGCACTTACTCTTGCAAGTACACTTTCAGTTCTAGCAGCAGACAACAATACATTTATTTTCGACGGATCGGCGTCATTTACTGAGATCTTTTCAAAATCTAGACTTACTTCGTCCAGGGGGTAAGGTATCAGGCTATCGGCTTCAATGGCGATTTGAGATTCGAGTTCAGCATCCGTTAATGAAACGTCCATAAAGATAACTTTGGTGATAACGGTTTGACCTGATACGGCAACTGCTGCGAAAGGTGAATGTTTTGGAAAGCGCTTTTTTAATTTAGAGATTGCACGACCTACTGCTTCAATATCTTGAATTGCGCGCTCAGTGATTGCACCTTTAGGAACTGGTTCAATAGCGACAGCTTCGACGCGGTAACCGCTGTGAGTTTGTGAAAGCAAGACTGCTTTAACACAATGCGAACCGATATCAATCCCAACCATTAAGGGGGCGTGTGCTTTGAACAATTTATTTAACATACCCTGTATTTTTATCCTTTATTTATATTTAAACAGGTTATTATTTTAGAACAAAAAATATTAATCGAATTTTGTTCAAGCTATACTAGCAGCCTCTACCCACAAATGGGAGTCTAACTAGGGAATATTCCGTGACTTTATTAAAAAGATTTATACAGTTTATCATTGCATGTGGGCTTTTAGGCTTAACCACATTACTAGCACTATATTACTATGTAAAATCTGATATCCCTAGTGTTGAAGTTTTAAAAGAAGTTCAACTTCAAACACCTATGCAAGTTTTTACCAAAGATGGAAAATTAATCAATCAATTTGGTGAAAAACGACGCATTCCCGTCAAAATAGATGAAATTCCTCAACCACTACTCAATGCATTTTTAGCGACAGAAGATAATCGCTTTTATGAACATTTTGGTATCGACCCAATAGGCATAGTACGTTCAGCAATTGTATTGATCAGCACTGGTCAAAAGAAACAAGGTGCCAGTACCATCACTATGCAGCTGGCTAGAAACTTCTTTTTAACCCGCGAAAAGGCTTATATTCGTAAGGTAAAAGAAATATTCATTGCGCTTCACATAGAGCAATTACTATCAAAAGATGAAATTTTAGAACTGTATTTAAATAAGATTGAATTAGGCCACCGTTCATTTGGCATTGGTGCTGCAGCACAGGTATATTACGGTAAAGAGTTACACGAGCTTACATTAGCGCAAATGGCCATGATCGCAGGCTTACCAAAGGCTCCTTCAGCGCTAAACCCTATCAGCAACCCGACTCGTGCTAAATCTCGCAGGAATGTGGTTTTAGGTCGAATGCTGACAGAAAAATACATCTCACGCAGTGAATATAACGAGGCAACACAAGCCCCTATCACTGCAAAACGCCACGGCGCTGAAATAGAGCTTTATGCACCTTATATTTCTGAAATGGTCCGTGCGTATATGGTAGAGCGCTACGGCGCTGACAAAGCATACAACACTGGCTTTAGAGTTTATACGAGTGTTGAATCTGAAATTCAACTTGCCGCACAGCAAGCACTCATTAACAACCTACATGATTACGACATGCGCCACGGTTATCGAGGGCCTGAAGCCGTGTTATGGCAACACGACACAGACCCACCCCCTACCCGAGCTGAGCTACTTAAAACACTCAATAGCGTTAATGAAATAGCTCCTCTCGTCGCAGGTATTGTCACGCATGTTTATGAACAAAGCGCTGAGGTGCTATTAAAATCAGGTCAATCTGTGGTCATTGAGTGGGATGGCCTGAACTGGGCACGCGCATACATCAACGAAAAACGACAAGGTAATGCCCCTAAAGCAGCGGCCGATGTACTTTCGCCTGGTATGCAGATTTGGTTACGAGAAAATAATGGCTGGCAATTAAGTCAGTATCCACAACCATCGAGTGCCATTGTATCTTTAGATCCAAAAGATGGCCGGATCAAAGCCTTAGTCGGTGGTTATAGTTTCGCACAAAGCCAATATAACCGTGCAGTGCAAGCGAAACGTCAGGTTGGTTCAAACATTAAACCTTTTATTTATTCAGCGGCATTAGAAGACGGTTACACGCTTGCTTCAATTATCAATGATGCACCTATCAACCACTGGGATAAAAGCTTAGGGGTTTCATGGCGACCTAAAAATAGTCCTGAAGTTTATAGTGGCCCGATTCGAATTCGTCGCGCATTAGCGCAATCAAAAAACGTCGTCTCAGTTAGATTACTAAGAGGCGTTGGTTTACAGCGCTCTGCCAATCATTTACTTAAATTTGGCTTTGCTGATGAAGACATTAACCGCAGTGAATCTTTAGCATTAGGTAGTGCGGCCATTACGCCACTAGAAATGGCTCGTGGTATGAGTACCTTTGCCAATGGCGGTCACCTAATTGAACCTTATTTTATCAGTGAGATAACAGATGCCTATGGTAATTCACTGGGTAAAGCTCAGCCATTAATCGCATGTGATGAAGAGCTGCGCCTCGAAAATACCATGCAATGTGCACCACAAATTATCAGTGAACAAAATGCTTTTCTTGTCTCAAGTGCATTACATAGCGCGATTTGGGGTGGCGGTAGCTGGAAACACAAAACAGGATGGGTTGGTACAGGTTGGCGAGCGCAAACTTTAAAACGCAGAGACTTATCAGGTAAGACTGGTACCACCAATAACTCAGTGGATACTTGGTTCACGGGCTACAATCGAAATGTATTAACCACAGTTTGGGTGGGCTTTGACGATGCAAGCAAATCTCTTGGTCGCGCAGCCTACAACAATAATCTAGGTAAAGGCCAAGCAGTTGGTGCTGAAGCAGGCGCAATTACCGCACAGCCAGCTTGGGTGCGCTTTATGAAAACAGCACTACAAAATGAACCGCTTGCACCGATTGACCCGGCACCTGGCTTAACTTCTGTTAGAGTTGATTTAAAAACTGGCTTATTAAGTTCGAAAAACGATCACACTAGCCGTTTCGAATACTTTGAGTCTGACACTGTACCGACTAAATATGTGCAGCAAGATAAGTCAAAAACTCCATTCTCTTCTGACTCTTTGCCTGAACAAGATGAGCTATTTTAATTAATAAAAAAATCGCCCTAACAAAAAAGCGAAGTGTTAAAGTCACTTCGCTTTTTTGATTCTAAATTATCAGCTATTCACTACTTAAGATTTTGACATAACCAGAATAAGTCTGAGTGAATACCTGCTGCAGTCACTTCTTTACCTGCGCCAGGCCCTTGAATAACAAGTGGGTTCGCGTCATACCATAGTGTTTTAACTACAAAGATATTATCGCCTGGTGTTAAATTGGCAATTGCAGAGCCTTTCTCAGCAAAAGCAATACCCACTTTTGCGTCCACTTTGCCATCTTCAGTAATACTTAATAATCCTGTATAACGCAGCTCACAATTATTGGCTTTCGCCTGTGCAAACTTAGTCTCATAAAACGCATCTAGCTCGTCTTTCTTAGCTAGAAAATCTTGCCAGCTACCTGCAGCTAAATGTTCAGGCATTAAAGGCTCAAGACCAATATTATCCACATCGAGTGAAAGGCCAAGCTCTCGAGCGAGAATTAACAATTTGCGCTGCATGTCTCGACCAGATAAGTCTTCTCGAGGATCTGGCTCGGTGTAGCCCATAGCTTGCGCTTCTAGTACTAAATCTGAGAAAGCTTTGCTGCCATCATACTCACTACATAGCCAAGACAAAGTACCCGAAAATACCCCTTCAACTTGGGTGATTTTATCACCGCTATTTTGCAGATCAGCTAACGCAAAATTAACCGGTAAGCCCGCGCCAACACTGGTGTTATAACGCCATAGTAAATTACGTTCTTCAAGCTGCTGACGCAAAGATAAATACCAGTCTTGTTTTGCTGTGCCAGCATATTTATTGGCACTGATAAGATGGCAATCACGCTTGACGAACTCTGGGTATAACAAGCTAAATGACTCACTCGCAGTAATATCGATCACCACTTTATGCTCATAATCTAGCTCTTCAATACGCTCTAGTACTTCAGTTTGTTCGTATGCTTGCGCTTCATTTTGCCACTGAGTTTGCCAATTATCTAAATTCAAACCACTGGCAGCAAATAGCATTTGCTGCGAACGTAATAAACCAACGACTTTTAAATCAAATTGCGCTTGTAAACGAGCAACCTGAGTTTGGCACTGCTCAAGGAAAACCTCACCGACATTACCTAGACCCGCAATGATAACCGCCAGCTCTCGGCCTTTATTCACTAGTTTGTCATGTAGAATCGCCAAAACATCGCTGTCAATCGCTTGGTCAGTTAAGAACAGTGCATAATCTTCGTCACTGTGCGCAAACCTGAGTACCACATCTTGCTCTGCCAACACTGATTTAGCCTGTAGCTCTAATGCAGAGATATCGGCTTTTGGTGCAACCAGCGCAAAACCTTGTAAATGGCTTTCAACTAAGGTGAGACGCCCTGTAAAATATTGGCTAACTTGATGTGTAAAAGCGCCTGGTAGCAATAAGAACTCTTCACCATTTTGTACAAAGTGATGAATGCTGTGCTGAATAAGCTGACTCACTTCTCGCACTTCATTTACACCTAAACGATCAACACGCACAAGATCTAAGTTATCAAATGAAGTAATAAAACGTTTCGCCTTGCTGTAACCCGCTTTAACAATTTCAGTACCTGGTGCTTCAGGGTCAAAACTGCTACGAACCTGCAACTTGATGCTGGTATTTTTCAAAGGAGATAAAGTTTTAGCATGCAATACAGGATTACCTAAACGCGCCAACAGATTGGCCTGCTCTCGACACACTTTAGGGTATTTAATTGCATTGCTGACTTTACGAGGATCAGTACTGAATACACCTTGCGTATCGGTCCAGATTGAGACTGCTTCTGCATCGCTATAATTTGCTAACAATGTTGCACTGTAGTCACTGCCATTACGTCCCAACGTCACAGTATTACCTTGGTCATCTGCAGCAATAAAGCCTGTGACCACAAAGATGTGATCTTTATCTAAAGTCGCTAAGCACGCTTGCTTATTTTGCTGATGCACCAACTGACCGTTATGTACAGTAAATAACGTTCTGGCATCAATAGCTTGGGCTTGTAAACCGCTTTCTGATAGGTAGTTCGCTAGAATGCGCGCAGACCATAATTCACCATGTGCTAATAGCTCAGCTTCATTTAGAGTTTTACTGTTCGCGGCTTGGGTGATAACTTGTAATTCAGTCAACAAAGTATCGGCTAGTTGGCGCTGCTTTTCACCCTGGAATAATGCATTAATCAGTTCGATTTGATGGTTCTCAACCTGCAACAAAATATCGTTAAAACTTTGCTGCTCTTGCTGCTGATAGCTTTGCCATAGTTTAACTAGGGTGTTGGTGGTTTTACCTGCGGCTGACACCACAACACAATCGCCCAACTGACACTGGCCAACCACGATTTGTGCGACAGCCTGATAACGCGAAGCCGAGCTTAAGCTCGACCCGCCAAATTTATGTACTACTCTTGTCATTTTCTTTTACCAAAGTGCCGGATGGGCAGGTGTTAATTTACAGGCTTTGCTATCAGCAGACGCAGGTGCCTTTCCTGGCTGTGTTTTAGCAAAAGCCGCTTCTAGGTCTGCAAGTAGGTCTGCTACTTCCTCAATACCAACAGAAATACGGATCAAAGTATCGCCTACACCTGCTTCTAAGCGTGCTTTAGGTTCCATGCCTGCATGTGTCATGGTCGCTGGGTGGCAAATTAAACTCTCAACACCGCCTAAAGACTCAGCCAACGAGAACTCTTTCACTGTTGTTAAGAATGCCGCCGCATCTTCAAGACCACCTGCGATATCAAAACTCACCATGCCACCAAACCCTAACTGCTGCTTTTTAGCCAGTTCGTGTTGCGGGTGTGATCCAAGACCAGGGTAATAAACTTTACGTACGTACTCAGACTGCTCTAAGTACTTGGCGATAGCTAAGGCATTTTCTTCGTGTTGCTTAAGACGCACTTTAAGGGTTCTTAAACCACGTAATGTAAGATAACTATCGAATGGCGCACCAGTAATACCAATGTTATTTGCCCACCAAGCCAGCTCTTCACCTAACGCTTGAGTTTTCGCAATCACCGCGCCACCAACGACATCAGAATGGCCGTTAATGTATTTCGTGGTCGAATGCACCACAATATCAACACCAAATGAAATTGGGTTCTGTAGCGCTGGAGATAAAAACGTATTGTCAGCCCCCACTAAAGCACCCACTGCATGGGCTGCATTCACAACCGCCTCAATATCTGTAAGACGAAGAATTGGGTTACTCGGCGTTTCAATCCAAACCAGTTTAGGTTTGATCTCTGCAATTTGTGCAAGACTGTCAGCGCGGGTTAAATCTAAAACTTTTAGTTTTAACAAGCCACGCTTTTCAAGTGAGGTGAATAATCGATAACTACCACCATAACAATCATGTGGAATAACTAACGTATCGTCGTGATTTAAAAGTTGTGTTACTAGGTGAACAGCTGCCATACCGGTCGCAGTGATGATGCCTTTTTCTCCGCCCTCAAGCTGCGCTAGTGTTTCAGCTAGAATATCGCGATTTGGGTTACCGCTACGGCCGTAATCATAATCACGCTTAGTATCGAAATCAGCGAACGAATACGTTGTTGAAAGATAAAGAGGAGGCACGACCGCGCCATGATGCTTATCGGCTTCGATACCATGTCTGACTGCGACTGTTGATTTATTGCGTTGGCTCATATCACCACCTAATATATGGATGTTTAGACGTCTAAAAGGTTAGATGATCAAATTGGAGAAGTCAAAACATTTATACTGCTAAATGGCTATTTAACTAGAATTTGACTATCTTTTTTAAACCGATAAAATTTCGCCACCTCGTTAACTAATATTGTTAATAAGACTGGGTTTTTGACCATAAATCGGTACATTAACCTTAGTTTGAGTTGGGCGTTAGTCAAACTAAGTCAATTAAAGCCGTCGCAAACGAGCGTAGTCTTATTGGCAGTAATTACTCTAAAGGCATCAGAAAAAATATTATGGCTAAATGGAATGGTGAATATATTCACCCTTATGCAGAGCATGGCAAAAAATCAGAGCAAGTGAAGAAGATCACCGTATCTATTCCTTTAAACGTTTTAAAAGTATTGACCGATGAGCGTACTCGCCGTCAGGTGAACAACTTGCGCCATGCAACAAACAGCGAGTTACTGTGTGAAGCATTTCTGCATGCCTTTACGGGTCAACCGTTGCCTAGCGACGAGGACTTACGTAAAGACAATCCTGAGAAGATCCCTGTTGAAGTGCGTAACATTATGAAAGAGATGGGCTTAGAGATCCCAGAGATTAACGAAGAAGGTTAATCAGCTTTTTTGTTATTACAAAGAAAACATAAAAAACCTCGCCATTGCGAGGTTTTTCATTAATTCAATCTTGCCTAAGATTAAGATTCAAATTGTGCCATGTAGTTTTCTGGTAAATCGATTTGTGCAACGCCAGAATCAATCGCTGCTTGTGCCACAGCTTTAGCTATGCGAGGCAATAAACGCGGATCCATTGGCTTAGGAATAATATACTCAGCACCAAACTCTAGCGACTCAACATCGGCTGCTTTAAGCACTTGCTCAGGCACTGGCTCTTTCGCAATGCCACGGATGGCTTCTACGGCTGCGATCTTCATTTCATCGTTAATCGCTGTTGCACGCACATCAAGTGCACCACGGAAGATAAACGGGAAACATAAAACGTTGTTAACCTGGTTAGGGTAATCTGAACGACCTGTCGCCATAATTAAATCGTTACGTGCACCATGTGCAACTTCTGGATTAATTTCAGGGTCAGGGTTTGAACAAGCAAATACTACTGGCTTGTCTGCCATAAGCTTTAGGTCTTCTGGAGAAAGTAAATCAGGGCCAGATACACCCACAAACACATCTGCTTCTGCAATAACGTCTTGAAGCGTACGCTTATCAGTGTTGTTAGCAAATAGCTTTTTATATTCGTTTAAGTCATCACGACGCGTATGGATAACGCCTTTACGGTCTAGCATGTAAATGTGCTCACGCTGTGCACCACATTTAATCAGCAGTTCCATACATGCGATTGCTGCAGCACCTGCACCTAAACATACAATGATAGCGTCGTGGATGTCTTTACCTTGTACTTCAAGTGCATTCAACATACCCGCAGCAGTTACAATCGCTGTACCATGCTGGTCGTCGTGGAATACAGGAATATCACAACGTTCTATGAGCGCTTTTTCAATCTCAAAACACTCTGGTGCTTTAATATCTTCAAGGTTGATACCACCAAAAGTGTCTGCAATATTCGCAACCGTGTTAATAAAGTCTTCTGTAGTGCGGTGCTTTACTTCAATGTCGATTGAATCTAAGCCCGCAAAACGTTTGAATAGTAGCGCTTTACCTTCCATGACTGGTTTAGAAGCAAGTGGGCCTAAGTTACCTAAACCTAAAATTGCAGTGCCATTACTGATCACCGCAACCATATTGCCTTTACCTGTATATCGGTAAGCATTAGCAGGATCTGCAGCAATTTCTCGAACCGGCTCAGCCACACCTGGGCTGTAGGCCAACGCAAGATCTTTAACTGTTTCGGCTGGTTTAGTTAATTCAACACTGATTTTACCTGGAACGGGATGAGCGTGGTAATGTAAAGCTTGTTCACGAAAGTCTGACATGACGCGATTTTTTCCTGCAAAGAAGTTAAAAGTGAGAGTGAAATAATTCGCAATAACTAAAAGATACTCGCTTTCTAGATATATTCAAGCAATTTCAGGTCTATCCACTTTTTAGCGAAATTTATCTGCAAGATGCCGTAATTTTGCAGATTTTATGAAACATTCTTTTAGCTTTTTTGACATTTCACTGACCTAAAAAAGGGTCAATACGTTTAATAAACCAGCAATTTATACGACTAAAAATGTCACCATACTAAACATAGAAAGAAAACCCAACTTAGCTACATTTACTGCATTTTAGACTCTTTTAAATACATTTAGATAACTTTAACTCTAAAAAAAACCAGTTAAAGCAACCATATCTTTGAGAAAGCTAAAGTCAATCTCGATAAAAAGTGCAAAGTTATGCATTTAGTTATTACGCCATTTTCTACGGCTGTGCTACGAAAAGGGTTTGATGTATCAGAAATAATTTTGCAGAAGAACGATCAGATAAGCAATGCTAAGCAAGCTGGAAATAATGAATATTCAGAAGATTAATGAGATTCAGACATAAAAAAAGCACCCAAATGGGTGCCTTTCTCAAACAAGCGATGCTTATTTCTTGCTGCTAAGAGCACCGAAACGCTTGTTGAAGCGATCAACACGACCACCTGTATCAAGGATCTTCTGCTTACCAGTGTAGAACGGGTGACATGCAGAACATACGTCTAGGTGAATGTCTTTACATAGTGTTGAACGAGTTTCGAATTTGTTACCACATGAACAAGTTGCTGTGATTGACTCGTACTTAGGGTGGATACCTTCTTTCATAGTAAACCTCTAGGTTAGGCCGTATCGCTCTCCAAACCCGAAGTTTGGCACCATACGTAGTTATATTCAAATTAGTGGACGCGTATTCTATTGAAGTAGTCCGAGATCTACAAGCAATAATTGCACAAAAAGTAAATAAATTCGGCGTTCATTGCACCCAATCCATTGAACAGCAATTTACCTCGCGTTTTTCACTGGGATTTCAAGGTCTGCTTTAGTACATTATAACCATCTACTGCCATGTTCGAATATTCATGCTATTTGTTGAAGTTGCCCTAAAAGTCCCACTACATAGAACCTTTGATTATAAAATCGACCCGAATATCACAGTTCAAAAAGGCTGTCGTGTATGGGTGACTTTTGCCAATAGAAAATTGGTCGCCATGGTCGTTGACATCAAGACTCAGTCAGATGTGCCCGATAATAAAATCAAAGCCATTACCTCTGTCATTGATGAGCGCCCTATTATCAGTGATGCTTATCTTACCTTTTTGAAATTTACAGCACGTTATTATTGCCACTCGCTAGGCGAAACCATTTTTACTGCGCTACCCGCATCTTTGCGTCAAGGTGAACACCCAGATAAAACCCAAGTGCCCGATTACACTCTCACTGAGGAAGGAAAGGCATCTCCCAAGCTTCGCGCTAAAAAGCAATTAGCATTGATTGAGCATTTAAAAGGCTCGGGCGTAACGAGCCTCACTGAGTTAAAAGCATTAGGGTTTACAACACAACAAATTAAACCGCTCAAAGAGAAAGGCTTAATCACAGAAGCCATTAACCACTGTGAAGCTTGGTCGTCAGACACACTTGAGATTGCAAGCAAACCGCGCCTCAATGAAGAGCAAGCTGCCATTTGTGCTGCCGTTAATCAACAAGCAGGGTATCGCTCTTTCTTAATTGAAGGGATCACGGGCAGTGGAAAAACTGAAGTTTATTTACAATGTTTAGAGAAAATACTTAATGCTGGTAAACAGGCCTTGGTTTTAGTACCAGAAATTGGCCTGACGCCACAAACTGTCAACCGCTTCAGGCGCCGCTTCCCAAATACTCCCATTGATTTATGGCATTCAAATTTAACCGATAATGAGCGTTTACACACTTGGCGGCGCGCTGAGCAAGGTAGTAGCGCGCTAGTTATCGCAACTCGCTCAGGGATTTTCTTACCTTTAAAAAGCTTAGGCATGGTCGTGGTAGATGAAGAACATGACGGGTCTTTCAAGCAGCAAGATGGACTGCGTTATCACGCTCGAGACTTGGCTGTTTTCCGCTGTGCGACACAGCAAATACCGCTTTTATTAGGCACTGCAACCCCTGCACTAGAAACCCTACACAATGCACTCAGTGACAAATATCAATTAGTGTCGCTGACTAAACGTGCGCAAACCAAAGTAGATAACGCCTACTTGTTGGTTGATATGAAAGGCCAGCCGCATCAAAATGGTTTTGCACCAACCACTTTACAACATATTGAACGTACGCTTGCACGTGGTAAGCAAGTCATGGTGTTTTTAAACCGACGGGGTTATGCGCCAACTTTAATGTGTCATGAGTGTGGCTGGCTCAGCGAGTGTCACCGCTGTAGTGCCAGTGCCACCTACCATAAAGGCATGTCACGCTTAGTATGCCATCACTGTGGTGAGCAAAGCTATGTGCCACCCCAGTGTGTTGACTGTGGCAGTACCAATATTTTGCCAGTGGGTTTGGGCACTGAACAAGTTGAACAGTTTTTAGAATTGCAATTTCCCGACACGCCACTGAGCCGTATAGATCGAGATTCAACCCGCCGTAAAGGCGCACTCGAAGAAGCCCTCAATGAAATTAATGAAGGTGGCGCACGTATTCTGGTTGGTACTCAAATGCTGGCGAAAGGTCACCACTTTGCCGATGTCAGCCTAGTGGTTATCTTAGATGTCGACAGTGGTTTATACAGTAGTGACTTTAGAGCTACAGAACATATGGCTCAATTAATAACTCAAGTTGCTGGACGCGCTGGGCGCAGTGGCGAACCCGGCACGGTATTATTACAGACTCATTATTGCGAACACCCGCTGTTACAAGATCTAGTCAATAATGGCTACGGCGACTTTGCCCGTTATGCACTCAAAGAGCGTGAAGAAGTTGCCTTACCACCATTTTCTTTCTTAGCTTTAATACGCGCCGAAGCTAACAATGCCAAATTAGTCATCGACTTTTTATCGGATCTGGTTCCTGCAAGCCCATTCTCTGGTATACAATTGCTCGGACCAATTCCCGCGCCGATGGAGCGCGTGGCAGGAAAATATCGATATCAATTACATATTCAAGCGCAGGACCGTGCAATTCTTCATAGTTATTTAACTCAGTTATTGGCTTATGTAGATAAACACCCCTTAGCAAACCGACTGCGCTGGAGTATAGACATAGATCCTATGGATACTTATTAAGTAACTTATGGCACAACACGACTTTATAAATAAAAAGCCAAAAGGCAGAAATACCAAAAAAGCGGCGCCTAGCCCAAAACCCGTCTCAAAATTGCTTATCTTGCTGGCCTTACTGCTCGTTGGCGGTTTTGCATATAGTCTTTGGTATATCACACAAAATGCCGATCCTAAAAAAGTAGAAGAAGCCGCCAAACCAATTGCCAAAAAAGAACAACCAGTGGTGAAACCTAAGCCTAAAGATCCTGACTTTATTCAAGAAATTAAAGACGCAGAAATCAAAGTCGAGATTAAAGAAATCAAAAAACGCGGTCCATACCAGATGCAGTGTGGTTCATTCAGAAAACACGAAGACGCAGAGAGCATGAAAGCACAAATTGCTTTTGTTGGCCTAGTTGCTGAAATCCGCAGAACCGAAGGGTCAAATGGTGTCTGGTTTAGAGTACGTCTAGGCCCTTATGAAAATAAGCGACAAGCGGAAAGCGATAAAAATAAGCTCAAGCGTATCAACATCGTAAGCTGTGGAATTTGGGGCTGGACTTGATTTCTCACTAACAGCCCATATACCTACAGCAATCTAAGATATTTAAGTAAGACAAGTGTGAGTTAACGCACAGTAAGGAATTTTATGACTACTATCGTAAGCGTGCGTCGTGACGACAAAGTTGTTATCGGCGGCGATGGTCAAGTGTCACTTGGCAATACAGTAATGAAAGGTAATGCCAAAAAAGTACGCCGTCTTTATAACGGTAAAGTATTAGCGGGTTTTGCCGGTGGTACTGCAGATGCATTTACATTATTTGAGCGCTTTGAAAGCAAACTAGAAATGCACCAAGGCCATTTAACCAAAGCAGCTGTGGAAATGGCGAAAGACTGGCGTAGCGACCGCGCGCTTCGTAAACTAGAAGCCCTGTTGGCAGTTGCTGATGAAACCGCTTCATTGATCATCACAGGTAACGGTGACGTAGTGCAACCAGAGCATGATTTAATCGCCATTGGTAGTGGTGGTAACTTTGCACAATCTGCTGCAACTGCACTGTTAGAGAATACAGAGCTAAGTGCACGTGAAATTGTAGAAAAAAGCCTAAAAATTGCTGGCGATATTTGCGTATTCACTAATAATTTCCAAACCATCGAAGAACTATAGAGGATTGCCATGACTGCGATGACCCCAAGAGAGATCGTGCACGAGTTAGATCAGCACATTATCGGTCAAGATAAAGCCAAAAAAGCCGTGGCAATTGCACTTCGTAACCGCTGGCGTCGTATGCAACTTAACGATGATTTACGCTCTGAAGTTACACCAAAGAATATTCTAATGATCGGCCCAACAGGTGTCGGTAAAACGGAGATTGCACGCCGTTTAGCAAAACTTGCAAATGCGCCTTTCCTGAAAGTTGAAGCAACTAAATTCACAGAAGTGGGCTATGTAGGTAAAGAAGTTGAAACTATCATCCGTGATCTTGTTGACATCTCAATCAAAATGACGCGTGAGCAACAAGCGAAAAAGCACCAACACCGTGCTGAAGAAGCCGCTGAGGAGCGCATTCTTGATGCGCTACTTCCACCTGCGAAAGACGCCTGGGGCGAAGCTCAGCCTGCAGAAAATAGCAGCACACGCCAAGTATTCCGTAAGAAATTACGTGAAGGTCAGCTAGACGACAAAGAAATTGACATTGATGTTGCTGAAGTTGCACCTCAAGTTGAGATCATGGCACCACCAGGTATGGAAGAAATGACCAACCAACTACAAGGTCTATTCCAAAACATGAGTGGCGACAAACGCAAGAGCCGTAAGCTGAAAATCAAAGATGCGTTCAAGCTTCTTGTTGAAGAAGAAGCCGCTAAAATGGTGAATCAAGAAGAGCTGAAAGAACAAGCTATTTTTGCCGTAGAGCAAAATGGCATTGTGTTCATTGATGAAATCGACAAAATCTGTAAGCGTGGTGAAGCACAAGGTCCAGACGTGAGTCGCGAAGGTGTTCAACGTGACTTACTGCCTCTAATAGAAGGTTCAACGGTCAGCACGAAACATGGCATGGTTAAAACTGACCACATTCTTTTCATAGCCTCTGGTGCATTCCAAATGGCAAAGCCGTCAGACTTAATCCCTGAGTTACAAGGCCGTCTACCTATTCGTGTAGAACTTGAAGCTCTATCTGCAGCTGACTTCAAGCGCATTCTTACTGAACCACATGCGTCGCTTACTGAACAACAACAAGCACTACTTGGCACTGAGCAAGTGACTATCGACTTCACAGATGATGCGCTCACTAAGATTGCAGAAGCAGCATGGCAAGTAAACGAGAAAACAGAAAACATCGGTGCACGCCGCCTTCACACTGTGATGGAAAAGCTAATGGAAGAAATCTCTTTTGATGCTTCTGAGAAGACAGGCACAACGCTTTCTATCGATGCAAGCTATGTTGAGCAGCATTTAGATATGCTGGTACAAGATGAAGACTTAAGCCGCTTTATTCTTTAAATTTAGTAAAGATTATGCGCTACTATTAAGCGGGGCCTGTGCCCCGCTTTTTGTAAGATATAAATAAAATACTCATTGAGAACAGTCATGTATATTGTCAATAAACTTCACTACCATACTGTATCTAAAGCGCTCGACATTTATTTCGATGATGAGAAAGTATTCACGTTAAGCTGTGAGTATTTAAGAACTCACTCTCCTTCTGCTGAAGTGCAAGGACATGGCAATCAGTCTAAAGATCCACTGAACTTGGTGTTAAATAAGCAAGATGTAGCCATCAAAAAACTTGAGCCCGTTGGACATTATGCTGTGAGACTTATTTTTGATGATGGCCATGACTCCGGGCTGTATAGCTGGCAGTACTTACGTGCACTATCAGAAGAACAGACTGAACGTTGGCAAAGATACCAAGCAAGAATTGAAGACTATCACGCCAATCAAGATCGTATTCCAATCAAGTTCACGCCCTAGCCTAGAGCGCTAAAACATAAATATAAAAAAACGCAGCAAACGCTGCGTTTTTAGTGCTCATTAACAAGCTAGTGGCATTACTAAATAACGGTACTTTTTTAATATCGATGCTAATTAATAACGGTATTTAGCAACCGCCTCATGTAGTACTTTAGCTTGCTCTGAAACCTCTTCACTACTTTGAGCATTACTCTGTGCATGCTCAGATGCAACTTGAGCAATATCACGAATGCGAACTACGTTCTTATTCACCTCAGAAGCAACTTGGTTCTGTTCATCAATAGCTGTTGCGATGTGCGTGCTCATTTCCATAATGGTTTGTACATCTGCCGTAATAGAGCTTAGTAACTCACCCGCTTTTTCGGCCTGCGAAACACTTTCACTTCCTTGGGTGCGACACTGTTGCATGATGCTCACAACGGACTGCGTTCGCTCTTGAAGCGTTGAGATGATACTTTCAATTTCTTGTGTCGAATCTTGCGTTCGCTGAGCTAAAGAGCGAACCTCATCAGCAACCACAGCAAAACCTCGGCCCTGCTCACCCGCACGCGCAGCTTCAATTGCCGCATTTAACGCGAGTAAATTTGTTTGCTCTGCAATACCACGAATAACGTCTAATACCGAACCAATTGTTTCAGCATCACGCTCAAGTTGCGAAACAACATCTGATGCACCACCTAATGAATCAGATAACGCCATAATACGCTGAATTGTCGCGTCGACTTCAACTCGACCCTGTTGCGCATTACCATTGGTTGACTCCGCTTTATTTGCAGCAGCTTCAGTGTTGTGCGAAATATCTTGAATCGTTGCCTGCATCTCAGTTGCAGCAGTGGCCACCATATCCGCTTCATGCAACTGCTCATGCATACCCGCACTGGTTTGTGCTGTGGTTTCACTTAAATGATGCGTCGCTTCATTAATCGTGCCTAAAGCTGTATTTACCTCAGAGATCAGAATCTTAAAGTCACCTATCAAGCTATTAAAGTCTTCTGTCATCGTTGTAATTTCATCATTACCCGTCGACTCAATTTTAATCGCTAAATTGTTTTCACGGCGAATTCGTTCAATGGTTTGATATACTCGCTCCACAGGCCCAATAATTGAACGACTGGTAGAAAGTACTAAAATCATTACGATAATCGCTGCTACTACAAATATACCTATGGCAACCGCTTGCGTTGCTCTAGCATTGCCTTCGATAGCTTGCTTTGTTTGTAGTACAATATTTTCAACGGTTGCATCACCTTGCTTAACCACAGTAACCATTTCACCTAGCGCGCCGCTGTCTAGATTCAATCCTAGTTCAACCTGAGCGTCCACAAGATTTGTAAACTTGTTTTTATACTCTAAAAGCAATGGAGCTAATCCATAAGGCTGTAGTTTGGGATAAAGTTGATCGTAAGTTTTGTTAAATTTACCTAGATACTTGGTATCTAAACGCAGCATAAAGTCTTTTTCAGCTCGTCTTAATTGCAACATCAAACTGAGCAGTTCATAGCTATTTTGATTTTTCAATTCCGTTTCAACTTCATGAACTGCAGCTCTTAAAGCGCCATATAAGGCATCTTTTGGATGAAGGCCGATCCTCTTTTGTAGACTAACGACTTGTTCAAACTTTCCTTTGTAGTCTCGGCTCAAACCTCTAAATTTATTAAGTTCACCTTGATCGATAGATAGATCTTCTAACAGAGTACTCAATAAATCTATTTTAGTAATTAATTGCTGATATTCTTTATCAAATTGACTAAGCGCGTCCGTGTCCTTATAAAATAGAAAATTCTTCTCGTACTTGCGCATTGATAACTCATGAATTTCAAGCTCTTCAGCGTACTGAATAGATTCATTAAGCTTTAGCATTGTGCGAGCTTCAAAGATAATCACCGCTAGCATTACCAGCATTGCAACACCAACAACAATTGCATTAAGCTGTAAACGCCTTTTGATGGTTAAATTTTCTAATAAGGCCATACTCTTACCTAAGGTTGTAATACATACAACTAGTATAGACCAAGGCTGAGAAATAGGCCTTTAATATCTAACAAAAAAGCAATAAAAAAGTGCCAGTTTGCTCAATAATAAACCGTTTATTTTATTGGAACTATCCAACTTTCAAAGTTTTCCATGCAGAATCGTGTAGTGAATTAATTTCATGCCACTTCTCAGCTTTAATCCATTCAACTAAAAAACATGGATCTGATGAAAAATCAACCGTTTGTTGCGCGTCACTCTCTAAGAAATCTTCAACCGCATTGGCATTTAAATAATGCATTTGCTTAGCCCAACCTAGCTTTATTAACAAACTTGCATCAATAGTTTGGGATAATTCATCTTCTAAAGGTTTAATTAATATGCTTTTCCCCATTTTTAAGGCAGCATTAAGGACCTCAAATTGAGCATGTGCAATCACACCTTTACAACTTTTCATATCTTGCACAAGCTGTGAGTAATCATCTTCCCTAAAATGAATGTTCCCAACAGATTTATTTTTGCAGCTAGAATGAAAACAATAAAACTCAGTGTTAGGAAAGCTCTCCAATAGCCTTTCGATTGCACTCAACGATTCATTCGGAAGGTAAACAACCACTTTATTTTTGATACATGTAGTATGATAACTCGGTACTATGGGCGGCAAAATATTCTCAGCAAAAGGGATCCAATGAAACCCTAAGCGATAGTCTGCAGGTATCATCCATTGCTGCCAAATACGTGTTAAGTTTGCACCTTCAAATGGTAACTGGTGGTGATTGACTGCCACATGGTGACCTAAAGCCATGACAGGAATACCGCTTAGCTTAGCTGACCAAGCAACAATAGATTCATTATCCGTAATCACTAAATCATAGTTGGCTAGCTTGAAATGTGCCCGGTTTGAAAATATATCAGACACTTTTTGCCTAAACGTTTTAGTAAAACGCATCGGTTTATGCCTAATTAAGCAACTACCAGCTTGCAGTTGCTCGATCTGTTCAATGAGTATTTTGCTAGCTGGCTTGGACAAACAGTCACCAGCTAAAATTACGTCCGTGTCGACTTGGTGTGCCTTAAAGCATTTAATCAATAACTGTGCCTGTTGCAATTGTGCATAATCGATAACTTTCGCTGCATATAGAACTTTCAATGCCTTTCACCTTATTCATTCCATGTAACTGCCTGCACCTAGAAGTTGTTTTACTGGATACAGGTGTACAAAATAAACGCCCATTAATTAAACTCTAGTCGCAAAAAATAACAGCGAGGTGAACTTTTTAAGACACTATTATTGAATTTCTTGGATGTTTGATTAACCGCACAAAGTGCCTGCTTTTACAGCAATTTTGCCATTGCTATGACTAGGCAGGAGAGTATACTGAAACAAATACATACTCTCTGGAGAACTCATATGGACTACAGCACATCAGATCTATGCGATCACTTTGCAGACTCAATTGATGTACTTGAACCCATGTTCATTAACTTTGGTGGTCACTCAGCATTCTGTGGCCGTATCGTCACAGTAAAATGTTTTGAAAATAGCGAACTTATTCAAAACATGTTGGAACAGGACGGTACGGGCAAAATCTTACTCATAGATGGCGGCGGTTCTACTCGCAGAGCGCTTATTGATGTTGAATTGGCTGAACTTGGGGCTGAAAACCACTGGCAAGGCATCGTTGTCTATGGTGCTGTTAGACATGTAGATGAACTAGAAGAGTGTGAATTAGGTATTCAAGCCATCGCTTCTATCCCTGTTGCAGCGGATTCTCAAGGCAGCGGTGAACAAGGTGTACCTGTTAACTTTGCTGGCGTTTCATTTTATGAAGATGACTATTTATATGCCGACAGTACTGGCATTATCATCTCAGGTGAAGAGCTAATACTTGAAGATGTTCTTGAAGAAGCAGACGACGCATGAGTGAATGGTTAGTTCGATACAGTGAAGCTGATATTAATCACTTCACGACAAGTAGAGCCAATGAAACACGTTTTTGGCAATCAATTTCTTTTCTCGATCAATCAGCACCTTTAGCAACGGCTTTAAAAGATGCCGCCGAGTTTGGTATCCGCTATGTACTTGTTGGCATCAATGAAGACATAGGCCCAAGAGCCAACTGTGGCCGAGGTGGCGCAACACAAGGTTGGCAAGCTTTTCTAAAACGCTTTTTAAACTTACCGAGTAATGAATTTCTTGACCCTAAATCGGTGCTATTACTCGGTGAGGTGCAGTGCAGTGATTTACAATCTCAAAGCCAAAAGTTAGATAATTCTATAGCTGATGATTTAACCCATCTTAGAAACCTTTGTAGTGAGTTAGACGAGCGTGTAACTGAAGTCTTAAAACCTATATTTGACTCAGGCTTAGAAGCCATTGTTATTGGTGGCGGTCACAATAATTGTTACCCAATTTTAAAAGCCTTAAGTACCAGTGAAGCTAAACCTTGTAATGCCATAAACTTTGACCCGCACGCGGATTTTAGAGCCATTGAAGGACGTCATAGCGGTAATGGTTTTAACTATGCCTATCAAGATGGTTACTTAAATGATTACCATGTTGTTGGTATGCATGAACAAAAGAATAATCAAACCATTATTAGTGCTTTAACTCATGCAGGCTTTACTTATACCACCTATCAAACTTTGCAGGTCATGCGTAGCAGAACGCTCACCTCTGACTGTCAACATGCTTTGGCTCGTTTCAAAACGGTTAACCCTTTAGGTATTGAACTTGATGTTGATGCCATAAGTGGCATGCCAGTAAGCGCATTTACTAATTGTGGTTTTTCAGTCAGTGATGCTGAACACTTTGTATATTTAGGTGCGACACACAGTGCAAGTAAATATTTACATTTGTGTGAAGCCGCGCCAGAAACACACCCTACAGGATTGCAACAAGGCATTACTGAAGCCGGTCAGGTTTTAAGTGGGTTAGTTTGTAGTTATTTATTAGGTAAACAGCAAGCATAAGCTTTGCTGTTTAGTCGACTAAATGATGATGCTCTAGCTGGTACTGTTTTATCCAAGTCAGCATACCTACACTACTTAATGGGCGCTCAAAATAATACCCTTGTGCCGCAAAGGTATTTAAACTCTGAGCAAATTTGAGCTGCTCTTGATTCTCAACCCCTTCGCAGATCACAGCACAATCTAACTGGTGCTGCATATCCACCAACCCCCGTACAATACCACGTAACGCACCTTGGTGTTGATGGTCACGAGTTAACGATTGTCCGACCTTAACGTAATCGACTGTCAATTTAGGGAGTTTAGCTAATACTAATGGTGCTTCACCAAAACCATCTACACATAAGCGTACGCCTATACTGCGAAGACGAGCGATCATCGCAACGCCTTGAGGATCTAAAGACATAAATAGTGCTGATGGGCATTCTATAATTAAGTCTCCAGCTTCTAGATGATGCGTGAGTAATACATCATCTAAAAACTCTATAAATTCTTCATGCAGCATTTCTGGGCCAAAGACATTCACACTGAGTGCCATTTTAATCCCTTCCATTTTAAGCGCCATTGCAATTTCAGCCGCACGCTCAATCACATATTGCGCTACGGGCAAGGCTAAGCCAGCAATACGAATATCTTCGATGAACTTACCCGCAGCAAGTATGCCTTGCTTTGGATGCTGCCAGCGCAATAGTAGCTCCAAAAACTCAATACCATTATCGCTATGGCGGATAACGGGTTGAAAATATAACTCGAGCTGTTCTTTAAAATCATCATGTGTTAACTCGGCCAAACGCGCCTGCTGCTCTTGTTTGGCTGTTTGCATAGTATTATTGTATTCAGTAACCACCTTTTTAGGCTCTGAATCTAAAGCTAAAAATGCGTAAGTAATGGCATTATCAAAGTCACTCACTCTCTGTGCGCAATTAACAAAACTAGCACGAGCCTTAATCTCAATCGTGCAATTTGCAACATTAAAAGGCTTTAAGGTGCTTTGCACGATAGCGCCAATGACTTGCTCATGAAGGTGCTGTTGATTTACTAAAGAGCAAATAAAAACAAAATGAAGCCCACCTAAATGCGCAAGTTTTGCCGTTTCATTGCCATAATGAATGGAGAGAATATCAGGGCTGTTTAAATGCTGCTTAATGCGGTTTGCCGATTGCGCTAATAATAAATCTCCATATTCGCGACCTAGATGAAAATTTACTTGCTCAAACCCTTCAAGACGAATCATCACTAAAACTGTTGTCGAAGAGGTTTGCTCTGTCAACTTAGCATAAGCTTCTCTTAAGCTTGCTCTGTCAGGTAAACCTAAAATATCAGGTTTACGATTGGCTGCTTGTTCAACCTTCCTCGAAATTTCAGCGCTTTGTTGACTCACACTAAATACATATATTTGTGGAATATAAATTATTAACAGCGGCAGTAGCACTAACTGAATAGGCCAAAACCAAACAATGGCTGAGAATAGCAAGATAAGATAAACGGCTATCGCAGTGAAAGATGCCTGCAATAGTATTTTTGAGTTGGCTTTTAATGCGAGTAATAAATGAGTCAGAAAGATTAAAGATAGAGCATAGCTTGCCAAAATATTCGGTAACAATGCGCCAAATGCCACCAGCATAGTGACAACATGGACTGCTCTCACCGATTGCAAGTGCGTAAGAATAATTGCGGCAATACTGCCCATTAACACCAAACCACCTAAGAACGCGGTAAGTAGTGCCAGCTCCCCCTGTTGCAATCCATTGAATACAGGAAAGCTGGTCAATGCACCTTGTAAGGTCATTACCAACTTTCACCTATAAATTATATACTTCTTATTGAATCAGTTTACCTGAGATCCACAAATTTGATAGCTCATTTACACCAAATTGATAACTTAATTGCGCTGGTGTTGCAATATCCCATAGGGCTAAGTCAGCTCGCATCCCCACTTTAAGCATTCCTCGATCGGCTAACCCAAGCGCTTTGGCTGCATTAACTGTGACCCCTTTTAAAGTTTCTTCTGGTGTTAACCTGAATAAAGTACATCCCATATTCAACATTAGACGCAAAGAACAAAGCGGCGCAGTACCCGGGTTAAAATCACTGGCGATCGCCATAGGGACATTATATTGGCGAAGTAAGTCCATCGGTGGCATTTGTGTTTCTCTTAAGAAATAAAATGCACCGGGTAATAATACAGCAACCGTACCAGCAGCAGCCATCGCTTTTACTCCTGCTTCGTCTAGATATTCAATATGATCAGCTGATAAGCCTTTAAACTCAGCGACTAACTCAGTACCATGCTGATTCGACAGTTGTTCCGCATGACATTTAACCGCCAATCCCAGAGACTCTGCCTTTTCAAATACACGCTTGGTTTGATCATAACTAAAGCCTACATTTTCACAAAATACATCAACAGCTTGCGCTAAGTTTTTCTCAGCGACTTGCGGCAACATGACATCACAAACTAAGTCGATATACGCATCTGCATTATCTTTGTATTCAGGAGGTAAGGCATGTGCGCCCAAAAAGGTACTTTGAATATCGACTGGGTGGTTATCATTTAAGATTTTATTTACTTCAAGCAATTTGATTTCAGTCGCCAAATCGAGACCATATCCCGACTTACTCTCAACTGTCGTAACACCTTCGTTTAGTAAACTATTTAAACGGTTTTTACCCGCAACAAATAATGTTTCTTCGTCTGCTTCTCGAGTGGCACGTACGGTACTCGCAATACCACCACCTTGCTGTGCAATATATTGATAAGATACACCATTTAAACGTTGTTCAAACTCGCCAGCGCGGTTTCCCGCAAACAAAATATGCGTATGACAATCAATCAAACCCGGCGTTAACCATTGTCCCTTTGCGTTAATCACTGGTGTTGCGAGAACATCGAACTCAGGTAAGTCACTTTGCTTGCCAAGCCAAGCAATTTTATCGTCTTTGATTATTAACGCGCCTTGCTCAATAGCACCATAAGGAGCATCTACAATACTATCCATGGTTGCCAAGTTGACATCGGTGATCACTAAATCTGCTTCAAACATCACTGCCTCATTTGAGTTTGTTTAATTGCTATAAGCCTATCATGCAAACTTGTATATACAAGAAATCTGTGCCATTTTTAATGCATATACTCACTATTTAATTATCTAGTATGGCCAACGAACCTAAGTTTGTATTGATAAAACAGCATATCACCGACCAAATTAGTGCCGGCATTTGGAAAGAGGACCAACGCGTTCCCTCTGAAAATGAGCTTGCTGAGCAATTTAGTGTAAGCCGTATGACAGCTAGACGCGCTTTGAGTGAGTTGACTGACAGTGGTGTATTAACGCGGAGTCAAGGTCTAGGTACATTTGTAGCAAGCCTCAAATCACAGTCTTCTATATTGGAAATTAAAAATATCGCCGATGAAGTAAAAGAGAGAAATGGTGCGTACAGTGCTGAGGTCATAGCCCTAGAAGAAATCGAAGCCATGGCGCCTATCGCTATTGCACTCGGTGTTGATATAGACAGTAAAGTCTATCGCAGCGTGATTGTTCACCACGAAAATGGCCAAGCACTCCAGGCTGAAGAGCGCTTTGTCACCCCAGCACTTGCCCCTGATTATTTGGCACAAGATTTTACTATTATCACACCACATGAATACCTTTCGGCAGTGGCACCACTGACCGAAGCTAAACACACCATTGAAGCCATTATGCCAAACCAAGATGTTTGCCAGTGGCTTGGCTTATATAACGAAGAGCCTTGCTTACAAATGATCAGAAGAACATGGAGTGCTAATGGTATTGTCAGCTTTACTCGGCTCATTTCACCAGGAAGCAAATACCGCCTAGGCGGTCATCTCACCTTTAAGAAAAAGGCGAGATGACACACATTTAAATCTCAGCTTGATAGCTAAAACCTAAGGCTTCAATAGCCGAGCCATCAATCACCCTTGCACTGACAATGTCACTTGCAAATGAAGGGGGCTGTGTGCCTAACTTAGCGCACCTTTGCTGGTAATAATCTTGTCGAGTTGGATGGTTTGGGTAACAAATATTATAAATAGCATCAGCTTCTGCCCAGTTGAGTATTAACGTCTCAATGGCAGCAATGACATCGACTTGATGCACCATGTTTACAACCGCCGCACTGCTACTTTTTAGGGTTTTACCAGCAACAAATTGCCCAGGTTCTCGATTAGGCCCCACCAGTCCCGCCAAACGTAAAACCTTACCCTTGGCATCTAGCACTCTTTGTTCGGCTTCTAACAAAATCTTTTTACGCGTGGTTTCATTGTCTAACTCACCATTTTCGGTATAGGTGCCATCCTGCTCTGAATATACCCCCGTACTTGAACATAACAAAAACCCTTTGCACGCTAACTCATCAGAAAGCCTTAACGCAGACGATAAAGTTTCAAGATAATTGCTGTCTGCATGGCGTGCTCGTGGAGGAATAGCGCACACCCAATAGGCACCTTTTAAATCAACAGAGTGAATTAACTCGTCTTCTTGCAATGTAAACTGTCGAATGATTGCATCACTAGGATTTGGGCTTCGACTAGTACCCTGCACTCGCCAATTTATCTGTGTGGCTTTCTCGATTAATGCACTTCCCAGCCAACCTGCGCCCAAAACAACTAGCTTCATCTCATACCTCTGTATTAAATTAAAACCGCAAAGTACCCTTTTAGGTACAATATAACATCAATCTCATGTTAACTGTGGTCAAAGTCTTTCAGATATGCTTTGATTAAGAGTAGTGCGGTTACCAATAAAAAGAATATATCATGCTTAACAACTTATCCCTCAGGAGAAAAATACTCCTACTTATCGGTGGTACAATTTCAGTGCTACTTATTATTGCGTCTAGCTACTTCGTGAACCACCTTGCTACCATATCTCGTGATAGTGTGGAGCGTGAAGCGCAAAGTTATATATATGCTGAAAAGTTGTCGATGGAGTCCTTTTTTGCACAATATGGTGAGCTAGTTAATACGTTTGCCCAAAGTGCACATGTTGTGGACTTTTTCGAACAATATACAGAACGCGAAGCCGAGCTATCAACTCAACCAGGATATGATTTAGTAAACCGAGATTTTGATAGACTCACCACCAATAATGATAATGTTTTATCAACTTTCTTTGCATCTGCGATCACAGGTGAATATTTCAAAGAAAACGAACGAACTTCTCATTTTTCTGATGGTCGCCCTTACTTTGCTTACAAACGAGGATGGTGGCCAGAAGCGATGGCAATTGGCAAACTACATGTAAGCCCTGTTTCAGTCGATGCGAATACAGGCGACGTATCAGCTGTTATCAAACTACCTGTCTACAATTCATCGCGTAAGTTATTAGGTATTGCTGGTATCGATTTACAAATGGAACAAATCAACCAATTGGTTGAGCAGATCCGCTTCCAAGGCCAAGGTTACGGCTTCTTACTAGATAACAACTTAAACGTTGTTCATTTATCAAAGCAAACTGGTCACAAGCTATCTATTACTGATGAAGGTCCAAATGGGAAAGAGGGTCTAGACGGGCTAGAAAAGCAATTTTCAAATACCAGCGGTTTCCGTAAATTAAACTCTGAAATCAAAAACAATGAGTCGGGCACCTCTATCGTTACCTTTAAAGGTCAAGACTACTACGTGGTGTATAATAGCGTAAAACTAGATGAGCCATTACTCGACTGGCATGTAGGTGTTTTGATCCCTGTATCATTCATTGAAGAGCCTGTAAATGAAGCGGTAATGAGTACCGTGATCGCCTTCTTAGTCATTATTACTATTGTTGTCTTAATGATCTTATGGGCAACGCAAATGATCACCAAACCAATAGTATCATTGGCTGACACTATGAGAGACATTGCCTCTGGTGAAGGCGACTTAACGCGTCGCATAAACATCGAAAGCAACGATGAAGTCGGACAACTTGCATCACATATGAATACCTTCATTGAAAAGCTACGTGCCATGATGCAAACCACGGCGCAACAAGCATCTCAACTAGGTCATGCCTCTGAGCAATTAAGCTCTGTGTCTGCTAGTACCAATAGCGAAATACAACAAGAGAAAGAGCAAGTTGATAGCGTTAGCGCTGCTGTGACTGAAATGGCAGCAACCGTGACCGAAATATCACGAAATGCGCAAGAAGCCAGTCAAGCTGCTGAACAAGTTCAGAATATGACAAACGATGGTGCGACTCGTTCTAGCCAGGCTCAGACTGTTATGACTGAACTTGCAAACCACATCGGTGATGCGGCCAAGGTTGTAGCTGGACTTGAGAAAGAAACCACGAATATCGGTGCAGTGATTGATGTTATCAACGGTATTGCAGAGCAGACAAACCTTCTGGCACTGAACGCTGCTATTGAAGCAGCCCGTGCTGGTGAGCAAGGTAGAGGCTTTGCCGTGGTAGCAGACGAAGTACGCTCTCTGGCAAGTAGAACACAAGAGTCCACAGACGATATTCGTAATATGATCTCTCGCCTGCAACAAATTGCACAGCAAGCTTCAACTATGATGCAACAAGGTCAAGATCAAGCCGAAGGATCAGTATCACAAACACAAGAGGTACTCGATTCACTACAAGAAATTGCCAGCTCTGTAGCAACGGTACAAGACCAAAGTCACCAGATCGCCACCGCAACTGAACAACAAACAATTGTGGCTGAAGACATTAACACGAGTTTAAATGCGATTAATGACTTAGTTAACAGTACAGCTAATCATGCCCATACCTTAGCTGATGAAGCGCATGAACTAAATGGTTTAGCCAAATCACTCAATGGCACAGTAAATCAGTTTAAACTTTAACTGTTCTTGGCAGGGCATCATTTATGCCCTGCTTTGCTGCAGATCAAAACCCACTTTCACTTCTCGTCATACACTGCACGCTCTAATCTAATAGATGAGTGCGTATCGTGATTAATTTACCAACATGGGATGAATCCCTAATCAAAAAATATAATGTATCTGGACCAAGATATACCTCTTATCCAACTGCGTTATCTTTAGAAAGCGGTTATAAACAGGCTGATTTACATACCGCTGTGAAGCAGTCAAACAACCAAGCATTATCGCTCTATATTCATATCCCATTTTGTCATCAGCTTTGTTACTACTGTGGTTGCAACAAAATTGTGACGCGTCATCAGTCAAAAGCTGACGTCTATTTAGATCATCTAGAAAAAGAAGTGCAAGCGCAGTCAGCTGTGTTTGCGCATTACCGTGTTGAGCAATTGCATTTAGGTGGCGGTACGCCAACGTTTTTAACTGCCGAGCAAATGACACGACTGATCAATATTGTAGAAGCACACTTCAACTTCACTAAAAACGCACTGCGCGGCATTGAAATCGACCCGCGCTCTATTGCTGACGACATGTTAATTACTTTAAAAAACTTGGGCTTTAACCGTGTTTCATTCGGTATTCAAGATTTCAATGATGAAGTACAAGCTGCGGTAAACCGCCCGCAATGTGTCGAAGAAGTTTTAGCTTTAGTTAAGCAGGCAAGAGAATTAGGTTTTAAATCAATTAATACGGATATGATTTATGGCTTGCCTCACCAAACACCAGACAGCTTTAAAGAAAGTATAGAGCAATTAATCGCTTTGAGCCCTGACAGAGTTTCAGTATTCAACTACGCCCATTTACCAGATAGATTTGCCGCGCAGCGAAAACTAAAAGAAGCGGACATGCCAAGTCCGCAGCAAAAGCTTGAGATCTTCAAAAATACACTACAGCAAATGACTGAGGCAGGTTATCAGTTTATCGGTATGGACCACTTTGCGAAAAAAGACGACGAGCTTGCGGTTGCACAAAGAGATGGTGAACTTCATCGCAACTTCCAAGGCTATACCACACATGGTAATTACGACTTGTTAGGCTTAGGGGTTTCGTCTATTTCACAAATTGGTAATGCGATTTTGCAAAACCAAAAAGAGCTCAAAGCCTATTTCTCAGACATTAACGAAATTAGCTGTGCAACTCACAAAGGGATGTGTCTGAATAATGATGATGAGCTCAGAGCCGATGTTATCAAACAACTAATTTGTCATTTCGAATTAGACATTAAGGCGATTGAGACTAAATATCATATCGACTTTAACGATTACTTTAGTGAAGCCCTAGAAGCACTCAAACCACTTGCAGAAGATGAGCTCGTGACATTGTCAGCGCAACGCATTGAGGTCACAAGTAAAGGCAACTTATTCATTCGTATTATCTGTATGTGCTTTGATGCGTATTTACAGCAGCAGATTAAAAATACACGATTCTCTCGCGTTATTTAATCACTGAATAATTAAAAAAAACCTAAGAGAATAGCAACAAAAAAGGATGGCAAACGCCATCCTTTTTATATTATTCATTAGAGCTCTTAAGCTTGGGCAGGTAAGTAGACCTCTGCACTTAAGCCACCTTCTTTACGATTACGAAGCTTCACTGTGCCACCATGGGTAGCTACTATACGCTTGATGATCGCCAAACCTAAGCCACTGCCCTCACTACCTCGTGCTTGATCGCCTTGCTTGAAAGGCTCAAATACACTTTCTAGTTCAGCTTCAGGAATACCCGGTCCACGATCTTTAACTGTGACAATCACTAACTTCTTTCTAGGGTTGTAGGCTGTGGTTACATCAATCGCTTCATCAGAGTAACGAATGGCATTTTCGATCATATTGGTTACTACACGCTTTAATGCCACCATATTCATCATAACCTTAGGCAAGGTTTCAGCTGCAAACAGATTAATCTCTCTTTGATGTTGCTGCTCAGCATGCACGACTTCAGAGACCAAGCTATTCAGATCTTCTAAGTGCATTTCACCACTATTATGATGACGAAGATATTCAATAAATTGATCGATTATGGCATTCATATCTTCAATGTCATCGACGATCCCTTCTTTAAGATAGTCTTCTTCATCTGACATCATTTCGGTTGCTAAGCGGATCCTAGTCAAAGGCGTTCGTAAATCATGTGATACCCCCGCCATTAGTAAACGCCTATCATTCTCGAGCTCAGCGATGCCTTTCGACATCTTGTTAAACGCTTGTGTTACTTCTACAACTTCCGTTGAGCCTCGCTCTACGAGTCGAGTAGAAAAATCTCCCACACCGACTCGCCCAGCTGCTGTTTGTAATGCTTTTAGGGGGCGGTTAAGATGCCTTGCAAACCACCAGCCCCCCAATACACTTAAAAAGCCAATACTCGACAGGTAGAAGATCAAGAACTCCATTTTTGTTTCACTGAAGCCTGTTAAAGGCACTCTGACCCAATAGCCAGGAGCTTGCGGCGCTTCCACCCAATAAACCACAGGGTCGCCTTGACTGATCCGCACTCTTGCCGAGCCATTGAGCTGTTCAGACATGCTCTTCGACAACAAACTATACTCTTTGGCTTTTTCGAGGCCATTCATATAGGCTTGTCGCTGCGTCATAACCTCGATACCCGTTATCTCAAAAAACTTTTCAGATAACTCTTTGTTTACTTCAACCCCTTCTTCCCAATCAATGAATACCGTTTTAACTTGCTTAGCCAACATCAAATTAACTTGCTCAAATGTTGGCTTAAACACATAAAGTGTCACTGTGATATAAGAAACGATTTGGTTGATAAGCAATAAAGCACCAACAAAGAAGACCGTTTGTCCAAAAGCGCTACGTGGAAAAAAGCTCATAAACGAAACTTACTTCTCACCGTCTGGTACAAACACGTAACCCAGACCCCAAACTGTTTGGATATATCTAGGATTAGCTGCATCTTCTTCGATCATACGGCGCAAGCGAGACACTTGAACATCGATACTACGCTCAAGCGCACTGTAATCACGACCGCGCGCAAGGTTCATAAGTTTGTCACGGCTTAATGGCTCTCTAGGGTGACTTACCAGCGCCTTCAGTACTGCAAATTCACCGCTGGTTAAAGAGATGACTTCATCGCCTTTTTGCATTTCACGGGTCGCCAAATTCAGTTTAAAAATACCAAACTCTACTTCATTTTCTTCGGCAGCTGGCGCACCCGGCACTTCTTTGGCGCGACGACGTAATATTGCCTTAATGCGTGCCAATAACTCTCTTGGGTTGAACGGTTTAGGAATATAGTCATCAGCTCCTAGCTCTAGACCTATAATTCGGTCAACTTCATCGCCTTTTGCTGTCAACATGACGATGGGCATATCATTTTCTTTTTGTCTTAGTCGACGACAAATTGATAAACCATCTTCGCCTGGAAGCATTAAATCTAACACCATTAAATGGAAGTTTTCGCGCTCTAGTAAGCGATCCATTTGCTCACTGTTAGCGGCAGCACGAACAATAAAACCTTGCTCAACGAGATAACGCTCTAACAAACTGCGTAAACGCATATCATCGTCGACAACTAATACCTTGGTAGTTTCATTTCCCATGATTGATTTCTTCTTTTTATCCAATATCTATGCTTAATATAATTGAAAATGTGATTTCTCGACACCATTACTATGAAGAGTTTTGTTACCGAACATTACAATTTTTTAATATTTTGCTAGCTCGACACCCAGATAATTTTTTATTACCGTGTCAGTGGAGTAAAGATGACTCTGATTAATGTATGAAAACCAATTTAATTACCCCTGAGGGTTATAACCAATTACAAAAAGAGCATGACCACCTCTGGTATGAAAAACGTCCTGAAATCACCAAAATAGTGAATTGGGCAGCCAGCTTAGGTGATCGCTCAGAGAATGCTGATTACACTTTTAATAAGCGCTTATTACGGCAAATAGACCGTAGGGTACGCTATTTAAGAAAACGTTTACCCGACTTAAAGATTGTTCAATATGACCCACAACAAGCTGGCAAAGTGTACTTTGGCGCTTGGGTTGAAATAGAAAATGAACAAGAAGAAATAAAACGTTTCAGAATTGTCGGTCCAGATGAAATTTATGACCGGAAAGACTATATTTCTATAGACGCACCAATGGCACGAGCACTATTAGGTAAGGAAGTCGACGACGAGTTTGTCGTGCGAACACCAGAGGGAAAAAAGCTCTGGTATGTAAATACTATCGAATACCTGAAATAAGCTTCTCATTCATAGACGCTATGCTATGATCGCCCACATAAAATACGCTTAGACAGCACGTATACATCTGAATTTATAAGGATTTTGCATGAGCAACATCTCTGCACGTTTGGCACAAGAGCTAAATGCAAAAGAACAGCAAGTCATTGCTGCAACTGCACTTCTTGATGAAGGTGCCACAGTTCCATTTATTGCTCGTTACCGTAAAGAAGTAACCGGCGGTCTAGACGACACGCAATTACGTCTTCTAGAACAGAGACTTGGTTATCTAAGAGAGCTAGAAGACAGAAGACGCTTCATTCTTGATACCATTTCAGAGCAAGGTAAGTTAAGTGATGCCCTTGCTGGCGATATCAACAACGCGCAGAGTAAAACCGAGTTAGAAGATTTATATCTTCCCTACAAGCCTAAGCGTCGTACTAAAGGTCAAATTGCCATTGAAGCGGGTTTAGAGCCACTTGCGGATGCCCTTTATAAGGATGCTGGTTTAGACCCTGAAAGCCATGCGGCTCAATTCGTAAATGCTGAAAAAGGCATTGAAGATGTCAAAGCAGCACTAGACGGCGCTAAATTTATTTTAATTGAACGCTTTGCCGAAGATGCTAAGTTACTAGCAAAGCTTAGAAAACAAATCGACACACAAGGTGTGATCGAAGCCAAAGTAATTAAAGGCCAAGAAGACGCTGGCGCTAAATACCGCGACTACTTTGAGCATTCAGAGAAGCTCACGAAAGTCCCTTCGCATCGTGCGTTAGCTATGCTTCGTGCCCGCAACGAAGGCATATTACAGTTAAACATTAACCCTGAGCCGAGCAGCGAAAACCCAGCACAGTATTGTGCACAAATCATCGCTGATCATTACCAATTAAATGTAAGCTCAGCAACAGCAAGTGCTTGGTTAATGTCAGTGGTTCAATGGGCTTGGAAAGTAAAACTATCTCTGCACCTAGAAAATGAGTTTTTAGGGACCATGCGTGAAAAAGCAGAGACACAAGCCATTGATGTATTTGCCAAGAACTTAAAAGATCTACTGATGGCAGCACCTGCGGGTCCTCGCGTGACTATGGGTATCGACCCAGGTCTGCGTACGGGCTGCAAAGTGGCTGTAGTTGATGCGACAGGTAAGCTGTTAACCACAAATACCATCTTCCCACATGCACCACAGAACCATTGGGACAAGTCAGTACGCACTTTAGAGCAGCTATGTCGACAACATAAAGTAGAGCTAATCGCCATTGGTAATGGCACAGCGTCTCGTGAAACAGACAAACTTGCAGCTGAATTGCTTGCTAACAACAAAGAGCTCAACATGAGCAAAATCATGGTCAGTGAAGCAGGTGCATCTGTTTATTCTGCCTCTGAGTTTGCCGCGAATGAATTCCCAAATTTAGACGTATCGTTACGTGGTGCAGTTTCAATTGCTCGCCGACTTCAAGACCCACTTGCAGAACTAGTAAAAATTGAGCCTAAATCAATTGGTGTAGGCCAATACCAACACGATGTTTCTCAAAGTCAGCTAGGTCAGTCACTGATCTCTGTGGTTGAAGATTGTGTAAACTCGGTGGGTGTTGATGTCAATACCGCTTCGGTACCACTACTTACCCGCGTTTCTGGCCTAAACAAAACCCTGGCTAGTAATATTGTGCAGTTTAGAGACGAAAACGGGTCATTTAACAACCGCGCACAATTGAAAAAAGTCGCGCGTTTAGGACCTAAAGCATTCGAACAAGCCGCAGGTTTCTTACGTATCGTGAATGGTGCAGATCCACTTGATAGCTCATCTGTTCACCCTGAAGCATATCCTGTGGTTAAACAGATCTGTACTGAAAAGAACATTGAAGTGAGCGACCTTATCGGTAACAGTGATGTGTTAAAACAACTTGAGCCAGCTCAATTTACTAATGACAAATTTGGTTTACCAACGGTTACTGACATCATTTCTGAATTAGACAAGCCTGGCCGCGATCCTCGCCCTGAGTTCAAAACAGCGGTATTTAAAGCGGGTGTTGAAACCATTCAAGACCTTAAAGTCGGTATGATTTTAGAGGGTGTGGTATCAAATGTAGCTAACTTTGGTGCCTTTGTTGACGTCGGCGTACACCAAGATGGCCTGGTACATATTTCTGCGATCACCAATAAATTTATTTCTGATCCGCGCGAAGTCGTAAAAGCAGGTGATATTGTTAAAGTAAAGGTACTAGAAGTCGATGTAGCTAGAAAGCGTATTAGCTTTACAATGCGCCTAGATGATGAAGTGCAACAAGCTGCGCCTCAGGGTAAATCTACTTCAAATAAACCTTCGCAAAACAAAACTGCAAACAAGCAAGCTAAAGGACAACGCCCTAAAAAAGATGCTGGTAATGCCGCAATGGGTAATGCCTTTGCTGAGGCTTTTGCTAAATTAAAAAAATAATATCACTGCCAGCCATACTTACTCAAAATGGTTGATAATGAGAAATAAAAAAAGCCGCTCAAAGCGGCTTCTTTTATTTCTAATTATCTTAAACTGACACGTATAAGTTACTATTATTAGTAGGCACGGCAACGTGCTGATAAAAGTCGCTGATCCGTAATGCTCTGGCTTGAACTTCTGGGTCAGGCTCTATAGGTAAAGCAACCGCATAAGGGTCGCCTTCACTTTGTAATGAAGCTCTCTCTAAGGTTTGAATTTCATTATCTGAGCTATCTTCTTCACTTAACCTGCGTGTTTCGTATCTACCCACTGAACCACTTTCAGATTCAGCTTCTTCGTCACCGCTAATCACTTGCTGGGCCAAGTCAGCTTGTGCAGATGCCATTTTTTGAGTTGCATCAGCTGCTATTGCTCTATCGGCACCAGATGGCTCTGCCGGTGCAAGTGCGGCAGCACGCACTGTCTGCATTTTATCTATGGTTGCTTTTGGATCATTGGGTACCTCAGCAACATCAATCATTACCTGACCACCCACGGCATAGTTGTTACCGTCTGGTCCTCGCTGATATTCATAAGTTGGAGAGCCAGCATATTGCCCACCGACACGCGCATGCGCCTGCTCATGCAAACGCACCTCTCTGTCTCGAGCTTTTAACTCTTCTATTTGCTGCTGCTCAGCTTCTTGATTTTGTTTTTCTTGTTCTGAAGTTTCTTCTTGCGAGCCGCCTTTGCTCTGTTGCTCGCGTTGTTCATCATCTTCAGCAATAACCTTATTTTGCTGTAACTGACCAGTACTGTCGTAAGTGCCGCTATCATCGGTAAGATGAGAACGTGACTTCTCACCATCATTTAGCGCTTTATTTTCGGTATGAGTTGCATTGGTTGGGGCTGGTTTAGGTATTACTTCGCGCAGCTGATTATCTCGTCTAGCTGTTTCAGTATAGACGTTAGATGTATTTAAATTAATCGCCGGCTGCGGCGTTAAAATATTCATAACATTTTAAACTGATATGTCTACCAGAGTACCTAGCGCTTCATCTGCGGTGCGGATCGACTGAATGTTTGCTTTGGCGTTAAACTCTTCGACTTTAAGGTTAACTAAAGCTTCATCGATTTTTGCTGGCTGAGATACAGGTTCAGTCACGGCTTCGTCGGGGCTAGCCCCTTGCAACTGACGTTGTTGCGCAAGCTGAGATTCATCTTGCTCAGACGAAGTTGCACGATTTATCTCCGCTGTGGCACGTTCAATACCTTGACTGGCACGGTTGTAACCGTCTATACCATTATTAAGTACATCACCAATTGGCATAACAAGCACCTCTGCAAAAATCTAAAATATGTATAATTATTGCGCAAAAATGGTACAAAATAAAGTTTTCGACAGTAAAAAGCGGCAATTTTTTGCCGCTTTTTACTAAAGTACTGATTTTAGGAAATTTAAACTTTCGGTTCTGTGCGAAATAAAAGGGGCATGTGACGCTTTTGGTAAAATCTCTACCTGGAAGTTGCTATTTAAAGCCTTCATCTTTGCAATACTTCGCCTTGGCACTAAAGAATCCAACTTACCAAATAAGCCATATATTGGCTGTTCAAGTGTGCTAAAAACTTCTCGATAATCATCATTTAAAAGAATATCGAGACCTGCACTCAAGGCTTCGGAATTTGCCTCTGGCGCTTCTAATAACCAAGCTCTTAATTGCTTAACATCTTGCTTAGCGTGTTCTGAACCCATAGCTTGTATCGCTAAAAAACGCTCGATGGTCTTGGCACTATTATCAAGCAATTGCGCTTTAAAGTTTTCTAACACCTCTACCTTAATACCTGACCAATTATCTGATTCAGCAAAAAACGGCGTTGAAGCGATAAATACCACTTTATTTACCTTTTGTGGATAATGCTTTGCAATATGAAGCGCAACTAAGCCACCAAGTGACCAACCGACCAAGGTTGAATTATCAGCTAGTTGTTCAGCAATAAGCGCTGCAGCGGAGGCAAGAGAATAGGATTGTTCAGGCATGTGAGCATGGCCAAAGCCAGGTAAATCCAAACTTTTTACTTGCCCTTCAACAACGCCTTTTAACTCTTGCTCTAATAACTGCCAAACCTGTCGGTTCATACCCCAGCCATGAAGTAGCACTATTTCTTTTTGCATTATTTTTACTCTAAACCAAACTTAAGCGTATGATACTGATACCAAGGATGAACACAATGTCACTATTAAGAAATTTAGCGGATGCCTTATTTCCAAGTCACTGCCATATGTGCCATAACCCACTTTCAAGTAACGAGGGGATCTGTCAATTTTGTCTCTCTGACTTTCCTTTTATCTCATTAGGACAACCAAACTTATTATTCCAGCCTGACATAGCACGCATGTTTAATTTGCCTCATTGCCATGGGTTAATGGCATGTGCTTGGTATCAAGGTGCTGTAAAACAATGGCTGAGTGAATTTAAGTTTACCAAACAGAGCCATTATCAAACGGCTATCAATGCAGTTATTGCGACTCAACTTGCTCATTTTGAAAGTACATCGACCTTCTCACCCGATGTATATATCATTTTACCGCTGCATAAAAACCGCTTTATTAACCGAGGGTTTAACCAAGTTGCACAGTCCTGGTTGAGTCATTTACCTCATACAAAAGTAAGTACTGATACTTTAAGACGCATCAATGCCACAAAAGCGCAAAGCGGTTTAACTCTCAAACAACGCAAGAAAAATGTAAAACGCGCATTTGAAGTGATGCAAAATCTACAAGGAAAGAAAGTGGCGATCATCGATGATGTGATCACCACAGGTTCGACTATCAACGCTGCTGCAAAAGCGTGTTATACAGCAGGCGCTGAAGAGATATGGGCTTATGCTACGGCTTTAACGCCCTTGCACAGCCAAAGTGTGGCCAAAAAATAATGTATTCGTTAGTAAGCGGCTACTGCCTTTCCAGAAACCTCTAAACACAGGGTTGTCAATCATACCAACGACACTGCCTTGCCCATAACGGTGACCTATCAATGCCGCCGTGTTTGCAATTTGAGTAACATTCTCTGTCGCAGCATATCCTGCCAATAAAGGTTTTGACTGATATTGGCTTACCGTTAGAAATGGCTTATCGGGGATCTCAAACAGCTGTGTACTGTTTTTAAATAACGGTAGTAATTCACGCTCATAACCAAAACTGAGTGGGTGTGTTAAATCAAGTTTTGACGCAAAAATGGCGCCCGCAATACGCTGCTTACCTGATAAAACTTCCCTATCGCCATAGCCCAAACCCGCAGTATCAAACTGCTCTGCCACATGCTTAGGCGAAATCAATTGGGCACTCAAAAGTTGATTATCAACTAACCATTTCGCGCCGCCTTTGTGACCCCAGATCACCCCACCTTTACTCACCCAAGCAGCAATTTTAGTTTTGGCTTTTTCTGCCATACGACGATAACTGCCATGAGCTAAAATAATGTGTGTGTATTTAGAGAGATCTGCACGATGCAATCTGTCTTGTTCAATAATAGTGGGTGCTATACCTAACTGTGTATCTAAATGATACCAAACTTCGCCCACTTCATACTGACTGCTGCCTGCTCCCCCTACCAGTAAGACTTTCGGTGCTTTAATTGGCCTTAACTGACGAGAGCCTAGATCAACGCCTTCGCTGGTTAAGCCGCTTTGAATTGCATGAATTTGTACACCATAGTCAGCTTGTGCTCGTTGCATGATGGCTACAATGTTTGATTGCCTTTGCACACCTGAAGCGACAACAATACTACCCGCTTTGAATTCTCGGTTTCCCAGTGCCGTTTTTGCTTTAAAACCTTTAAGTGCAACACGTGCATCAATCCCTTTCTGTAAAAGTGCATTTAATAGCTTAGGCGCTGCGCTTGGCTGCCAATCAAAGGCATAAGCATAACTCTCTTTTACTGCAGAAAAACCAGCATCTTCTGACTGCCAAGCTTGCTTTGATACATCTAGCCCCCAGCGACTAGATACTTGACCAAACTTTAAGTTGTAAGCATGTGATAGTGTCCAACCAGATACATCATAAAAGGTATTATCTTGAAAACTTGTTTGCTCAGAAAAGATGGCTTTAATTAAACGGAATTGAGCTTGTCTCAATGGAATATAAACATCACCCTGAGCGAAGCTTTGATCGGATGCTTTGATGACTTTATTTAAGGCATAGGCTTTAATTTGATGCTGTGACAGTACCGACATAAACTCATTGAAACGTTGTGGATCTTGACCCTTGGCAACGACATAGCCCATAAACTTCTCTTTATCAGCCAAAGTGTCAGCTTGATGGTAGAAGTTATTCTTGTAGTCAATTAATTGCTGCTTGTTTGCCATCGCACCAGCAAAAGTAGACAAGCTGGTTGTAACTTGGTTTTTAATGCTTTGTGCAAACGTCAGCTGACCATTAATGGTCTCTTGGACATGGCCTCGACTACTTGCCTGTTCAAAGAGAATACCCACCGAGCCATTTATATCAGGGTATGTTGAGCCTTTTCCGTAGTAAAAGTCATCAAAGCTTTCTTGTGTAAAATAAAGCTGATTTTGTGCATCTAAAGCTTGCGCGTGAAAACCTGCAAGCGCTGTTGTTAGCTGGGTATTTTTCTTAGGCGTAAGTGGATGAGTCCGCGTCGGGATCCCCGGCTGGAAGAAATACGTGCTGTTAGGGCCCATTTCATGAAAGTCAGCTAAGACATGTGGCTGCCATTTATGAAATGCGGCTATTCGAGCGCGCGATTCAGGATGTTGGAGTAACAACCAGTCCCGGTTCAAATCGAACATATAATGGTTTGTACGACCTGAAGGCCACTGCTCAACATGCTCTCTATGTTGCGGATCTGCAGATAAGGTTTGCCCTCGATTACTATTTGCCCATTGAGCGAAACGCGCCAAACCATCCGGGTTTAAAGCAGGGTCTAGTAACACCACAGAGTTATTTAGCAGTTGTTCTACCTCTTCTCCTTGTGCGGCAGCCAAATAATAAGCAACTAATAAAGCGGCATTACTGCCAGATGATTCGTTGCCATGCACGCTATATCCCATCCAAATGAAAGCAGGTAAATTTTTCGCTGGCTGCTTTGCAAATACTTGTGCGCGATGCTGCTCACGAAGCTGATCTAACTGAGCAATATTCTCTGATTTACTAAACTTTAGTAGCAGTAGCGGTCGCTTTTCATGACTAAAACCTATGGTTTCAATACTCACTCTAGGGCTTTTTTCAGCTAACACCCGCATATACTGAACCAATTGGTCATGACGCACATGCCACTGACCGACTTGATAACCTAATACCTCTTCAGGCTTTGGAATAGCGGGGTCGAACTGGACATTCTGTTGGAAATAATAGGAAACCGGTTTTGCTATTGCACTACTTGAGAGTAAGTAAGTGCAGCAAAACAATGTGAGTGCGAGGAGCGTGCGCATACTAAAACCTTTTGCTTAAAATTGTAGCAAGTAAGCTAACAAGCAAAATCAGATAAGCCAAATTTTTACGTTCAACACTGGCGACAATGCCACCAGCGGAGTATCATAGCCATTAACCGAGTAATTTAGTCAAGTATAGTTCGATTATGATCACAATTTCTGAAACTGCACAAAGTCACTTTGCCAAGCTATTGGCTGATCAAACTGAAGGCACAAACATTCGTGTTTTCGTTGTAAACCCTGGTACTTCTCAAGCTGAATGTGGTGTGTCTTACTGTCCGCCTGATGCTGTTGAAGAAACTGATATTCGCCTACCATTTAATGGTTTCGATGCAGTTGTTGATGAAGAAAGCGCACCATTTTTAGATGAAGCTGAAATCGACTTCGTAACTGACAAAATGGGGACTCAGTTAACACTTAAAGCGCCTAATGCGAAAGCTAAGCGTCTTAAAGATGATGCTTCTTTAGCTGAGCGAGTTGAGCATATGCTAACGACTGAGGTAAACCCACAACTTGCCAATCATGGCGGCCAAGTAAGCCTAGTTGAAATTACAGCTGAAGGTATCGCTGTCGTGCAATTTGGTGGTGGCTGTAATGGTTGTTCAATGATCGATGTAACGTTAAAAGAAGGCATCGAGAAAGAGATGGTTGCTAAGTTCGAAGAGATCACTGGGGTACGTGATATCACAGAGCACCAAGCTGGTGAGCACTCTTACTATTAATTATGTTGAAGCCCATAATTTACCGTCTAGGGCAACAACCTAAACTCAGCCTCAAACGCTTTTTTATCGGTTTGGGGCTGTTTGCTGTCGCAGTTGCTTTTATTGCTTGGGGTTATTATCACCAACCCTGGGTGCAAATAATTGGTCTAATATTTCTCGCGCCAGCAATTTTCTTTGCGGGTTGGGGCTATTTAGGTATCTTTGCTAACCGCTTCTCACAAGTTATTGCAACAATAAACCCTGCCGTTGAATTTGACGATAACGATAAGCCAAAGTAACGCCTCTCAATAACATAAAGCAACTCATGGCAAACCAAAGGCCATGGTTTTCATACTCCAATGTTAGCCAAATAGGCATCATAAACCCAAAAATAGCAGAAAAGAACATGCTGTTACGCATATCTTGAGCTCGGGTTAAGCCGACAAATATACCATCGAATATAAAGCACCACATTGCCAATAGAGGGAGAAGAATGAGCCAGAATAGGTAATTTTTTGACGCACTGATGACTTCAGGAATATTTGTTAAAAGCTTAACGATGCTTACACCAAACACAGCAAAGACTAGGCTATAGAGCAACGCGAACACAGCCCCCCAAAACAAACTTAAGTTGACCCAAATTTCCACTTTTGCTTCTGAGCCTTCACCTTTGGCTTGCCCTACTTTTGCTTCTGCAGCATACGCAATGCCATCTAAAGCAAAACTCACCAACATTAAGAAATTTAATAAAACGGCATTGACTGCTAGTGTCGTTTCGCCCAATCGTGCGCCATAAAAAGTCATAAAACTAAAGCAGAGCTGCAATAACAGTGAGCGAATAAAAATATCTCGATTTAGTGATAATAGTGCCAAAAACTGTGCTTTGTTTGGCAGCAACCAACGCCAATTGACTTGGTGTTGCGCAAGTTGCTTTTTAATTAATACAGTTGCGACTAGTAGCGCCGTGTAGTCAGCTATCACCGATGCCCAAGCGGCTCCAGCCACTTGCCAACCAAAACCAATTACAAATAACACATCTAAAATAATGTTAGTGATATTTGTAAATAGTAGTAAGTAGAATGGCCCTTTTCCGTATTGCATGCCCAGCATAAGACCCAATAGCACCAAGTTCGTCATCGCAGCAGGTGCACTAAATATTCGAATCTCAAAATAGCTTTTCGCCTGGGAAAACACATCAGGAGAAGCATTGGATAGGGCTTTTATGCTATCTAATAACCAAGGAGAGAGCAGGATTAATGAGATTGAAAAAGTCCAAGCAATCAATAAACTGGCTAATAACTGCTGTTGTAATCTAGGCCAGTTTTTCGCCCCAAAAGACTGCGCAAGCACGCCCGTGGCGCTCATCCTTAGAAAGCTTGCAAGCCAAAATAGCAATGAAATACTGCCCGACCCTAATGCGATACCAGCCAGAAAGTGAACTTCTGATAGATGGCCGATCACCGCTGTATCAACTAACCCTAACAATGGCACAGATATATTTGATAAAATCATCGGACCCGCTAGCAATAGCAGACTTATATGGTACGTTTTATGATTTTTAAATATCTCTTTCATTGTTTTGTTTTCGCTTTGTTATTGTTTTCAACCCCATCTCTATCAGCGGTGATTTTACAGTATCACCACGTCAGCGAGAAGTTACCAGCGGTAACATCAGTGAGTGAAGAAACCTTTAAAACCCACTTAATCTACCTAAAAGAAAATGACTTTAATGTTATTCACTTGGATAAGTTACTCCATCATACACAACAAGGTAAGGCACTGCCTGCCAAAACCGTGGCCATCACTTTTGATGATGGTTACGACAATAACATTGAGCAAGCGGCGCCTATTCTCGAAGCATTTGGCTACCCGTATACTATTTTTGTAAACCCTCAGCTTATCGATGAAAACAAATCATATGTGATGACTTGGGACGAACTCAGAGCTTTAGCAAAACGCGGCGCATTAATTGCTAATCACAGCGCTAAGCATGATTACCTACATTTAAAACAAGACGGTGAAACCCAAGCGCAATGGTTGAAGCGCGTCCGTGAAGATATCCTATTCTCAGAAAAACGCATCGAAGAAGAAGTGGGCTATAATGTAAAATTACTCGCCTACCCCTATGGTGAGTTCAATAGACCACTGCAAAACCTCGTTAAAGAAATTGGCTTTATTGGTATAGGACAACACTCTGGTGCGGTGTCAGAATTTACCGACTACACACGTGTTCCTCGATACCCTGCATCGGGCTTTTACAGTAAGTTAGATACCTTAAAAACCAAATTGCACTCTCTGCCTTTTGCTATCTCGGAGCTAGATTACACTGACTCTGTAACAAGCAACCCAACACCTACTATTGAAATAGAGTTTATCGGCAAAGATTTTTACCAATCTCAGTTTGCATGTTTCGTTTCTGGGGTTGGTCGAGCTGATATTGCTTGGAAAAATGAGAAAAGAGTATCGGTTACTTCACCTGAAGACATTAAAAAAGGCCGAACGCGTTATAATTGTACAGCCCCTTCAATTAAACACCCCGGTCAGTTTTATTGGTTTTCACAACCTTGGGTATTACAAGCTAGCGACGAGTAGATTTAAGTAAGTGTACTGCCACATTTTGTAGTGGTAGCACCTTTTGGGCAGCGTTCATATCCACAGCAGCTTTCGGCATCCCCCAAACAACACTGGTTTGCTCATCTTGTGCTGCTGTTTGTGCACCTGCCTCTAACAATCCCAGTAAACCTCTTGCGCCATCACTGCCCATACCTGTTAGAAGTACAGCCGATACATGTTGAGCAAATGGCTTTAATGAGCTGAATAGAACATCTATAGCGGGCTTATGACGGTTAACTAATTTTCCATCATCTAAGTGGCAAACCTTATTTAATCCTTGAGAAACAATGCTCAGATGTCTATCGCCTGGAGCAATATAAACATGACCAAACTGCAGAACATCTCCATGTTCAGCCTCTTTTACCTTCACTGTGCAACTTTTATTCATTCTCGCGGCAAAAGAGCTACTAAATACCGGAGGGATATGTTGAGTTATAACTATTGGAGGAGCATCCTTGGGCATTTGCACTAGAACTTCTTTTATTGCCTCAGTCCCCCCTGTAGAAGCCCCTATTGCTATAATAGCGTTGCGCTCATAGTATTGTCCTTCTAACAATTCCGCTTTATTAAATCCCTTCCCAATACTCCGATAGGGCCTCAATCTTGCTGTCGCTGCTGTGCGAACCTTTTCTTGAACCATTTCAGCATAATGTTGCAATTGCTCAGCAACATTTATTTTAGGTTTAGCAATGAAGTCTACAGCACCAATTTCTAGGGCTTCAAGGGTAATTGGAGAACCCTGTTGAGTAAGTGTAGATATCATAACAACAGGCATTGGGCGAAGACGCATCAAGTTTCTTAAAAAGCTAATGCCATCCATTTTAGGCATTTCTATATCTAATGTAATCACATCTGGGTTCAATGATTTTATCATTTCTCTTGCTTGGTAAGGGTCTTCGGCACTACCTACCACTTCGAGATCATCAGCCTGTTGAATAACTTCAGTTAATATCCCTCTGATCAAAGGGGAGTCATCGACAATTAAAACTTTTATCATGCTAACTCCTAAAACAGCTCAATGTCTGTCTGCGTATCTTGTGCTTCAATATCATGTAGATAACGAACTTCACGCCTTTCGATAGTATCGTTATGCATCTCTCTTAATTTCTTAACTTGTGCACGACCTGTTTGTGGATGAAAGACCACTTTTCTAGGCCAAGGTCCCCCAACATCATGAGAAACTAATTCTAGGCCTTCTTCTTGAATATATGCATGCGCAAAACGAATATTACCAATACCAATATCTGTCATGGAGCGAATTATTTTTCCGCCCCCGAATAACTTGACCTTTAAATTGTCTTTTGAAGCCCCATTTTTTAGCACTTCATTAATAAGATATTCCATAGCCCAATTGCCATAACGACACGTTAAGTCATCAGCATGAATTTCTTTAATACCTTGTGCAGCAGGTAACATAAAGTGATTCATTCCCCCAACACCCAGATTGTCATCGTAGACACAAGCAGCAATACATGAACCTAGTACTGTAGAGATCAATTCATCACTTTTTGATACGTAGAACTCTCCAGGCAACACCTTAGCAATTATCGAATCTCGGCCAGAGTCCCAAAACCGCTTTACGTGCTCAAACCCTCTGATAACCGGTTTAAAACGATTGTCCATACTACACCTTTTGATACATGGTACGGCCTAAATTTTTGAACTCATGATGCTCTTTACCCATGGTTTCTGAATGACCTATAAATAAGTGTCTTTGCTCTCCAAGTATTTGATGATATTTCATAAATAACTTGTCTTTCGTTTCCTTATCAAAATAAATCAAAACGTTGCGGCAAAAAATAACATCGAAAGGCCCTTTCATTGGCCACTTTTCTAAAAGGTTTAGGCGCTTAAAATAAATCAATGATTGTAGAGTTGGCTTTATTTTATATGCATGACCATCTGCACTTTTTAAAAACCATTTTTTCAATACCCTGCCATCAAGGCCAGTAACGTTGCCTGAATCATAGACCCCACTCTGAGCTTTTGATAACACATTTGAATCCAAATCTGTTGCTAATACTTTAACATCCCAGTCCGATGGGAAACGATTAAAGATCGTCATCGCTATACTGTAAGGCTCCTCACCTGTTGAGCAACCAGCTGACCATATACGAACTCTTTTCGAGTGCTTATTTTTTTCTAATAGTTGTGGCACTATCACTTGAGATAAATACTCAAAATGGTGGCTTTCTCTGAAGAATGATGTGAGATTAGTGGTTATTGCATTGATGAATTGACTAAACTCTTGATCTTCATGGTTATCTAAATACTTTAAATAAGTTGAGAAAGAGTCCAGCTGATTGGCCCTGATCCGTCTAGCTAATCTTGAATAGACCATTTCTCTTTTATGCGGCCCAAGAACGATACCACACGCCTTATAAACTTTTTTCGAGATAGTCTGAAAATCCTCATCAGAAAGAGCAAATTCTCTCATGTTCAATCCTGTTTACATGAAGTTACTTGGTAGACGGTATAAAAAGCTAGCTCGAAAATATTAGGGTATCTTCGAGCTTTTTAAGTTAAAACTCTTCCCATTCATCCGAATTATCAGCAAATTGATTAGCTGTTACTACTGAGCTTACTGGTGACTTTATATCAGCTCTTTCAGCTCTTTTAGTGGTTGGTGGAGGAGTGTTTTTCACAGTCTGCTTTTTAGAAATAGAATCAGTGAGCAACGGAGCCGAATCTGCAGCATCATCTATTGTGAAGAAATTCAGTAATCGACGCATATCATTTGCCTGCTCAGCCATAGACTCACCAGCTGCTGAAGCTTCTTCCACCAATGCCGCATTTTGCTGAGTCATTTCGTCCATTTGCGTAACCGCTTTATTTACTTGCTCAATACCTGAGCTCTGCTCTACAGACGCTTCTGCAATGTCTGAGATCATATCAGTCACACGCTTCACCGAAGCAACAATATCTTTTAAAGTTTCACCAGATTCATTTACGAGTAGTGTTCCATCTTCAACTTTACTAACACTATCACGTATCAAGTCTTTAATTTCTTTCGCTGCACCTGCTGAGCGTTGTGCTAGGTTTCTAACCTCACCAGCTACAACTGCGAAACCTCGCCCTTGCTCACCAGCTCTGGCGGCTTCTACAGCTGCATTAAGTGCTAAAAGATTAGTTTGGAAAGCAATCTCATCGATCACCCCAATAATATCTGCAATCTTTTTACTAGATTCATTTATACCCGACATACTTTGCACTGCACGATTCACAACTTCGCCACCTTGCATAGCCTTACTACTTGTTTCTTCAGCAAGTTCATTAGCAACCTTTGCATTATCTGCATTTTGACGAACAGTACTTGTCATTTCCTCCATACTAGAAGCCGTTTCTTCAAGCGAAGAAGCCTGTTCTTCTGTACGCTGACTCAGGTCAGCATTACCTTGTGAGATTTCTTCAGCACCACTGGCTACTAACCCTGCGGACGAACTAATACGATTTATGACTTCTGTTAATTTATCAGCGGTCACATTCGCATCACGCTTAAGTTTATCAAATGAACCTTTATAATCTGCGGTAATTCTCTGGGTTAAATCACCATTTGCCAACGCGTCTAACATTTCAGCTGTATCAGTTACCGCATCGTCAACAATACCTACCAACTGATTCAAACCTTGTGATAAACGCAAAAAGAAACCTTCTTTGCCTGCTTCATCTAGCCTACGGGTCAAATCACCATCAGACGCTGCACTAACTAGGTTATCTACTTCTTGCTCTATGAGCACTTCATTGGTTCTATCATTCCACTCAACAATAGTGCCAATGCGTTCACCTTCATCATTAAATACAGGATTTGCTACTAATGCAAAAGTCCTTCCTCCAACTACAATCTCTGTTTTATATGTTGAAGTCAGTCGTTCAAGCATTGAGCGTTGATGAGCAGGGTTTTTGTGGAAAATATCAATATTGGCACCCATCAATCTAGATGAGTCAAAGTTAGGCAGATCTTTTTTCAGGTCCGCTTCTGCATTTCGCATCATATTTACTACTGCATCATTCAAATAAACGATATTGAATTCAGCGTCGGCAATCATGGCATTCGTTGTAACATTATCTAGGGCACTTTTTACTCTCGAGTTTTCATTGGCAAGTTTGGCTGCAACCTCTTCTTCTGCAAGACGTTGCGTCATATCGTCCCACTCAACCACAGTCCCTACTCGATCGCCCTCCTCATCGTATACAGGTGTGGCAATCAAACCAAATGTAAATCCTGCAACCTTAATTTCAGTCTTATATACATCTGTTAATGCGCCTACCATGTGGCGTTGATGCGCAGGATTTGCATGGAATGTATCTATATTTTTACCGATCAAATTACTTGCATCAAAGCCTGGTAAAACTGTACGCAATTGAGCTTCATTTCTACTTAGCATTTTTAATACTGAATGATTAGCAAAAACAATATTGAAATCATTATCTGCTAACATTACATTAGCTTGACACACTTCCAATGCACTCGTTATTCTTGCATTGTGAGCTGCCGATATTTGCTTCTCTTTTTCAAAGGCAATTTGTTCTGTTACGTCTTTCCACTCAACTAAAGTTGCTATACGTTGTTGCTCTGAATCAAACACTGGTGTAGCAATAAGGTCAAATGTTAAACCTGCAACTGTAATTTGTGTCTTATATACAGTTCTTAAATTCGCGAGTAAACCACGCTGATGGCTAGGGTTTTTATGGAAAGCGTCGATATTTTGCCCAAGTAGAGTTGCCACATTAAAACTAGGCAACTCTCTTTGCAATTTGTGTTCATTAGCTTGCAGCATCTCTTTAACAGAATCATTCAAATAACTGATATTGAGATTTTCATCTGCAATCATAATATTAGCCTGACAAACCTGCAAAGCACTTATCATACTTTCAAGATGTTTTGAATCATCTGCTTGAGAAACTTCATCTTCGTTCTTATCTAGTTGCAAGTTCTGTAGTTCAGGGTAAGCAGATAGGTCAAGTCTCCGTGCCATTTCTTGATCATTGAACTTTAAAAAGCCAATTGCATTATCAACAGCCTCCAGCTGCTCTGCATAGCTATTCAAATTATGCTTTAGATAAAAAATCACAGCAACCGAGACAATAAACGGTAACCCAAGTGCAATGGCATTTTCACCACTAAACGACACACCTAACATTTGTAACGAAATGGCGATTGCCGCAACAATCACAATTGCACCTATCAAAAATTTATTGGTTAATTCACTTTGTATGTTTCTTCCACTCATCTTGACCCTACCCATGCTTATCTACTATAAATTAAGTACGCTTTCTAGGTTGAGAAGAACAACCATTTTCTCACCTACATTCACCAAACCATGAACAAACTCAGCATTATCTGAATCTTGAAAATCAGGTACGTCTTTCGCTTGCTCTTCTGAAATACTGTAAACATCAGATACTGCATCAACAACAATACCCATGACTTTATTCTGTCCATTAATTTCTACAGCAACCACAATAACAACTGTTAGTGGACCATAATCATTATCTGCAAGACCAAAACGAAGCCTTAAGTCAATGATGGGGACAATCGTTCCTCGCAAATTAATCGCGCCTTTAACAAAACTGGGGGCATTAGGGATAGCAGTTACATCTTCCCATCCGCGAATTTCCTGTACGGCTAATATATTCATGCCATACTCTTCATCCGCCATCATAAATGTTAAGTATTGATTCTCATCATGTTGCCCCTCTAGCACCAGCTGCGAAATTTGCTCTACTTGTTCAGACATCTATGCTGCTCCTGCTGATTTTTGCTCAACAACCAACTCCTGAGAACCTGGTCGCTTCAGACCACTTAATTTAATTAGGCCACTAATATCAATAATTAACGACACCCTACCATCTCCCAGTATGGTTGCGCCGGAAATGCCATCTACTTTTTGGTAATTTGCTTCCAAGCTTTTTATTACAACTTGCTGTTGCGCAAGCAGATCATCCACTAGCAAGCCGACTTTATGATTGTCACTTTCAACTACAACCAAAAGTGTTTTATCCAACTCTTCTATGGCACCATCGTGATTAAAAATATTATAAAGACGAAGAATTGGAATATATTCATCCCGCAACCTTAAAACATCCAAGTCTTTACCTACACGGCTTACTTTACTGATATCAATCTGCAACGACTCAACAATAGAGATTAGCGGGATAATGTAAGTGTGTTGAGCAACTCTAACAAGTTGCCCGTCAAGAATCGCCAAAGTTAAGGGTAATCGAATTGTAAAAGTTGAGCCTACACCAGGTGCAGATGCAACCTCAACAGAACCGTTCAGGGCTTGAATATTCCGACGAACAACATCCATGCCTACCCCACGCCCTGATATATCACTGACCTCATCTGAGGTAGAAAAACCCGGCATAAAGATAAGCTCATTTATTTCATCTGGCGATAATTCGTCACTCTCTTGGATTAACCCATTTGCAATGGCCTTGGAGCGAATTTTTTCGGTATTTAAACCCTGACCATCATCCATGATCTCAATGACAATATTACCACCTTGGTGGAATGCATTCAGCGTCACGGTCCCCATGGGATCTTTACCTGCTGCAACACGCTGTTCTGGTGTTTCTAGCCCATGATCAAGTGAGTTTCTAACCAAGTGCACCATAGGATCTGAAATTTTTTCCATCACAGTTTTATCTAACTCAGTTTGTTCACCTAATAGCTTTAGCTCCACTTGCTTATTTAGTTTTTGTGAAATATCGCGAACTAAGCGAGGAAAACGGCTAAAAACAAAGCTTATTGGCAACATTCTGATCCGCATAACATTTTCTTGCAAATCTCTGGTATTGTGAGCTAGCTGCGCCAAACCTTCTTGCAATGCAGTTATAGTAGTTTCTGTGACATCCTGCTCTCCAATTTGGCTCAACATAGCTTGAGTTATTACCAACTCCCCTACCATATTGATCAATGAATCAACTTTATCAATTCCAACTCGAATTGAAGTCGCAGATGAATCAGAAGCTTTTTTTGTATCCGTGTTTTTAGCAGGAGAGTTAATTTGTGGCTTATTTATTGAGGTATCAGTTTGCTCCATAGAGTTTTCTTTTTTGTCTGGCAAAGCTTCTATTCTAGGTGATGACTCTTCAACCACATCATCTGCATCTGCATCTGCATCTGCATCTGCCAAGCCAGTATCGAATAAGCCACCACAAATCGTAATTTCAATATCTGAATCATCCTCGACCCATTCAAAAATTTCAGCTATGGCTGACACAGGTTTATCGGTAGTTAAGAAAAAGCGCCAAGCCAAAAAGCACTCTTCAGCATTTAATGAATTTATATCTGGTACTGCATCAAAAAAAACTTGAGTCTCTAGTTCTCCAAGCTCTGCCAACTCGGAAATCATATATAGAGGCTCATTTCCAGTTTTAAAAAGGTGAGGATATGGCTTAAAATCTACTTGGTACGTATTTTCATTTAAAGTCTCTTCTGCCAAATCAAAAGTTGTACTGGTATCTTCAGCCATTCCTAAGATGACTTCAAACCGTTGACGTATCTCATTAGCTTCTGTCAAATCTGGTTCTTGCTCAGCTTGTAAGGCAGTTAACATACCTCTCAGACAGTCAACTGATTTTAGTAAAAAATTTACATGCTCTGCTGTTAAAGCACGCTGACCATCTCTGATTTGATCTAATAAAGTTTCAAGAACATGAGTAAAGTCTGATACTGAAGAAAAACCAAACGTACCACTTCCCCCTTTGATTGAGTGAGCAGCCCGGAATATAGTATTGATAGTCTCCATGTCTTCATTGCCTGGTTCTAAATTTAAGAGTTCAGCTTCCATTGCATCTAACCCTTCAAAGCTCTCCTCAAAGAAAACTTCAAAAAACTGACTTAAATCAATACTCATGATAACACCTTGACTTAACGAATTACTTTTTTAAGAACAGCTAGTAACTGATCCGGATTGAAAGGTTTAACAATCCATCCGGTCGCTCCTGCGGCTTTACCTTCAGTTTTTTTGTCTAAACCTGATTCGGTAGTAAGCATTAGTAGTGGTGTAAACTTATAGCTAGGTAATGTTCTTAGCTCTTTAATAAGTGTAATCCCATCCATTACGGGCATGTTGACATCAGAAATAACGGCATCAAAGCTTTGTTGTTTAGCAATACCTAAAGCTTCACTGCCATCCTTTGCTTCAACTACCTCAAAACCAGCTTTCTTTAAAGTAAAGCTAACCATTTGTCGCATAGATGCAGAATCATCCACTGCCAAAATCTTTTTCATAATGACCTCTTAATTCACGCCAATAGGGCGAGTAATTCTGTTAAACCAAGCTCATCAGCCGCTTTATTAAGCGCCTGACTTTCACCGTGCCAACGAATTGAATTGTTAATCTCAAGGAGATGCTTTTGCAAAGCACATAAAACTTGTATTGATGCAGTGTCTACACGCGTCACTTCTGACACATCAATACTGACATCATGCTCAGCATGAAGCAGTTGTAATACCTGTTGATGAAACTCTTCAACATGGCTTATTGTGAGTTCTGAAGGAAGTTTTAACATGCGCGATGCGCTCCCCTTGGTAATTTTTATATTTTTATATTTTTAGCTTAGACCCAGATAGCAGAAATGCCATAAAAGTTATTAACTAAAAGCCAAAAATAATTAGGGTGTTAACTCGATTTACGAATAAATTAAAAAGCCCACCCAGGTTATATAAGCACTCTAATGCACGATTACATTAAAATCTTTTATTAATTGCGCGGAATCAATCAAGGGAACTTCATTTAAAGCAAATTTAGCCTTAAAAATCCCACTTAAGTTTCCTTGTGGATTAATTAATGCAACAGATGCACTGTGATCTACATAATACTCTTTTCCCTTACTTTCATTGATTGCATACACTAAACCAATATTGCGAACAAAAGGAAATAACTGCGAATGTTCTGCAGAAATCGCTAAAAAGTCCGAGTTAAAGTATTCAACATATGCTTTGCGCTTTTCTTGCGTATCTCTATATGGATCGACCGAAACAAACCAAACTTTAACATTATGTTCTTGTTTTAATGAGGAGTGTATTTCTGTCAACTTAGATAATGTCATTGGACAAATATCTGGGCAGCTTGTATAACCCAAAAAAATTAATGTCCATTGGTTATGCAAATCTAGATTTGTTACCTCATTGCCATGCTGATCCTGAAGAGTAAATGCTTTAATTGCTCGAGCCTGTTCATAATGGATTGCATGCTCGGAAACCGGCATGTTTTCTTCACAACCAATCAAGAATAAAAGCAACAAAAACAGCATGTAACGCATTACAAAATCCATCTATCTAAAAATAGCGCTATAAAGAGTAGCAATAAATAAGTGATTGAAAAATGAAAAAGTGCCATTGCCGCTTTATCTGAACGATTAACATACAAATAAACTGCTTTGTATAAGAAAATAGTATTCAAAACTAGAACAGAAGTAAGATAAATGTTCCCTGACATTGTAATTAAGTATGGTAACAAACAAACCAAATACAATAAGATAGAGTAAAAGACGATACTTAAGCGTGTAAATTCAGAACCATGTGTAACAGGCAGCATAGGCACATTTGCTCTCTGATAATCCTTTCTACGTGCAACTGCGAGAGCCCAGAAATGTGGAGGAGTCCAAATAAAGATAATCATCACTAAAAGCCACGCTTGTACGTCTAATTGCCCAGTTTCGCTAATCCAACCAAGTAATGGCGGCATGGCCCCAGCCAAACCTCCAATAACAATATTTTGCGGGGTTGCTCGCTTTAAATACATTGTGTAAACAATGGCATAGCCTACTAACGCACCTAGCGTTAAAACTAACGTTAGGGTATTACTCCAATAAAATAATAATAAAGAACCCACCATGCCTAATAAGATTGCGAATCGCACCGCTTGAAATACCGTCAGTTGAGTTTGTGCTAGCGGTCTGTGGCGCGTTCGCGCCATTTTTTTATCTATTTCTCTATCTACGATATGATTAATCGCTGCTGCTGATGAAGACAACAAACCGATACCCAATAAGCTCATTATCTGAGATAGAGCACTCCTATTCATATCAGGCGCCAACATAAGCCCAACCCATGCTGTTATGACAAGCATCGCAACGACTTTAATTTTACAAATACCCACATATTGGGGAAGATGATTAAAGGCGGCCTGAGTCTCACTTCCTAATAAAATGCTTTTCATACTACCTCCGGCTGAACTCTATAACGTAATAAGAACCAAATATATAAACTCGTCATTAACAATATTGCAGCCATGAGATTGTGAAACAACGTGATTAATATCGGGAACTGTAGCTGCACGATGATCGCACCTAATAAGATCTGAGTTATTAAACCCACGATGAGCATAACTGAAGCGTTTTTCAAAAGTGCTTCTTCTGATGCTTGGTATACTTTCCAAGCCCAAACAGCTAATACAAGTAAAGTAACGACTGCCCACCCTCTATGCACCATATGGATCGATAAACGTGTTTCGAAAGGTAATACTCCATACTCGTAATTTTCTTCCCCTACTGGTAGATGAAATAAACTTTCAGTGGAAAACAAATGAATATTTTCACAAATTGGTAAGCCTACACAATGAGGTGCTGCATAATTCGCAGCAACCCAACCTCCAAGCGCAATTTGTAATACAAGGATGGCAATACTGAACTCTGACATATATCCATTAAATGTACTCGATTTATGTATAGCTATAGACTTCGGCGTTAGTAAATGAAAACAATGAAGCGCTAGTAAAGCCAAAATACAAAAGCCCCCCAATAGATGTCCCATGACAATGAAAGGCTGAAGATTCATTGTTACTGTTAGCATGCCCAAAAAGCCTTGAAATAAAATTAAAACAAACAATGATACTGTAAGCTTTCTAGGAACTGCTAAATTGACCTTATTAAATGCAAAGAACAATAATGCAATGACCAATAAACCTAATGAAGAGGCAAAATAGCGATGGATCATTTCTATCCAAGCTTTAAGTGGTTCAACCGTACTATTAGGAAAAGCATTGGCTGCTTGTAACAACTCACCTTCAGTGTTGGGAACTGTTAAAAAACCATAACAGCCCGGCCAATCAGGGCAGCCGAGACCCGCATTACTCAACCTAGTATAGGCTCCTAATGCAACCACCAATAAAGCTAAAACGGTACTAAAAATAGTGAGGTATTTATAATTATTACTCATAACACTCCTTAGCTACTTCTTGCGTAATTCAGTAGTTTTTTTAAGTCTTTTAATAAACCTTTATGAGTTAATCGACTCGCTTCATCACTTTCTTCATAAGGGTAGGCGAGTACGACTAATCCGTGATGGTCAACCAAATACAACCAACCAGCTTTTAAAGCACTGACTTCAGGCATCAAACTGAACTCTGAGTTTTCGACACTCCCGAGAACAACTAAATCAACCTTAGTTTGCTTTTTTCCTAATGCTTGGTACATATTGTTTAATCTTGAATGCTGAAGATGACAAACTTCAGCACACGAATCAGGCGCAGCTAAAGCAATCGTCCACAATATATTGGTATTAGCCTGCCAATTTGGGATCACTATCTCTTGACTGAGAAGCTCACCTTTATTGGTTGTATCTGACGGCTGCCAGTTTGACATGACTGCGGCATATGCAAGTAAAAACGGGAGTAGACTACACGCCACAAACAACATTAACGGTCTAGACTTCATACTTATGACTCCACTTTCTTAACTTTGTAAAAAATAAATGCTGCAGCCAAAGCAATTAAAAACCACTGTAGTGCATAAGCATGATGTTTCTGTGGGCTCATAACGACAGGGTTATAATGCGGCTTTGCTATCAGCGCCTGATCATTAATGTCTTGCTGATAAAACACAGCAGGGAAAATCGCTTTTTTAGATAACGACATCAACTCACTAATATCAATAAACTGGAGTCGCTGACTATTTGGATCCATTGCAACGGATGAGAGAGTAAAACCTTTTAAACCATCACTTTTTATTAATAGATTTAATCTAACTTCATTAGAAGGGAGAGATACATCAGGTAAACCTCTATGAGAGATTGGTATAAATCCTAAATTTACGAGAAGATACTTTGATAACTGTTGCGGCTTGAATAAAGTCAAAATATCAACTCCAACTCGCCCATCCAGTATTTGGTTATCTAAATACCAAATATACTGAGTATTAAAATAACCACTAATACTTACTTCGCGCCCATTCAAAGCATTAATATCTTTATTCAATGAGTCATATAAACTTTCATTTGTTATTTTATTATCTATAAATAACGCTAATTTTTGCTGTTTTTCATATGCTCTTGAAAGCTGCCAATATGATAAAGCCATGCACGTAATTACTACCGTAAAACAGGTAATATAGGCAACTAAACTCTTCCATGAGCCTATGTGTATCAATGCCATACAACTTCCTCATGAATACGACTACATTACATAGACAAATACAAATAAACACACCCAAACCACGTCAACAAAATGCCAATACCAAGCAGCAGCTTGAAAAGCAAAATGTTTTTGTTCAGTAAAATGTCCTTTAACTACTCTGATTAATACGATACCTAACAGTAATGCGCCAATCGTGACATGCATCCCATGAAAACCAGTTAATAGATAGAAAGTGTTCCCGTAGATACCAGATTGTAAAGTTAGGTTTAGGGCTTCATAAGCATGAATGTACTCTTCTACTTGCAATCCAAGAAAGACGAAACCTAACAAGACAGTAACCGAAAGAAACGCTGTCAGTTGCATTCGATTATTTTTTTCAATCGCTTTATGCGCAACATGTAATGTCACTGAAGAGGTTAGCAGAATAACTGTATTAATCAGGGGAAGACCGTACCAAGGCATAGCTTGTGTAACCTCACCTGCTGGTGTATTCAGAAGCGGCCAAGCAGACTCAAAACTTGGCCAGAGAACCTCATTTGTCATTTGATTATTGCTTGCACCACCTAGCCAAGGGACAGAGAATACACGTGCATAAAATAAAGCACCAAAGAACGCAAAAAAGAACATGACCTCAGAAAAAATAAACCAGCTCATACCTTGCTTGAATGAGCGATCCATTTGCAGTGAATATAATCCTTTATCAGACTCTTGGATCACGTGTCGAAACCAACCAAAAAGCATGTAGAGTAAAATTAAAACTCCAAGACTTAAAATAACAACACCGCTTAAATCAGCTGTTTCAAGTTGCATTACGGTTAAGCCAGCTCCTACAGCAATAAAAAACATGGCTATAGCCCCAACAATAGGCCAAGGACTCTGGGCTGGGACATAATAACTTTGCGATTGCATATTTCCTCCTAACCTGTAAAAGGCTGGGTTATTGAAGTATCACGCTGCTGCGCAACTTCGCTAATATCAAAAATGGCATATGATAAAGTCAGTTCTTGAACATTCTCAGGTAAGCTTGTATCTACATAAAATACTAATTTGAATTCGACCTCTTGGTTCGGTTCAAATGGTTGCCTGTCAAAGCAAAAACAGGCTACTTTATGCAGATACTTAGCAGCTTTACCAGGTGAAACTGAAGGTATTGCTTGCATAACTCTTTGTTCACTACTTAAGTTTTTAGCGACAAATACTAATTCAGACATTTCTCCAGGCTTTACTGCAACACTAAACTCTTTTGCCCTAACACTAAAAGGAACCCCTTGCTTAGTTTGAGTAATGAAGCTCACATCAACACTTCTTGATTCATCAACCAAATAACTAGTTTCAGCAGCATCCATATCTGGCTTACCGTTTAACCCTGTTACCTCACAAAAAACGTCGTATAGTGGTACCAGTGCGAAAGCAAAAGCAAACATACCAATAACTGTGAGAACAAGCTTTTTAACCAGTGCAGCATGCATATTATTTTACCTCTGGAGGGGTACTAAAAGTATGCAGAGGTGCTGGTGAAGGAACTTCCCACTCTAAGCCTTCAGCACCATCCCAAACTTTGTCGGGAACAGATTCTCCTCCCTTTGCACACTTATAGACACACCATACAAAGATCAATTGAGACAGACCAAAGGCAAAACCACCAATACTGATAATGGCATTAAAATCAGCAAACTGAAGTGCGTAATCAGGGATCCTTCTTGGCATGCCAGCTAACCCAACAAAGTGCATTGGGAAGAACAAAATATTTACACTTATCATAGACATCCAAAAATGCCATTTAGCTGTGGTAATACAATACATGTGGCCGGTCCACTTGGGTAACCAATAGTAGACCGCTGCCATTATTGAAAACACAGCACCTGTGACAAGTACATAATGAAAGTGTGCAACAACAAAATAGGTATCATGATATTGGAAATCAGCAGGGGTAATTGCCAGCATCAATCCCGAGAAACCACCTAAAGTAAAGAGCACTATAAATGCAATAGAAAACATCATAGGGATCTCAAAACTAATTGACCCTCGCCACATAGTTGCAACCCAATTAAATACTTTGACGCCTGTCGGCACCGAGATCAACATAGTCGCATACATAAAGAAAAGCTCACCAGCTAACGGCATACCCGTTGTAAACATATGATGTGCCCACACGATAAATGATAGAAATGCTATTGAAGAAGTTGCGTATACCATTGAAGAATAGCCAAAAAGCTTTTTGCGTGAGAAGGTTGGTACAATTGTCGAAATGATCCCAAATGCAGGTAAAATCATGATGTATACTTCTGGATGACCAAAGAACCAGAAGATATGCTGAAACATGACAGGATCACCACCTCCAGCAGCATCGAAAAAGCTTGTGCCAAAATACTTATCAGTGAGGACCATTGTCACTGCCCCAGCTAGTACAGGCATAACTGCAATAAGAAGAAAAGCTGTTATTAACCAAGTCCAAACAAACAAGGGGAGCTTCATCCATGTCATACCAGGAGCTCGTAAATTAACTATTGTCACAATGACGTTGATTGCCCCCATGATAGAGCTGATACCCATAATATGGACTGCAAATACAAATAACGCTGTATTATCATTACTATAAGTTGTAGATAGAGGAGCATAGAAAGTCCAACCAAATGCAGGACCACCACCTTCCATAAATAACGAAGCAAGTAAGATCGCAAATGCAAAAGGTAAGATCCAAAAACTCCAGTTATTCATTCTTGGTAAAGCCATATCTGGAGCACCAATCATCATAGGTATCATCCAGTTTGCTAAACCCGTGAATGCAGGCATGACAGCACCGAAAACCATGATCAAGCCATGCACTGTTGTCATTTGGTTAAAGAAGTGAGGGTCGACCAATTGCAATCCAGGCTGAAATAACTCGGCACGGATTATCATGGCCATTGCCCCTCCAATTAAAAACATTACTAAAGAAAAAATTAAGTACAACGAGCCGATTTCTTTATGATTAGTTGTAAATAACCAACGTTTTATGCCTGTAGGATGCTCATCATGAGCATGCTCTGCGCTATGTACCTGAGTGCTCATCAGTTATTCCTCTTTATTGTTATCTATAAAAGCCTGCACTTGATTTGGTTGAACAACCTCACCAGTGTCATTACCCCAGCTATTTCGCTTATACGTAATAACAGCTGCAATTTGTTTTACTGAAAGTTGCTTTGCGAATGCTTGCATTGCAGTACCTGGACGTCCATTTAGAAGTATGTCTATATGCTTTGATAAGTCACCTTTGACGACTTCGTTATTTACTAGTCCTGGAAACACACCGGGCAGGCCCATACCTGTTGGTTGATGACAAGCAGCACAATACGCCATATACACAGATTCACCTTCAGACATTAGTTCTGCTTTACTTAAAGTTTGACTTAATAATGCTTCAGCTTCTTGCGCAGCAACTTCTTTAGCTCGCTTCTGTTCCTCTAACCAAGTATCAAAAGCCTCTGGTGATATAGCCTCAACGACAACGGGCATAAAACCATGATCTTTTCCACACAACTCTGCACACTGGCCTCGATAAATCCCTTCCTCGTTTACATTTGTCCATGCTTCATTTATGAACCCAGGATTAGCATCTTTCTTAACTGCAAAATCAGGTACCCACCAAGAGTGGATTACATCATCTGAAGTCATTAGGAAACGTACTTTTTTGTGAGTGGGGATCACTAGACGGTTGTCGACATCTAGTAAATAAGTTTCAGATTTAGATTCTTCATTATTAATTTGAGACATTGGAGTAGACATCACTGAGAAAAAGTCAACATCATGGCCTAAATACTCATAATGCCATTTCCACTGGGAGCCTGTAACTTTGATTGTAATATCAGCTTTGCTAGTGTCTTCCATCGCAATTAAGGTCTTTGTAGCAGGAATAGCCATTAAAATCAGAATGATGAATGGAATGGCTGTCCAAATTATTTCTACTTTGGTGCTCTCATGAAATTGAGCAGCTACCGCACCTTTTGACTTTCGATGCCTTATTAAAGCCCAAAACATAATCGAAAAAACAACTAAACCGATTACGCAGCAAATCAGGAAAATAGTCATGTGTAATTCATAAACACTATGACTGATATCTGTGACTCCTTTACGCATATTATAATCACTATTGGCAAAGGCCATTGGTGATATACAGAGTAAAACTAATAGACAGGCAAAACTTCTTCCTCTCATATGACGCCCCCAGCTTAAGCTTTCGATCAAGCTTTTAAAAAGTTTGTTGTTTTAATTGGATGACAGTCAAACCTTCGACTTTAGTCGGAAAGAACTTCATGACCTATTAACAATTAGTCAATAAACAATCAATTAGCAAGAAAGTGAATAGAAGAATTTGATATATAAAAATAGAAAGTAAGAAGGGATATGGTTAGCTGAATGAAGAAAAAGAAGAAAATAACAGCTAACCTATTGTAAAAGTTATAAAAAAATTACATCCAGCTAGAATTTCTAATTACTCCTACAGCAAGACCTTCAATGGCAAAAGACTCTTGCTCTAAATCTACCTCAATAGGAGAAAACTCTTCATTTTCAGCATGCAAGAACACTTTGCTGCCTTGTTGTTCCAACCTTTTAACGGTTACATCGTTGTCTACTCGAGCAACAACAACTTGACCATTTTGAGCAACTTGAGCTTTATGCACAGCTAAAAGATCACCATCAAGAATACCGATATCCTTCATACTCATTCCATCTACACGTAATAAGTAATCAGCAGCAGGCTTAAATAAACTCGGATCAACCTCATAATGACTTTCGATATGTTCTTGAGCCAAAATAGGTTCTCCTGCAGCAACTTTACCAATCAAAGGAAGCCCTGTATCTTCAGAAGAGCCATCGTCGACTAATCGGATACCACGACTAGCCCCAGGGACCATTTCTATAACTCCTTTCTTAGCTAAGGCTTTTAAATGTTCCTCAGCCGCATTAGCACTTTTAAAACCAAGCGCATCTGCTATTTCAACACGTGTAGGAGGCATACCTGTATCTTTAATAAAGACTTTGATGAGTTCAAATACTTGTTCTTGTCGTTTCGTTAGTGGTCGCATACAACTGGATTTCCATACAGGTAAAGATACTGTGAGTATATACAGTTATCTAAAAATGGCAAACTAAATCTGAATAGATTTAGTTCTATAAATTGCGAAAGATTTATGGCAAGCTTGACGCGCTTGCACTCTTTCACGCAAAGGTGAAGAATGATCGAAACGAAAATTTGCAGCATGAAGAATTGAGTCGCAGGCGCTGCTTCAGGATGAATGTGGTGCAAAGTATAGTGATAGCAAGTAAGGCGAGTGCACTTACTTTGCATAAGGTGAAATGAGCTAATTTAGCTTCAGTTGAGGGTTGATTAATTAATGATTATGAAAAGTGTTTCAGAATGAAAAGAGTGGCTACTGTGAAGGCAGCTCATTTCACCTTGCGCTAATTCGTCTTTTTATCACAGTGCATCACCTCATCATTGTGCAGGACGATTTAGCACCATAAACGCAAAAAACCCGCTGCATTACTGCAACGGGTTTCTTTAATTAGGCCCTGGCGATGTTCTACTTTCACATGGGAAGCCCACACTATCATCGACGCTGTTTCGTTTCACTTCTGAGTTC
>NZ_PNEC01000010.1 GCF_005886345.1 Pseudoalteromonas phenolica
GTCTAGTGGTTCTAAATCGAATATTGATAACGCAGTATGAAAGCCAATCAAACTCGCCCAAGGGAGCGTGCTTTCAGTCCTATTTCATCGTCAAAGAACTTGGAAAGGACTCGTCATTACGCTGCGTCCTTTTCCTCGAACTAGAACAGAAGGCAGCGCTCTGAATCATGCATCTTGAGGAAGTTTGGGTATATACTTTTATACATAAAGTAAAAATTACTGAAAACTGTTTGTTTTTCATCATTTCTTGCTATTTATTCATCATTTTGAAGTAAAAATAGGCAGTTGAAATATTTTCTAAAAAAAATGTTTGACCTCAATCAGTCAAATCACTATTATGCACCCCGTTGTCAACGAGGACTCTCGGAGATAACAAAATGGTATCGGCGATTAGCGCAGTTTGGTAGCGCACTTGGTTTGGGTCCAAGGGGTCGCAGGTTCAAATCCTGCATCGCCGACCACTTTTAAAATAAGAAAAGTAGCATTGTTGATGTTTACTTCGAGTTTGCGCCCTTAGCTCAGCTGGATAGAGCAACGCCCTTCTAAGGCGTCGGTCGAAGGTTCGAATCCTTCAGGGTGCGCCATTCTTATTTACTCCCCATGTAGTGGCGGCTGTAGCTCAGTTGGTAGAGCCCTGGATTGTGATTCCGGTTGTCGTGGGTTCGAGCCCCATCAGTCGCCCCATCTACATACTTTTTTATCGGCGATTAGCGCAGTTTGGTAGCGCACTTGGTTTGGGTCCAAGGGGTCGCAGGTTCAAATCCTGCATCGCCGACCACTCCTAAAAAATATACTGTCGGCGATTAGCGCAGTTTGGTAGCGCACTTGGTTTGGGTCCAAGGGGTCGCAGGTTCAAATCCTGCATCGCCGACCATCTTATTTTCTCTCTTTTTAGTCATCTTTTAATCAGTCAGCCTGTTATTCACCATTTATTTACCTTCATAGCTCGACTACAGCAATGAATCGGTTATAATGCCGCGTCTATTGTTTAACATAGCGCCCAGTAGGGCAGGCAACAAGATTGTCTAATAGAGTTAAATACACGTATTGCGTTTTTAACTAAGCTAATTAGTGCAACTTGTTTCTAAGGAAGGCGCATTGGCGCCAAAAATGAAGATTGAGGTAAATCATGCAAGTTTCTGTTGAGACGACTCAAGGCCTTGAGCGCCGTCTGACTATCACCGTTCCTGCAGAGAACGTTGAGACTGAAGTTAAAAAACGCTTACAACAACTGTCTAGAACTCAGCGTATCGATGGTTTCCGTCCAGGTAAGGTACCAGTAAAAGTAATCGCTAAGCGTTACGGTGCAGCTGTACGTCAAGAAGTTGCTGGCGATATCATGCAACGCAACTACATCGAAGCAATTGTTTCTGAAAAGCTAAACCCAGCTGGCGCACCTGCGTTCGCACCTAAGTCTTTAGAAGAAGGCAAAGAGCTAGTATTCGAAGCAACTTTTGAAGTTTACCCAGAAGTTGAACTAAAAGACCTTGAGAAAATCGCTGTTGAAAAGCCAGTTGTAGATGTAACTGACGAAGACTTAGCTAACATGCTAGAAACACTTCGTAAGCAACACGCTACTTGGACTGAAAGCGATGCAGCTGCTGGCGAAAACGACCGTGTAACTGTTGATTTCCTAGGTACTGTTGACGGTGAAGAGTTCGAAGGCGGTAAAGCTGAAGACTTCCCTCTAGAGCTAGGTCAAGGTCGCATGATCCCAGGTTTCGAAGACGGTATCGTTGGTAAAAAAGCAGGCGAAGAAGTTGTTGCTGATGTGACTTTCCCTGAAGAATACCACGCTGAAAACCTAAAAGGTAAGCCAGCTCAATTCACTATCACTGTGAAGAAAGTAGAAGTTCAAGAACTTCCTGAGCTAAACGACGAATTCGCAACTAAGTTTGGTGTTGCTGAAGGTGGCGTTGACGCACTGAAAGAAGAAGTTAAAAAGAACATGTCTCGTGAGCTAACTCAAGCAGTTAAAGCGAACGTAAAAGACCAAGCTATCAAAGGTCTTTTAGAGACTAACGAAGTTGAAGTGCCTAAGTCACTTATCGACCAAGAAATCGATGCGCTTCGTCAACAAGCGGCACAACGTTTTGGCGGCAACGCACAAAACATGCCTGAGCTACCAGCTGAGCTTTTCCACGAGCAAGCAGTAACTCGCGTTAAGACTGGTCTACTTCTTGGTGAAGTGATCAAGTCAAACGACATCAAAGTTGATGACGCTAAAGTTGAAGAGCTAATTGCATCAGTTGCTTCTGCATACGAAGATCCAAGTGAAGTAGTTGCATACTACAAATCAAACGATCAAATGATGCAGCAAATGCGTAACGTAGCTATGGAAGAGCAAGCTGTTGAAGCGATTCTTGCAAAAGCTGCAGTGACTGACGTTGAAAAAGCATTCGACGACATCATGAATCCACAGCAAGGTGCTTAATAAGTCATTGACTTAAAGCTTTGCTAACGATTTAATGGCTCGTGATACTCTTATTGAGGATCCGAGCCATTTTACTTTCTGTAGGTAAAATATCCGCAAAACGCAGCGCCAGAGATTTTGGCGGCTCCTAAGGAATGAATAACAATGAATGATGGTATGTTTGATCCACTTAATGCATTAGTCCCTATGGTTGTTGAGCAAACAGCGAAAGGTGAACGCTCTTTTGACATTTATTCACGTCTTTTAAAAGAACGTATTATTTTCTTAACTGGACAAGTTGAAGACCACATGGCAAACCTTATTGTGGCGCAACTATTATTCTTAGAATCTGAAAGTCCTGATAAAGATATTTATTTATACATCAACTCGCCAGGCGGTTCGGTAACGGCGGGTATGTCTATTTATGACACTATGAATTTCATCAAACCTGATGTAAGTACTGTATGTGTTGGCCAAGCTGCGAGCATGGGCGCATTCTTACTGTCAGGTGGTGCAAAAGGTAAACGTTATTGCTTACCTAACTCTCGCGTGATGATCCACCAACCTTTAGGTGGCTTCCAAGGTCAGGCATCTGATTTTGAAATTCATGCAAAAGAGATTTTATCGATCAAAGAAAAACTAAATCGTTTAATGGCTGATCACACGGGCCAAGAATACGAAAAAGTAGCACACGACACAGACCGTGATAACTTTATGACTGCAGAGCAGGCACTAGAGTATGGTCTAATCGATGCAGTTCACACTCGCAGAGATTTAAAATAAGTTATAATTCCAATCATCAATAATATTCAAAATTGATCACTTTTTTAAGATTATTGGTATAAATCAGGGCAAAGTTAATTTGCCCTATGTTAACTATGCTAATTTTTAGATTCTTTGATATAGTTAACAACATGATTATTGTTATCTAGAGCAGATAACGCAAAACGATGAGGTAGCTGAATGTCAGATACACCAACAGACGGCGACAAAAATACAAAGCTTTTATATTGCTCATTTTGTGGCAAAAGCCAACATGAAGTAAGAAAGCTGATTGCTGGACCTTCTGTTTATATTTGTGACGAATGCGTCGACCTGTGCAACGACATTATTAGGGAAGAAATCAAAGATATTGCACCAAAGCATGACTCTGGTGACAAACTACCTGTTCCTAAAGAGATCCGTAACCACCTAGACGACTATGTTATTGGTCAAGAGCACGCTAAAAAAGTGTTAGCTGTTGCTGTATATAACCATTACAAGCGTTTAAAGAATCAATCTGTAAAGTCTGAAGTTGAACTTGGCAAGAGTAATATTCTACTTATCGGTCCAACGGGTAGTGGTAAAACGCTATTAGCAGAAACGCTGGCGCGATTACTTGACGTTCCATTTACGATGGCTGACGCAACAACTTTAACTGAAGCGGGTTATGTTGGTGAGGATGTTGAAAATATCATCCAAAAGCTGCTGCAGAAATGTGATTACGATGTCGAAAAAGCACAGCGTGGCATTGTTTATATTGACGAAATAGACAAGATTTCTCGTAAATCTGATAATCCATCAATTACGCGTGATGTGTCAGGTGAAGGCGTTCAGCAAGCTTTACTTAAGCTGATTGAAGGTACCATTGCGTCAGTGCCACCACAAGGCGGCCGTAAGCACCCTCAACAAGAGTTCTTGCAGGTTGATACCTCTAAAATCTTGTTCATCTGTGGTGGTGCATTTGCTGGTCTTGATAAAGTCATTGAACAGCGTAGTCATAAAAATACAGGTATTGGCTTTGGTGCAGACGTTAAAACGTCAGATTCAGAACGTTCTTTAAGTGAAACATTTAAACATGTTGAGCCTGAAGATTTGGTGAAATACGGTTTAATCCCTGAATTTATTGGTCGTCTTCCAGTTGTAGCGACGCTGACAGAGCTTGATGAAGCAGCTCTTATTCAAATTTTAAGTGAGCCTAAAAACGCGCTGACTAAACAATTTGGCGCACTTTTCAAAATGGAAGGTGTTGAATTAGAGTTTAGAGAAGACGCGCTGAAAGCGATTGCACATAAAGCGATGGAACGTAAAACAGGTGCTCGAGGCCTGCGTTCTATTGTTGAAGGTGTACTACTAAACACTATGTATGATTTACCTTCAATAGAAGATGTCAGTAAAGTCGTCATTGATGAGACTGTCATTAAAGGCGAATCAGACCCAATTCTTCTTTATGAAAACGGCAGCCAAGACAAAGCTGTTTCAGAATAATTAAGATTCGGTATAAAAAAGGAGCCAATGGCTCCTTTTTTTATCAATCGGTTGAACTTTATGGGTTTAATCCCCATATTGCCATTATTAACGAATAACCAAAATGCGAAGAGAAAATAATGACACTTGAGAGAACTGATCGAGTCGAAATTCCTGTGTTGGCCCTACGCGACGTTGTTGTGTATCCGCATATGGTGATCCCGCTATTTGTTGGTCGTGAGAAATCGATCAGATGTCTTGAAGCGGCGATGGAAAAAGACAAGCAAATTTTTCTAGCCGCGCAGATGGATGCTGCGGTTGATGACCCTTCAACAGATGAAATTTATACAACAGGCACAATTGCGACTGTATTACAGTTACTAAAATTGCCTGATGGCACAGTAAAGGTGCTAGTAGAAGGTACGCAAAGAGCGCGTATCGAATCATTCATTGAAACCGATGAGTACTTTTCTGCGACTGCGCAATTTGTAGCTTCACAAGACATTGATGAGCAAGAGCAAGATATTTTCGTGCGCAGTGCAATTAGCCAATTTGAAGGCTATGTAAAGCTTAATAAGAAGATCCCACCAGAAGTTTTATCATCTGTGTCTGGAATCGATGAAGCAGCACGCCTAGCTGATACTATGGCTGCACATATGCCTATTAAGGTACCTGAAAAGCAGAAAGTATTAGAGCTTGAAAGCGTAACAGAGCGTTTAGAGTACTTAATGGCGCTTATGGAAGGTGAAATTGATCTACTACAAGTAGAGAAGAAGATCCGCTCTCGCGTTAAAAAGCAGATGGAAAAATCACAACGTGAGTACTACCTGAACGAACAAATGAAAGCGATTCAAAAAGAGTTAGGTGAGCTGGATGATGTACCTGATGAATTTGAAGCGTTGAAAAAGCGTATCAGCGAAGCGCAAATGCCAAAAGAGGCAGAAGAAAAAGCCACTGCTGAACTGAACAAGTTAAAAATGATGTCGCCAATGTCTGCAGAAGCAACGGTGGTGCGTTCGTACATTGATACCATGATCAATGTACCTTGGAAAAAACGTTCTAAGGTGAAAAAAGATTTAGCTGGCGCTGAAAAAATCTTAAATGCCGATCACTACGGCCTTGAAAAAGTAAAAGAACGTATTATTGAATACCTAGCGGTACAACAGCGTACCAATAAACTAAAAGGTCCAATTTTATGTTTAGTGGGGCCTCCTGGCGTAGGTAAAACCAGTTTAGGCCAATCAATTGCTCGTTCAACAGGTCGTAAGTATATTCGAATGGCACTGGGTGGCGTTCGTGATGAAGCTGAGATCCGCGGTCACCGTAGAACTTACATTGGTTCAATGCCAGGCAAGCTCATTCAAAGCATGAGTAAAGTTGGGGTGAAAAACCCATTATTCTTGCTTGATGAAATTGATAAGATGTCATCGGACATGCGTGGTGATCCAGCTTCTGCATTATTAGAAGTATTGGATCCAGAGCAAAATAGCACCTTTGCCGATCACTACTTAGAAGTGGATTACGACTTGTCAGATGTAATGTTCGTTGCGACGTCTAACAGCTTCAATATTCCAGGTCCTTTACTTGATCGTATGGAAGTGATCCGTCTATCTGGTTATACCGAAGATGAAAAGCTGAATATTTCTAAGCAGCACCTGATTCCAAAGCAGATCAAGCGTAATGGTTTGAAAGCTGGCGAGGTTGAAATCGAAGATAGCGCTATCATTGGCATCATCCGTTATTACACGCGTGAAGCGGGTGTTCGTAGCCTAGAGCGTGAGATCTCAAAGCTTTGCCGCAAAGCGGTTAAAGACATCTTATTAAACAAAGACAACAAGCAAATAGTTATCAATGGTGACAACTTAGAGTCTTATTTAGGTGTACATCGCCACGACTTTGGTAAAGCAGAAGACGGTGACAGAATTGGCCAAGTGACTGGCTTGGCATGGACTGAAGTCGGTGGTGACTTACTGACCATCGAATGTGCCTCAATGCCGGGTAAAGGCAAGTTGTCATTTACTGGCTCCCTAGGTGATGTGATGCAAGAGTCGATTCAGGCAGCTATGACGGTTGTTCGTAGTCGTACTGATAAACTGCGCATTAATGAAGACTTCTATGAGAAGCGTGATATTCACGTACACGTACCAGAAGGCGCGACGCCTAAAGATGGGCCAAGTGCAGGTATTGCGATGGTCACAGCTTTAGTTTCGAGCTTGACGGGTAATCCTGTACGTTCTGATGTGGCTATGACAGGTGAGATCACTTTACGTGGTGAAGTACTACCTATCGGTGGTTTAAAAGAAAAACTACTGGCTGCGCACCGTGGCGGTATTAAAACCGTTGTGATTCCAAAAGTGAATGAAAGAGACTTGAAGGAAATTCCTCAGAATGTGCTAGAAGGCTTAGAAATTCACCCTGTTTCTTGGATTGATGAGGTGTTATCACTGGCTTTAGCTGAACCAATCGAGTCATTTTCTGTTGAAACTCAGAAAAAAGTCGAAAATAGCTAAAAAAGTGCTGTAAAGGGCTTTTCAAATCACATCGGTGTGATAAGTTAGGCTCTGATTCAAGCCTAGGCCTTATATAGCTTAGGCTTACAAAGATTTTAAGAATTAGAAAGTACGTCACTTTCTAATAGTAATAACAAAAAGTGGTAGTTATCAAAAAAATGCTCTCGCTTTTGATAATAACAATGTAAGAGGATGATATTGTGAATAAATCTCAATTAATCGATCAAATTGCAGCTGATGCTGACATCTCTAAAGCAGCGGCAGGTCGTGCGCTAGATTCATTCATCGAGTCAGTAACTGGTGCGTTAAAAGATGGCGATTCTGTAGCATTAGTTGGTTTCGGTACTTTTTCTGTACGTGAGCGTGCTGCACGTTCTGGCCGTAACCCACAGACTGGTGAAACTATCCAAATCGCAGCTGCGAACATTCCTTCTTTCAAAGCGGGTAAAGCACTGAAAGACGCAGTAAACTAATTGAATTAGTTACGAGGCTTTACACTGATTCACGTTTAAATCGTTAAGTCAGTCTCGTGTAGCTTCAAGTAAAAAAGCGTATCTGATAAGATACGCTTTTTTTACAATAGCTAAAAATCAAAGCGCGTGCGTGCTTTGGCTTAGATAAGAGAAACAACAATGCTAGAAAAGATCAGAGAAGGCTCACAGGGCCTTGCAGCCAAAATTATCCTTGGCTTAGTTATCCTGTCTTTTGCGTTAGCAGGGATAGGTGGTTACCTAGGTCAAACCACAGAGCAACCTGTCGCAGAAGTTAATGGAGTTCAAATTAGTCAAACTGAGTTCTCACGTGCTTTTGAAAATGAGCGTGCACGTCTTGAACAACAGTTTGGTGAATACTTTGCGCAAATCGCAGCTGACCCAAATTATATGGCTCAGATCCGTAATGGCGTGATTGACCGTTTGGTACAACAAGAATTACAAAACCAACTTGCACTTCAGTTAGGTCTTCGTGTCAGTGACGATCAAGTGAAAAAAGCGATTGTTGAAATGCCTTATTTCCAAATCGCGGGTCAGTTTAACAACGACACTTACCTTCGTGCGATCCGTCAAATGAACTTCCAACCAGATACATTCAGAGAGTTCTTACGTGAAGAAATGACTCGTACACAACTAGTTTCAGCAGTTGCTGGTTCTGACTTCGTGCTACCGAGTGAGTTACAACATACTGCAGCATTGCAACAACAAACACGTAATATTGATTATGTGGTACTGACAAAAGAGAAGATGAAGTCTCAAGTATCAGTGTCAGATGAAGAAGTAAGTGATTATTATCAGCTTAATCAACAACAGTTTATGGCCCCAGAGCAAGTCGCTGTTCAGTATTTAGAATTAAAAGCAGACGATATTACTTTAGATACGCCAGTTACAGACGAAGACGTACGTGCTTTCTATGAAGAAAGTAAATCTCAGTATCTAGAAGAAGAAAAGCGTCGTGTTGCACACATCCTTATCGATAACAGCGAAGATGATGCTTCTGCAGAAGAAAAAGCTAACGCTATCTTAGCTGAGCTAAAAGCGGGCGCAGACTTTGCTACTTTAGCGGAAGAAAAATCTGACGATATCGTTAGTGCTGAGCTCGGTGGTGACCTTGATTGGATTGAGCGTGATGTGATGGAACCTGCGTTTGAAGAAGCAGCATTTGCACTTGCTAATATTGGTGATTTCACAGAAGTTGTAATGACAGAGTTTGGTTACCACATTATTAAATTGACAGATTTACAAGCTCAAGTTGAGAAACCATTTGAAGAAGTTGCTGATGAGTTAAGAAGCGAGCTTGTTAAAAATGCAAAATTAGATGCTTTTTACCAAAAACAAGCGGAAGTTGCTGAATTAGCATTTGAAGTCTCTGACTCTTTAGAGGATGCTTCTCTAGTTGCTGGTACTGAGTTAAAGTCTACATCACTTTCTAGTCGTATGACTCTACCTGCACCTTTAAATTCACCGTCTGTAACGGCTGCGATTTTCACACCAGAATTACTTGAAGACAAAGTGAACTCTGAAGTGCTAGAAGTGGCACCTGAGCATATTGTAGTTGTGCGTGTTACAGAGCATGTTGCCGCTGCAACTAAGCCGCTTGAAGAAGTTAAAGAGCAAATCGTGGCAACTTTAACTAACGAAAAAGCATCATCGTTGCTTGCTGATTATTCAGAAAACTTATTTACAGAGTTTAAAGCAGGTAAAGCGCTACAAGAGATCGCTACAACTGAAGCAACTGAAGTTAGCTCTGATACAGCACTTCAACGTCAATCTTTCTCTGTTGCGCCTGCGATTGTAAAAGACGTATTTGCATTACCTCATCCATCGGAAGGTGGCAAAGTTGAAAGCTTAGTTACGTTAAATAATGGTGATGTAGCGCTTGTTCAACTGAACTCAGTAACAACTCCTGAAATTACAGCTGAGTTAGATGCACAGCAAAAGCAGGGTATTACAATGTCGGCGATTAACAAAAATTACTTAGCGTTTGTTTCAGCTCTTGAATCAAAAGCAGAAGTGGTTCGTCCAACAGTTCAAGTTGCTGAAGAAAATTAAGTAAATATTTTATGAATAGAAAAGCGCCTTTATGGCGCTTTTTTTATTCTAATTTACAAAACAATAGCAAGTTTGCTGGGTTTTTGTACGCTCCATTATTGACATAAATCCCCATTGCTCTATGGTTAGAGTAATATCTACAAACAATAAATACTCAGGGAGCTGGGAACATGGCAATCGAAATAAACTTTGAACTATCAGATGCAGATTTAGCGCATTTTAAGAGCATGATGGACAAAGTTATCAGCAAAACTTCACACTATTCAGAAAGAGAAATCTTAACCAAAGCGCAACAGCTAGTCGATGAGATGGAAAAGAGTGAACTGCCAGAATTTGTTCGCACAAGAATGGCGTCTTTGGCGACGTTAATTGATGCAGTTCAAGATACAGAATGGCAGATCCCAGAAGAAGAAAGAAAAGATATTATCGCTTCGTTAGCATACTTCAGCGAGCCTGAAGATGTAGTGCCAGATCATATTCCTGGTCTTGGTTATATCGATGATGCGATTATGATTGAACTGGTGTTACAAGATATGTCCTTAGATCTTAAAGCATACTCAGAGTTCTGTAGCTTCAGAGCGACGGAAGAATCTCGCCGAGGTGAAGACGCAAAAGTTGACCGTGAAAGCTGGTTAGCAGGTACGCGTGCTCAGATCCGCTCTAACATGCGCCGACAACGTCAAGGCCGTAAATCTCGCCTATTTTCTCGTATCATGTAATTCTGTTTATCTAATAACAGACATAAACTTCGAAAAGGCTGCTTACACGTTAAGCAGCCTTTTCATTACCTTAGATTTAGGTTGAGCAAATACCTGAGCGGTTTTTCCGTATTCAACCACCTTTCCTCTGCTTAGTACCAGTAAGCTATCACTCATGTGTTTGACTAAACTCAAATGATGTGTAATCAAAACATAGCTCAAGCCAGTATCTCTCTGTAATGCTAACAAAAGATTGACTGTTTGCGCCCTAACTGATGGATCTAGCGATGATAAGGCTTCATCGAGTACTAGGACTTTAGGATCTAAAATAAGTGCTCTAGCGAGCGCGACACGTTGTAGTTGACCCCCACTAAACATGTGCGGATAGTAATGGTAGTGCTCTTCAAGCAAACCAACCCGAATTAAAACATGGGCGATTTTTTTATTTCGTTGTTTGTAAGTTAATTCTGTATTGTAACTTAAGCAATCATCGAGTATCTCACCTATTGTGAGACCGGGGTTGAGAGAGCGAGTAGGGTCTTGAAAAATCATACGAATATGGCGACAGTGATCTTGCCTAACGCCATCGTCTTCTATCGTTGTCCCATCAAGTAAAATTTGCCCTGTTTCGGCTTGCTCTGCACCGGCTAATAGTTTTGCCAAAGTGCTTTTACCTGCGCCAGTTTCACCTATAATTGCTATAGTCTCACCTTTGCCTAAGCAAAAAGATATATCAGTTAATACTGGTACATTTTTTCTTTTTAATAAACCGACTCTAACGCGATAGGTCTTGTGCAGAGACTGAACTTTTAAGATGGGTTGCATTTCTTATCTTCCTTTAACAAAGGGAAGTGGCAAGCAAAAGTATGACCATGAGATTTTTTTTGCTTAGGGGTAACCACACACTGCTTTTGCGCTTGTGGGCACCTAGGCCCTAAGCGGCAGCCTATGGGTAAATGCTGCAATGGTGGGATCGTGCCCTTAAGTGCATAAAAGCTCTCTTTATGGGCAAGGCCCTGAGCGTAATCTGGCAAACTTTTTACTAGGGCTTGTGTATAAGGGTGTAGCGGTGCATTAAATACTTTTTCTGTCGGCCCAGCTTCAACCATCTGACCACAGTACAATACATGCATAGCGTGTGACCAAGTGGTGATTTCTTCGAGTTCATGAGAGATCATCAATACAGACATGTTCTTGAGCTGATTGAGACTTTTTAATAGTCTAAAAACCTGTGCTCTTGTGGTGCTTTCAAGTGCCGTAGTCGGCTCATCAGCAATTAACAGTTTGGGGTTTCTAGCAATGGCCATGGCTATCATGACTTTTTGGCAGATCCCTTCAGAAAGCTCGTGAGGATAGCTATCAGCCACACGCTTATCGTCTCTGATCCCCACTTTATGAAGTAACGCTTTAACACGTTTTTTTCTTAGTTGCCTGCGAACTAAAAAATTACCACTAAGAGATTCTTCGGGGATTGATTCTGAGACTTGTTCAAATACTTTTGCAGTAGGATCTAGGCTTCTACTTGGCTCTTGATAGATCATCGCAATATCTTGACTGACTAGTTTTCGGCGCTTTTCAGGTGGCAAGCGCATTAAGTCGACCCCTTGCCAATGCATCCTATCGGCTGTAACACGCCAGCGCTTATTTAATACCCCGACAATGGCTTTTGCGATTAAGCTTTTGCCAGAGCCTGACTCGCCAACCAGCGCATGAACTTCGCCTTCTTTTAGGCTCAAATTCACTTTATCAACCGCGCGAATAACGCCGTTTTCGGTAGGTAGCTCTATGGTTAAGTTTTTGATGTCGAGTAAATGCATCAGTCAGCCTTACGATCTTTCAATACTTGTCTCAAACCATCACCTACAAGGTTCGTCGATAAGACAGCGATAAATAATAGCACACCAGGCAAACCAACAGTCCATGGGGCCAGATAGATTAGGCCGAGGTTTTCAGCCAAAATCGCTCCCCATTCTGTCGTAGGTGGCTGAGCCCCTAGTTTGAGGAACCCCAGTGCTGCAATGTCCAAGATAGCCGTCGAAAGTGCCATTGTGAAAATAACCACAATATGCTCGTAAATATTAGGAAATACGCCTCGAACGAGTATCTTCCACTTGCTGGCACCATCTAAGCGGAAGGCACTGATGTAATCTTTACTCAGTTCTTCTACCACTAAGTTTCTGATTGAATGCACGTATTGAGGAAGCAGGGCTAAAATGATCGCCCATACAGTATTAAGCAAGCCAGGGCCTAAGATAGCGATGATGATAATAGCTAATAATAACGAGGGAATAGACAAGGTGATGTCGAGCAAATGATTAAAAAAGCTCGAGCGAATGCCTTTACTCATACCTGCTAGCGAGCCAATAATGACACCTAAAGCAGTGGTAATTAAAGCTGCAATGATTGATAAACCAAAGGTAAACGTTGCTCCATTCATCAGTCTAGACAGAATATCTCGGCCAAGGTCATCCGTGCCAAGTATAAATCTAACATCACCGGCATCATGCCATGAAGGCGGAAGTAAGAGTGCATCAGCATGTTGCTGATTTATGCTGTAAGGTGAAATTAGCGGGGCGAACAGCGCTAATAAAGTAAGTGCAATAAAAATCCACAAGCCAACAAGCGCAGGGTGGTTAGCCTTGAACTTCTTCCATAAACGAGAAAGAGGCGAGCGGTTTGATTCTTCACTAAATAATTTAAATTTTGCCATGTGCTTGATTCCGAGAAATAGGGTTTAACACGGTATGGCTAAATTCAGCAAACATATTGGCGAAAATAACAAACACTGACACAGCTAATAAACCACCTTGGATCGCTGGATAATCTCGCTGATAAATACTTTCAATCAGCCAGCGACCAACACCAGGCCAAGAGAATATCACTTCGGTGATCATAGCAAGTGTCAATAAAGTACTAAACTGTAAACCGATTTGCTTAATCACAGGCAAAAGTGCATTTCTAAGCGCATGATGCAAAATCAACTGACGACGGTTTAAACCTTTTGCGCGAGCTGTTTTAATGTAGTTTTGTTCAAGTACATTGAGCATTGAGTCGCGAGTAAATCGAATTAACACTGTAGTCGGATACATAGCGAGAACAATAGTTGGCAACGCTAAGTGCTTTAATGCATCAATGAATGCAAGACCACCGTATGGAAAGCCCTGCGAGATAATATCGACTAAAATAAAGTGGCTATAAGGCTCAATTTCATAGAGTAGGCCAATTCGTCCAGACATGGGGAATAAACCCAATCCCAAGCAAAACACCATAATCAACAATAGAGCCAACCAAAAGATGGGAATAGAAAAGCCCATTAAAGTGAGGGAGTTAATGACTTTATCTGGCCAGCGTTTATGGAATACTGCGGCAATGACACCTGATGGAATACCAAACACAATTGCAACAACAAGTGCATAAATACACAGTTCTATCGTGGCGGGGAAGAGCAATAAAATATGTTCAAAAACGGGCTGTCCAGATGAAAGGGAGTAGCCCCAATCGCCCTCAACGATACGGCCAAGAAACGCACCATACTGCACTATGATGTTTTCTTCTAACAAGTATTTATCGGCCAAAGCTTGTGACTGCGCATAACTACTATTCACTTGGCCACTGAGGTTAGTAAGCACATCACCCGGAAACAAATAATTCAAAGAAAAAGTAAATGCAGTCAGAGTGAGCAACATGAATAGCAAAAGGCTAAGCCGTCTGAATAAATACTCGCGCATTACTGTTTCCTTGCATTTGCCAAAGAGATCCCACCAAATGGTTTCAGGTCGATGCCTTTAACCTCTTTACTTGATGCTTGAAAGCGCATGCCATGAGCAATAGGCACAAGCGGGAGCTGGTCGATGATCATGGCCTGTGCTTGGGCATAAAACGCTTTTCTTTCTTCGATATCAGTTGTGTCGAGCGCTTTAGTTAGCAGTAAGTCAAATTCAGGGTTGCACCAATTCGCTGGGTTTTTATCGCTGAAAGTCGCTGTACAACTCAATAGTGGACTAAAGAAGTTATCGGGATCTGGTGTATCAGCAACCCAGCCAAGCAGTACACTGTCATGCTCATGTTTACCAATACGTTCAATAAATGTATTCCACTCGTACTCAACTATTTTCGCTGTCACGCCAATTTGTTTTAAATCGCTTTGGATAAGCTCTGCCATTTTGCGCGCATTGGGGTTATAAATTCTCGATACCGGCATGGCCCAAATCGTCATTTCAAAGCCTTCTTGGTAGCCAGCCATATCGAGATATTTTCTTGCTAGGGTCGGGTTATAGGTCGGCATATTTTTTTGTTCAGTAAACGCCCAAGAAGCAGGTGGCAAATAAGATTTTGCAATTTGGCCATTGCCATAAAAAACAGCTTGTAGAATTTTATTGAAATCAACAGAGTGGGCTAGTGCTTTACGTACGAGCGAATTATCAAAAGGCTCTTTCTCCGTATTGAATGCCCAATAGCCAATATTTAGGTTTTCAGCTTTATCTACGGCTATATCAGTGCGTTTGCTTAACACCGCTAATTGTGAAGCACTTGGATGCGCGGTGACATCACACTCTTTAGTTAACATCTTGGCAATTCGGCTGGTATTGTTGGTTGTGATATCGAACACCAATTGCGACATAGCTACAGGGTGTTTCCAGTAAGATTCATTCTTATGATAACGGACCAAGTTATCTCGGAGGTATTGTTTATATTTATAAGGGCCGGTGCCTATCGGTTTATTATCAAACTGAGACTTATTCTCTGTCGCTACCAAAATGTCTGCGTACTCTTTAGAAGTAATCACAGCAAAGTCAGTTGCTAAGTTTGATAAAAAGCTGCTTTCAGCATTAAACAGTTTAAACTGCACTGTGTAATCATCGACTTTGATAATCTCTTGTATCAGCTGATCTAAACCAACACTTTGAAAATAGGGGTAAGTCGCATCGCCAACAAAGTGATAGGGGTTATACACATTGAATAAGCGGTCAAAAGAAAACACCACGTCATCGGCGGTCATTTCTCGGCTAGGCGTGAAGTAATCAGTGTGATGAAATTTCACGCCTTTTCGTAAATAAAAGGTGATGGTTGTGCCATCATCTGACACCCCCCAAGATTCAGCAAGTTCAGACTTAAACTCTGCTGTATCTGGATCAATGCTGATTAAGCGGTCATACAGCTGGTTTGCTATCAGATCTATGGTCGAGCCCGTCGTTGTGACTTGTGGGTTAAATGTCATCGGGTTGGCTTCAGCACAATAAACTAACCCTTGGTTTTTTTCATTTAACTTCACATTGGGCTTATCAATGCAGCCCATTAGCAAAGTACACAGCGTGCCCAGCAGCAGTATTCGCACGATTTACGCCTCTTGTTTCTGATCTAACAGATTGTATTTTTTCAGATAACCTCTCAATTGATGATACGTTAAACTGAGCATTTGTGCAGTCTTCTTTTGGTTAAATTGACTATGCTCTAACGCTTTCTTCAGCAGTTCAATTTCATAGTCGTTTGACAGTGTTTTCAAATCGCATGGGAATGAAAAATTATTCTCAGCTTGTTTAGTTTGCTCAATAACTGTAGCAGTGGAGGCTTCAGCCGCTGCTGGGGTTATTACTTCTGGGGCGCGTTCAATATTTGTCGGTGCTTTAATACGCTGAGCAGGACGATATGGGCTTTCAAATGGGTCGAAAATAATTTCATGAACAGGCAACTGCTCGCTACCATGGCGATATAAGCTACGTTCAACTACATTTTTTAATTCACGAATGTTACCCGGCCAATCGTAATCTAATAGCTTGTCCATGGCTTTTTTTGTAAAGCCACTGAACAGTGCCCAATCAAGGTCTCGTGCCATGTTTATGGCAAATTGCTCTGCCAGTAAGACGATATCTTCTCTTCTAGCACGAAGAGGCGGCAGTGTGATTACATCGAATGCGAGGCGGTCGAGTAAATCGTGACGAAATTCACCATTATCAGCTAAAGTGGGTAAATCTTCATTAGTTGCACACACTAATCGTGTATCTACTTTTACGGTGCTTTTACCACCAACACGTTCAAATTCACCGTATTCGATAACACGCAGAAGCTTTTCTTGAACCATGGCAGAGGTATTTGCGAGCTCATCCAAAAATAATGTACCGCTATTTGCACGCTCGAATCGACCTTCATGGCGTTTACTTGCGCCGGTAAAGGCGCCACTTTCATGACCGAACAACTCACTTTCAAGTAAGTTCTCATTAAGGGCTGCACAGTTTAACTTAACGTAGTTTTGGTCCCAACGTTCGGATAGATAATGAAGGCGGGCTGCAATAAGTTCTTTACCTGTTCCTCGTTCACCGATTATTAGTACGGGTTTGTCTAGTGGAGCAAGTTGTGAAACCTTGTCTAGCACAGCTAAAAAGCTGTCTGATTGGCCAAGTAAATTATCCTGTTGGCGAAACTGACTCATATTGCCTAACTCTTAGTTATTTTTGCTAACTATTAGTGTATTTTAAAAAAAGCTTGAAAAAAAGAAGTTTTTGAAATTTAATAAGGTATTGATTTTTATTGTTTTTATTTGCTGTGAAAGTTGGCAAGCAATTTGATACTACTTACTCAGTTAAATTAATTGAGTAACCGAAGAGGTAAAGATTATGGGAATTTTCTCACGTTTTGCAGACATTGTTAATTCAAATATCAATGCCATCCTTGATAAAGCAGAAGATCCAGAAAAAATGGTTCGCCTCATTATTCAAGAAATGGAAGACACATTGGTAGAGGTCCGCTCTACTTCAGCTAAAACACTGGCTGAGAAGAAAGAATTAGCACGTCGTGTTGAGCATCTAAATCAAGAAGCACAACAATGGCAAGAAAAAGCTGAGCTGGCGTTGGTTAAAGATCGTGAAGACCTTGCACGTGCAGCATTACTTGAAAGACAAAAGTCATCAGATGCTGCAGCGAGTGTAGAAAAAGAACTTGAGCATTTAGAGTCTCATATTGAGAAATTACAGCAAGAAGTTGCAACACTTCAAGATAAGCTAGCTGATGCTAAAGCGAGACAAAAAGCCATTGTGTTGCGTCAGCGTTCAGCTGAGTCTCGTTTAGAAGTGAAAAAGGCATTAGACAGCTCAAAAGTTGAAGATGCACTTAATCGTTTCGAGCGCTACGAAAGCAAGATCGATGGACTAGAATCACAAGTAGAGGCTTATGATTTAGGTAAAAAGTCACTATCGGATGAAATTGCTGATTTACAAAAAAATGAGCAAGTTGATGATGAACTAGCGGCTCTAAAGAAAAAGCTAGCAAACAAAGAACAATAGGTACTACGTGCCTGCCAAGGCGGGCACTGACACAACAGGTTGAGTTATAGGAGTATTGATGATGGATTTAGAAATTTTAGTTGCGCCAATTATTATTTTCATGGTGATTGTTGCCCCTCTTTGGCTAATTCTTCACTATCGTAGTAAGAAACAGGTAAGCCAAGGCTTGAGTGAGCATGAGCACCGCCAATTGATTGAGTTAGCTAACAAAGCTGAAAAAATGGCAGAACGCGTCGAAACACTAGAAGCTTTGTTAGACCAAGAATCGCCGCAGTGGAGACGTAAGATATGAATAAATTGAAAAGAGAGTTATATCGCGACCCCAAACGTGGAAAAATAGCAGGCGTATGTGCAGGTTTAAGTGATTACTTCAACATGGAATTGTGGCTGGTTCGCATCCTGTTTATCACAGCAGTATTGTTATCTGGCGGTCCGTTATTTGTCGTTATTTACATTGCTTGTTGGTTTATTCTTGATAAAAAAGAGCCTAGCTTGTCGCAAAGTACAGGTAAGTTTGATGAGATTGATCCAATCTCAGTAAAGTTTAAGGTATGGCAAAAAGGTGAGCCTCCACGTCAGGCGCTGTTTGATTTAAAAGATCGTTTAACCCGTTTAGATAATCGTATACAAAGTATGGAAACTTATGTGACATCAAGTGAGTTTACTGTGTCACGTGAAATCAATAAGCTGTAGTACCAATTGAATTGAAGGTTTGTTCGCTCATTGCGGTAAATATAAGTTAAAGGACTACCTAGTGCGTTAGAATGGACGCTTAATCAGTAAAATTGGAATATCCATCATCTTCAAGCGAGTGCGGCTATACTTTAGTGTAGGCCGCACGCTTTCTTTAACAGGGAGTGACACTGTTATAATGAATCCGAATTTATTCAGCCACGCGAACCTTGATAAACTCAAACAAAAAGCCCAAAAGACCCTCCACCGTAGCTTAGATCAGCATGTAAAGTTGGCTGTTACTGGCTTAAGTGGCAGCGGTAAGACTGCATTTATAACAGCGCTCGTAAAACATTTAACCACACAAACCAACAAACAGAATTTGCCTTTTTTTGATGTCGTGAAGGATGACCGCCTGATTGCAGCCAAACAAGTGCCACAATCTGCATTAGACATTCCCACTTTTGATTACCCTAATGCCATTAATTGCTTACTTAATTCTGAGCCCAGTTGGCCTAAATCGACAAAGCGTATTAATACCTTAACCATTGCTATTCGATACGAAACCAAGCACGGCTTAAAGCAGCATGTGTCGCCGCAAAGTACCCTCTATTTAGAACTGATTGATTATCCTGGTGAGTGGTTAATCGATTTACCTATGCTTGAGCAAGATTATGTAAGCTGGAGTGAGTCAATGCTCAGCTTGCTAGAAAAGCCAGAGTACAGCGAATATGCGCGGCCATTTCTAACTGAGCTCGAACAATTCAATAGTGAAGAAAATATTGATGAGCAAGTGCTTAAGCAACTATCAAATCTCTACACGCAAGCTTTAAAGCAGTTAAAAGCACAGACGCAACTTGCTTATCTGCAACCAGGAAGACAATTGATCCCTGGTGATTTAGAAGATGCCCCCATCTTATTGTTCTTCCCGTGCCGTGAGAGTAACGACAAAGAAAATAGCCAATATAGCCATTTAGCCAGCCGCTTTGAGGCGTATAAAAAGCAAGTTATCACGCCTTTCTATAAAAACTATTTTTGTGAATTTGACCGTCAGTTGGTACTTGTTGATGTGATGAGTGCTCTAAATGATGGCCCGCAATCTTTGCTTGAGCAAAAACATACTCTTCAAGCCGTGTTGCAATCATTTAATTACGGCCGCTCTAATCTAATTAAGCGTTTGTTCTCGCCAAAAATCGATAAAGTGTTATTTGCTGCCAATAAGTGCGACCATGTGAATGGCACTCAGCAAGTTGCCATAGCGCAGTTATTGCATGATTTGGTAGGCGAGCAAGCCAATGATATGCGTTTTAATGGCGTGCTGATTGAAACAATGGCGATGTCATCAGTGCAAAGCACTTTGGCGAAGCGTATAAAAGAAGGCGACAAAGCCTTAGACTGCATCTATGGCAAGCCACTCAATGAAGATGAATGGCTTACTTACTTGCCGCCAGAACCGCCAAACCACTTTATCACGCAAAGTCAGTGGCCAACTCATGGCTTTGAGTTTATTTCATTTGCGCCATTACCTAGTGCCAAAAGTGAGTTAACTCATACCCGTTTAGATCATGCTCTACAGTTTTTAATTGGAGATAAATTGCAATGACAGACAATCAATCAGCTCAATTAAAACCGGGTAGACGTATTAATGTCGGTGATGTTGGCGAAACCCAAAAAGAATTAGAAACAGGTAAGCGCTTTGAAATAGTCGAAGAGCTAGATGTCATTGATGGAAGCAGTGAGTTTGAACAAGAGTTAGAGCCTGTACTTAAACCTAAAAGCAGTCGCTTCAATTTCAAAGGCATTTTCGTTATTAGCTTATTGTTATTAATCGCTGTTGAAACGGGTTACACCATCATTGAGGCAATGCAAGAGTCTATACTATTAGCAGGCTTGTATGGCTTTGTGCTGACCACCGCCTTGTTAGTATTAAGCAAATTCTTATTCAAGGAAGCGGTTTCTTTAAAAGCGTTGAAACAGCAAAACCTGCGCCAAAATGATGCGCTCCGGTTAATGAGTAGCACACAAATTGGTGAAGCTGAAACTTGGTTGCAGCCCTTACTAAAACAACATACCGATGCAGAAGTAAAGGAATTTAAAGCCTGCTTAAAGCCGCATCATACAGACAAAGAGGTTTTACATTTATATCAAACAACCTTACTGGTCAGTAAAGATGAGCAGGCGAAAGCAATCATTAACCAACATGCAAAAACGTCAGCGCTTTTGGTGTCTCTCAGTCCGATGGCATTACTTGATATGCTTTCGGTGCTGTGGCGTGGTATTAGCTTGATTGAAAAGATAAGTCAACACTACGGTATCAAACTGGCGTATCGCAGTCGCATCATGTTGTACAAACAGTTGGTTAAACAGATGTTGTTTGCTGGTGCATCCGAATTGGTATCTGACTTAGCGGCGACTAGCCTAGGCGCTGAGTTGTTAGGCAAGTTGTCAGCGCGAGCTGCACAAGGCCTCAGTGCAGGCGTGTTTACAGCGCGCTTAGGCTACAAAACCATGGAGTTATGTCGACCGTTACCTAAGCTAGAGCAAAAGCAATCCTTATTAGGGCAATCAGCACAAGGTATTTTATCTGCTTTATTAGAGCGTACAAAAACGTCTAAAAATGATTAAAATGACAACTTAACTGTACGATTTTTAGAGGGTTTTGCTCGTCTAGCCGTCTTAACATCTGGCTTGCTTGTGGAATTTTACTTGCTGGATTATTTATTAGTTCATCAACAGACTAATAATAAATTCATAGGCAATAAAATGACGAAGTATCATGACAACACCAATTGCATCCATAGCCCTGTCCATTTTGACGACCCACATGGCGCGTTAACCGCGCCACTATACCAAACATCTACCTTTCAATTTAAGGACGCGGCTCAAGGTGCGGCGCGCTTTGCAGGTGAAGAAGCGGGTTACATTTATACGCGCCTTGGCAACCCAACTACCCGTGAGCTTGAACAAAAACTCGCGCAGCTTGAAGAGATGGAAGATGCTGCAGCAACTGCAACAGGCATGGGGGCGGTATCTGCTTCTGTATTGAGCTTTTTAGGGCAAGGCGATCATTTAATTGCATCTAGCGCATTATATGGTTGTAGTTTTGCGCTGTTTTCTCACATGCTGCCTAAGTGGGGCATTGAAGTGTCATTTGTAGATATGACCAACGAAGCAGAGCTTTATGCAGCTGTTAAACCAAATACTAAAATGGTGTTTGCTGAAACACCGATCAACCCAAATATGACGGTGATTGATTTAGCGATGCTGGGTCAGTTTGCTAAAAAGCATGATTTGATCAGCGTGGTGGATAACACCTTTATGACACCGCTACTGCAAAAGCCAAAACATTTTGGCATAGATATCGTGATCCACAGTGCAACTAAATACCTTAATGGCCATGGTGATGTCGTCGCAGGTGCAGTATGTGGTTCGCAAGAACACATTGAACTGATCAAGCTTACGGTATTAAAAGACATTGGTGCGACTATCAGTCCGCATGATGCTTGGTTGATTAACCGAGGCTTAAAAACACTGGCTGTGCGTGTTGAAAGGCACTGCCAAAGTGCACAAAAAGTCGCAGAGTTTTTAGATGCGCACCCTAAAGTCAGTGAAGTGTATTATCCTGGTTTACCTTCACACCCTGGTTATAAATTCTTGGGTGAGCAGATGAAAGGGGCTGGTGGTGTTATTGCTTTTGAGATCGATGGTACCCTAGAGCAAGGTGAGCGTTTTATTAATGCGACTGAACTTTGTACGTTAGCGGTCAGTTTGGGCGACCCAGAAACACTCATTCAACACCCTGCATCGATGACACACTCGCCGTATACCAAAGAAGAGCGAGAAGCTGCAGGCATTTCTGATGGTTTGATCCGAATTTCTGTTGGTTTAGAAGATGTTAACGACATCATTGCTGACTTGGAACTGGCATTTAAGCAAATTTAACGTAACCTAAAGTTTACTAAAGGGGCTTTTAAGTCCCTTTTTAAATAACTGTGTTTTAATTTGTTTACGATAGTGTAAACAAATGACTCCGAAAAATCGAGTTTTCAGGATTGCTTGAAACATCTCATCTATTAATCTTTTGCTTACTTTTCCCTAGTATCAAGTCAACAAGTTGAAGCGCTCAAGCTGGGGCAAGAGCGAACTAACAGCGAAGGTTATTATGGCTAAAGCAAGTAAATATGTATCAAAGCAACCTGATGCAAATGGCATCATCGCTTGGACCGAAGAAGAAAATAAAATATGGTCTGAGTTGGTTGCACGTCAATTAAAGTGCATTGAAGGCAAAGCATGTAACGAGTACATGGAAGGCCTTGAGAAAATAAATTTACCGCACGACCGTATTCCTCAGCTTCATGAGTTAAACGAAGCATTAGGTCGTGAAACAGGTTGGCAAGTTGAGCCTGTACCTGCACTGATTGATTTTGATGAATTCTTCAGATTATTGGCGAACAAAAAGTTCCCGGTAGCAACCTTTATTCGCTCTCGTGAAGAGTTTGATTATCTGCAAGAGCCAGATATTTTCCATGAGATTTTTGGTCACTGTGCCATGCTGACGAACCCTGCATTTGCAGAGTTTACGCATAAATATGGTCAGCTAGGCTATGCCGCTGAGAAAAAAGATCGTGTATATCTAGCACGCCTGTATTGGTTCACGGTTGAGTTTGGTTTAATGCAAACCGAAGACGGTTTACGTGTTTATGGCGGTGGTGTGCTTTCAAGCCCAGGTGAAACACAATATGTATACTCAGGCACGCCAGAAATCAACAAATTAGAAGTGCTAGACGTATTACGTACGCCATATCGCATTGATATTATGCAGCCTTTGTACTACACAATTAACTCAATTAATGATTTATTTGATATCTCACAAATGGATATCATGGCGTTGGTACAAGAAGCAAAAGAATTAGGCTTATTTGAGCCAAAGTTTCCCCCTAAAGAAAAATTAGCAAGTTAAGGATTTTGTAATGTCTGATTTAAGTGCACAAAAATGTGAAGCGTGTCGTGCGGATGCGCCTAAAGTGTCAGATGAAGAGTTAGCAGTATTAATTAAGCAGATCCCTGATTGGGTTCCTGAAGTGCGTGATGGCATCATGCAACTTGAGCGTGTATTCAAGTTCAAAAACTTCAAGCAGGCATTAGAGTTCACTAACAAAGTGGGCGACATGGCTGAAGAAGAAGGTCATCACCCTGGTCTTCTAACAGAGTGGGGCAAAGTGACAATCACTTGGTGGAGCCACTCTATCAAAGGCCTGCATAAGAACGATTTTGTATGTGCAGCGAAAACAGACGACGTTTTCAATGCTCTATAAGACTTCAACATATCATTTAACCAAAGCGCCTTTTATGGGCGCTTTTTTTTATGGCTGAAACTTAAACTCTGGCACTTAGCACGCCATTGCTCTATCATAACTGTTAATTTATACAGTATATAAATCTAACAATGAAACTCTATATCGCTGAAAAACCGTCATTAGGCAGAGCCATTGCCAATGCGCTACCTAAACCTCATAAGAATAACGATGGCTTTATTGAAGCGGCGAACGGCGATATTGTTACTTGGTGTATTGGACATTTATTAGAGCAAGCTGAGCCTGAGGCGTACGACCCTAAATTTAAAAAATGGGCGATTGCCGATTTACCAATCGTGCCTGAACAATGGCAGCTAGTAGCGAAGAGCAAAACTAAAAAGCAATTTAATACCGTTAAAAAGTTAATTAAGTCGGCTAAAACCATTGTCAACGCGGGCGATCCAGATAGAGAGGGGCAGCTTTTAATAGATGAAATGATTAACTTTTGCGGCGCCACTAAATCACAAAAAGAGCAAACACTCCGCTGTCTGATAAGCGATTTAAACCCATCAGCAGTTAAGCAGGCTATAAATAATCTAAAACCTAACCTCGACTTTTTATCGCTGTCGGTTTCAGCGCTGTCTCGCGCTCGTGCCGATTGGCTTTATGGTATTAATATGACACGCATGAGTACCATCAAAGGGCAGCAAGCGGGTTATCAAGGCGTGTTATCTATTGGTCGAGTGCAGACGCCGGTATTGGGCTTGGTTGTATACCGTGATTGGGAAATTGCTAATTTTGTTTCAAAGCCGTTTTATGAAGTCGAAGCGCAGTTAAACACCCAAGCAGGTGCGAGCTACATAGGTAAATGGCAACCAAGCGAAGCCTGTCAGCCTTATATGGATGAAGAAGGTCGCGTGCTGGTCAAAGGCTTAGCTGAAAATGTGGCGATCAGAGTTAAAAACCAACCGGGTGAAGTGAGCAAGGATAAAAGCACCCAAAGTAAAAAGTCGCGCCCCTTGCCACATAGTTTATCGACACTACAAATAGAAGCAGCAAAAGTATTTGGCATGAACGCCCAGTTGGTACTTGATACCTGTCAGAGTTTGTATGAAAGGCATAAGCTGATCACTTATCCCAGATCAGATTGCCGTTACTTACCAAAAGAGCATTACAAAGAGCGCAGCTCAGTAGTGGGCGCCATTGATGCCATTAGCGATAAACTAAGTGCTTTTACAGACAAAGCGAATTTAGAGATAAAATCATCAGCTTGGAACGATAGTAAAGTCGGAGCGCACCATGCGATTATTCCGACCTCAAAAAAGTCGAGCGGCGCGCTGAATCAAAATGAGCAAAATGTTTATTACTTGATTGCAAGACACTACTTAGCGCAATTTTTTGAGCCAAGCGTTTACGCTGAGCGAGAGATTCATACACTCATTCAAGGTGGGCTATTTACCTCTAAATTTAAAAGCCTGATTGATAAGGGCTGGGAAGTCTTGTTCAACAAGCAAGAAAAAGGAGAGGTTGAGCTTGCTCAATTGCCAATACTGAAAAAAGGTGAGCAAGTGCAGTGTGTTGATGCACAGGTTATCGAAAAGCATACGTCGCCGCCAAAGCACTTCACCGATGCAACATTACTCGCTGCCATGACGGGAATAGCCCGATATGTGACCGACCCAGAAATTAAAAAAATATTGAAAGAGACTGACGGCATCGGCACAGAAGCGACGCGTGCAGGGATCATTGAGCTACTCTTTAAAAGACAATATTTACAACGTAAAGGCAAAGCCATTCACTCTACCGAAATTGGGCAAAGTGTGATCAAAGCATTGCCAGAAAGTGTCGGACGCCCTGATATGACCGCAGTTTGGGAGCAATCTCTTGAGCAGATTTATCAAAAGTCTCAATCGTATAATCAGTTTATGGGCTCAGTTGAAGTGCATTTAAATCGCTTATTGCAAGACACACAAACTGCGAGTTTTCAAGGATTAGCAGGCAAGGGTAAAGCCAGTTTTAAGCGTTTTAAAAAGGGTAAGCGCAGTGCGAGTAAAGGTAAAAGCGGTGCTAAATCTCCTCGGGCGAAAAGCAAGACTTGAAAAAGCGATAAGAGTCGCAATATAGTTAATAATACATAGATTTAAGAAGTGAATTATGGACAACCAAATTCAATTAACACCTGAAAATATCCAGCAGGTTCTGGCTGAGCAAAGTGCCGATAAACTGGTTCTAATGACGTTCTTCAGTGCGCAGCAACCTGAGTGTATTGAACAAGCGAATATTTTGTCTGCGCTTGCACAAAGCTACAAAGAGCATTTACTAGTTGCAACAGTCGATTGTGATACACAACAAGCGTTGGCATCTCAATTAGCACAGCAAGTAGGCCTACAAGCGTTACCAACGATTGTGTTATTGAAAAATGGCGCGCCAGTTGGCGTATTACCAGGTCCTAAAAGCGATGCTGAAATTAAAGAGGCATTGGCTGAGCATTTACCAAGCCCGGAAGTATTATTACTTGAGCAAGCAAAACAAGCGCTAGCAAATGACGATCAAAATGCAGCGTTTAACTATGCCAAGCAAGCCTATGCAATTGACCCAGAAAATACCCGTGTGAAACTGGTTTTGGCTGATATCTGTATTCAAATTCAAAAGTTTGAAGATAGTCAGGCGTTACTTGATAGTGTTGTCGAAACTGAGCGCGATCCGTATTATCAAAATCTGCAAGCTAAGTTGAATGCGGCACAAAGTGCACAGGAATCTCCAGAGATCATTGCACTGACCGAGCAATTAGATGCGGACCCTGAAAACAAAGATTTAAAAACACAACTTGCAGCGCTACTGGCCGAAGCTGGTAAAAAAGAGCAAGCGTTAGAGCTATTACTATCTGTGCTAAGAAACGACTTAAATTTTGGTACTGCGAAAAAAGATTACTTAGATCTGATTGCGAGCCTACCAGATGGAGATGCTTTGGCAGGTGCATATCGTAGAAAGTTATACAGCTTATTATATTGATAGTAAGTAAGCTTTTAGTACAAAAATTGCAGCTGATTTAGCTGCCATTTTTTGTTGTAAGAGCCCGATATAAATTAGGTTCTACCGAATAGAGGTAGCGGTAGCAGTGATTTTATATCGCGTTTTTTATTTTAATTTTTAGACTTTAAACGTCAGTAATAATCCAGATATTTTGTTTGCACTTTCTACCAACTTAGCTGCATCTTCCGCAACTTTATAACTTAGGGTTAAGTTCTCGCTGCCGTGATGGGTGATGGTGGTGATGTTGTAGCTAATCTTAACACTCACCATTTGTTGTTCTGCTGCAGTTGAAATACCCTGTGCAGCATTGGCAATCTCGCTTATCTGATCAAAAATCACTTCTAAGGCTTGTTGACTGGTTTGGCTTAATTCTCACCGATTGATAGCCAACGAGCTGTCCATGCTCAAAAATAGGTGTGACAAATGCATCTACCCAGTAGTAGCGGCCGTCTTTACAGCGGTTTTTTACTACCCCACGCCAAGAGTGACCTTGTTCTAATTTATCCCATAGCTCTTTAAACGCCGCTTTCGGCATATCAGGATGGCGAACAATGTTGTGGTTTTTCCCTACAAGCTCTTCGGCACTAAACCCGGAAACGGCACAAAATGCTGCATTTGCATATGTAGTGACACCGCGTCAATCGGTAGTCGAGACAAGTTGTTGCGAGTCATCAAAGGAAACTTCTTCATCGATGATTGACTGGCCACGACGCATGATTTTCTCCATAGGGTTCAGCATAAAACTGTGTTAAATTATAAGGCTATAATGCTTTGTGTAATAGTAGGAATATAGTATGCCTGTGCAAGCAATAAAATATGGAGTAGATGAGTTCGGCGCTGCGGATAAAATTCAGGCAAAAACATGTGTTCTACCTGAGCTAAATGACACTCAAGTGCTTATTAAAGTACATAGCAGTGCAATTAACCCTATCGATTTGAAAACGCGTGCAGGCCTAGGTTTTGTTGCTCAAGCAAAAGAAGCAGATGAATTTCTACCTTTGGGCTATGACTTAAACGGTGTTGTAGAGCAGTGTGGCGCTCAAGTCTCTGACCTCCAAGTGGGGCAATTTGTCGCAGGTATGGTGGGGTTTGCCAAACAGCCGGGTTGTTACGCTGATTATGTTATTGCTGATGCAGGCGAATTAATCGCATTTGATGTGCAACAAAAATCAGAAGTCGCAGGTCTATGTTTAGCAGGTTTAACCGCAATACAGGCTCTGAAAAAGTTTTCAAGCTCACAGTCAACCCTTTACATTAATGCACCTACGGGTGGTGTGGGTCATTTAGCAATCCAACTGGCTCAAATACAAGGTAAAGACGTGATTGCAGTAAGTAATCGCCCTACACATGAACTGTTACAAAAGTTAGCTGTAAAGGTTGTTGATTATGAGACATTCTTTTCACAAAAGCGGCAAGCACAACTACTCGATTTAGTCGGTGGTGAAATCGGCGAAAGAATGGTCGCGAATTTAGACTCGGGCAGTGAAGTGGTGACTGTACCAACCATCAGTGCCCAGCAGATCGTTGCAGCTGCACAGCAAAATGACATAACGGTCTCTGGTATTGTGGTTGAAAAGAATAAAGCTGATCTAAATGAATTGATGACTGCGTATCGTGGTGGCGATTTATTTATCCATGTCGATTCGACTTTTGCGTTGCAAGACATCCAGCAAGCGCATCAATACATGGAAGCGGGGCAGCATGCCGGCAAGATAATTATGAGTCATCGTTAATAAATATTGCTTGAGTATTGGGGATGTGCCCCCATTGATTGAACATTGCCTATTGGCTTGAGGATAATTTTTTGAATACACCAGAATTAAAGACTCGCTTAGAAGCACTCTCTGCAGCAGAACACCAGCAAGCCATTAAGGGCATCAAGCGTGGTATTGAGCGAGAAGCATTAAGGATCAACCCGAATGGCTCTATTGCCAAAACGCCTCATCCACAAGACGCTGGGCATCCATTAACGAACTCGCATATCACCACTGACTTTTCAGAATCATTACTCGAGTTTATTACCCCAGTCAGTGAAGATCCAAAAGAGACGCTAGCGCAACTGCAAGACTTACAGAAATACACCCTGAGTAAAATGGGCGACGAGCTGTTGTGGCCTATGAGTATGCCTTGCTTCATCGAAAATCAAGATGACATTGCCTTGGCATATTTTGGTGAATCGAACATAGGTAAAATGAAAACCCTGTATCGTGAAGGGCTAAAAAACCGTTACGGTAGCATGATGCAGGCTATTGCCGGTGTTCATTTTAATATTTCCTTCCCAGATACCTTGTGGGACAGCTTACAAAAAATCGAGCAAAGCACAGCTGAGAAACAAGCTTTTATTTCAGAGAAATATTTAGGCCTTATTCGAAACTTTAAGCGTGAGCTTTGGTTAATCAGCTATTTATTTGGCGCTTCTCCAGCGCTGTGTAAATCATTCTTGCAAGGCAATAAAAGTGACCTTCCGTTTGAGTCTTTGGGTAAAGGCACGCTTTACTTAGAGCACGGTACGGCATTACGACTAGGTGATTTAGGGTATACCAACAGTGCTCAGTCGTCTTTAAAAGTGACCTATAACAATTTAGATGAGTATATTGCGGGCTTACGCGAAGCAATTGGCTGTCACTCTGACCTATATGGTAATTTAGCTGACTATAAATCAGAAACGCCGCAGCAGCTAAATAAAAACATTCTGCAAATCGAAAATGAGTTTTACTCGCCGATCAGACCAAAGCGTAATGCACAGAGCGGTGAAACTCCGACTCAAGCTTTAGCAAGGGCTGGTATTGAATATGTCGAGATCCGCGCTTTAGATGTTAATCCCTTTTCTCAGACAGGGATTAGTTTAGAGCAAATTCATTTCTTGGATGTGTTTTTAACCTATTGCTTACTTAAAGACGCGCCAGCATTAAGCTGTGAAGATCAAAGATTAACAGAGGCTAACTTACAAGCCGTGGTGAACTTCGGTCGTAAGCCAGACCTTGAGTTACAACGTGATAGTTCACCTGTTTCTTTGCAAATATGGGCAGAAGAGATTTTTACAGAGTTAGTGCATGTTGCTCAGTATATGGACAAAGCAAATGGCTCAAACGTGTACCAGAGTGCAATCAAATTATGGCGAGAATGCATTTCTGATCAGAATAAGACACTATCAGGTCAGTTCTTATCTCAGCTTAAACAAAACCAACAAGATGGCGGAAGCTATGCAATTGAGTTGGCGAATGAGTATAAGTTAGCGCATCAGTCTCAGTCACTTGTAACCTACTCAAACTCAAGTCTAGATGCAGATGCGGTGAATTCTCATCAAGCACAACTACAAAAAGTGTCAGAAGATAATTTGACTTTTGTGGCATTCTTAGATGATTATTTTGCCAACGCTTAGGCAAAAAAAAGCGCAGCTAAATTAGCTGCGCAAATATTAAATCAGGGATGAAACAATGCTAAACCACTGTATTCATATGCTCTGACTTATAGAATTTAAATAAGTTCACCAAAAAATGAAAAAAATTAAAAAAAGTTTTCTTACCCTATCTTTCGCCGCAGTTTTGAGCGGTTGTGCAACGGCGCCTCCGAAACAACCTGACAATATTTGTAAAATCTTCGAAGAAAAAGAAGACTGGTATTATGATGCCCGCGACGCCCAAAATAAATGGGGCTCACCTAAACATGTGTTAATGGCTATGATGTATCAAGAGAGCTCATTTAGACATGATGCAGCGCCGCCGATGGAGTATTTTTTAGGATTTATTCCAATTGGACGAGCAAGCTCTGCCTATGGTTACTCGCAAGCTAAAACACCCACATGGCAAGATTATATTCGAGAAACAGGTAATTCAGGCGCAGATAGAGACGATTTCGAGGATGCCATTGATTTCATGGCTTGGTTTGTTAATAAAACCCACAAAGTAAATGGTATTTCTAAATGGGATGCCTACGCCCAATACTTAAATTATCACGAAGGGTGGGGTGGGTATAAGCGTGGCACTTACCGTAAGAAAAAATGGCTTATGGCCGTAGCAAATAAAGTGAAGCATCGTGCAGGGCGCTATGGCGCGCAATTAAAAAGATGTGAAGCTGAATTAGATAAGTCTTGGTTTGAAAGGCTATTTAGTTAGCTCTTGATAGTCAATGCAAAGCATAAAAAAAGCCGCAATTGCGGCTTTTTTTATGCTGTTAATCTTTTATCAGGAAATATTTTAACTTGTTTGATCATGTTTTCTTTAATTTCAATTATCTCTATTGGGTACCCAGCTATACGCATACCCAAAGAGGTTTGTGGGATATCTTCTAAGTACTCAACGATCAAACCACTCAGTGTTTTAGGACCCTCTGTTGGTAACTCCCAATTCATTTCTTTATTGATATCTCGAATGTTTGCAGTTCCATCAACCAATACTGAGCCGTCAGACTGTACGTCAACTTCTTCACTCGGTGCGCGAGTTTGTGTGGTAGTGAAGTCACCAACCACTTCCTCTAAGATATCTTCAAGTGTAACCAAGCCTTGAATGTCACCGTATTCATCTACAACCAAACCAATACGCTCTTTACTTTGTTGGAACTTTAATAGCTGGGTATTTAATGAAGTACCTTCAGGGATGTAGTAAATTTCACGCACTGCACGTAATAAAGAAGGTTTGTCGAATTGTTCTTTAGTGAGAAGACGCAGCGCATCTCGAGAGTGTATAAAGCCAACAGCATCGTCAATCTGGTCACGATACAGCAATACGCGAGTATGTTGTGCGTTGGTTAAATGTTTAGCAATGTCTTTCCAGTCGTCATTAATGTCAATGGCATTAATTTCGTTGCGTGGGATCATGATGTCTTCAACCGTGACATGATCTAAATCAAGAATAGAAGTCAGCATGTTTTGGTGGTTGCTAGGCAGTAATGCACTTGACTCATTTACTACAGTTTTAAGCTCTTCTTTACTTAAACTGTGCTCTTCAATGTCTTGGTTTGAAATACCAAACAGCTTAAGAATGCCATTAGTGATCCAGTTAATTGCTATAACAAGTGGGAATAGTACTTTTAGCAGTCCTTTTAAGATCAGAGAGCTCGGGAAAGCGATTTTCTCTGGGTGAAGTGCTGCTAGTGTTTTAGGTGTTACTTCAGCAAATATAAGGATAATAAAAGTAAGGCCAAATGTCGCAACGGCTAGGCCAACTACATCACCAAATAAACGAATACCAATTATGGTTGCCACAGAAGATGCAGCGATATTGACAAGGTTATTACCTATTAAGATAAGGCCAATTAATCTATCAGGACGTTGGAGCAAGCTACTTACACGCTTCGCACCTTTATGATTTTCTTTTTCTAAGTGTCTTAGTCGATATTTGTTTATCGACATCATGCCAGTCTCTGAGCTTGAGAAATAAGCCGAGAGCAAAATAAGTAAGCCCAAAATCGCAAAGAGCGTACCGGTTGATATGTCGTCCAAAAGAGGATCCCTTTTCTAATATTGAATAGGTATTAAGCGTTACTGAAAGTACTGAGTCAAGTTAAAATTTTACGAGAATTACTTCTTGTATGAATCTGCTACCAAAGTAGGCCAATGTGACTAGTCCTGAGGCACCCAAAATAGCAAAAACTACGGGTTTACCACGCCAGCCAAAGCGGTGATGACCAATCGTTACAGTTGCAAAAACTAACCAAGCGATAATAGACAGCACGGTTTTGTGGATGACTTCTTTAGCAAACATACCTTCCAGAAAGATAAATCCAGACATGAGTGCCAATGTAAAAATACCAGTACCAACAGTAAGCAGTTGGTAAAGTTGTCTTTCAACCAACATAAGTGGCGGTAGATGACTGTTCATAATAGCAAGGTCTTTTTCTTTAAGACGTTTGTCTATATAGAAGAATTGCACAGCATAGAGTGTAGCAATAATCAAAATACAGTAAGCAAGTAGTGAAAGAGAAATATGTATAACAAGTCCTAAGTCCACGTTAATGCTTTGTATAATAATATGGTGTGGGATAAATAAACTGGCGATTAATAAAATAGCAGCAAAGCCGTAGACTACCGGGAGCAACAGAGTAGCGGGGAATTTTAATGATACAGTCGTGACGCTCACGACAATCACCCAGCAAGTTAACATCGCGACATTAACCGTACTTAAATCTTGCCCATCATGGGTAAAAACTGAATTTACTAACACTAACATATGCGCCAATATAGCGCCTGTACTGAGTAGAACCGTTAGCTTTTGGCTCGGCCCTTCTTTATGAAATAGGCGTGACAGTACATGCCCTGTTGCTAGAACATATAAAAGGCTGGCAAGTAAAGACAGGCTAATGATCAACATGTTAAATGTAGTCCAGATGTTAGTATCCTTGTTACAGGCTATTGTATTTTATGCCACCGTTCTTGCAAAGAGGTTATAAAAAGAAACTTTGTCTTTACTTGAATACTGTATTACTCGCCTGCATATCAGTATAATGCGCACAATTACGATTTATTGGAACCTAATACATGTTTGAAAATCTCCAAGAACGCTTAGGTAAAACGTTAAAAAACATCAGTGGCCGCGGCCGACTTACCGAAGACAATATTAAAGAAACCCTCCGTGAAGTGCGTATGGCACTGCTTGAGGCTGATGTTGCATTACCGGTTGTTCGTGAGTTTGTTAAACAAGTAAAGGAACGTGCGGTTGGTGTTGAAGTAACGAAGAGCTTAAGCCCAGGTCAAGTATTCATCAAAATAGTGCGTGAAGAACTTGAAAAAGCCATGGGTGAAGCCAATGAAGAGCTTAACCTAGCTGCACAGCCGCCAGCGGTATTAATGATGGCGGGTTTACAAGGTGCGGGTAAAACCACCAGTGTTGGTAAACTGTCAAAGTTCTTAAAAGAGCGTAAAAAGAAATCGGTACTTGTGGTGAGTGCTGACGTTTATCGTCCAGCGGCGATTAAACAGCTTGAAACGCTAGCTAACGAAGTGGATGTTGAATTCTTCCCTAGTGATATTTCACAGAAGCCAGTTGATATCGCTACCAATGCGATCAGCCATGCGAAGAAGAAATTCATTGATGTTGTAATTGTCGATACGGCAGGTCGTTTGCACGTAGATAGCGACATGATGGACGAGATCAAAGATCTTCATGCAGCAATTAACCCAGTTGAAACCTTATTCGTTGTTGACTCTATGACGGGTCAAGATGCGGCGAATACTGCAAAAGCGTTTGACGAAGCGTTACCACTAACCGGTGTTATTCTGACTAAGACCGATGGTGATGCGCGTGGTGGTGCGGCATTATCAATTCGTCATATCACGGGTAAGCCTATTAAATTTATCGGTGTGGGTGAGCGCACTGATGCACTAGAACCTTTCCACCCAGATCGTGTTGCTTCGCGTATTTTAGGCATGGGTGACGTACTTTCATTAATCGAAGAAGTCGAAATGAAAGTCGATAAAGACAAAGCAGCAAAAGTTGCTGAAAAGGTCTTTAAAGGTGACGGTTTCACGCTAGAAGATTTTGCAGAGCAACTTCGTCAAATGAAGAACATGGGTGGCATGATGGGGATGCTTGATAAGCTTCCTGGTATGTCTAACTTACCTGATGCAGTTAAAGACCAGGTGGGTGACAAAACTTTCAATCAAATGGAAGCGATCATCAACTCAATGACACCGAAAGAGCGGGCTCGTCCTGATTTAATTAAAGGATCTCGAAAAAAGCGTATCGCAGCCGGTTCTGGTACTCAGGTACAAGATGTCAATAAACTGCTTAAGCAATTTACCCAGATGCAAAAGATGATGAAGAAGATGAAGGGCAAAGGCGGCATGATGAAAATGATGCGCAACATGAAAAACATGATGCCACCAGGCATGATGGGTGGTGGCCCTAAGTTTTAATTAAAACTTTATAATTGTATTACAAAGGGAAGCAACCGCGAGGCGCTTCCTTTTTTGTTTTAAATTTACAAGACGCTAACTAAGCGCTTATAGCCTCTGCTTGTGATCTTGCTGCTTTTGTTAATCTCACCAGCTCTTTACGCACTGACATACCATCATGGCATGGCGTTTCAAATTGAATGAAATAGTTTTTCTCATTAGCTCTTAGATAACAGCCATCCGATACGAGCGTTGTCATCGCAACATCATCGGCTTCAATATTATGAATGAGCTTAAGAATGAGTTGGTTGGCATCGCGGTGATCTTCATTCATGTGCTCTACCATGCGAGCTTCATCTTCAAGTGAAAATTGCGGCGCTTCTAGTTGCCATTCATTTTGTTCAATCCAGAAGATGTGGCCAAAGCCCCCGATGTAGCGAACACGCTTAACTTCCATTCTCCAAAGCTGAAAATCATGGGCTTGTCGGTACGATATGGCTTCTGGATATTGTCGCTCGTATCTCGCCAGTAGCAATTCAGATTCTTCTATTGGTACTGGGGCTGCATCACCGACCACCGTAACGCGGGCATGAGCATTCTGATCACCTTGTTCTGCAGCATCAAATACAGTGGCACACATTCTACTGTCTTCACTTAAGTTTCGTGAGTGTTGCGCAATCCCTGCAATATAAAAAATAAGTCTACCTTGATTGTCTGTCATAAATGGCGACACAGACCCAAAAGGATAACCTTGCAGGTTTTTTGAAATTGTTGAGATCACACAAACATGTGACTGTCTGACTAAAGTGCGTGCTTCAAAAGCTGCCTGTTCACGCATTTTGGGCTCCTGTAAGAGGTTCTGAAAAAATCATAGGAATTGAAAAGCTGGGATGTTGGTTAATTTGCATGCCAGCTCTATATATAGGTTGTAGTATGTCTGTTTTAAGGACATGTTGCGGACTACCATCTTGATGGATATATCCATCGTGCAGTAATAAAACCCTATCCGCATATAATGACGCAAGGTTTAAGTCATGCAATACAGCAATGACGGTATTACCTTGCTGTGCAAATGCTTTCGCTTTACCTAACGTACAATGTTGATGATGTAAATCTAATGCAGAGGTCGGTTCGTCAAGCAACATGAGTTTGCCTTTGGTATCCGTTTTATGTGCATTGAGTTGCGCCAAGCATCGAGCAAATTGTACCCGTTGAAACTCTCCACCCGATAACACAGTGACATCTCTATTTGCTAAATGAGCCAAAGAGAGCATCTCAATGATTTGACTTACGGTGTCGGCCTGCTCTTTGGTGCTTTCTTGATAAGGGTAGCGGCCCATGGCAATCAATTCGGCTGCACTAAACGCAAAATTGACGCGATTATTTTGCAATAGCATAGCTCTTTGTTTTGCCAACGTATTTGGGTCAAAGTCAGATAACAGCTGATTGTATAAGGTCACCTGACCAGTAAAAGATAAATCATCACAAATTGCACTTAACAGTGTTGATTTTCCGGCGCCATTTTCACCCAGTAATACAATAAATTCGCCTTGCTTTGCGTTAAACGACAAGTTCTTAATAATATGCTTATTGCCGCGTTTAATATTAAGGTTATGACATTCAAGCATGCATACCTCGTTTTTGTTTAATTAATTGATAAATGAAAAAAGGTGCGCCAAATAATGCGGTCACAATGCCGATTGGTAATTCAGACGGGGCAACAATTAAGCGTGCTATCCAATCAGCCAGTAGCATTAACAAACAACCCAGCAGCATACTCAGTGGCAGCATTTTTCTTAGATCTGGACCAACTAGTAGTCTTGCGATATGCGGCACTACAAGCCCAACAAAACCAATCATGCCACCCATAGCAACAGCACCGCCAACGCCGAGTGCTACGAAAAAGACGACTTCTGTTTTCAGACGTTTTACATTGACGCCCAAATGTCTTGCGTCACGTTCGCCCAGCATAAGGGCATTAATTTGTCTTTTTTTCATAAGTAAACAGAGTGTGCTCACTATTATAAGTGGTGCACCATAGGTAATGGCTGACCAGCTCGCACCACCCAGAGAACCCATTTGCCAATACGTCATCAAACGCAGTGCACTGTCATCGGCAAAGAAGCTAAAGAGTCCAATTATCGCCATGGCTATCGCATTGATGGCAACGCCGGCGAGTAGTAGGGTTGTTATTTGTACTTGCCCTTGGTGGTTGGCTAGACGGTAAATAATACTGGTAATCGTTAACGCTCCGACAAATGCAGCTGGCGCAATCATGGCTTCATTAATGAAGCTTACTTTTGGCGCGAGTGCAATGACGGCAATCGCTGCGACAGCCGCACCGCCAGTCACCCCCATTAAACTCGGATCTGCGAGTGGGTTTCTACATAAGGCTTGTGTAGCGGCCCCACTGCAAGCTAAAACCGAGCCGATCAGAATGGCCAGAACAAGTCTTGGTAAGCGAATTTGCGATACTACGCTAAGTTGCAATGTGTTGATGTCGGTTACAAAACTATCGGGCATTAACCATGCAATTGGAATTTTCCAATCCCAACCCACTGGTCCCGTGCTTAATGAAAGCCAAGCCAAGAAAAAGAGTGAGATGGCACTGAGCCAATACCATTTTAAGTGCTGGTTAGAGTGAAGTGTAGGAAGCGCAAGAGTGGTCATAGTACATTTTTAAGGTGAAATTCATTTAATGTCGCGATAGCTTCTGGTAAGCGTGTTGTCATACCCAGTGCCATTAAGGAGTCCATAATAAGTAGCCGACATGCTTTTGCAGCTGGAATTAACGCAAGTGCAGCCTGTTGGCAAAACTTTTCAGCGCCGCCAGCGCCATTTACAACATGGCTAGGTGCCACCAAGAAATCAGGGTTACTCACTACTAAAGATTCGCGGTTAAAAGGTTTAAAGCCCTTATGTTGAGCGAGGTTACGCACGCCTGTATAACTAAAAAGTAAATCAGGCACCGTTTCTTTGCCTGCGACCATTAACCCTCGCTCACCAGCTGAAAGAATAAATAATGCTTTAGATTCAGAAAGGGGGGCTTTGGCTGGCAATGCTTTTTTTAGTTGTGCGATAAGCTTTTGCGCGCTTTCTTGTTGGTTTAAATCAGTGGCGACTTGATTGATTAATTGAAAAAGCCCATCTACATGCTTAGGTTTGTTATAAAGCTTGAGTGCAACACCTGTACTCTTTAATTGCGTAAGTACTTCGGGGCGACCTGTACCTTCTAAGGCAAGTATAATTGTTGGTTGTTTTGATAAAACGCCTTCGGCAGCCAGATCTCGATAATAACCTACTTTAGGTAAAGCAACTGCTTTAGGTGGCCAAGTACTTGATGTATCTACAGCGACTACTTTCTCTCCAGCGCCAAGTGCATAGACAATATCTGTGATGGTGCCACCTGCAGTTACAATTCTTTGTGCTGAGCTATTAAAGCTAATGGTTAAAAGCAGTAAACCAATAGAAATAATGTGTTTCATTGTTTTCTCTTGTTTATAAATTTTTATAGCACTCATAGCCATAGCTTTGGCTATATGAGCAAATTGCTAAATCCCTCTACGTTACTTCATCCTCGTTTGCTGATAATACCTATCAGAACGCTCAAAATCTACATAATAATGAAAACAATTATCATTTGTTATTAATTTGAAATGTGATTATAGTGCTCTCGAAATTGATTCGTTCTTCCTGTTTGAGGTAAAAAAATGTTTAAGAAGACACCCATTTCGATCAGTATTACTGCAGCTGTACTAACTGCATCATGTTCGTTTATTACTGCGGCTGAAGAAGCTCAGTTTGAAAAGCAAAGTGAAGTTATCGTTGTATCAGGCTCTCGAATTGAGCAAAAACTGGTTGATGTTGCGGGCTCAGTGAATGTCGTTACTGAACAAGAAATTGAACGTGAGTTGGCAGTGGACTTAAATACCGCATTTAAGTATCAAACAGGGATTACAACATCGGGCTCTACAGGTGAAGCTCAAGCGCTTAATATTCGAGGTATCGGTGGAAACCGTGTGGTTTATATCAAAGATGGCCGACGTATAAACGATGCCTATGCAGGCGGCGGTGGCCTGCTCATTGGTCGTGGATACTTTGATATCGATAATGTTCAACAAATTGAAGTTGCCAAAGGTGCCGCGTCCTCTTTATATGGTTCTGATGCGCTTGGCGGTATTGTTGTTATCTCAACCAAGGACCCATCAGATTATTTGGCGAATGACACCGCATATGCGCAATTAGGGTTGGGTTATTATGGCGTTAATTCTGAAAAGAGTTTTTCAGCTACGTATGCTCAGAAAGTAGGTGAGATGAATGCGACATCAATTCAATTAACTAGAAGAGATGGTAGAGAAGCGCAAAACTACCAAGAAAATCTGCCAGGCTTTGATTACACCTCGAATGCTGTATTGATCAAATCAGAATTTGATATTTCAGACAAAGAGCGTTTATTGGCAACGGTTGACTTTTTTGACCAAGAAACAAAGCAAGTTATAGCAGCCACAATTAATGAGACAACGGATCAGAATGAAAGCCTATCTGTGTCTTTAGCATTTGATAGCGCGAGTGCGACTGCTTTTTACGATAATTTAAAGGCACAAGTCTATTACACCAACTTTGAGCAGAAGAGCGACCAACTACGCGCAAATGACGGCAGTCGCAGTAGAACTGGTCCTTATACTGATTACAATGACTATCGATTCGATCAGTCTATTTTGGGAGCTCGGGTTGTACTGGATAAAAACTTAGAAGTAGCAGGGTTAAACCACCAATTCGTTTATGGTTTAGATTACGATAGTTATGAGACAGCTAGGCCACGATATAAAACACGACTTGATGCGCAAGGTAACAAACTACTTGATAAAGAAGGGCAGAAAACCTTCCCTGGTGCAGATACAAGTATGCTCGGGATATTTGTTCAGGACAATATAGCGCTTATACCTGATTCTTTAGACCTTAATGCTGGTATTCGTGTAGATAGTTATGACATGACGCCGAAAAAAGATGCCTTGTATGAGGGGGCTGAGTTTTCTGATATTACTGAAACGGCGTTATCACCGAAACTTGGTTTAGTTTATTCTTTTTCTGATAACCTTAATCTTGTTGCACAATACGCTCGAGGCTTTAAAATTCCACCACATGACCTTGCATATCAAAGCCATGGTGTTGAACCGTTTTACCAGATTTTACCAAATTCAGAACTAAATCCTGAAACCAGTGACAGTGTTGAGTTTGGCGTTAAAGGTGATTTTGAATCACATGGTTTTACTATTACCTTGTTCAATACAAAATTCGAGGACTTCATAGGCAATAAAGTTGTGCGTGTGGAGCCAAGTACCATTCCAAACATGCCACCAAAAACGTATTACCAATATCAAAATATCAGTGAGGTCGAAATAAAAGGGCTTGAGACAACTTATACAGTGTGGGTTAACGATAATGTCTCATTTGATACAGGCCTTACTTTTATAAATGGTAAAGATAAAGAAACCAATGAGTACTTAAATTCAATTAGTCCGCTAAATGGCTTTGTGAAAGCCCGCTATGAACAAGGCGATTGGTCAGTCACAGGAGCGTTTAAGTTTGCCAAGCGTATGACAAAGGTACCAAACAACGACATGGTTCAAACGTCAGGGTGGGGGACTGTTGATTTATTTACTGATTATGACTTTGGTGTAGTGAAGTTGAATGCCGGCATATTCAATTTATTTGATAAAGCATACACCCCTTATGAAATTGTTGCAGGTCAAGCTGCTGACGCTGATTTAACACAATTTACGCAGCCGGGAAGAAACTTTGCTCTCAATGCAAAAATGACATTTTAAGGCTGCTCTTCGTCACTAGATTTAAAAAACGGATGTGAGTTTTTACATCCGTTTTTTGTTCGTATGACAAATTTATTAAGCTTTTCAACTACCAAGCAATTACAGGGAAGGTGCCTAAGAGAATAAAATCCAAAACAAACTTGCATTGTTGAAAAAAACTCGTACAATTCCCCAGCTTCCCAAATTGGGAAGCAAATCTTATTAATGAAAACAGTCAACTAATTGAGGACGGTATGGTAACTATTCGTTTGCAACGTGGCGGCGCTAAAAAGCGTCCATTCTATCAAATCGTGGTTGCGGATAGCCGTTTCTCACGTGACGGTCGTTTCATCGAGAAAGTAGGTTTCTTTAACCCAATCGCTGCGGGTCAAGAAGAGAAATTACGTTTAGATTTATCACGTGTTGATCACTGGGTAGGTCAAGGCGCATCTCTTTCAGATCGCGTAGCTAAGTTAGTTAAAGACGCTCGTAAAGCGGCTTAATAGGCGTAAGTGTAACCATGAGTCAAGAAAACACCTCGATTATTGTAGTAGGTAAGCTTGGTGCCCCTTATGGTATTAAGGGCTGGCTTAAGGTGCATTCATTTACTGATGATCCCCAAGGGATCTTCGAATTCAGCCCATGGTTGATAGGGCAACAAGGTAAATGGCAATCTCTTGAAGTGAGTGACTGGCGTCGCCACAACAAGGGCTTTATCGCCAAGTTTGCGCAAGTAAACGACCGAGACGAAGCAATGGCTTTGACCAATGTGGAAATCTCAGTTGATTCAGAGCAACTTCCTGAACTCCCTGAAGGTGAGTTCTATTGGCGAGATCTTATCGGCATGTCTGTTGTAACTGATAAAGGTTATAACTTAGGCACAGTCGATGACTTGATGGAGACTGGTTCAAACGACGTTTTAGTTGTGAAAGCAAATAAAAAAGATGCGTTTGGCCAATCAGAACGATTAATTCCGTTTTTAACTGATTCAGTTATCAAAGGTGTTAATCATGAAGAAAAAGTAATTACTGTAGACTGGGATCCAGGCTTTTAAATGAGCCAGCAAAAACCATTATGGGTCGGTGTTATTTCACTGTTTCCCGAAATGTTTGATGCGATTACCCAGCAAGGCGTAACGGGACGCGCTGTTAAAAACGGTTTAATCGAGTTTAACAGTTGGAATCCACGAGACTATGCAACTGATAAGCATAGAACCGTAGATGACAGACCTTATGGTGGTGGTCCAGGCATGTTGATGATGGTTAACCCATTAAAACAAGCCATTCTTGATGCCAAAGCGGCAGCAGGAGAAAACGCCAAAGTAATTTATATGTCCCCTCAAGGGCGAAAACTAGATCAGCAAGGTGCAGCTGAATTGGCAGCATCAGAAAAACTGATATTAGTTGCGGGTCGTTATGAAGGTATTGATGAGCGGATCATCGAGTCTTATGTAGACGAAGAATGGTCCATCGGTGATTTTATTCTCAGTGGTGGTGAACTACCAGCCATGACACTAATCGACGCAGTCGCGCGTTTGGTGCCAGGTGTTTTAGGTCACAACCAATCAGCTGAGCAAGACTCCTTTTCGGATGGCTTGTTAGATTGTCCTCATTATACACGGCCAGAAACATTGGATGGCAAGCAGGTGCCTGCTGTATTACTCAGCGGAAACCATAAAGAGATAGCTAAATGGCGGCTTAAGCAATCATTAGGCAGAACTTGGCTTAGACGTCCTGACTTGTTGCGTAACCTAGCTCTGACTGAGGAGCAAGCCATGTTACTTGCTGAATTTCAGCGAGAACATGAACAAGCTTGTGGCTAGAAGACAGTTACACCTAGGAATGTGAGAAATAAAATGGCAAAAGTAAACCAAAATATTATTAAAGAGCTTGAAGCTGAACAGCTTAAGCAAGACGTACCTGCGTTCGGCGCTGGTGATACAGTTGTTGTACAGGTACGCGTTAAAGAAGGTAACAAAGAGCGTCTACAGGCCTTTGAAGGTGTTGTTATCGCTAAGCGTAACCGTGGTCTACACTCAGCATTCACAGTTCGTAAAATCTCGAGCGGTGAAGGTGTTGAGCGTGTATTCCAAACGCACAGCCCACTAGTAGATAGCATCACAGTTAAGCGTCGCGGTGCAGTTCGTCGCGCTAAGCTTTACTACCTACGTGAGCGTTCAGGTAAATCAGCACGTATTAAAGAAAAACTTAACTAATACGCGCGTTTTACTACGCTTTAAAAACAGGCCACTCTTTGAGTGGCCTGTTTTGGTTTATATGCCCAAAAAACCATATCGCACTTTGTGATGTCATAGTCTAAATTTAATTCATCCCTTCACTTTTATCTGTCATACCATCCTGTTAGACTAGTTGTAATTATTTATTTACTGGTGTTTATAAAAGTTTACATTTATGACGGGTGAGCAAACATTAGCACAACTTCGAGCCGGCATTGATGAATGCGACAGTCAGCTCGTACAACTTCTTGCTAAACGCAACGCATTAACATCTCAAATCGGTGCTATCAAACAAGAGATAGGTGCACCTTTACATGCCCCTGACAGAGAAAGCCTTTTGATCGAAGCGAGAAGGCAGCAGGCTGAAGAACACAACGTAAACCCAGATCTCGTTGAAGATATGCTTAGGCGCATGATGCGTGAAGCATACGAAAATCAGCAAAGTAAGTTAGCCTGTAAAGCGCCAGAGTTATCTCCTGTCGTGATTGTCGGTGGTGAAGGGGCGATGGGTCAGTTATTCGCTAAGCAGCTTACTCGCTCAGGGTATGAGATTCGTATTTTGGACCGAGCGCAACAAGCCGATGCAGAGACAATATTAACTGGGGCTAAACTGGTACTTGTGAGTGTGCCAATTAACGCCTTAGAAGAAGTGGTCTCGTCACTGCCTGCTCTACCTGATGAGTGTGTTTTAGTTGATATTACCTCAGTTAAGCAAGCACCTTTAAAAGTGCTTATGGATAAGCATATTGGTCCTGTTGTTGGTCTTCACCCAATGTTTGGCCCTGATATTTCTCACTGGGTAAAACAAACCATTGTGGTCTGTGAAGGGCGAATTCCTGAAGCATGTTCAGGGCTACTTGAGCAGTTAAAAGTGTGGGGTTGTCAGCTGGTCAAAATGGATGCGAAAAAGCACGACCAAGCCATGCAGATCATTCAGGTGATGCGTCACTTAACTACGTTCGTCTATGGCCAGTTTTTGGCGAAGCAATGCCATACATTAGAAGAGCTTCGAAGCTGCTCTTCACCTATCTATCAGCTTGAATTAATGATGGTCGGGAGGTTATTCGCTCAGTCTCCAGAGCTATATTCAGATATTATGTTGGCACAATTTAATGACGTTGAAGGTTTATTAGCGAGTTACCAGGAAACTTTTGAATTGACACTTGATAAACTTAAAGCTGGCGACAAGGCTGCATTGATTGATTCGTTCTCAGAGGCAAAACATTATTTCTCTGGTTCTGCAGAGCAGTTTTTAAAGCAAAGTCGTGGTTTGCTTAATAAAGCCAATGACGCAAAGGTATTAGATATATAAAGCTTAAACGACCACTTCTTAATGAAAGTAAAGATATTAAAAAGGCACTTTAGAAAAGTGCCTTTTTCAGTTAGCTTAATAGTTTCACTTTAAACTTCAACGGCTTGCATAGATTCACTTTGATAGCACCCTAAAATACGTACAAATTGAGTGTGATCTTTAAGCTCTTCTAAGGCATTTTGCACATGCTTTTCTGCCGTATTGGCAAGTAAATCAACATAGAATACTTCTTCCCATGGGTTACCTGGTACAGGGCGAGATTCTAACTTCACCATATTGATGTTATGTGCTTTGAAGACCATTAGTGCATCAGCCAATGAACCAACTTGTTGTTTGGTTGCCATAATCAGACTTGTTTTGGTTGGTATCTGAGTTGAAACTTGCAAAGCTTTACGCGCGACAACAATGAAGCGACTGTGATTTTCAGCCTGATTCGCAAGCCCAGATTTGATGACTTCAAGGCCGGCATTTTTACCTGCCTGCGCAGAGCCAATAGCAGCGCCATTTGGTGTTTCTGATGCTTGCTTTAAGGCACTTGATGTCGAATCACATGTTTCATGCAATACATCATCTAACCCTTGAATGAAGCGGCTACATTGTGCAAATGGCTGAGGGTGAGCAAATATTTTTTGAATATCAGTGAGCTCAGTACCTGGTGCTGCTAATAAGCAGTGCTCAACAGAATGAGTGACTTCACCGACTATGGTCACTTGGGCATGTTGTAATAAGTCGAATACTTCGTTAATACTGCCTGAGCTGGTATTCTCAATTGGTAAAAGACCATAATCTGCTTGACCTTTTTCAACATGCTGAGTGATTTGTTCAAAGCTTTGACAGCCCATTTCAACTAACTTACCTGGGCGGCGGCTGAAGTATTTATGACAAGCAAGTTGGCTATAAGAGCCTTGCCCGCCCAGATAAGCAACACGATGTGTGTCACTCAATGAATCAGGGTTTAGGCTTTTTTGTAGTAATGCCTGCTGATTTAAAACCGAATCTTCCAAAATAGTTTGAAAAACACTGTTTACATAAAACGCATCAAGACCGAGTGACTTACCATAGTTAATTAGCTTTTCTAGTAAAGCTTGTTCACGCTCTTCGTCGCGAACAGGTTTATTATTCGCAATTTTATATTCCAAAACGCTATGGCTAATGCGACGGCGTTTTGCTAATAACACCATTAAGTCTGAATCGATTTCATTTATATCTTTGCGTAAAGCATTTAAAGTATTTTCTGTCATAGGTCCTCACTCCCAGCGGCAAAAAAAAACCTCCCAGTTGGGAGGCTTATCTATTCGTAATCACGCGCAAACAGGTAAGCCTCTTCATCTAAAAAAGAAGCTAAAAAAGAAGTAAGTTTTGCGAGTAATTGAAATTGTCATTGTTAAGATAAATATTAATCTATTTACATACATTAGTAACATAGAGGCTATACACAAACAAGCGTAACCTAAATTAAAAGTTAGATTTTTTATCAATTTGTCAGTAGATAACCTCGCCTAACTTGGCGAATAGGGAAACATTCTGATATATTGGCGAAACGATATCGATATAAAAATAACAATTTTAATAAGGGTTTAGCAGTGGTCAATCGTCGACCCCCTTCAAGGTTTGGTTTTAATTCTTTAAGCGTCAAACTATCGATTTTAATTTCGGCGGTGTGTTTGGTCGCGGGAGTTTTTGCTGCTGCCTTTATGCTTAAATCGGAAGAGAAGCAGCTAGTCTATGAGGAATACGCGGACCTCAAACGGTTTAGCGTGCAAGTTATAAATCAATTCTCAAACTATCTAGATTTAAAAAAGAGCCTGTCAGAACAAGCTGGAGCGGTTGTTACTAAGCATCTATTCTATGATAGTAAAACCATTCAAAATCAATTACCTTCACCTGTTTTATATCGCAATGGTGCTTATCGAAGTACTGCTTCAAATGGTTTGTCAGCTGCTTACTTTGCAGGGAAAGCTTTATCACCAGAACTAAAAAGCTTGTTTGCTCGGTCGGAATCTCTATGGGATATAGTTGCTCCGCCTTTACTTCAAGATTTCTTTAATTTTTACATGGTTACAAACGATCAGTTTGTGAGAATCTCTCCCCCAAATACCTTATTAAACACTACGCCAAAGCAAGGTTTATTTGATGGCCAAACGATAGCTCAGCTAAAGCAAGAGCTAAATCCAACCCGAGAAGCTGTATGGTCAAAAGTACATTATGACAACATATGGAGTAAGTGGGTTATTAGTATTCTAGTACCAATTTATTTCGAAGAAGAGTATCAAGGTTTCATTGGTACGGATATCAGCATGGTGGATTTATTTAAGCATTTACCCGTCCCTACAAATAACCAGGGGTACCTCATATTCGATGGTCAAGGTAATATTTTAGCTGCGCCAAATTTGCAAAAGATTTTTAATACTGGTAACGCAATTAAGCGTGATGAATTAACCCCAGAGTTGGCAAAGGTGGTTGATGATTCACTGAAATTGAGATTACCAGAAAGAGAGTCGAGTTTTGATTTAAAAGGTGAAACACATCTAATTAATGTCACTCAGTTAACAGAGTTAGGTTGGTATGTTGGCATTTATAAAAAGAGAGACTCAGCACTGGCTGCCCTAGAAGAGTTGAAAGTTAAATTTTTTGGCTTATTCGTTTTATACGCAATGTTTGTAGCCCTATTACTCCATCAAGTGCTCTATAAACTTGTCTTACAAAGAATTAATAACACAGTAAGTGCAGTGAAAGACTTTGGGCGAGGGCAGTGGGATATGCCTGCGATGCCAAATAATGAGGATGAAATCGGCCTATTAAATGCCACATTTAATGACATGGGCAAAGAGATTAAAACCTTGGTAACAGGGTTAAACAATAAAATAACTGAAAAGGAGATAGCGCAAAAAGCAGCGGATAGATTGTCAAAAGCAGTGGAGTACTCGGGTACGGCTGTGGTGGTCACCAATGAGCATTTTCAAATTGAATATGTAAACCCAAAAATGCAAGAAATGACCGGTTACAATGACGCGCACTTTGCTCGACAACCTTTACTTAGCATTATTTCCAAAGAAATGGCTATTTTAATAGAAGATATAGATCTTGATTTAAGAAGTCGTAATTACTGGCGCGGTGATACAATTTTACAGGGCATTACCAATGAGCCTATTTGGGTTAGTTTGAGTATTTCACCAATTCGAGATGACAGTGGACACATATCAAGTTATGTCGCTTCAGCACAAGATATTTCTTTTGTAAAAGAAAGTCAGAGAAAGATGGAAGAGCTGGCTTACTTTGATACTTTAACAGGTTTAGCAAACCGTACTTTCTTTAGGATGCAGCTCAAAAAGTCAATGGCTCTAGCTGAGCGAGGACATTATGCTTTTGCCCTGTTTTATTTTGATTTAGATGAATTCAAACGTATTAATGATACGCTCGGTCATGATGCAGGTGACCGCTTATTAGTAGAAGTTGCAGATAGATTAAAAACACGACTTAGAGCTGAAGATACGATAGCACGATTAGGCGGTGATGAATTTGCTGTATTGCTCAGTGGCATAGAAAGTCGTGAAAATGCGATGGATGTAGCGCAAATTATTCAACGTACACTGAATGTTCCAATTAAATTAGGAAATAATGAAGTCATTGTCAGTGCCAGTATAGGTATTACGCTTGCCCCATTTGATAGCAAAGAAGAAGAGCAATTGCTTAAACATGCTGATTTAGCTATGTATGAGGCAAAGGCGAAAGGTCGAAATACTTTCCACTTCTATTCTCAAGAGTTGGATGAAGCTGCAAATGAGCGTTTATATGTAGAAAATGAGTTACGTTCAGCTATTCGTGAAAATCAATTTACATTGCACTATCAACCACAAGTCGATTATCGAACAACAGAAGTCGTTGGATACGAAGCATTAATCCGTTGGGAGCACCCAGAGCAAGGGCCTATTCCGCCTAGTAAATTTATTCCAATTGCTGAAGCAACAGGGTTAATTGTTGAGTTAGGGGAGTGGGTGCTTGAAGCAGCTTGCCGTTTCTCTGTTAAGCTTCAAAAACAAGGCAAAGTTGGGAATATGTCTATTAACCTTTCCGCGCGTCAATTTAAAGATAGCAATATGAAGAGGGTGTTATCAGATGTACTTGAGCGTACCAGCATGCCTGCAAAATTACTTCATTTAGAATTAACAGAAAGTATGTTAATGGGTGATGTAGAAGCAGCTATTTCTCAGTTACATCAAATTAAAGCGTTGGGGGTGTCTTTATCTATTGATGATTTTGGTACTGGTTATTCATCTTTAAGTTATTTAAAACGCTTCCCAGTCGATATATTAAAGGTTGATCGCTCTTTTGTTAAAGATATTCCAGAAGACTCAAATGATATGGAAATTACTGCAGCTATCATTGCAATGGCTCAAAAATTGAATTTAGAAGTAGTAGCTGAAGGTGTTGAGACCAAAGAACAAGTGGAGTTTTTAGCGAGAAATAACTGTTATATTGTTCAGGGGTACTTCTATAGCCCACCACTTCCAGAGCAAGCAGTTGAATTATTTAAGGTGTAGCAACTCAAATAAATGTAGGGGGATTTAACCCCCTGCAATTTTGACCTTAAATTTTAATGACTCAAGAATTTGTTTTAGCTTTTCTCTATCATCACCTTGGATTTCAATGACGCCTTCTTTTAAAGCGCCACCTTGACCCATTTTACTTTTTAAAGTTTTAGCTAGTTTCTTTAAATCATGCTCAGCAGGGTCAATACCCACCACTAACATAACGCCTTTGCCCTTTCTGCCTTTAGTCTGCCTTTCGATACGTACAGCGCCATCTTTGAAAAGCCTAACTTCAGGTTCACTTTTCTCACTTTCTGGCTTAATACGACCAAGCTCAGTAGAGTAAACTAAATTATTATCAGACATTGTTAAGTGCTCTTGTTGTGTAATATTTGTATCATACCAGTTTGTTTATAGGCATTGAATAAGTACAGAATAACAGTCTGAATTTTAAGCATTTAAATAATTTGTATTGATAAGTTCGATATTTTTTGGCGATTATTTCTAAACAAGTTATATTTAAGAACAACGGATGAATAACAAATTCGAACCATATTAGGAGGTTATAATGAGTTTGAGCAAAAGTGCTTCTGCCGATGGCAAAACGTTGACTATACAAATAAAAGGAAAGTTTGATTTCAATTTGGTTCAGTCTTTCCGTCAAGCGTATGCAGAAGTAGATGGTCAAACTGATAAAGTGATTATCGACCTGCGAGAAACTGATTATATGGATAGCTCTGCATTAGGCATGCTGTTAAATATGAAGAAGACCTTAGGTGAGTCCGTTTCAAGTATCACTATCAGTAATTGCCGCCCTCAGCTAAAGAAGATTTTACAAATCTCACGATTTGACAAAAAGTTTGATATCGACTGATAACATTAAGATATTATTTTGCGAATCTTAGTCGTTGACGACCAGCCTCTAAACTGTACCTTATTGAAGGCAATGCTTGAGCAGCAAAACTATTTAGTTGAGCTTGCAAATAACGGGCAACAGGCACTTGAAAAGTTAAGTGAGCATTCAATAGATATTGTTTTGCTTGATGTCATGATGCCTGTCATGGATGGCTTTGAAACTGCGCCGCTGATCAAACAGCAGGCTGGGGATGTTTATTTACCCATAATTTTTATAACTGCGTTAGAAGATCATCAAAGTTTTGAAAAGTGTTTAGAGGTAGGCGGTGATGATTTTATTCACAAACCATTTGATAAAATAATTCTTTCGGCAAAAATTAAAGCCCACGCTCGTACTCGTCGACTAAGCCAGGAGGCAAATAGGCAAAAGAAAGAACTTGAATATCATTACAATCAAACTGAACGAGAGCATGAGATTGTAGAGCATATCTTTAGTAACGCCTTGTCTCAGCAACAAACCTTCCCCAAATTATGCGATTTTCATTTGTCACCAGCTTCAATGTTCAATGGTGATATGTTTTTGATGGCGCAAAGTCCGTTAGGTGGTTTTTATTGCTTGTTAGGTGATTTCACAGGGCACGGACTAGCAGCTGCTGTAGGCGCATTACCTGCATCCAGAATATTTTACGCTATGGTTGCCAAAGGGATGTCTGTAAGTGACATCGCATATGAACTAAACAATGCACTGGCTGAATTACTGCCTGGTCATATGTTTTGTGCAGCTGCGATTATGGAGTTAAGTGAGTCAGGGAGAAGTGTTTCAGCTTGGTTAGGAGGTTTACCTGATTTATATGTAATAGATAAGCAAGGGCAATTAATTAAAACATTAGAGTCACAACATATGGCTTTGGGGATTCTGGAGCCGGACGAATTTGAGCGAAACATAGTTCATTTTGAAGTGAACGAGAATCTCAGAATTGTTATGGCAACAGATGGCATTGTCGAAACTGAAAGTAAGCAATTTTCAATGTTTGGGGAAGAGCGATTAAAGCTAGTATTAGCGAGTAAGCCTAACATTGGCACTGAAGATATCATCTCACAAGTTCATCAATTTTCTGGACACAGCGAGCAACAAGATGATTTAAGCATTGCCATTATTAACTGTATTGCCAACCCTTTAATTATTAATCCCGAAGTATCATATTCTAAATTGCCTTTCGACTTTCACGTTGCACTAAATGCTGACCAAATGAAAAGCAATGATCCGATCCTTGAATTGGTAAATATGTTGAGTACTGTTGAAGGCGTGGATAATCACAGATCTAATATATTCTTGTTATTATCTGAAGCGTATAACAACGCTCTTGATCATGGGGTACTTGGATTAGATTCGGAAATCAAAAATCAAGAAGATGGATTTTTCACTTTTTATCAAATGAGGGAGGCAGCATTAACTCAATTACAAGATGCACAAATTGAAATTCTGGCCAATTATGAACCTGAAAATAGACAAATTCGCTTTACGATTACAGATTCAGGAACTGGTTTTCTTAAAAGTGAACAAGGTACAACATCTCTTTCACAAGAGCATGGGCGTGGTTTGGGGTTATTAAGTGAAATCGCACACTCAGTTTCATACAACGAGACAGGTAATTGTGTTGAGCTTATTTATTCATTAAATAATAATCCATATATCTCTTAGCATTAATCAATACTTCAACACTTCAATACTTCAATACTTCAACACTTCAATACTTCAACACTTCAACACTTCAATACTTCAATACTTCAATACTTCAATACTTCAATACTTCAATACCTCAATACCCTATATCTCAATACCCCATATCTCAATACCCAATATCTCAATACGTTACTGAGTTCGAAATAAAATTACGCTTAGTCAGGTCTTAACTGTTTCTCAATGAATTGGCTTTGTACCTTTGCAAAGCTAATTTTGTATGTTAAGTTTCAGGTATCTGGATGTTTGGATGGCTAAAATGATTTCTTCTTATCTTTCACTTTCGGGCGTAACTACATCGCCTTCACTTGTTGAGCAAGCACTAGCAGAATTAGATGCATTTCTAAATTCTGAACAAAGCACTGTGGATGCGGTTTGGTCTTATTTGATCCCTGAATTAGGGGAAGGCGGAAGCTGCAGTTTATTTGGCCAACTACAAGATGCGCCTTTTGAGCTAGAAAGCTACATCAACAATAACCAAGAAAATAAAGTGTTATTGAAAAAGCTTAATGCGATTGTGCAATTCGTTGTTGATAAAACACAGGTCGACTGGTTTGGTATTTATGCAAATACGTTAACCCCTGAAGGTGAGCAGTTACTTAAACTGGCTTATTATGGTGCGCCCAGCCGCCCTTTGTTCCCGCTCACAGAAGACTTTGCAAAGATAAGTAATAACGTACAAGTTGCCTTATCTTCTAAAGGGCGAGTTGTGAATGATGTCGCTGAATACGTAGCGCAAGGTGGTGAGTATTATACCTGTGATCCTAAAGTACAATCTGAAGCATGTTTACCTATGTTTGATAACATTTCAGGTTGCACAGGGATCATCGATGCCGAGGCGTTCTCAACTGGCATTTTTGATGAACAGGTGTTGGCAGTTTTAGTTGCCGCCTGTATTAGAATTCCTCAGTATTTACCGCGTTCGTAGCCCTCGAGTTCTTAAAATTTTATGTTACTATTAACGCAGTTTTAACCCCGGGTTATGCCTTGTAAATACTCTGCGCGTTTATAAGGCACACTGACAAATAACTAAATTAAGAGATGACCTATGTTCTCAGAATTAAAACCGTTACCAACTGATCCTATTTTGGGTCTTATGGCTGCTTACAAACAAGATACTAACCCTAATAAAATCGATCTTGGCGTTGGTGTATACAAAGATGAGCAAGGTAATACCCCTGTACTAAGAGCTGTAAAGAAAGCTGAAGCTTTTCGTTTAGAAAACGAAACCACTAAGTCTTACATTGGTCTTGCTGGTAATTTAGATTTTTGTCAGAAAATGGAAACCCTACTATTAGGTGAGCACAGCACGTTACTTGCAAACCGTGTTCGTACAGCACAAGCGCCAGGTGGTACAGGTGCATTACGTGTTGCTGCTGAGTTCATCATGCGCTGTAATACTGATGCAACAGTATGGGTAACAACACCAACTTGGGCTAACCACATCAGCTTATTTGAAGCAGCGGGCCTAACAGTTAAAGAATACCCATATTACGACTACGAAAATAAAGGCTTGTTGTTCGATGAAATGATCGACACGCTTAAACAAGTACCTAAAGGCGATGTAGTTCTTTTACATGCTTGTTGTCACAACCCAAGTGGTATGGACTTAAACGAAGAGCAGTGGAAAATCGTTGCAGAACTTGCTAAAGAAGTGGGCTTCACACCGTTAATCGATATTGCTTACCAAGGTTTTGGTGCAAGCCTTGACGAAGATGCGAAAGGCTTACGTTTATTAGCAGACACTGTTGATGAACTTATCATTTGTTCATCATGCTCTAAGAATTTTGGTCTTTATCGTGAGCGTATCGGTGCATGTTCAATCATTGCTAAAGACAGCGCAAATGCTGATATTTCTAACTCGGTATTATTAAGTGTAGTTCGTAGTATTTACTCAATGCCGCCAGCACATGGTGCAGACATCGTAAATACGATTTTAGGTAGCACAGAATTAACACAAGAGTGGCATGATGAACTTGATGAAATGCGTAACCGTATCAATGGTCTACGTACATTAATCAAAGATAGTTTAGCTGCTCAAGGTGTAGCGCAAGACTTCTCTTTCATTGATAAGCAAAACGGTATGTTCTCTTTCTTAGGTATTAATAAAGAGCAAATCGAGCGCCTACAAAAAGAATACGCAATCTACATTGTGGGTTCTAGCCGAGTAAATGTTGCAGGTGTAAGCCAAGCAAACATTGAGTACTTCTCGAAAGCAGTTGCTGAAGTACTAAAATAATTAGGCTTTAAGCTTAATGAATGCCACTTAGTGATAAGTGGCATTTTTGTTTCTGGATTGTGTTTTCTCTTGTTTCGAAGTAGATAGCGAATATTTCGCAAATTGCCTGTTTTAGTGCAGTTTGTTATAAGTAAGTAGAAGATGTTCCCAGCATTTTCTGGTCGTACGGTTTATGTAACCGTTACAATCCGCCCAATGTCAGTCTGTAAGGTATGTTTATGCGTCATGAAATTTGGCAGCAGCTTCGCCAAGAAGCAACCGAGTTAGTAAGTAGAGAGCCACTTTTGGCAAGTCATGTTTACTCGAGTGTTTTAAACCACGAGTGTTTAGGCTCTGCGTTAAGCTTTATTGTGGCAAACAAGCTTGCGGATGCGGTGGTCTCGGCTTTTACAATTCGTGAATTGTTTGACCAAGCCTTCGTTGACTGCGACAGAATGTTGACTCATGTTGCCCATGACATAAAAGCAGTTAAAGATCGTGACCCAGCTGCCGATAGCTATTTAACTGTTATTTTGAACTTGAAGGGTTTTCATGCAATCCAAGCACACAGACTTGCACATTGCCTCTGGCGTCAGAACCGCAAAGAGCTCGCTCGTTTCATCCAAAGCCGTACCTCTGAAGTTTTTGGCGTTGACATCCATCCTGCTTGTAAAGTCGGTCATGGCATTATGTTTGACCACGCAACTGGTATCGTAATTGGCGAAACAGCTGTAATTGAGGACAATGTATCAATTTTACAATCTGTGACACTCGGTGGTACGGGTAATGAACAAGGTGATCGACACCCGAAGATCAGAGCCGGTGTATTGATCGGTGCAGGTGCAAAAGTACTGGGTAACATCGAAGTTGGAGAAGGCGCACGTATTGGTGCTGGTTCAGTGGTGTTAAACCCAGTGGCGCCACATACAACAGTTGTGGGTATCCCAGCTAAAGTGGTTGGTAAGCCGAATTGTCCTTGTCCTGCAGAATCGATGGATCAAAACTTCTTAGAAGATGACGTGTCTTTAGAAAATAAATCCTATACCAGTGCTATGCTATAGAAAGCATATAAATGGTAAAAAAGGCTGCTATTGTGCAGCCTTTGTTGTATCTAGGGTGTGATTCACCGTGGTGTGAATTTCACCATCATGGACTTGAGTAATAAGTGTTTCACCCGTTTTTACTTGTTCAATCGATTTCACCACACTCTCGCCTTTTTTCGTGATTGAATAGCCTCTCGCTAATACGCTTAGTGGGCTGATGCTTTCAAGTCGTGCTGCTAGCATAGCTAATTGTTGCTGTGCGGACTGCTGGTTTTTATTTTGTGCACTCAATAGCCTCTGTTCTAATTGCTGTAGCGCACCTTTTGATTGAGAAAGTTGACGTTCAGGGTGTTGATGTTGGAACCTTTGTTGCAGCAAACTCAGTTGGTTATTTTTTTGATTGAGCTGAGCATGCACGCCACGCTGCAATCGCATTGAAAGCTCGTCTAAACGCTGTGCTTGTTGTTGGAGTTGACTATTGGGATGTTGTAGCTTGAGTCGCTGTAATAGCGCATTGTTAGTTTGCTTCGCTTCTTTGATTTTACTCAGCATTAAATGAGTTAAGCGTGCGTACTTTTCAATAATGTGCTTTTTAATCGCATGCTGATCAGGACTGACTAGTTCAGCGGCTGCTGATGGGGTAGGGGCCCTTAAATCAGCAATATAATCCGAAATGGTGGTATCTATTTCATGGCCCACCGCACTGATAATAGGTAAACGACTGGCAAATATTTCGCGAGCAAGGTGTTCTTCGTTAAAGCACCATAAATCTTCTAATGAGCCGCCGCCACGTCCCACAATCAACACATCGACTTCCTTTCGGATATTTGCTAAACGAATTTTCTCTGCAATTTGCAGGTGTGCATCACTGCCTTGAACTTGAGTCGGGTAAACGATGATTTCAAGTTGTGGTGCACGTCGTTTCATTACCGTCAAGATGTCTTTAATTGCAGCGCCTGTGGCAGAGGTAACGACACCTACTTTTCTTATTTGTGTTGGCAGAGGTTGTTTGTGTGTACTGCTAAATAATCCCTCAGCAGCAAGTTGTAACTTGAGCGCTTCAAACTGTTGTTTCAGCTGACCTTCACCAGCAGGTTCCATATGTTCGACAATTAGTTGATATTCTCCGCGGGGTTCATACACAGAGACGCGTGCTGTGACAATCACTTGGGCACCATTATTGGGTCTGTACTTGCTGTAGCGGTTATTACCTCGCCACATTGCTGCCTTAATTTGTGCTTTGTCATCTTTTAAAGAAAAGTACCAATGGCCAGATGCTGGTGCAACAAAGTTAGAAATTTCTCCGGTTAGCCTTAAAGAAGCAAAACCTTGTTCTAAAATGCCGCGAATTTCTTTATTTAGCTTTGAAACTGAATAAACTTGGTGTTGTGGAGCTGAAGAAACTGAGAATGTCATCATTGGCCTCTGAAAAAATTACCGCGAAACTTTAGCATATTTTTTGAAAAAAAGATTTACTCACTACAGCAACGCTGATAAAATTCGCACGCAATTCCTATTACTCAATTCCACGTGAGAGATACCGCAAACATGCTAAGAATTGCAAAAGAAGCCCTAACTTTCGATGATGTGCTACTCGTCCCAGCACACTCTACCGTATTACCTCATACCGCTGATTTAAAAACGCGTTTGACGCGTGGTATTGATTTAAACCTACCTCTTGTTTCTGCTTCAATGGATACTGTAACTGAAGCGCGTCTTGCTATTGCACTAGCGCAAGAAGGCGGCATTGGTTTTGTTCATAAAAACATGACCATTGAAGAGCAAGCGAGAAATGTTCGTAAGGTTAAAGCTTACGAAGCGGGTATCGTATCTTTCCCTGTAACTGTGACAGCTGACCTAACAATTGAAGGTGCGCTAGAGCTTGCTCATGAGAAAGGTTTCTCAGGTTTCCCTGTGGTTGGTGAGAATAACCAGCTAGAAGGTATTGTAACTAGCCGTGATATGCGTTTTGAAACGCAACTAGATAAGCCGGTTTCTTCAGTAATGACGAAAAAAGCGGATCTTGTGACGGTAAAAGAAGGTGCTGCACGTGAAGAGATCTTAGGTCTGATGCACGAGCACCGTATTGAAAAAATCTTAGTTGTCGATGATGCGTTTGCATTAAAAGGTATGATCACAGTTAAGGATTACCAAAAAGCACAAGAAAAGCCGAATGCATGTAAAGACGAGCAAGGTCGTTTACGTGTAGGTGCAGCTGTTGGTGTGGGTGCAGGTACTGATGAGCGTATCGAAGCCCTTGTTGAAGCTGGTGTTGATGTATTACTTATCGATACTTCACACGGCCACTCTCAAGGCGTAATTGACCGTGTTAAAGCAACACGTGAAGCATACCCAGATTTACAAATCGTTGCCGGTAACGTTGCAACAGCTGAAGGCGCGATTGCGCTAGCTGATGCGGGTGCTGATGCAGTTAAAGTTGGTATTGGCCCAGGTTCAATTTGTACTACTCGTATCGTAACAGGCTGTGGTGTACCGCAAATTACTGCTATCTCTGATGCTGTTGAAGGCTTAAAAGGCCGTGACATCCCTGTGATTGCTGATGGTGGTATCCGTTTCTCTGGTGACATCGTAAAAGCTCTTGTGGCTGGTGCATCATGTGTAATGGTTGGCTCTATGCTTGCTGGTACTGAAGAGTCTCCAGGTGAAGTTGAGCTTTATCAAGGTCGTTACTACAAGTCTTACCGCGGTATGGGTAGCTTGGGTGCGATGAACCAAAAAGAAGGTTCGTCAGACCGTTACTTCCAAAAATCAAATGAAGCAGACAAGCTTGTACCTGAAGGTATCGAAGGCCGTGTTGCATATAAAGGTCCTATCGCAACGATTATTCACCAGCAAGTGGGTGGTATCCGAAGTGCAATGGGCTTAACTGGATGTGCAACGATTGCTGAGCTAAATACAAAACCTCAGTTTGTTAAAGTAACGTCTGCAGGTATGGGTGAGTCACACGTTCACGACGTACAGATCACCAAAGAAGCGCCTAACTACCGTATGGGTTAATGCGCAACGCATATTAAAAATTGGGCTAGCTCAGGCTAGCCCTTCTTAATTTTAGGTAAAGTTCGTTTTTGTGCTTTACTAAACTTATCGTTTTCTAACCAACGAGATTATCAATGAGCAAAGACATCCACGATTCCCGCATTTTGATCTTAGATTTCGGTTCTCAGTACACGCAGCTTATCGCGCGCCGTGTTCGTGAAATCGGTGTTTACTGTGAGCTTTGGGCTTGGGACGTAACGGAAGAGCAGATCCGTGAATTCAACCCACAAGGTATTATTTTATCTGGTGGCCCAGAGTCAACGACAGAAGAAAACAGCCCACGAGCACCTGAGTATGTATTTAATGCTGGCGTGCCGGTATTAGGCGTATGTTACGGTATGCAAACTATGGCAATGCAGTTAGGCGGCCTAGTTGAAAGCTCAGACAAGAAAGAGTTCGGTTATGCACGTGTTGAAAAGCTGGGTAACTGTAAATTATTTGAAGACATTCAAGATCACATCGAGAATGGTTCTGATTTCCTAGACGTGTGGATGAGCCACGGCGACAAAGTAATTGAAGTGCCAGAGACATTTGTAACTTCAGCTAAAACTGATACGTGTCCACATGCGGCTATGTCTTGGGAAGAAAAGCGTTTTTACGGTGTTCAATTTCACCCAGAAGTAACGCATACGCAACAAGGTCAGCGCCTGTTAGAGCGTTTTGTTATTGACATCTGTGGCTGTGAAAAGCTGTGGACTCCATCGCAAATTATTGAAGATGCCGTTGCTAAAATCAAAGAAAAAGTAGGTGATGACGAAGTTATCCTAGGCCTATCTGGTGGTGTAGATTCATCAGTCGTAGCCATGCTTATCCACCGTGCAATTGGTAAGAAGCTAACCTGTGTATTCGTTGATAACGGCCTACTTCGTTTGAACGAAGGTCAGCAAGTAATGGAAATGTTTGGTGATAAGTTCGGTCTGAACATCATCAAAGTGGATGCTGAAGAGCAGTTCTTAAATGACCTAGCAGGTCTTTCAGATCCAGAAGATAAGCGTAAAGCAATCGGTCATACATTCATTGACGTGTTCGATGCAGAGTCTAAAAAACTGAAAAATGCGAAATGGTTAGCACAAGGTACAATTTACCCAGACGTGATCGAGTCAGCGGCTTCTAAAACAGGTAAGGCGCATGTGATTAAGTCTCACCATAACGTAGGTGGTCTACCTGATGATATGGAAATGGGTCTAGTTGAGCCGCTTCGCGAATTATTTAAAGATGAAGTACGTAAGATTGGTCTTGAGTTAGGTTTACCTTACGACATGCTTTACCGTCACCCATTCCCAGGCCCAGGTTTAGGTGTACGTGTACTAGGTGAAATCAAGAAAGAATACTGTGACTTACTTCGTCGTGCAGACGCTATCTTCATTGAAGAACTACATAAAGCCGACATCTACCACAAAGTATCGCAAGCATTCACTGTATTCCTACCAGTTAAATCGGTTGGCGTAATGGGTGATGCGCGTAAATACGACTGGGTTGTGTCACTTCGTTGTGTAGAAACAATCGACTTTATGACGGCGCGTTGGTCACACTTACCTTATGATTTCTTAGGTCTAGTATCAAACCGTATCATTAACGAGATCGATGGTATCTCACGCGTGGTTTACGATATTTCTGGTAAGCCACCTGCAACCATCGAATGGGAATAATGAGCAAGTAGTTCATTGCTAATTTGATGATTAAAAAGGCGAATAGATAAAATATTCGCCTTTTTGTTTATTTAAACCTCAGTTAAACATTTTTTTGAATTTTTTACTTTACCTTTAAAAAAACCTCTCTATAATGCGACGTCATTGCAGGGGCGTAGTTCCAATTGGTAGAACAGCGGTCTCCAAAACCGATGGTTGCGGGTTCGAGTCCTGCCGCCCCTGCCACTTCTTACTTTGCTTTCTTTGCTACAAACCTTTATATTCTCAAAAAATTCTTCAAGATTTAACTATGCGCGCATTGCATGCTGATGTTTTAGGTATTACACAGCTTAAACTCAATTCACATTTTGCTCCAGAGACATCTGAGCCTGAAATGGATTCGGTGGATCACAGTGAGATGCCTTTAATGGCTTCTGAGCAGCAAACTGAGCAACTTGAGTTACTAACCCTACCTTATCAATTACATGCTGATTTGTTATTGCTACAGCCCGCAGGCTTTGCTGAAATAATAAAGGGCGATCGAGTCAAGCTGCAGAATAACGTGCTTACTCTGCCTTCGGTGAACCTCACGGTTGAGCACAAACGTGCGTTATGGAAGTTATTACATGACAAGTAAAATAGTTGCAGGCTTGCTTAATGAAATGCCACTTGAAACCATTATGGATATTGAAGAGGCATGCCATAGTTTTCCTTGGAGCGCTAAAACCATGCAATCCTGTTTAGGCGGCAGATACTATAATGCGGGTTTATTGTTAGGTGATGAACTGGTTGGCTTTTATGTTGCTGAGCAGGTTGGTCCTGATCATACTTTAATGGATATTTGTGTCGCCCCTGAATACCAAGGACAGGGTTATGCGAAACAGCTTATGGTTCATTTGCTCAAGCAGGCGCAAGAACGCCAAGCTGAAAACTGTTTTTTAGAAGTGAGAGAATCAAACCTAAACGCGATTGCTGTTTATGAAAAGTTTAATTTTTCAGCAGTGGGTTTAAGGAAACACTATTACCCAGCGAAAGAGGGTAAAGAACATGCAGTATTAATGGCGAGAAGCTTTTTTTAAAGAGATAACGCCATTTAAACCTCAGTTTGTTGCTGTTGTGCCAAAGTGTACTTGATGGCCTCACAGAGACTCAATTGCGTATACTGCCACTGAGCCTGCTGATTGGTCATTAAGCTATTTTCAAGCTCTTCAGCTGCGCTGTGAATGTTCATAAAGCCGAAACAGCCGGCACTACCTTTTAAGCTATGGGCAAGTGCTCTGAGCGACTCCCACTCCTGATTATCATAATAGTTTTGCACTTGTTTAAGATAGTCAGGCAGCTTTTCCATGTAATTTTTGTTGATTTGTACAAACTTTTCACTGGCTAATAGGGAATCCCATTTAGATTGACTCGCGGCCTGGATCTGAAGGTGCTCTAAAAGTACCTGGCCAAGTTGCTTCTTATCGATTGGTTTTGCCAAGGTTGCATCACAGCCAGCTGCGAGGTAAGACTCAACATCATGCTTCATGACATTCGCCGTGAGTGCGATGATTGGGCCATCGTAGGCTGCGTGCCTGAGCATTTCTGTGGCTTCTAGGCCACCCATGACAGGCATTTGCATATCCATCAAAATCAGTTGGTAATCATTGACTAGGGCCTTTTCAACTGCTTCAGCACCATTATTTGCAATATCTGGTTTAATACCCCATGCATCAAGGAGTAAACAGATCAATTCTTGGTTATCAGTATTATCTTCTGCGAGCAATATGTTTGCATCAAATTGCGTTGCAGCAAGTTCTAATGAAGCATCCGGAGATTGAGTATGCTCTTCTAGCTTATTGATAAGTCGATAATCACCGTTCTGGAAATTAGCATTTACTCGAATAGTAAACTGGCTTCCAACGCCTTGAACACTCAACACTTCAACGTCTCCGCCAAGCAGTTGCGCTAAGTTTTTAGAAATACATAGACCTAAACCTGTGCCACCAAAACGACGCGTGGTAGTACTGTCTGCTTGCTCAAACGGTTTAAATACACGGGTAATTTCACTGTCAGACATACCGATGCCAGTATCCTCAATAATAAACTCAACACTTTCAGTTTGATGAGAAAATTTAACAGAAAGTTTAATGCCACCATATTCAGTAAACTTCACGGCATTAGTGGTGATATTGAGTAAGATTTGTTTTAAGCGTGTGATATCGCTATAGATTGTTTGTGGCAATGGAAATTGATAATCAAGATAGAAGGATAGCTGCTTTTCTTGTGCAAGAGGTCCAATAATAGAATCAACATCCTCTATTAATGGCTGTAGCTTGAAAGGGCGATTTTCTACTTCTAACTTTTCGGCTTCAATTTTTGATAAATCAAGAATGTTATTTATCAGTTCTAATAAGTGCTTAGAGTTTCTAAGTACAGTACTGAGGTGGTTGCGGTTAGTGGTTGCTTTTGGATTTATGATGAGTTGCTCGGTGAAACCCATAATTGCCGTTAGTGGTGTGCGGATCTCATGACTCATGTTTGCTAAAAAGCGACTTTTTAAATCACTGGCTTGTTCAGCCTCTTTAATAGCAGCCTCTAACTGTTGGTTAGTCTGTTCGAGCTCCTCGGTTCTTTGGACAACCATCTCTTCAAGGTGCAGTTTATAAGTTTTTAGTTCAGATTGAGAGTCTCTGATCTGCTTAACCATATGGTTAAAGTCTCTAAATAATAAACCTACTTCATCATTACTTTGCTCTGGCAGAGAAACCGATAAATTACCATCACCGACTTTATGGCTCGCAGCCCCTAGCAATTCTATCGGGTTTAGCAGTAAATTTCTGACCACAATAAAAATTAAAACTGGCAAAGTGATAACTGAAAGAATGACAATAAGCGCGGTAATCAAACTAATTGCTTTACCAGATTGATAAAGCAGTGCTTTCGGAATACTAGATAAGTAATAATAACCGCCGCTTAATTGCTCCGCGTAAACCATGCGTTCGATGTTATCGACACTGGTTAAGCGAATTGACTTTAATGAGCTTCGTTCTGCTGCTTCTTTTATTTCTATGGTTTCTTGTTGATTGAGTGATTGCGCGTACAAGCTTGGATCAGAGCTAAACAGGATTTCACCTTGCTGTGTAACCAATAAGTTGAGCGTATTATTATAAGGAGACTCTAAAATACTGGAATGAATAACAGATGGGTCAACTTGAACAATGATGAAACCTTGCTGTTTAGGCCTTTTTAGTTGGTAATCGACACTGAATATTTGTTGTACAAGATAAATGTGCGTCGTATTGTCATCAGTCGGCACCATAAACTTTTGTTGACGGATACTGCTGTTTTTTACTTGTTCAAAAAAAGGATAATTTTGCGGTGCTTGGTTCAAGTTATTAGCATAGTAAGCTTTCGACTCTCCCGCGGGAGAAACCAAGTTAATACTCAAAATATCAGGATAAGCGTCACTATAACTAGCAAAGACATCCATCAAGGCGCCTAACCTTGCCGTTTTCTCAAAAGGGCTGTCAAAGTCTTTAGCGAGAAAGTCACTCAATACAGGAGATGTCGAAAGTAATTTAGTGGTCGATTGATAAATTTCAATGTAGTTGAACATTTTTTGATGTTGCGTTTCTACAAAACGACTCACCGTCAATTTCGCTTGTTTTTGTGTTGAGCTTGTGACGTTCGTTAAGGTAAAACCACCTAAAAACAGCAAAGGTAAAATTACCAAGGGTGTGATATACCACAATAATTTTATACTTAACTTGCTTGTTTTCATGAGATTTTAAAACGTCCTAAATGTTCTTATTATTCGTTAGCAAGGAATTACGCCCAACCTTATAATCCTAAGACAATGTTTGTTTTTTAACAAGTCATATGCGCTATGTTCATAGATGTTTAAAAAAGCACTATTTTTTTTCAAGTAGGCACTGAGTAAATATTAAGTCATTAATTAGTTGATAGTGAACATTAACCTCTAAACCAGTTTGCACCTGTTTGCTTAAGTCATGCATTATTTTAAAAGTAAGAACAGTCTCGTTAAATGCAATTAGTCTCGCTTTGTCGAAGCCAAAATACTTTTTCACGAAAGGATAGAGGGCTTTATAAATACTTTCTTTGGCAGAAAAAATTACACTTAAGGGATGTGTTACTTGCTTACCAAGTTCATGAAATTGTGCTATTTCGTCATTTCGTAATATGTGTGTTTGCAGTTTTGTCTCTTGACTATCCTTCATCAATTTTTCGACATCAATACCTACGCTAGTGGCGCGATCTTGCAAGCCAGCTATCGCACCAGCAATGCCCTTGGTGTGGGTAATTGAACCAAATGTACCTGCCGGCCAAATTGGTACTCTATCATCAGCCGTGTGAACTATCGGGTTATTAATGTTTAGTGCTGTTAATGCCTGAGTGGCACATAGTCGGCCTGCCAAATATTCAGCTTGGCGTTTATGAACAGCTTTTTTTATACGTTCAGGGAGAGGCTGTTTAAATTGTTCGAAACTTTGAGGCACAAAGCTCTCAGCATCGAACTCAAGCACAACGAGTTCAAGCGCGAGATGATTTTCAAAAATAGACGATTTGGTTACTTGCATAGCGCACTCCTTTAAGGGAACAAAGTGTCAATTATTTGTATTTAAATCGCAAGTTTTTCTAAGCAGGATAAAGGTTGAGCTATTTAAGGGAGTAAATAAGTTTTACAAAAGTTTACCTGCTTTCTTTTAGCCCAGCTTTTAGGATAACTCTAAATTAAAAAACGTCTTAGCTCGATCACTAAACACATACTTTGTTACAAACGCTGAAAGTTATTTTGTAATAAAAACCTAAGTTAGGGGTCTTAGTTTAAGACGTAAGAAATGGATTGATACTATGCAGCAGAGTCAAACTTTGTGTTATCTAAGTGCATCGCCTTGGCAGCTATTAAGAAAAACCACCGCTATTTTATTGCCAGCGATTTGTTTTCTACTGGCCTACGATCTAGCCGAATCGTCGGTGATAGCCAATACCAATGAGCAACTTCTACAACTCTATGGGTATGCACAGCCTTTATTTGTAATTTTGATGGCTTTTGCTGTTGCGCTGTCGGTGCGAACGAATATGGCGATGGTGCAATTGGTCGACCAGAAAAATAAAGGATTGTTTGCTCATATTCGCTTTGGTGTATTTGCCAGTGTCGCTGTATCTATTTTTTTATTACTCTCATTAGATGAAATAATGGCCTTATTCGGTTTAGCTGAGTGGTTGAGTACTTTATCGGACGTGCAGTCTGTCGAGTTTACTTCAGAGATCATGTCGTTTTTAACAGTGCGGATCAGCACACTCTTTGCCCTCGTGATTATTTGGCAAGTGAGCAGCGCGCTTAGAGCGCTAAATAATTGTTGGTATTCGGCACTGTATTTATTGCTTTGGATGATGTGTAAATCAATTGGGTTAATTGTGTTAGTTCAGCAAAGCGAGCTTCATTTGCTAAGTTCTCTCGGCGAGTTGCATGCTTTTGTTGATGTTTTATTTGCAGTGATTGGTTTAAGCCTTGTGTTCATTAGGCATAAATCGAGTTTATTTTCATCAAGCAAAGCAGTAAGTGCCAACTTAGATACGGTACTCATTATTTGCCAGCAGTTAATGCCAGCATGCTCGCTTGCGCTTTTAACTTATATCGCCAGCCAGTTTGATGCCGCCTTTATCGCTGTATTTGCTTTAACCTTTAAGATAGAAGCATTGGCTTTATTAATTCCTATGGTGCTGACCGCTTCATTATCTGCCATAGTGGGCGTCAATTATTGGTCGAACAATAAAAAGCGAGCTGTGAGTATTTTAAAAAGTGCGTTTTATCTCATTATTGCTATGCAATGTGTGATAGCCGTTTTACTTTATCTATTTCAGTCGCAGCTGTTTGCTGGGATCTGCCCCGATTGTCAGCAAATTACCTTGTTAAAATACTTCATTCAATTCTTGCCCATTAGTTATGTCGGCTTAGGTATGTCTATGGTGTATGTCTCTTGTTTGAATGCCATGGGTAAGAGTAAACAAGCCATGGTGTTTTTGGCTTTCCACCGTCTACTGCTTATCCCAATTTTGGCTGTGTTGGGTCTTAATCTATTTGGCAGTATGGGATTATTTATTGGCTTAGCAGTATCGCATTTGGTTATGGGCGGTTTCGCATTTTATCAAATCACCGTTGTTTACAGCCGTTCAAGTGATGAACAAAACGACATGACTCAATTAGGCTTGCAAACAGAAAAAGTTTAACTAATTGAGAAGAAAAAGTTGTTATAAAAACCGCTGTACGATTGAGTATCTTGGCAAGATAAGCGAAAATAGTCGATTAACTGATATTCATAGCCTGAGCAGGGCAGGTAATTTTACCTGCGCTCAATTCAAGAGAAGATTTTAATCGATGTCAAACGCTTCAATTCCTCAGGAAGTCTCGAAAAGACGGACTTTTGCGATTATCTCGCACCCGGATGCGGGTAAAACCACCATCACAGAAAAAGTACTTTTATTCGGAAAGGCCCTACAAAAAGCCGGTACGGTAAAAGGCCGTGGTTCAAACCAACACGCTAAATCTGACTGGATGGAAATGGAAAAAGAGCGTGGTATCTCAGTAACAACCTCTGTAATGCAGTTTCCGTATAACGATGCTTTGGTTAACTTACTAGATACCCCGGGACACGAAGACTTCTCTGAAGATACTTATCGTACACTGACAGCCGTTGATTCATGTCTGATGGTGATCGATGCAGCAAAAGGTGTAGAAGACCGTACACGTAAACTGATGGAAGTAACTCGCTTACGTGATACGCCAATCGTGACGTTCATGAACAAGCTTGACCGTGACATCCGTGATCCAATGGAAGTGATGGACGAAGTTGAAACTGAACTTAACATCATGTGTGCGCCGATCACATGGCCAATCGGTTGTGGTAAAGAGTTTAAAGGTGTGTATCACATTCACCGTGATGAAACGATTCTATACGCAACTGGTCAAGGTCATACCATCCAAGAAAAGCGCATCATTAAGGGCTTAGATAACCCAGACTTAGATTCAGAAATCGGGGATGAATTAGCAGAGCAACTTCGTGAAGAGCTAGAGCTTGTGATAGGTGCATCAAACGAATTTGATCATGAGTTATTCCTATCGGGTGAATTAACGCCTGTATATTTTGGTACAGCACTAGGTAACTTTGGTGTTGACCACATGCTTGATGGTTTAACTGAGTGGGCGCCAACGCCTATGCCACGTCAAACAGACGAGCGTGAAGTAAAAGCCGAAGAAGAAAAGTTCTCTGGCTTCGTATTTAAAATCCAAGCGAACATGGACCCGAAACACCGTGACCGCATCGCCTTTATGCGTATTGTATCTGGTAAATATACCCAAGGTATGAAGATGGACCACGTACGTATTGGCAAAAAAGTCAGTATTTCTGACGCGGTAACTTTTATGGCCGGTGACCGTGAACGTGCTCAAGAAGCGTTTGCCGGTGACATCATTGGTTTGCATAACCACGGTACAATCCAAATCGGTGATACTTTCACTCAGGGTGAGAAGCTTAAGTTCAGCGGTATTCCAAACTTCGCACCAGAATTATTCCGTAGTATTCGTCTAAAAGATCCACTTAAGCAAAAACAGTTATTAAAAGGCTTAGTACAGCTTTCAGAAGAAGGTGCGGTACAGGTATTTAGACCACTACAAAATAACAGCCTAATTGTAGGTGCGGTTGGTGTGCTGCAGTTCGATGTGGTTGTTGCGCGTTTAAAAGCGGAATATAACGTAGATGCCATTTACGAGAGTGTGTCAGTACAAACAGCGCGATGGGTAACCTGCGACGATGATAAGAAAATGGCTGAGTTTAAACGTAAGTGTGAAGCTAACTTAGCCCTTGATGGTGGTGATAACTTAACTTACATTGCACCAAGCCGTGTAAACTTAAATTTATCGATGGAACGCTATCCTGATGTTCAGTTCCACCATACACGTGAACACTAATAAACGCTTAAATTGAATCGAATTTAACCTTGCTGGCATTGATGGCTGGCAAGGGTTACAGGATAAAAAATGAATATCAAAACTCTATTAATTGAAAAAGCCAATGCAGCGATGCACGCTGCGGGCATTCCTGAAGGCACAAACCCAGCGGTTACGCAATCTACTCGTCCGCAATTTGGTGATTACCAAATCAATGGCGCAATGGGCGCTGCAAAAGCATTAAAAACCAACCCTCGTGAACTTGCACAAAAGATCATCGATAATTTAGACGTTGCTGATCTTGCTGCAAAAACAGAAATTGCAGGCCCGGGTTTCATCAACATTCACCTAAAACCTGAGTTTTTAGCTGCAAGCCTAGAAGCGGCAAACCAAGATGCAAAACTCGGTGTTGCTGAGCATGCAAACCCACATAAAGTGGTGGTTGATTACTCTTCACCAAACCTTGCAAAAGAAATGCACGTAGGTCATTTACGTTCTACCATCATTGGTGATGCGGTTGTACGTGCCCTTGAATTCCGTGGCGATACGGTTGTTCGTCAAAACCACATGGGTGACTGGGGTACACAGTTCGGTATGCTTATCGCTCACCTTGAAGATTTACTTGAGCAGGGCGTTGACCTTGAAAAAGTCGCGCTAGCTGATCTTGAAAGTTTCTACCGTGACGCGAAAAAACGTTTTGATGACGAAGAAGGCTTTGCCGACAAAGCGCGTGATTACGTTGTTAAATTACAAGGTGGCGACGCGCATTGTAAGAAACTTTGGCAGATGTTTATCGACACTTCGGTTAAGCACTCTGAAGAAGTATATGCAAGACTAAACGTCACCCTTGGGCGTGATGATATTAAAGCAGAAAGTGCTTATAACGACCGACTGCAAAGTGTGATTGACCTGCTTAAAGAAAAGGGCATCGCAGTTGAAGACCAAGGTGCACAAGTGGTATTCCTTGATGAGCTTGCGAACAAAGACGGTGAGCCATCAGTGTTCATCGTACAAAAATCAGGTGGTGGTTTCTTATATTCAACCACTGACCTTGCAGCCTGTGATTACCGCTCAAACGAACTAGACGTAGACCGTATCTTAATTTTCGTAGATGCGCGTCAGGGCTTACACTTCAACCAGGTTGAGATCACTGCACGTAAAGCGGGTCTATTACAAGACAAAACCAGCTACGAGCCAAGCCTGTTCGGTACTATGATGGGGGATGATGGTAAACCATTCAAAACTCGTACTGGTGGTACAGTTAAACTTGCAGACCTACTTGAAGAAGCAGTAAGCCGTGCAGCAGATAAAATTGCTGACCGTACCGCTGAATTAAGCGAAGAAGAGCGAAGCGAAATTGCGCGTAAAGTGGGTATTGGCGCAGTTAAATACGCTGATTTATCTAAGCACCGTACCAGTGACTACATCTTCAACTGGGACACAATGTTGAGCTTTGAAGGCGCAACAGCACCTTACTTACAATACGCTTACACACGTGTAAGTGGTATTTTCCGTAAAGCAGACGTAGACAGTACAAATCTTGCTGGCAGTATTAACATTGTTGAGCCACAAGAAAAAGCACTGGCGTTAAAACTTCTTCAGCTTGAAGAAGTGCTAGATCTGATGATCAGCGAAGCGACTCCACACGTATTATGTGGTTACTTATATGAGCTTGCGAGCCTATATATGACATTCTACGAAGCGTGCCCAATCTTAAAAGATGATGTGGTAGCTGATGTACGTGAAAGCCGTTTACTACTATGTAATTTAGTGGCTAAATCGCTGCGTACCGGTCTAGACCTTCTGGGCATCGAGGTAATGGAGCAGATGTAATCTGTTTCGTTAACTAAATGAGTTTTATAGGCCGCGCAACAGTATGTTGTTGCGGCCTTTTTTATAAGGAATAAGCATGAAATTAGAAGACATTCGTCGCGAGTATACCCAAGGCGGTCTGCAGCGTGACATGCTAGCAGATGACCCAATCGTGCAATTTGAAGCTTGGTTAAAACAAGCGGTTGAAGCTAAGTTTAGCAATGATCCAACGGCCATGGTTGTTGCAACGGTTGATGAAACCGGTCAGCCTTCACAGCGCATCGTGTTGCTTAAACATTTGGATGAAAATGGCTTCGTATTTTTCACCAATACGGGTTCACGCAAGGCACAAGAGTTAAAGAGCAATAACAAGATTTCTTTGCACTTCCCTTGGCATGAGATTGAGCGGCAAGTGATTGTTTATGGTGAAGCGAAGCCACTGCCAACCAGCGCTGTAGCAAAATATTTCTTATCTCGTCCAAAAGAAAGCCAACTTGCAGCATGGGCGTCACAGCAGTCTCGTCCAGTATCATCTCGCCAAGTGCTGATGCAAACCTTCGAAAGCATGAAGTCAAAGTTTGCCAAAGGTGATATTCCATTACCTGATTTTTGGGGCGGCTATTGTGTAGAGCCGACTAAGGTTGAGTTTTGGCAAGGTGGCGAGCACCGCTTGCATGACCGCTTTATGTATGTGAGACAAGTCGATGGCAGCTGGGCTATTGAAAGATTAAATCCTTAATCTTCGCTTCAATATGCAATTCATAGACACCCACTGTCATCTTGACTTCGACGAGTTTAAAGGTGACTTTCAAAACCTTGTTTACCGTGCGAATCGGCTTGGTATTCATGGTTTTGTTGTGCCGGGAGTCACACTCAAGCAAAGCCAAACTTTACTGGACTTTAAACAGCATAACCCAGGTGTCTATATTGCTTTTGGTTTTCATCCGTACTTTATGGCAGAACATCAAGATGGCAATTTTGAACAACTGAAAAATTTGGCGATTGAACATCGCAAGCAGCTGGTGGCCATTGGTGAGTGTGGTATTGATGCGGGCATTGAAAATATTGAAAAGCAACAAGCGCTTTTTGTAGAACACATTAAGCTTGCGAATGAGTTGTCACTGCCGCTCATTGTGCATCATAGGCAAAGCCATCATTTAATCATGCAAGCATTTAAGCAAGTACAGCCAAAAAGGGGTGGGGTGATACATGCTTTTAGTGGTTCACAACAACAAGCGCAAGCGTATATTAAACTCGGTTTTAAACTTGGGGTGGGGGGCACGATAACGTATGAACGAGCCAACAAAACCAAGCAAGCCTTGGCACAAGTACCTCTCGATAGCTTAGTTCTGGAGACCGATGCGCCTTCTATGCCGCTTGCGGGTTATCAAGGGCAGATGAACTTACCTGAACGTCTCAAAGCGGTATTTGATTGCCTAGTCGCAATTCGCAGCGAGTCAGAGTTTGAGATAGCTGAGCAAATTTATGCGTCGTCTTGCTCACTTTTTAAGATTTGACGCTTTACTTCCCAACGTTTTAACGCTCGTCCTAATTGCCAAGTGAATACACAAGTAATGATCAACATCAGCAACACCATACGGCCGAGTTCGTGAAAGTGATGGTGGCTTTCACTCATGGCATCTTGGGTTAGATACACCATGTTTACAAAACCAAGGGGCTTGTCACCCGTATCGGTAATGGGCAGCACGATGGCATCTTTTAATTTGCTGATCCCTGGTAACTGTTTAGCAATACCTTGATTGAGCGGCTCGGCTTGAAATCCTTCACTTTTAGTCAAGAGTTGCCCTTGGTGGTCATAAATTGCAGCGCCTAACACGTAAGGATCTTTGGCCAAATTTTTTGTCAGCTTTTCTAACTTATCGAGCGCTTGGTTTTGCATTGCAAAGCTGGCGTTCCACGCTGTTTGCTGTGCCAAACTTCGGGCTGCTTGATGCGCTTGGTTATGTAATAGTTGGTGAGAGCGAAAACTGGTATTAAAGGCAATCCAAGTCAGTGTGACAAAGCAAGCCGCAGCAATGATTAGACGGATCAAGCGCCGGTTTTTCGAAGACGTTATCAAATCAAGAGCTTGTGTATTTTTCATAGTATCCATATTGAGTGCTGACAGCCTTTTGGAATGATGTTACAAATGCATTGTTACTAAATTTGGAGCTCACAATGGCTGGTATTCGCTTTAACCTTACACCGCAACTTCCACTCACCGATTTATGCACCTTAGCAAAATGGTATCAGATTGAAAATGATCACTTAGTCGATCAAGCGTCTGAGTCATCGCAATTAGGTGAAGATTTTATTGTGTTTTTTGGTGCGCAAGCGAACACACAATTTTTGCAATATGCCATTGAGTTTATTGGTGAGACTAATATCAATGCGGTAAGCCTGTATCAGCCAGCAGTGCAATTAACCCCCGCGTTAGCGTTTGACGTTAAAGCACAGTTTGATGACTTAAAAGCATATAAAAAACAGCTTAGTAGTTTTGCCGCTAAGCATGGTTTTGAAGGCGCCTATTTATCGAAGCCAGCCAGTTTGAGCCAGCCGGGATTACTCATCATGGATATGGACTCGACGGCGATAGAAATTGAGTGTATTGATGAAATAGCACGTCTAGCCGATGTTTATGACGAGGTGGCCAGTGTGACCGCCATGGCAATGGCGGGGCAACTGGGGTTTAGCGAAAGTTTGTATCAGCGTGTGGCAAAACTTGAAGGCATTGAACTGTCTTTGATCCAACAGCTAAAAGATAACTTACCGCTTATGGAGGGCATTCAAGAGCTATGTCACACTTTAAAAGCCCATAACTGGCAGTTAGTACTCGCATCAGGTGGTTTTACTTGGTTTGCAGAAGCATTGCAAAAGCCTCTGTCACTAGATGCTTTTTATGCCAATGAGCTTGAAATAAAAGATGCACGCTTAACGGGTAAAGTACTTGGCGATGTGGTCGATGCTCAGAAAAAGGCTGATATTTTAGCTAAGGCGCGCACGCAACTTGGTTTAGCTAAACGGCAAACCATTGCCATTGGTGATGGTGCTAATGATTTAGTGATGATGGCAGAAGCGGGAACTGGGGTGGCCATTCATGGCAAACCAAAAGTGGTTGAAAACGCCGATGCAGCCATTTGTCATGGCTCACTATTGCAACTCATATATTTCATTGATATACCTAATTAAGATGAATATACCTTTTGACTATAGGGAGGAAGTATGAGGCGAATAACAGGGGGGCTTTTACTTTTTTTACTAACTGGCTGTGGTGGTAATGGAGTAAAAGATAATAATCAGGAACAGAACAATGATGAAAGGCCATTAAGTTATCAAAGCTTTCAATCAGAGATACCAATAAATCAGAATCTAGAAGAATATAAAATCGCATTAATAGGCAATAGTCATAGTTATGGCGTGAGTAGTATTTTAAAAGAGGTTGTTGGTCATTACAGTTCAAATGCGCTGGTAGAGTTGAAAGTACTTGCTTCTGGTTTTACGGATGATCTTATTAATAATAAAGCCCTAATTGATGAATTAGAATCTGGCCAATGGAGCCATTTAGTTATTCAAGGCCAAAAATATTCTCAATCAGGTAACTATGTTTATCCTACTAGTGCCACAGAGCAATTTATAGCTATGGCAAAGTCGCTCAAAATCATGCCCATTCTATTTCCCGAACACCCACAACAGGGAGATCCGCTTGAAGGTGAGAGAGTCTATGAGCTGCATAAGTCTATAGCCCAGAATCAACCCAGTTGCGTGGCACCTATAGGTTTAGTGTGGAATAAAGCTATTGCTCAACTAGGAAGCCAATATTTCTATAGCCCCGACGGGAATCATGCCGCAGCTTATGGTTTTATGAGTACAAGCTTAACCTTAGCTCAAATAATCACAGGCGAGATAGTCGATAGTGATGAACAGCAAATTATTAATTCAGTGCCAAGTGATGTTCAGGCTGAATTAGCAAGAATTGTTTCTCAAACGCTGGCAGAAAATGACCCTTGTAATTAGAGTTTATCATGCTAGATGGCTGGCATAATGCATTTTTCATAGGCAATCTAGAAAAGCTATTTAAATAGGCAGTAGTACTTATGAAAAAGCTCAGCCTCATTACTCTGTTTTTATTGCTGTTGCTTCAGTTGAGGGAAGCAGTTGCTCAGCCTTCACTTCGCTTTGTTGCCGAAGACCTTTATCCACTTCACTATATTACAGATCAGGGCAAGTATGCCGGTTTTTTAGTTGAGCTGGCTCAATTACTTACTGAAGAATGCGAGATTAATAGTAATATTGAAATTATGCCTCAAGCACGAGCATTTAAAGAATTCAGGCGCGACCCTAATACTATAATGCTTTCATTGCTAAAAACACCAAGCAGAGAAAACGACTTTCAATTCTTAGGTGAGGTTTATCAAGCTAAAGCTTACCTTATTGGGTTAAAACAAAATCATATAAAATTAAAAACGCTTCAAGATGCACAAAAATTTAGGACTGGCACAGTCAGAGGTTACTTCAGTCAAGTATTTTTGGAGTCTAAAGGGTTTAGTCAAGAAGATAACCTTGTGTTAGCGACAGATCCTGCCAGTCTATTAAACATGCTCTATAAAGATAGAACCGATTTAGTTTTGACAAATAGTATATCGTTAGAGCAAGAGCTAACCTTATTAAAACTTGAACCAGAATCAGTTGAACATAAGCTCGAACTTGCCGATTTCCCAAATGAACTTCACTTTACTGCCCACTCACAATTATCTAAATCCACAGTGATACGTTTAAGCAAAGCGCTGCAAAAGATTAAGCAAGACGGTCGTTACTTCAAACTTGCGACTAAGTGGCAGGTCGCTTATTAACTAAAATTTTATTTAGTTGACATCAGTTGTGCCATTTCTGCTTTTAAATATGCGTAAAAATTAATTTTGTCTATTCTTTAAAAGTAATTAAAAAAACAACCGTATGAAACTATTAAGCCTTCATCACTAGGTAAGGTGCTTTTTTGATAAAATCACAACTGAATTTTAGTGCATCGATTGGAACACAAGTTTTACTATATTGTGCATTTGTAATTGCCTTTTTGATTTCAGGCTATGGTTTATCCCAACTAACTTTTTATACCTCAGTTATTCCGATCTGGTTTCCTGCGGGTATTGCTCTGGCAGGATGTTTTATTTGGCGCTCGCTTTTTATTCCTGCAGTGTTCATTGGTTCCTTTGTTTTTAATTGTTTAATTACGCCAAATTTTGTTCTTACAGATGTGATTTCAGAAGTTGGTCTACAAAACTTATGTATTGCAACAGGTGTTACATTGCAAGCATCTTGCGGTGCTTTTTTAATGCATTATTGGCTCGGTAACCCTTTAACGTTAAGTGGTAATAAGCAGGTTATTCGTTTTGTTCTCGTGATAGGCGTACTGGTCAATCTCATATCGTCAAATATAGGTGTATTTGCGTTAAGCTTTTTTAATTCAACGTTTATCAAAGATCAGTATTTACTTAAATTACTTTATTGGTGGCTGGGGGACTCTTTAGGAGTTTTGTTGATAACCCCCTTACTACTTATATTAATTAGGCCCTTCAGTAATAGTGATTATAAAATTAAATCAGCTCAGATGATCATTTGGTCATTTCTCTGCCTTTTAGCATCGGTTATCTCTATTTCATGGTTTTTTATTGAATCAAATAAAGCGACACTGACACAAAGGATACAAAAAGAGTCTCAAGCAATAGAAAACCGAGTTTATCGTGAATTATCGAACACGCATATTAAGCTTGAAGATCTAGCGACATTTTTACAGCAAACAGCGTCACTTAATCGAGAGAGTTTTGCAGCCAAAGTTCAGTCTCTTATGTCAGGGTCACATATACTCTATGGCATGTCTTGGAACCCGATTATCAGTCAAGCTCAGGAACAAATTCACAACAATTATTTGAAAGTTGATTATCAGCAGTCATATCAAATAAAAGGCATGCCAATTTTGAATGACGATCCCATTGTTTATGTCCGATATATCTACCCTGAAAATACCAACCGTAATGCCATTGGTTTTAATGTTTATTCTAATAAAGACAGAAAGGAGACACTCAATGCCGTACTTGAAAATTTTCAGCCAAAAGCTACGCCCATCATTCAGTTAGTTCAATTTGAGAAAAGCACGCCAGCATTCTTAGTGTTTTTTCCTGTACTTGATGGAGAGCTTGTTCAGCATAAAAGTGGCTCAGGTAAATTAATTGGCTTTAGTACAGGAGTGTTTAAAGTTGAAGAAATGTTAGATAGAGCTCTACTCAACTTACAAAATGAGTTGTTTTTTTCTTCAGTGATTGAGCAGGATACTCAAAAAGTAATATATTCAACAATAAAAAGTGAACCACTTCAATGGCAAGGTGAGCCTCTTAAACAGCTAGATATAAAAATGATGGGACGAAGTTGGCAAGTGAACTTATATTTAAACGAAGCTTATATTATTGCTGAACAACACACCGAGCACCTGTCTTTGTTTCTTTTCCAGTTTATTATTGTGACAGCCATTACGTTAATAGTTCTGATGATGCACAATCAACAGGCTGGGCTAGATAAGTTGGTTGCTGAAAAAACCATTTCTCTAGAATTGGCCTTGCTACAGGCAGATAAAGCGAATCAGGCAAAAAGTCGTTTTTTAGCAAATATGAGTCATGAAATAAGAACGCCTATGAATGCAGTTGTAGGTTTTGCTCAGTTGGCAAAAGATGGCGAAGATATCGAACAAGTTCGCCCTTATCTTGAGAATATAGACTTATCTTCACAGCATTTGCTGAACATAGTAAATGATATTTTAGATCTCTCAAAAATAGAGTCGGGTCATTTCAGTCTTGATAAAACCCATTTTGATTTAAATGACTCATTTAATAAAGTAAATAACATTTTCAAGCTTTCAGCATCGGCAAAAGGGCTAACCTGGATATATCAAAATACCTGCCCTGCAGCCCTTTTAGTTAAGGCGGATAAAACTCGGTTTGAACAGGTATTAATTAACTTGTGTGGCAATGCCATTAAGTTTACACCTAATGGTCATGTATCTTTAATATGTAGTTTGATTAGTGAGTATGACGACGCCTATTCTATTCAAGTGCAAGTTGTTGATACTGGAATTGGCATAGCTCCAGAAAAACATGCTTGTTTATTTGAACCTTTTACCCAGTGCGATGACTCAACCTCGCGCAAGTTTGGAGGTACGGGTTTAGGGTTAACAATCTCAAAACAGCTATGCGATTTAATGGAAGGGGAAATTCGAGTAGAGAATAACCAGCCTCAAGGTACCATCTTTTCAGTTCAAGTTAAGTTTGGAAAAGCTAGCGGGCAGGTTGTTGAGCAGTCGCTTGATTCAAAGCTCAGTAAAAATCTGAATATTCTCGTTGCTGAAGATAACCCCGTCAATCAGATGGTGATCAAAGCCATGTTAGAATCTTTGGGTGTAAAAAGTGTTGTTGTTGAGAATGGTGCACTGGCTATTGATGCTTTAAAACAGGGGGAGTTTGATGGTGTATTGATGGACTGTCAAATGCCTGTACTTGACGGCTATAAAGCAACCATGCAATTGAGAGCGATACCACACTTTAGCGCCATTCCGATTATTGCATTAACAGCAGATGCAGATACAGATAGTCGAGAGTATGCACTTAAGATAGGCTTTACTGAGCATATTGCTAAGCCTGTCACTTTAGAAAAACTAAAAATAGGGTTATCACGTATTCAAAAATTAGCATAGGTTTAGTTTTCAGGCTCAACAAAAATCATATCAAAACGGTTTTATTTGTGTGGACAATTGCTCAGATAAACTATGAACATAATGAATACCCCCCCCCTTAATGGTCAGACCACTTTAATTTGTACTGTGGTTTTTCCTAAATTTGTATAAAGTTTAGACTTTGGTTGTAGAGAAGCTGTGGTTAAACCGTGCAGAATTTTGACAGTATCACGGGTTTTTGATAGTGTAATGCGCAAATTTGGTATTACCAATTTACCTTTTGGTTGAGATTACCTAGCAATGTGATGTTAGATGGTCTTTTCAACATGCTTAAATTCGGCGTTTGATCAATGTCTTTAAAGATAAAAGCAGCAAAATTATCCGATGTTATTTTAGAGCAACTTGAGAATATGATCCTCGAGGGCTCTTTAATGCCAGGTGAAAAGTTGCCTCCAGAAAGGGAGCTTGCGAAGCAGTTTGAGGTTTCACGACCATCTCTTCGAGAAGCAATTCAGAAGCTTGAGGCAAAAGGACTCGTGACACGTCGTCAAGGCGGCGGAACATATGTAAAAAATCAGTTAGAACAGGGGCTCACTGATCCGCTGTTTGACTTGATCAGTAAGCATCCAGAATCACAATTTGATTTACTGGAGTTTCGTCATGCACTAGAAGGTATTGCAGCATATTATGCAGCGCTTCGCGGAACTGACACTGACTTTGAGAAAGTTCAGCAAAGTTTTGACAATATCGCCGATGTGCACGGAGACCTAGAGCAAAAAGCACAAGCAATTAATGCATTCCATTTTGCAGTGGCTGAAGCGTCGCATAACGTGGTGCTACTACACCTTGTTAAAGGCATGCAGTCTTTACTCGAGCAAAATGTATTACAAAACTTACAAGTTTTGGTGCAAAAGAACGACGTCAGTGAACAGCTTGCTGAGCACCGTAAATTGTTGATGGATGCTGTTATAGAAGGTAATCCAGAGCAAGCACGGTTAGCCAGTAACGCGCACTTAGCGTTTATTGAAGAAGCATTACTTGAAGCGGACAAAGAACGTTCGCGGATCGCACGTAGTTTAAGACGTACCAGTAACAATCGAGTTCGTTAAGATTAACCAGAAGTAATTAAATTCGTATTTTAAACATAAGGAACACTCCATATGTCTGAAGTCAATAAAATTGACGTAGACGCGTTAGAAACCCAAGAGTGGTTACAAGCGCTTGAGTCTGTAGTAAAAGAAGAGGGCGTTGAGCGCGCTCAGTTTCTATTAGAGCAAGTATTAGAACAAGCTCGTCTTGATGGCGTTGATATGCCAACAGGTATTACTACAAACTATGTAAATACTATTCCAGCAGATCAAGAACCTGCATACCCAGGTGACACAACGATTGAACGTCGTATTCGTTCAATCGTTCGTTGGAATGCGATCATGATCGTTTTACGTGCGTCTAAGAAAGACTTAGAGCTAGGCGGCCACATGGCGTCTTACCAGTCTTCGGCTGCATTCTATGAGATGTGTTTCAACCATTTCTTCCGTGCACCAAACGAAAAAGACGGTGGTGATTTAGTTTATTACCAAGGTCACATTTCACCAGGTATCTACGCACGTGCTTTCTTAGAAGGTCGTTTAACTGAAGAGCAACTTGATAACTTCCGTCAAGAAGTAGACGGCAAAGGTATCTCTTCATACCCACACCCTAAGTTGATGCCTGAATTCTGGCAGTTCCCAACTGTATCTATGGGTCTAGGTCCAATTGCATCAATCTACCAAGCTCGTTTCCTTAAGTACTTAGAAGGTCGTGGTCTGAAAGAGACGAACGAGCAGCGCGTATATGCGTTCTTAGGTGATGGTGAGATGGATGAGCCAGAATCACGTGGTGCAATTTCTTTCGCTGCGCGTGAAAAGCTAGATAACCTTTGTTACCTAATCAACTGTAACCTACAGCGTCTAGACGGCCCAGTAATGGGTAACGGTAAGATCATTCAAGAACTTGAAGGTCTATTCAAAGGTGCAGGCTGGAACGTAATTAAAGTTGTTTGGGGTGCTGGTTGGGATGCGCTTCTTGCTAAAGACACAACGGGTAAGCTATTACAGCTTATGAACGAGACAATCGACGGTGACTACCAAACATATAAAGCGAAAGATGGCGCATATGTTCGTGAGCACTTCTTCGGTCGTTACCCAGAAACAGCAGCACTTGTTGCTGATATGACTGATGACGAGATCTTCGCGCTTAAGCGTGGTGGTCACGATACATCTAAGCTTTTCGCAGCTTACAAAGCAGCGCAAGAGACAAAAGGTCGTCCAACTGTGATCCTAGCTAAAACGGTTAAAGGTTACGGTATGGGTGAAGCAGCTGAAGGTAAAAACATTGCGCACCAAGTTAAGAAAATGGACATGACGCACGTTGAACATCTTCGTTCACGTCTTGGTCTTGAAGACTTGGTATCTGATGAGCAAATCAAAGATTTACCATACCTGAAGCTTCAAGAGGGCTCTGCTGAGTACGAGTACCTTCACTCACGTCGTAAAGCGCTTCACGGTTATACACCTCAGCGTTTACCTAACTTCACGCAAGCGCTTGAGTTACCAACTTTAGAGCAGTTCAAGCCACTACTTGAAGCACAAAAGCGTGATATCTCTACAACAATGGGTTATGTACGTGCACTAAATATCTTATTAAAGGATAAAGGCGTAGGTAAAAACATCGTACCTATTATTGCGGATGAAGCACGTACCTTTGGTATGGAAGGTCTATTCCGTCAGATCGGTATTTATAACCCGCATGGCCAGAACTACACACCTCAAGACCGTGACATCGTTTCTTACTATAAAGAAGCAACATCAGGTCAGGTACTTCAAGAAGGTATCAATGAGCTAGGTGCAATGTCTTCATGGGTTGCTGCTGCAACATCATACTCGACAAATGACCTGCCGATGATCCCATTCTACATATACTACTCTATGTTCGGTTTCCAACGTGTTGGTGACATGGCGTGGATGGCGGGTGACCAACAAGCGCGTGGTTTCTTACTAGGTGCAACGGCTGGTCGTACAACCCTTAACGGTGAAGGTTTACAGCACGAAGACGGTCACTCGCACATTCAAGCGGGTACTATTCCTAATTGTATTTCTTACGACCCAACATTCGTATTTGAAGTAGCGGTAATCCTACAAGACGGTATTCGTCGCATGTACGGTCCAGAGCAAGAAAACGTGTTCTACTACTTAACGCTAATGAATGAAAACTACGCACAACCTGCAATGCCAGAAGGTGCGGAAGAAGGCATTCGTAAGGGTATCTATAAGCTTGAAGACAATGCAGGCGACAAAGCACACGTTCAACTAATGGGCTCAGGTACTATCTTAAACGAAGTACGTAAAGCAGGTCAGATCCTAAGCGAAGAGTACGGCATCGGTTCAGATGTATTCTCTGTAACGTCATTCAATGAGCTTGCACGTGACGGTCAAGATGTTGAGCGTTTCAACATGCTTAACCCAGCAGCAGATCAAAAAGTACCTTACATCACATCTGTATTAGGTGAGTCTCCAGCAATTGCTGCAACTGACTATATGAAAAACTATGCAGAGCAAGTACGTGCTTATATGCCTAGCGCTTCTTTCAAAGTACTTGGTACTGACGGTTACGGTCGTTCAGACAGCCGTGAAAACTTACGTCGTCACTTCGAAGTAAATGCAGGTTACGTAGTAGTCGCTGCACTTACAGAGCTTGTTAAGCAAGGTAAAGTTGACGCATCAGTTGTTGCTGACGCTATCAATAAATTTGATATCGACACAACTAAAACTAACCCACTATACGCATAAGAGGCAGATAGAATGGCAATCGAAATTCATGTTCCAGACATTGGTGCGGATGAGGTTGAAGTAACTGAGATCCTAGTTAACGTAGGTGACACAGTTGAAGTTGATCAATCTCTTATCACTGTTGAAGGTGATAAAGCTTCAATGGAAGTGCCAGCTGCGCAAGCGGGTACAGTGAAAGAAATTAAAGTAGCTGAAGGCGACACTGTTGCAACTGGCTCTTTAATTATGATTTTTGATGCTGCGGGTGATGCACCTGCAGCAGCCGAGCCTGAAGCACCAGCAGCCCCAGCGGCTGCACCTGCTCCAGCAGCGGCATCTGAATTAAAAGAAGTTCACGTACCAGACATCGGTGGTGACGAGGTTGAAGTAACTGAGATCATGGTTGCTGTAGGCGACGTGGTTGAAGCTGACCAATCAATCTTAAACGTAGAAGGCGACAAGGCTTCTATGGAAGTACCAGCACCATTTGGCGGTACAGTAGTCGATATCAAAGTTGAAGTTGGCGGCAAAGTATCAACGGGCTCGCTAGTATTCGTATTTGAAACAGGTGCATCTGCGCCGGTAGCTGTTGAAGCGGCTCCTGCGGCAGCGCCTGCTCCAGCAGCGTCGGCAGAAGTTAAAGAAGTTCATGTGCCAGACATCGGCGGTGACGAAGTTGAAGTAACCGAAGTCATGGTTGCGGTAGGCGATGTAGTTGAAGCTGACCAATCAATCTTAAACGTAGAAGGTGATAAGGCTTCTATGGAAGTACCAGCACCATTTGCCGGTACGGTTAAAGAAGTGAAAGTTGAAGTTGGCGATAAAGTGTCGACTGGTTCTCTTGTTTTTGTATTTGAAACGCAAGGCTCTGCACCTGCTCCTGTAGCGGCGCCAGCACCTGCAAAAGCGGCTCCAGCAGCACCTGCGGCAAAACCAGCGCCAGCAGCGGCACCTGCAGCTTCAGCACAAAAAGATGAATTTGTAGCGAACGACCAATACGCACATGCATCACCTGTAGTTCGTCGTTTAGCACGTGAGTTTGGTGTAAACCTAGCGCGCGTTAAGGGCACCGGTCGCAAGAACCGTGTACTTAAAGAAGACGTACAAAACTACGTGAAAGAGTTAGTGAAGCAAGTTGAATCAGGTCAGCTATCTAAAGGTGGCAACACTGGTGGTGGCGAGCTAAACCTAATTCCTTGGCCAAAAGTAGACTTTAGCAAGTTTGGTGAAGTTGAAGAGAAGAAACTTTCTCGTATTCAAAAGCTTTCTGGTGCAAACCTTCACCGTAACTGGGTACAGATCCCACATGTTACGCAATTTGACGAAGCAGACATCACAACGCTAGAAGCATTCCGTAAAGAGCAGAATGTACTGGCTGAGAAGAAGAAAATGGGTGTGAAGATCACTCCACTAGTATTCGTAATGAAAGCAGCAGCTAAAGCACTTGAAGAGTTCCCAACGTTTAATTCATCACTGTCTGAAGATGGCGAAAGCTTAATTCTTAAGAAGTATGTAAACATTGGTATCGCAGTAGATACACCAAATGGTCTAGTTGTTCCTGTTGTTCGTGATGTGAACAAAAAAGGCATCATTGAGTTATCTCGCGAGTTGATGGAAATTTCTAAGAAAGCACGTGAGGGTAAACTAACTGCATCTGATATGCAGGGCGGTTGTTTCACGATTTCTAGCCTAGGCGGCATCGGTGGTACTGCGTTTACACCAATCGTAAATGCACCAGAAGTCGCTATCTTAGGTGTGTCTAAGTCTGACATGAAGCCGAAGTGGAATGGTAAAGAGTTTGAGCCGCGCCTAATGGTGCCGCTAAGCTGTTCATACGACCACCGTGTAATTGACGGTGCGTTAGCAGCACGCTTTACTGCAACACTTGCAGCTTACCTGAGCGACATTCGTCAGCTGGTAATGTAAAACTCAAAAATCCCACTGATTTTCAGTGGGATTTTGTTTGTATCCTCTGATACAATCGACGCACACTTTTTTAGTCTGCCCCTTGTTCCTCCTGACAAATGGATGACATGGCAGTGAGTATAACGAGTAGGGCAACGCCAATTTGGCATAACCCGTTCGCAAAATATTAAGGTTAAAACATGAGCAACGAGATCAAAACTCAAGTTGTTGTACTAGGCGGTGGTCCTGGTGGTTACTCTGCAGCTTTCCGTGCTGCTGATTTAGGTTTAGACGTTACACTTATCGAATCACGTAACACTCTAGGTGGTGTTTGCTTGAACGTAGGTTGTATCCCTTCAAAAGCATTACTTCACGTTGCTAAAGTAATCGACGACGCGAGCGAAATGGCATCTCACGGTGTTACTTTCGGTGCTCCACAAATCGACCTAGACAAAATCCGCTCTTGGAAAGAGTCAGTAATCGGTCAATTAACTGGTGGCTTAGACGGCATGGCGAAGATGCGTAAAGTTAACGTTGTTAATGGTTACGGTAAATTCACAGGTGCTAACACTATCGCTGTTGAATGCGAAAACGGTACTACAACGGTTACTTTCGACAATGCAATCATTGCAGCGGGTTCTCAGCCTGTAAACCTACCTTTTATCCCACAAGATGAGCGTGTAATCGATTCTACTGGTGCGCTTGAGCTTAAAGACGTACCAGAGAAGCTACTTGTATTAGGTGGTGGTATCATCGGTCTTGAGATGGGTACTGTTTACCGTGCGCTAGGTTCACAAATCGACGTTGTTGAATTTGCTGATCAGTTAGTACCAGCAGCTGATAAAGACATCATTAAGATTTACCAGAAATACGTTAAGAACAAGTTCAACGTAATGCTTTCTACAAAAGTAGTGGCTGTTGAAGCGAAAGAAGACGGTCTATACGTATCATTCGAAGGCAAGAATGCTCCGGCTGAGCCTGTACGTTACGACAAAGTACTTGTTGCTGTAGGTCGTACACCTAACGGTAAACTACTTGACGCTGAAAAAGCGGGCGTAGTTGTTGATGAGCGTGGCTTCATCAACACTGATAAGCAAATGAAGACAAACGTAAACCACATCTTCGCGATTGGTGACATCGTTGGTCAACCAATGCTTGCGCACAAAGCAGTTCACGAAGCACACGTTGCTGCAGAAGTTATCTCTGGTCAGAAGCACTACTTCGATCCTAAGTGTATTCCTTCAATCGCATACACAGATCCAGAAATCGCTTGGGTTGGTGTAACTGAGAAAGAAGCAAAAGAGCAAGGCCTTAACATTGAAACTGCGGTATTCCCGTGGGCAGCATCTGGCCGTGCAATCGCTTCAGCTCGTACTGAAGGTTCAACTAAGCTTATCTTCGATAAAGACTCTGGTCGCGTTATCGGTGGTGCTATGGTTGGTATCAACGCAGGTGAGATGCTTGGTGAGATCGGCCTAGCGGTAGAAATGGGTGCAGACGGTGAAGACCTAGCGCTTACTATCCACGCTCACCCAACGCTGAACGAGTCAATCGGTCTAGCTGCTGAAATCTTTGAAGGTTCAATCACTGACCTACCAAACAAAAAAGCAGTGAAAAAGAAGAAGTAATTCTTTGATTTAAAGCTTTAAAAAAAACCCGCTTCGGCGGGTTTTTTGTTTTTTAATCATCAATGATTATTAGAACTGGTAGTGCCAAAATACACCAAATTGATTTGCATCTACTGTTCCTTTGTAGCTTCCATAACTGCCATAACCTAAATAGACTTTTTCATTGTAGTCGTAACTATTAGACACATATCTTACTTCAATCATGCTATTGTATGATTCAAGTTCATAACCAATTGAAACCACTGAGCCTAAGGCGCTATCAAATTCTAACTTTGAAGACTCAACTTCAAGTTCAGGGCTTAGGTGATATGTCAAACCTAAGCCAATTTTAAATTTTTCATTAAGTTGGTAATAAGGTATCGCGTCTAAAACAAATCGCGAGATTTCGGCATCTAAATTTTCTGCATTATCTGAATCTGAAAAATAACTTAAGTTGGTAGCTAGAGACCACTTTTCACTAATCGAATAATTAAGGCCAAATCCAAAACTTAAACCTTTGCCTGTTTTAATTGATTGATCCGAACTATCTTCATAGTTTATTTCTACCAGTTTTTCACCGCCAACAGAGTACCCCATAAACGCTGAAAAGCCTATATCAGAGCCGTCTTCCTGAACTAAATTAGCATCATTCGCTAAAGCATTGCCGCTGATTAATGCTGATAAGGCAAGACCCGAAATCATTTTTATCATTATTTTATTCCATTTATTAAAATCGGGTGTATTGTATTTTATTAAAACTTTTAAAAGAAGGAGTGCTCCGCGCTGAATGTAAACTTTTGTAAACAAAATATTTTATGTTTGGTTGTAAAGAGCTACCTTGAAGTTTTTACTTGATTACCGAGAGAAGCTCTTTGGCTTTTTGCTATAAAGCCAAAGAGAATTAGTTATAGACTAACCTTTACATACTCTCCAGGTGCATCATAAATCCCCGGCTTTTCATCAGTATGCGTTGCTATGGCGTCTACTTTTGTGTCATTTAGATTGTTAAGCCACTGGTGCCAGTGAGGCCACCAAGAGCCAGTTTGATGCTGCGCTTTATCAAACCAATCTTGTGCTTCACCTTTGGCCTCTGGGCCATAAAAGTAACCGTACTTATTTGCCTCAGGTGCATTAATTACACCGGCAATGTGGCCACTCTCACCTAGTACAAAGGTCACTGGGCTTGCGGTATTTTGCACACCTTTAAATGTGGCTTGCCAAAGCGCAATATGATCATCACGCGTAGAAAGCATATAAATCGGTGTTTTTACCTTGCTCAAATCAATTTTAGTGCCGCGAATACTGATTGCTTTTGGCTCTACCAGCTTGTTTTCTAGATAGAGATTACGCAGCATAAAATTATGACATGCTGCAGTAAGGTTGGTACTGTCGCCATTCCAATAGAGCAAGTCCATATTCATAGGTGCTTTGCCTTTGAGGTAATTATTCACATAATAATTCCAGTACAGGCTGTTTTCTCTGAGCATACTGAATGCGGTGCCGAGTGAGTGACCATGCATCACACCATTTTCAGTGTTATACGCCTCAAGCGCTGAAATTGTTGGCTCATTGATAAAGACACCAATCTCTCCAGGTTGAGCAAAGTCGAGTAAGGTGGTTAATAAAGTTGCACTTTTAATACGTTGCTTCATACGTTTGGCTGTGAAATAAGCCAATGTAGTGGTCAGCAAAGTACCGCCAATACAATAGCCCATGGCATTGACATAGGTTGTGCCTATATGTTTCTCGATGGCATCAAGGGCAGCAATCACGCCATCGACCACATAATCTTCAAAGCTGATGTGTGCCATACTTGGATCAGGGTTTTTCCACGACATCATAAATACGGTGTGGCCTTGATCGACAGCCCATTTCACCATTGAGTTTTGTTGTTGCAAATCTAAGATATAATACTTGTTCACATAAGGTGGAATGATTACTAAAGGCGTCTCGAGTACTTGCTCTGTGGTTGCACTGTATTGGATTAATTCAAATAAATGGTTTTGATAGACCACACGACCTGGGGTAGTGGCTAGGTCTTCCCCGAGTTTATAAGCTTGCTCTTCAGTCATGCTAATACGCAGCATGTCTTGGCTTTTGTCTAAGTCTTTTTTAAGCAGCTCAAAACCTTTCACCAGGTTTTCACCTTTTGACTCTAGGGTGAGTTTAAGTAATTCAGGGTTAGTGCTAATAAAGTTACTGGGCGCAAGCGAGTTAATGGTTTGTCTGGCAAAAAACTCAAGGCGTTCTTTTTGTTTTTCGTCTAGACCTTGAGTATCACGAATGTTTTGTAACAGTGACTCACCAAATAATAAGTAACTTTGTTTGATGTAGTTAAACCATGGGTTCTGTTGCCATTGCTCGTCTTTAAAGCGGCGGTCGCCACGCTCTTCAGTGATGACAGGCGCAACGTTTTCGTCACCGGCTTGCATCGCATTTTGCATTATCTGCAATTGCTGTTGCCACCAGTTCGTTTGATTCTTTATTAATGTCTCAGGCTGTTGGCTTAGTGCTTGAAGCCAAGTGGTAAAGTCTTTGCTGTTTTGCTCATTTAAAGCTTGCTGTACAGGGCTTTGTTGGCTCAGGCTTTGGGTAAAGGAGTTAAAAATTTCTTGGTTTTGTTGCCACCAAGATTGCATCGTAGCATTTAAGGCGTCGTTATCCATCTTCATCATGATTGTCCTAATGACACAACTAGACGCTGCTTGGGTGTCGCAGCATAAAGGCAAGAAGTGCAGGCAGCGGCAGAAATACCGCTGCCTAAGTAAGTCTTAAGCTTGAGCAGTTTGCATTTGCTCTTTAGTTAGAGTTTCAAGGTTATCTTTGAACTCTTGACCTAGCTTAGTTAGTTTTTGACCGTCTTCGATCATTTGCTGGCTTAGCTGGGTCATTGCTGACACTTGGCTTAAGTTAAAATCGATTGCTGATTTTACATCTTGTACTTCAGTCGCTGCTTTTAATTGCGATACTGAAGCATTTGAGATGTTTTGTACTGCATCAATTTGAATGCTCGCTAGCTGTTCAATGTTCTTTGCAACAAGTTGGTTGAACTTGATAGCTGGACCAAAAAACTTTTGGTTTTGTTCAGTTAGCGTGTTTAGTAAATCAGTATACATAATGTTTTCCTTTTGAGTCGTTGAGATTGTGCAAAAATGGGTTGAGCGTTAACTACTTACTCAACTAACTTAATTCATGTATAAACCGCCGTTTAAGGCGAGTGTTTCACCAGTGATATAAGCTGCATCGTCAGATGCTAAAAAGTTCACTGCTTTGGCAACTTCCTCAGGTGTCGCTAAACGTTGCATAGGTACTTGACCGCGAATGTTATCGAGTACCTCTGGTTTCATTGCTGCAACCATCGGGGTTTCTGTATAACCAGGGGCAACCACATTCACTGTGACACCAGAACGTGCACCTTCATAAGCCAAAGATTTAGAAAAGCCGATCATGCCTGCTTTTGCAGCGGCATAGTTTGCTTGACCAAATTGGCCTTTTTGACCATTTACACTTGAGATGTTGATAATACGACCTTGCTTTTGTGCACACATATGCGCAAACAACGGCTGGGTCATATTGAAAAGCGAGTTTAAGTTGGTATCGATCACTTCACGCCATTGTTCAATCGACATTTTTTTGAAAGTAGTATCTCTTGTTATCCCTGCGTTGTTGACTAATACATCGATGTGTTGATGCTCTTCAATAAGTTCATCAAGGGCTACTTTACATGCTTGTGTGTCAGTCACATCTAAAAATGCAGCTTGTACTTGCTGAGGGTTGATATTTGTCTCGTTTAGCCATTTATCAAAGTCGGCTTGAGTACGACGTTGACTTGCAACGGCAATAACAAAAAATTGATTCTCTACAAGAGATTGAACGATGGCAGTACCAATGCCACCGAAAGCGCCAGTCACGATGGCAGTTTTTTGTATATCCATGATGGTTTCCCTACATCTTTTATGACAATTTAACTGCTTTTGTCATGTTTGCTTGAGATAACAAACACTGTGTAAACAATTTAATGAACATCACACAATGTGCGTTGAATTAATTCATTATTGGGCAAAAAAGTGACAGTTTTTTAACTAAACCATGACTATTTTAAGAACTCACTCTAGCTGCTTAATTTAAGCGTAAACCCCATAGCGCGGTTTATCATATAGTCTATCGTTATGCTCGAAATTTACACAATTTATAACTTGATCTAAATCTAGTTTTCTTTACTAAACTAATGAAAGGACAAATATAAGGTTGAGCTATGCGCGTTCGGTCATCATTGCTGCTTTTTAAAGTTTCATCATGTGCCTGTATCTTTTTAATAGGCCTATCAAGCTGGTTTATGTACTCACATATCGAGCATACTCAGCTAATTGAGTTGCAGTTAAACCGCCTCAAAAAGGCGACAGTGAAATTAGTGGCGGCACAAAACCAATATATTCAAGAGCGTAAACCAGCGCTGATCACTTCTTTCGATATACATTATTCTCAATTTGAGAATGAGTATGCAGGGTTAGCCAAGCTTCTGATCCATGGGCCAAAAGTAATCAATCAACTCAGTGCAATAGAGCATGAAGTAGAGCTGTTAAGGCAAACCTTAAAACGTTTTGAACAGTTTCAAATTAAGTTGGGTTATGAGGCTGATAAGGGCGTTTATGGGTTATTTAGGCATAACGCACATCAATTACAAAGTTATGTGCAACATGCTGACCTATCAGAATTGGAAATTAAAGTGCTCGAGCTACGTCGAGCCGAGAAAGATTTTTTACTTCGTAATGACCCTTCGTATTTAGAATCACATCAAGTTATTTATGAAAAATTATATCAACGCTTACAAGTTGATAACTCACCTGCTGCATTGTTACTGAAAGCCTATCGTCAAGGTTTTTTATCTTATATTGCTGTGTTATCAGAAATTGGGCTGAATTATGACTCAGGGCTAAGAGGTCAATTAAATACGCTGAAAACAAGTGTAAACAATAAAATTCTTGGATTGAGTAATAAAATTATTTTACATGATCATGATACCAAGCAAGTTTGGATTTTATCCTTATTAGGCGTAATCATTTTGATCTGCTCATTGTGTTTTTGCTTGATGATGTTTTTACATAGTCGAGTTTCTAAAAAAATTAACGTGATCACGGATGTTCTAGATAAAGTTGTTGAGTTTGAAGATTTTACATTAAGAACAGACTTAACTAATAATGATGAATTAGGGCAAATAGGCACACATATAGACAAACTTCTCGAGTACTTGGATGATTTGTTAAAACGTCTGGGTTCTGCCCAAAAGCGTTTACTTGAGGACGCTGAGGTAGCAAGTTTTAGTAATATTATTGAACGCTTTACTCAGGAACTAAACACGCCGTTTGGCGAGGTTAAAAGCAGCAAGGGAGATATGGTTGAGTTAATTGCCATTTTAAAGAGCAACCTGCGAGATGAGTTAGATGAAAATACTTCAATCTCTGAGATGGTCAATCACTTAGAAAGCACATTAGATATTATCGAAAGTAATTTAAACGTCAGTGAGCAGCTGATTGAGGAGCTTAAAGTCATTTCTTCGAGTCAGAATTTAGATACGCTTACTAATTTCAATTTACTCCATCAGGTAGAGTATGTTTTTAGGACTAATGAGAGCCTATTACCTGCGTGCGACTATGATATTACTTTTGATATGCCAGATGATTTGGTTATTAATAGCTACCCTTCAGCGATTAATCAGATAATTAATTTGAGCATTCATAACAGTATTAAGCATGGCAAAATTGCTAATAAAAAACTGCATATTGTGGTATCTGCCATGGTTGTGAATAATTTTGTACATATCTATTTTAAAGACGATGGTTTTGGGATCGATAAAGAAGTTCTTCCGGTTATTTTTGAATCTTTTATTACTTCTAAACGCCATCAAGGCGGAACGGGGCTTGGGATGAGTATTATATATAACTTAGTGACTCAAAAGCTCAAAGGTGAAGTGAAGATGCAAAGCCCTGCACATGGTGGAGCTTGTTTACATATTATTTTATCTGATACAGAGTTTTCACTTGTTCAGTAAATAGCAGCTTAACTTGATGAGCTGGCATAAAAAAGGCTAGGAAAGCCTAGCCTTTTAATTTATTTAGAATGAATTACGCTTTGCTTGCAACCCATTCATCAACGAACTTTTCAAGTACGTTAAGTGGTACAGGACCATTCTTAAGCACTACATCGTGGAATTGGCGAATATCAAACTTGTCACCAAGCTTTTTCTTAGCATCTTCACGTAGTTCTAAAATTTTAAGCATACCCACTTTATAAGCCGTAGCTTGAGAAGGCATTACAATGTGACGTTCAACCATTTTTACGCCGTCAGATTTAGCGTTAGGTGTATTGTTCACATAGTAATCAATGCCTTCTTGGCGCGTCCACTTCATAGCATGAATACCAGTATCAACAACTAGACGACAAGCACGCCATAATTCCATTGCTAGACGACCGAAATCTGAATATGGGTCTTCGTATAGTCCCATTTCTTTTGGTACTAGCTCAGAGTATAAGCCCCAACCTTCGATATAAGCCGTGTAGCCACCGAATTTACGGAATTTAGGCACACCTTCAAGTTCTTGTGCGATAGCAATTTGCATGTGGTGACCCGGAATACCTTCGTGGTAAGCAAGCGCTTCCATTTGGTAAGTTGGCATTGCTTCCATGTCATAAAGGTTTGCGTAGTAAATACCAGGACGAGAGCCATCTGGTGCAGGTTGTTGGTAGAATGCTTTACCTGCTGCTTTTTCACGGAATGCTTCAACACGCTTAACGATCATGTCAGCTTTTGGCTTAACAATGAATAACTCATCAAGGCGAGATTTTAGGTTGTCGATCATTGCAGTGGCATCTTTTAGATACTTTTCTTTACCTTCCTCTGTATTAGGCAAGTAGAACTGCTTGTCAGTTTTCATGAATTCCATGAATGCTTTTAAGTCACCTTTAAAGCCAACTTTTTCTTTGATTTCACGCATTTCGTCATGGATACGTGCTACTTCAGCTAGGCCAATTTCATGGATTTCTTTAGCTGTTAGATCTGTAGTCGTTGTGCGTGCTAGGGCATTGTTAAAGAAAGCTTCACCGTTAGGGAACTTCCATGCACCATCACGTGTATCTGCTTTTTTCTCAAGTTTAGCTAAATAGTTAATTAGCTTGTGATAAGAAGGCTTAATAGAAGACTTGAGAGACTCAGTTGCTTCTTTGATAAGCGCTGCTTTTTCAGAATCACTAATTTCTAGTTTGTTTACTTTACGTTTGAAGTCAGCAAGTAGGGTAGAGTCGTCGCCTTTTTCAAACGGCGCGCCTTTGATGATATTCTTGCTTGACTCAATCACGTGTGGGAAAACGAACTTAGGTGCAATAATGCCTTTTTGAGCACGGACCTCTAATGAATCAATAAGTTGATCAAATACTTTCGTTACACCATTTAAACGTGAGATATACGCTTTTGCATCTTCTACGTTAGTGATTTGATGTTGGTTAATTAAGAATGCAGGCACCATAGAATGAGTACCGAACATTTGGTTAACTGGATAGCTGTGATAGCGCCATTTGAAGTCAGCAATGCCATCTTCTAAACGTTGCTTCATCAGGTCATAACTCACTTGCGTGTTAGCATCTAACTTACTGCGATCAATCGCATTCAATCTGCCAAGATCTTTTTTAGCTAGAGCTAAATCTTCAAGTGCACGCTCTTCGCTGTCATCATCCCACTTATCGTAGTCTTTTTTGATACCCATGTAAGTTTGGTATACAGGGCTTCGCATGACGCCGTTCATAAACACTTCTTCAAAAAGCGCATTGGCTTTTTCAACTTCGCTTTGAACAACTTGGACTTGCGGTGCAGGAGCAGGTTTTTCAGCAGTTTGCTGACAACCAGCCAAAAATGCTGCGCTGATTGCTGCAGCAATAATGGTGAGTTTACGCATTGTTATCTACCTTTGAGTTTTGTGTACGCTATGGATTATCCTTGGCGTGTTGTTATTTTTATAAAAACAGCCGAAACCGTTTAAACAAATAATTCTAGCAGGTCATTTAAAAAACGGTGGCCTTTATTTGTAACCAACCATGAATGACCTAAGTCTTCTATTAATTTTTTTTCAATTGCAATGTTTATTGCGGTATCGATTTTGTCTAATGACAAGCCCGAACAGTTGATTAACTGCTGCTTATTACATGGTTCACGTAGCCTAAATTGGTTCATAAAGAACTCAAAAGGGCGATCCTCTTCTTCAACTTGCCAGCTTTCATACAAATATGGCTTGCTAAGATCCATATAACCACGAGGGTGTTTCACTTTTACGGTACGCAAGATGCCACCCTTTTCAGGTTGAGTTATCTTGCCATGGGCACCGCACCCTATGCCTAAGTAATCACCGAAGCGCCAATAATTTAAGTTATGTTTACATTGATAGCCTGGTTTGGCATAGCCCGAGATTTCATAGTGCTCGTATCCTGCTTTTGCCAGCAATTTTTGACCTTGTTCTTGAATATCCCACAATGTTTCATCTTCAGGGAGAACAGGGGGCTTTGAAGCAAACTGAGTATTAGGTTCGATGGTCAGTTGATACCAAGATAAGTGAGGTGGGTTGAGTGCAATGACTTTTTGTAAATCGCTCAACGCATCTTCTACACTTTGACCCGGAAGTCCATGCATTAAATCCATATTAAAAGAATTTAAACCAGTAGCTTGTGCTTCTTTTGCAGCATTGATAGCTTCATTTTCACCGTGAATACGACCTAGGGATTTTAACTTATCGGCTTGTAAGCTTTGAACACCAATTGAGATACGGTTAATACCTGCTTCAACATAATGCTTAAACTTGTCTTTTTCTACTGTGCCCGGGTTCGCTTCTAGGGTAACTTCAATACCATCTTCAAAGGGGATAAGTTTTTCTATTTCGGCTAATAACCATTGATAGGCCTTACCCGATAACAAACTTGGAGTGCCGCCACCGACAAAAATACTGTGTAATTTTCGACCTTGCACTAAGTGCAAATCAGCCTGCAAGTCGTGAAGTAAGTGTTGAATATATTCTTGTTCAGGAATTTCACCCTTTTGACCGTGGCTGTTAAAGTCGCAGTAAGGGCATTTTTGCACGCACCAAGGTACGTGCACATATAAGCTTAGAGGAGGAAGTTGCACAATTAGCCTTTTAATTTAGCAACGAGTTGCTGCAGTGCCTGACCACGATGGCTCAGGGCATTTTTTTGCTCCTTCGTTAATTGTGCAGACGTGCATCCTTCGCTTGCTACATAAAACACCGGATCATAACCAAAGCCTTCACGACCCTGTTGATCTTCTGTGATGGTCCCTTCCCAGCTTGCTTGACAAACGAGTGGTGTCGGGTCATCGGCATGACGCATATAAACTAGTACACACCAAAAACGCGCTGAACGTGCTGTTTTACCTTGCATCTCAACCAGTAACTTATCGATGTTATCTTGGTCGTTTGCGTTTTCACCGGCAAAACGTGCTGAATAGACACCTGGTGCACCGTTTAAAGCATCGACTTCAAGACCTGAGTCATCAGCAATGGCAGGCAAACCGGTTATCTTAGCTGCGTGACGCGCTTTAATAATGGCATTTTCGATGAAGGTAGTGCCTGTTTCTGGCACGTCTGGCACGTCAAATTGGCTTTGTGGTAATACCTCAATGCTTAACTCATTGAGCATCGCAGCGAGCTCTTTCACTTTACCTTGGTTGCCTGTGGCAAGAACTATTTGTTGACTCATTAGCTAATTAGTCCACGTAGAATTTTTGTTGAAAGTTTAAAACTTGGAAGTTGTTGCCTTGGTTAATGTTGATTTTAAAGCGATAAATTTCTTCATTGCGAAAATCAACTTGGGCAAGGTAATAAATGGCATCACCATCTACCACTTCTTTGAATTCAAGCACTTGTTTAGTACCAAGTAGGTTCTTTGCTTCACCTGTTAGTTTGGCTTTTTGAGCAGGCGTGCCCTTTTTATTGGCAAGCACTGAGATATTAATCACACCTTTGTAGTTACTGCGCTCAAGCCCATACGCTTTGGCAATGCTTGGCTGAATAAAAGTTGAAGGGAAAGCTATGTAGTGAACTTGCCAGGGGCCAAGCTCTTTATATTGCCCACCTTGTACTGAGTTGGCTGAGACAATAAAGCTACTTAAAGTTAGGATAAAAGCAATCAAAATTCGCATAAATACTCCTAATTAACCCAACAAGTCCATAATCAATAATTGAACGAATTGCAGGCCAATAATTAATACAAGAATAGACAGATCTAAACCACCTAGTGGTGGAATAACTTTACGAATAGGGCGAAGCATTGGCTCAGTCAACTGGTCAAATACTGCTGCAATTGGGTTATAACCTTGTGCTACCCAGCTCAAAATCGCTCTGATAATTAACACCCAAAAGACCAAGGTAAATGCTTCTTTCAAAACGGTGATAAGGCCATTAATTGCGGCGCCTACAGGTTCCCAGCCACCGTAAAACATCACCATTAAAACAGAGATTTTGGCAAAACCAACTAACAGAGCAAGTATCAATGACGCGAGGTCTAAGCCACCTACTCCTGGGATAATTTTGCGCAAAGGGTTTACAGCAAATGAAGTTGCTTTCACCACGGTTTGACTAAGTGGGTTATAAAAGTCAGCGCGAACTAATTGCAGCCAGAAACGTAATAAAACGACCATTAAAAATAGGTCAAATACAATACCAATTAAAAATTGCATAGCAGTCATGGCTGCCTCCTAAATTTGTTGTTCCATTTCTTCAGCGCGAGCGATACAGGCGTCCATAGCGTCGGCAACGGTAGTTTGTAAGTTTTGTGATTTTAAATATTCAACTGCAGCGTGCGTAGTGCCACCCTTTGACGTCACATTGGCACGCAGTTGTTCAAGTGAAATATCACTATTGGCAAACGCCATTTCTGCTGAGCCTAACGCAGTTTGCTGCACCAACAAGCGAGCTTGCTCTTGGCTAAAGCCAAGGTTTACGGCCTTTTCAGCAATGGATTGCATAAATAAGAAGAAATAAGCAGGTGAAGAGCCAGTTACAGCAATGATGTCATTAATTTGAGATTCTTGCTCAAGCCAAAGTGCAATCCCTGTTGCGCTAAACATATCAGTGACAATACTTTTGTCTTCATCGCTAATCGCATCACTGAATAGGCCACTGACGCCTTTGCCCAGTAAGCTAGGTGTATTTGGCATACAGCGCACAAGCTTAGCATCAAAACCTAGCATTTCGCGTAGGCGCTGCACTGTAATTCCTGCTGCAACTGAAATGAATAGCTTGTTGTTCATTTCTATATCAGAGTTTTGGAAAGTCTGGCACAGTTCAGCCATCATTTGCGGTTTGACTGACAGCACTACAATGTCGGCTTGTCTCACTGCTGCTAAGTTATCTGATGTTGTATTTACGCCCACGTCAGCGTCAACTTTAGCTAATTTTTCAGGGTTACGGTTAGTTGCGGTGATATTTTTCTTATCAAAGCCATTTTTTACCATGCCGCCAATAATGGCATAGCTCATATTTCCTGTTCCGATAAACGCAATGGTTTTATTAGACATATTGTGTGATTACCTTATTGTCTTTTGCCAAAAATATCTGTGCCAATTCGCACCATATTCGCGCCAGCATAAATAGCTGGCTCTAAGTCCTGACTCATGCCCATTGAAAGGGTATCTACTTGAGGATATTGGAGCTTTAGTTTATCAAAGCAAGCTTTCATTTGCTGAAAATATTGTAACTGTTTCTGTTCATCGTCCGTTTTTTCTGTGATGGTCATCAAACCACGCAAGTTTAACTGTCTTGCGCCTTCTATAAAGGCGACTAGCTCATCTAATTCAGAAAGTTGGCAGCCTGATTTATTTTCGTCTTCGCTAATATTGACTTGGATCAGAATGTTCAATGGCATCAGATTATTTGGGCGTTGCTCGTTTAAGCGCTTTGCAATTTTTAAGCGATCAACGCTTTGCACCCAGCTAAAATGCTCTGCAATATGGCGAGATTTATTTGATTGTATAGGGCCGATAAAGTGCCACTCTATGTCTTTCTTATCTTTAAGCTGCTGAATCTTATCAACGGCTTCTTGTACATAAGATTCTCCAAACTGACGTTGTCCAGCGGCATACGCTTGCTCAATGAGCTCTATTGGCTTTGTTTTAGACACAGCTAATAGTTTTACTTCATCAGAAAATGGACTGGTTTGTTCTGCTTTTAGCACGCGATCATAGGCGCAGCTCAGACGTTCTGCTATTGTAACCATATTATATTTCAGCTCGTTGTGGAGTCATACATGGATATTACTGAATTATTGGCCTTTAGTGTTCAACATAAAGCCTCGGATTTACATTTATCATCGGGTGTTTCGCCGATGATCCGGGTAGACGGCGATGTACGTCGTGTAAATATTCCCGCATTAGAATCGAAAGACGTAAATAGTCTTGTCTACGATATTATGAATGATAACCAGCGAAAGGACTATGAGCAAAACTTAGAGGTGGATTTTTCTTTCGAAGTGCCTAATTTAGCTCGCTTTCGTGTAAATGCATTCAATACAAGTCGAGGTCCTGCGGCGGTATTTCGTACTATCCCTTCTACTGTTCTAACGCTTGAAGAACTGGGGGCGCCAGATATTTTCAAAGATATTTCTAATCACCCCCGAGGTTTAGTGTTGGTCACGGGGCCCACAGGTTCTGGTAAGTCAACGACGTTAGCTGCCATGGTGGACTATATCAACAATAGTAAACATCATCATATTTTAACCATCGAAGACCCAATTGAATTTGTGCATCAAAATAAGCTGAGTTTGGTGAATCAGCGTGAAGTACATCGCGATACACATAGCTTTAAGGCCGCACTTCGTTCTGCATTACGTGAAGATCCCGATGTGATATTAGTGGGTGAATTACGTGATTTAGAAACCATTCGTTTGGCGATGACAGCCGCAGAAACTGGCCATTTAGTGTTTGGTACACTTCATACCACATCAGCGCCTAAAACCATTGACCGTATTATTGATGTATTCCCGGGTGAAGAAAAAGACATGGTGCGCTCAATGTTGTCTGAATCACTGCAAGCGGTAATTTCACAAACGTTAGTGAAAAAAGTGGGCGGTGGTCGAGTTGCAGCCCATGAGATTATGCTCGGTATTCCTGCAATTCGTAACCTTATTCGTGAAGATAAAATTGCGCAAATGTATTCAGCTATTCAAACCGGTGCCATGCATGGTATGCAAACGATGGATCAGTGTTTAAAGAATTTGGTGAATCGTGGCCTTATAACGGCGCAAGATGCTCAAGCAAAAGCGCATGATAAAGCACAGTTTGGTCCAACTATGTAGGAGTAAGTAAATGTTATTAAATCAATTCTTACAAGCGATGGTTGACCGTCAAGCATCGGATTTATTTGTATCAGCGGGATTAGCTGTCAGTGCAAAAATTGACGGTGAGTTAACACCACTGAGCGAAGAAAGACTATCAGAAGACGCCGCACTTGCTTTGGTTGAATCAGCAATGAGTGAACAACAAAAGCAGCAATTTCATCAAGAAAAAGAGTGCAATTTTGCAATCGCTGCAGATGAAGGGCGCTTTCGTGTTTCTGCATTTTGGCAGCGTGACTGTGCAGGCATGGTACTACGTCGAATAGTAACGAAAATCCCAGATGTGAATGATTTAGGCCTACCTTCAGTTTTGACGGATGTAATTATGGCAAAACGCGGATTGGTCCTGTTTGTTGGCGGTACAGGTACCGGTAAGTCAACCTCTCTTGCTGCGTTAATAGGCTATCGTAACCGCAACCAAAGAGGGCATATTCTTACTATTGAAGACCCGATTGAATTTGTTCATGAGCACAAAAAAAGCATTATTACACAACGAGAAGTTGGTTTAGACACTGAAAGTTTTGAAGCGGCTTTGAAAAGCTCATTGCGCCAAGCGCCAGATGTGATCTTAATTGGTGAAATACGTTCTCAAGAAACCATGGAATATGCGTTAAGCTTTGCTGAAACTGGTCATTTGTGCGTGGCAACTTTACATGCCAATAATGCCAACCAAGCGATTGACCGAATTATGCACCTGGTTCCAAAAGAGAAACATGATAAGTTAAAATATGACTTAGCATTGAATTTAAGAGCAATTGTTGCGCAGCAACTTGTTCCTTCAGCGAAAGGGGAAGGAAGAGAAGCAGCGATTGAAATCTTATTGAACTCACCTATGGTCGCTGAGTTGGTTAAAAAGGGTGACATAGGTTCTATTAAAGAAACCATGGCAAAGTCAAAAGAGATGGGAATGCAAACGTTTGACCAGGCGCTATTTGAGCTCTATAAACAACGTCGTATCAATTATGCTGATGCATTACACTTCGCAGACTCGCCAAATGATCTACGCTTAATGATAAAGCTGCAAAACAATGAGCAACAAGGCGCCGGTTTCTTACAAGGTGTAACCGTAGATGGGTTGGATACGAAGTAATCTTTTTTTTAGTTATACAGTTATAAAATTTTTATTCGTGAGCGCATTACTTGGTAATGCTGCTCACTCTTTCGCTAGTAATAAAATCCAAATTTACGTCCGAGATGATGTTTATCTTGACTATAAACGTTTCTTAAACGGCCGCAGTGTGACCGAAGTGACAGATTTCACCGGGCAATATATTCGTCGTGATGTGGTGGATATGATTTTGACTCAACAGGCGCTTAAACTTGGCGGTTTCGATAAAGAGTTTGAATACCAAACCGGTAATGTAAACTTTCGCAATACTAAACTACTTGAACAGGGTAAGTTATTACTGAGTATGGATAGCTATTGGTTAGAAGACGCCAAAGCGCTTGAAGACTTTGTTTATGTCACAGAACCTTTGATTAAGAAAGGGCAGTATTATGCGGGGATCTTTTATGCTCAGCATAATAAGAAAATGCATAGGCTGTCTGACTTTACGCAATTACCAGAGTATACGTCCGTTAGCACACCCCGTTGGCGAACAGATTGGGAAACCTTGCATAATCTACCTTTGAAAAAGCTTTATGTTGAGCATGAGTGGATCTCCCAGGCTCGAATGGTGAATATGGCTTGGGCTGATTTTATGTTGATGCCGCTTATGCCAAGTTTAAATAATGAGTTTAAATTAGAAGGGATCGAGTTGGTGGCTCACCCTAAGTTAGTTGTCTTACTCGATGGGAGTCGTCATTTAGTGGTTTCAAAAACACACAAGTATGGTGCTTCTGCGTATAAGGCGTTGCAAAAAGGGCTTGCTGAACTCAGTTCAAAAGGGGCAATTTTCAAAGCCTACCAACAAGCCGGATTTATTCCTGATCTAACTCAATATAAAGTGTTAAATGCTCGAGTAGCTAACACGCGCTAGTCCCATTGCGACTCAAAAAAACTCTCTAAGATAATTACTGCAGACATACTATCTACATTGCTTTTTCCTAGGTTGCGATACCCACCTTGATCGAACAAACGCGCTTTAGCATCTGTTGTAGTTAAGCGTTCATCTTGGGTTTCGACCTGTAGCTTGAAGTTATTATGCAATCGGTTAGCAAATTTTTTGGCTTGGAATGTCACTTGTTGGTTGGTTCCATCCATATTAAGAGGGAGGCCCACAACTAATAAGTCAGGTTTCCAGTCACTAATATGCTGTGCGATGTCATCCCAGTTCGGAATACCATCTCTGGCTTTTACAGATCCTATGCTATTGGCTGTGCCTGTAATTTCTTGGCCAATAGCAATGCCTATGCTCTTGGTACCAAAGTCAAAACCCATTACAGTTCTTTGGCCAACAGGTGTTTTTTCGTTTTTGTTTGTCATTTAAATATGTTTACTTTATGCGTGACCAGCAATGCTGGCTAATTTAGTTACATCAAACCCAAGCATTTCGACGGCTTTCTTCCAACGTTTTTCTACAGGGGTGTCGAAAATAATGGCAGGATCAGCTTTAATCACAAGCCAACTGTTTTCAGAAAGCTCTCGTTCAAGTTGACCTTGCTCCCAGCCGGCATACCCAAGGGTAATAAGAAACTCGCTCGGGCTATCGTCATAAGTTAAGCTTGCTAGCACATCTTTAGAGGTGGTGATCATAATCTCGGAACTTAGCTCTTGGCTTGATGAGTAGCCGTATTTCGGGGTATGAAGCACAAAACCTCTGTCGGTATTCACAGGTCCCCCAGCAAAAACATGACGTTGTGCGGCCTCACTCATCTTGTTGTTTTCAATGTCTATCTTGTCAAGCAGCTCACCAACAGTGACATTGACAGGGTGGTTTATCACAAGCCCCATCGCGCCTTCTTCGTTGTGCTCACAAATATAAGTCACACTTTGTTTGAAATAAGGGTCTTGCAAGTTTGGCATAGCGATTAAGAAATGATTTTCTAAAGATTGCATATTGATGGCCTCAGAGCAGCAGATGCGGGGCAAAGCTTGCCCCATCTTGTTTACTTATTATGGGCGAGTTTTTCCTCAATCGCCTCATAGAATTTATCCATAATTGAAATATCAAATGCGGCTTCTATTTCTTTTACACAGGTTGGCGCTGTTACATTAATCTCAGTGAGCTTGTTACCAATGATGTCTAGACCAACGAAAATGAGCCCTTTCTCTTTTAAGGTAGGTGCAACAGCTTGTGCTACTTTTAAGTCATCTTCGCTGATAGGACGTGCTTCACCTCGGCCACCGGCAGCCAAATTACCTCGGGTTTCGCCACCTTGAGGAATACGTGCTAAGCAGTAAGGAATAACTTCGCCGTTTACAACAAGCACTCGTTTGTCGCCTTGTTTAATTTCTGGAATATACTGCTGCGCCATAGCAAAGCGGCTACCGTGCTCAGTTAGCGTTTCGCAGATCACGCCAATATTAGGGTCATCTTGTTTTACTCTGAAGATTGATGCCCCACCCATACCATCAAGTGGCTTTAAAATGATATCGCCATGCTTAGTTAAAAATTCACGAATTTGAGCTTGAGAGCGTGTTACAAGCGTATCCGGCGTATGCTCGCTAAACCATGCAGTAAATAACTTTTCGTTAGCATCGCGTAAACTTTGTGGCTTGTTAACGACTAAGGTGCCAGCATCTTCAGCACGTTCTAGGATATAAGTGGCGTAGATATATTCAGTGTCAAATGGTGGATCTTTTCGCATTAAGATCACATCTAGGTCACTCAGGGCAATGTCTTGTTTATTATCTAATGTATACCAGTCGTTTTCATTATCATAAACAGTTGCTTTTGCTGCGGTTGCACGGGCTTGGCCTTGATACAAGAACAAGTCATCCATTTCCATGTAATAAAGTTCGTAACCGCGTTGTTGTGCACTGAGCATCATGGCAAAGCCAGTGTCTTTTTTAATATTGAAACCACTGATAGGATCGCTGATGATACCGAGTCTAATTGCCATAATGTTTACCTAATTATTTGAATGATTTAATCAATATGGGGATAGAAAAGCACTTTTAAAGTGCTAAATCACCGAATTGCAATTGCAATGCACTTAATACGGTTAAAGCGGCTGTCTCTGTGCGCAGAACACGCGGGCCTAAGCGGACATCGACAAAGCCTTGTTCTGACGTTGCTGCCATTTCTTCATCTGTAAAGCCGCCCTCAGGACCGACAATAAAACGCACCCCCTGCTTTGGTATAGGTAAAGTTTTGATACTGTGCTCAGCACGAGGGTGTAGCGTTAGTTTTAACTCTTCACTTTGTTGTGATAACCACTGCGATAACTGAACAGGTGGGTGGATTGTTGTCACAAAATTACGACCAGATTGCTCGGCAGCCGCAATGGCTATTTTTTGCCATTGCTGGTGTTTCTTAGCGAGGCGTTCACCGGTTAGTTTTACACCACAGCGGGTTGTAAACAGGGGAGTAATTTCTGTAATGCCAAGCTCTACCGATTTTTGAATGGTGAAATCCATTTTATCACCGCGAGAAATCCCCTGACCCAGATGAATTTTAAGAGGAGATTCAACATTAACGTCTTTGAATTCGATAGGTGTTGCTGTAACCGACTTTTTGCCTACTTCGGTCAGTTCACAAAAATACTCTCCCCCTTCGCCATTAAACAAAGAAACATGATCGCCTTGTTGCATTCTTAACACTCGACCAATATGGCCTGCAGCATCATCAGAAAGCAGAACTGGGGTGTTAAGGCTTAACTCAGAAGGTTGAAAAATATGAGGAACGCGCATAGTGATTAGACTTAAAAACAAAGGTGGGGCAATAGTAAGGCTAAGCGAAAGCGGCGTCTAGTCATTCTCTAGTTTACATAAAGATGCTTCGATTGATTTATCGGCTTCATCAAGATGTTCACTGTGACAAGACATGTGATTTTCATGAAATACATTGGGAATTTTACTGTAGTTATAACCCTCAGGCGTGATTTCAACTAAATAACGTGTTGGGTGTAGAGCGTTGAATATGGTTCTTTGTTCTTCATTTGCGAGGTGAAAATCTAAATCATGAATGACTACTCCAGCAATTTGATGATGTTCTAACAAATAAGCTGCCAGCTCAGTTACGCTGATTTCATTGGCGAAGTCACAGCAACAATAGTCTTTGATCAAATCGTCAAACATCATTTTTATCAGGTGACGGGTATTCTCCCCTGTCACAATGAGATGTTGAGGTTTGTCTGGAAATTGTTGATTTTGAAAGGTCACAAAATCTCTACTGAATTCAGCATTACTGTCTATAAGTAAGAAATTTTCAAAATACGTCGCCATATTTCCACCTTGTTTCAGCTAGCAGCTAAGCTACTAAACTGAAAAGATATTAATCAGTAAATAGCCCATGGTACTGAAAACTGCAAATTCTATGCATGCGACACCAATATTATCTTGATGATCTACTTCAAGGCCTACGTTCACTTTAGGTAACGCCCAGTGAATGAGAGAAAAGCTAGTAATGTATAATAGGGCCCACATTACACCGCAATGCATCATTACGCTGTTTATATTTTCTACAATTGTCGCTCCATGATAAGGCGCACTTTGTAAACCCGCAAATAAAGCAAGTGATAACCCTATGGTTTTACCCGCATAGCGTATACCAATAGACGTATTAGCAAGGTTAAAGTTTTGTTGCAAAGATGCCCCTTGGTTTGCTTTAGCAAAACGCATCTCCCGGAGTTTGCTGTCTATGGCAAATACGGCCTGCAAGACAATAAAGCTCATTGTGGCGACTAATAAATCGCTTACACCTTGTGGATGAAGCCAATGAAAAATGCCTAATACCAGAATGGTATTTCCCAATAACATACCTGAATCAACCAAAGCTGCGCAGATGTTTTGCTTCATAATGGCTTTTTCTTCGTTAAAGCGGTTTAAGATCCATTTTCGATGAATATATTGACCAAGCAAAATAAAAGAAAAAGCGACCATGGGTGTTAACAGCGCCAGCGCATAATGTTCAGACAAAATGTATTCATAAATATCTGAGAAAATATATGCGCCAGTGAGAGCGATAACAGCTATTTGGCAAGCGTAATTAATACCAAAGGCAAAATTGTCGCGTTTCGCTATTTCTGATTGCAAGGCTTTTTTAGCCTTGTATTGCATGATTAAACGTTGGCCAATCGCCACAGCACTAATAAAAATAAAACAGGCCAAAATGGCAAAAATATTGATATCGAGTAAAGACAAATGTGACATATAACGTGTAATGTTATGGTTTTAATAGATTAACTATAACTACTCCCAACTCATTGAGCTAGCTAGCTTTGGAGATTTTTTATGCTGCAAGTCGATTTTCCGCACTCTCTTTTGGCCTTGTCTGAGCAACGCTGGCAGCAATTATATGGTTCTGAGCCATATAACAAGCAGCTAGGAAGGCTATTAGGGTTAAGTGATTTCGCATTTAGAATATTGGAAAAAAGGCCTGAATTAGGGCGTTGGTTGCAGCAACAGGAGTTGGATTGTAGGGCTGTCCCCAATCCTATAACGGATGATTTAGTTGAAATGTCTGAGGCAGACTGCTTTAGGCAACTGAGGCGTTACAGACAGCAGTATTGGTTAAAAGTGATGTGGCTAGATTTAGTTCATCATAATGCAATTGAAGACAGTATTGACTATGTTTCTAGGCTTTCTGAGGCGCTGATTGATGCTGCAAATAAGTGGGCGTTTGCGCAAACGGTTAAGCAATGTGGTGCACCGATTGACATGCATGGGCAAGCAATACCAATGCTTGTATTAGGCATGGGTAAGTTGGGGGGAGGGGAGCTTAATTTTTCATCTGATATCGATTTAATATTTACCTATCCAAAAAATGTACCGACGCAAGGAGGGCGGCGTAGTTTTGAAAGCCAAGTGTTTTATACAAAGGTGGCACAAAAACTAATTAGCGCCTTAAATCAAGTTACAGCAGATGGACAAGTGTTCAGGGTAGATATGCGTTTACGTCCATTTGGTGACAGTGGTCCTTTAGTTATGAGCTTTTCAGCGATGGAAGATTACTATCAAGACCAAGGACGTGAGTGGGAGAGGTATGCCATGCTTAAGGCTCGACCACTGGGCGAAGTCACACCATATTGGGGTGAATTTAAACAGCTACTTAAACCTTTTGTATATCGTCGCTACATTGATTTTTCAGTCATCGAGTCACTTAGAAAAATGAAGCATTTAATTGCTCAAGAAGTCAGGCGAAAGGGCTTAGTAAATAATATAAAACTTGGCGCAGGTGGTATTCGAGAAGTTGAATTTATCGTTCAAGCTTTGCAAATGATCAGGGGGGGGCGCGATGTCGGCTTACAAACGCCATCAATTATGGCTGCAATTACTGAGCTCAGTAATCTAGAGATTTTGCCTTCGGAAGTTAGTAAAAGCTTAACCAACAATTATCTATTTTTACGAAGAGTTGAACAATACCTTCAAGCATTTGATGACCAACAAACACAAACCTTGCCCGAAAACTTTGTAGATCAGTCTCGCTTAGCTTATTTGCTTGGGCATGATGATTTTCAGTTATGCCTGCCTGATATCACCCAAGTCATGACAAAGGTGAGAGAGGAATTTGCTTTGGTGGTTGGTGATGAGCCGCAAGAGCAAACTAGTTATGATGATAGCTTTAGCTATGCGTGGTTACAAAGAGATTGTTTACAGCTAGAAGGGCACTTAGATTTACAGATACTTGAACAATGGCAGAGTGTATTACAGGAGTTCGATAGTAAACTGGTTAAACGTCATGTTGGGGTTAGGGGTCGTGATATTCTTGATAAATTAATGCCCGCGCTATTGCATGCATTATCACAGCAGCAAAGCTCAGCAGAATTACTGCAGCGTGTGTTGAATATTGTAGAAATGATAGCAACACGAACCACTTACCTTGAATTGTTGTTCGAAAATCAAGGTGTATTAAAACAACTGGTATTACTGTGCGGTCACAGTAAGTGGATTGCAGAGCATATTGCTAAATATCCAATTTTGCTAGATGAGTTAATTGACCCTGCTGCACTCTATAAACCCTTGCCTCTAAATGAATATTTGCTCGAAATTCGTCAGTACTTTTTACGTATTGAGCAAGACGACCTTGAACTGCAAATGGAGGCACTTCGTCAATTTAAACAGACACATCAATTACGTATTGCTGCTGCAGATGCAACTGGCGTTCTAAGTATTACCAAAGTGAGTGATCACTTAACGTCACTTGCTGAGGCAATAGTGGCCCAGTCTGTCAACCTCGCTTGGCAACAAATGGTTGCGCGCTATGGTGAGCCCCAAGGGTGTGATGAAGAAAGTAAAGGCTTTGCTGTAATAGCTTACGGTAAAGCTGGCGGATTAGAACTCGGCTATGACTCTGACTTAGATTTAGTTTTTGTACACAATCAGCAAGGAGATAGTGCCACAACAGGTGATAAGCAAATCTCATCAAGACAATTTTACTTAAAGCTTGCACAGCGTCTGATGCACCTATTCAATACACGAACTGCATCAGGTATTTTATATGAATTAGATACTCGTTTACGCCCTGAGGGTAACTCTGGCTTACTGGCAATTAACATTGAAAGCTTCTACCACTACCAACAATCCCAAGCTTGGACTTGGGAGCATCAAGCATTAACTCGAGCACGTATGATATATGGAGAGCCAGAGCTCCAAAATCGCTTCAATGCAATCCGTAAAGATATAATTTGTCTAGCAAGAGAAGAGGCGAGTTTGAAAGCGGATGTGATTAAAATGCGCGAGAAAATGCGTACACACCTTTCGAAAGACAGCGAATTAGAGTTTGATTTAAAGCAGGGGCTAGGTGGTATGACAGATATTGAATTTATTGTACAGTACTTAGTTCTCAATTTTGCCCATACTAAGCCTGAACTAACAGGTTACCCCGATAATATCCGGATCCTTGAAAGTGCTGCCGAACAAACGGTGATAACACCAACGCAGCGCCAGCAATTAACTGATTGTTATTGTATGCTTCGTGAGCACTATCATTTAAATAGTTTAAATCAATTAGGCCGATGTATACCCAGAGAAAAAGTGCAGCAGCAAGTTGGGCATGTACAGGTTATATGGCAACAACTACTAGGGTAAAAAAGGGGCTATATTGCCCCTTTTTTATTTAGATAGCCTACGACAATTTGTTCTAACAAAGTGTGTGGGGTTTTGTGTGATAACTGCAGCGCGATGGTTCGGACAAAAGAAGGTGTATACTTCAAACTCAAAATCATCATTGATCGCTCGACCAACCTGATAGAGTGCTGAAACAAAGTTACTATCGACTCTGAAACTGTGTTTTACGACATAGTCACTTTCTAAGTACCAAAAGAGTTCAATGCCTTCATTTTTAGCATAGTTACTCAGAACATCCTTTAAAGTTCCACCAGACTCAAATCGTCTCGGTGATTGCTTCCCCGTCCAACTAGGCGATGAGGGCTTAACAACAAGACCGCGTTGTGCAAGTGCATCATCAAGTGGAAAAGTTGGTTTACCAAGTTCTATGACGAACTGGTCACGATCTGTTTGTCTATCACTAGCGCGGTTGCGAAAGTTCTCATAAAATTGTGACAAGCCTTTAGCTGCAGCATTAGTCGTTGTACTCATGTCTAAGTTTGTAGGCAATGCGCCGTTTAACACGTAATAAGCTGCTACTACCAAAATTGCACTTAATGCTAAATGTTTGGCCCAAAAGCTAAATGAAGACGACTTTTTTCTTTTATTTTTTTTAGCCATAACACTCACTTTTATTTGTAATATGAAGGTGCATCTTTATCAGGACGCGTTTTGAATCTACGATGAAGCCACATATATTGTTCACGAGACTTATCTATTGAAAGCTCCATACGTTCATTCACTCGTCTTACGTCACTATTATCATCCCCGCTAGGGAAGTTTTCTAACAATGGATAGATTTCAATATGATACTTTCCAAATCTATCACGATTACCAGATAAACTTAAAGCTTCACAGTGTTTACTCGCTGCAAACAATAAAGTACCTGTAGTAGTCGCTGTTTCTTCAACCGCATAAAAAGAGGTAAATTCACAGCGATTCCTACCATAATCCTGATCGGGTAAGTAATAGCACATCTTTTTGTCTTTTAATGATTTAAGTAACCCTTTGACGTCTTTTTTACCAATCAAAGCCTCATTTGAACGCAGTCTACCCCGAGTCATAAAGTATTCCATCAAAGCATTATTATGCGGTCGGTAAAAGCCAACGCCAGGCTGAATAGAACCAACAATTCGGCCTAACATTTCTAGATGCAACATGTGTGGCACAAGTAATAGTACGCCTTTACCATTTGCTTGAACTTGTTCGATGTATTCAAAGCCTTTGATAGAGCCAATCACATTCTTGACACGCCAGTTAGGCCACCACCAAGCCATTCCCGTTTCTAATGTAGCAATACCCGTGTTTTCCATGTTTTCTTTTACTAGTTTCGCTTGCTCTGCCTCACTCATCTGGGGAAAGCAGAGCTTTATATTTACTTCGGCAATTTTGCGACGTTTCTTAACATATTTGTGGACTAATTTGCCCAGTCCTTTGCCTAAGCCTATTTGCAGACTTTGTGGTAGCCAAGAAATAAGATACATAAAAAGCACGCCAAGCCAGGTTAACCAATATTTAGGTGCTAAAAATGCTAGTTTAAATGATGGATTTGTGACCACTAATATTCTCTCGTACTCTGAATTGCAGATAGTGTAACGATAAGCCTTACAAAACACAAAAGCCGGCATGAGCCGGCTTTTAAAACTGTGGAGTAAGTCTCTATCAATAAATTGCTTAAATTAGTTTTTTACTAATCCTTTATTGATAGCTTCAAGATCAGTTCTTGATAATGTACCCGCAGCTTGTTTAAGCTTTAAAGATGAAAGTACATATTGGTAACGTAAATTAGCGACATTTTTCTTCGCAGCATATAAGTTTTGCGTACTGACTAGTACGTCAACAATTGTACGTGTACCAACTTCAAAACCAGCTTCAGTTGCTTGTAGTGCACTTTCAGCAGAAACGACCGCTTGCTCAAGAGCGCGATAGGTTGCGACATCAGACATTACTTGGTTGTATGAGGTAATCACTGAACGAGTGATATCACGCATGCTCTTTTCTAAATCTTCACTTGCGGCAACATAATTGGCACGGGCGCGATCTGTCGCAGCTTGCGTTTTACCACCTGAGTATAAAGGTACATTCAGTGATAAACCTACAGAAGTTGAGTCACTACGAGGTTTATTGTCAGCACCATTGACATTGGTTAAACCGTCACCGTAAGAAGCTTCAAAACTTAGTGTTGGATAGTGACCAGCCTGAGCTCTATCAATTTCATCCTCTGCGATTTCTAAAGATGCTTTAGTGATCTGTAGAGATAAATTACGCTCTTTAGCAATATCAACAAAGTCAGTCGACTTTTTATTTGGTTTAACGGTTGAGAATGTATCTGTATTCAACGCATCCAATTTGCTGTGGTATTTACCTGTAATGGTTCTAAGTGTTTCACGTGCTGTTTCAACATCATTTGATGCAACGATTTCGTTAGCAACAGCACGGTCAAACTGTGCTTGTGCTTCATGTACGTCTGTAATTGCAGTTAAACCTACTTCATAACGCTGTTTGGTTTGCTCTAATTGACGTTCAATGGCACGTTTTTCAGCTTGTACGAACTCTAGGTTATCTAGCTTACCTAAAACGTCGAAATAACCTTGTGCAATGCGAACAATTAGATCTTGTTGTGCAAGAGCGTATTGTGTATCAGATTGCAGTGCACGTTTCTCTGCAATACCTAAGCTTTCCCATGTTGATAAATTGAATACACTTTGTCTTAGAACTAAGTTTCTATTAAAAGTGTCGGAGTAACCGCTTGTTGCTGTATAGCCGTTAGCATCTGAACCACTGAAGCCGTCAGACTCAGATTCTTGGTAGCTCATTGAGAAAGTAAGTGACGGCAATAAATCACCCAATGCGCTATCTTTAGCGAATCTTTGCGCATCAGCTTGGGCTTTTGCTTTTAATACCGTAGGATCATTGGCTGTTGCAATGTCGTAAACTTGTAATAAATCTTCTGCTTGAGAAAGCGTGCTGGTTAACGCGCAAGATAAACCAACAAGTAGTGATAATAAGCTTTTTTTCATTTGTCGCTCGATCCTTAGACAATTTTTGTATTGAGAGTATGTTACCTTGTTTTTATCAATAGCAAAGGGGTAAATACGTAAAAGTTTACGTTCAAGTGTAACAGAATATAAAACTTCTATAACCGTTATTATTTGCAGGCTATTTATTTATTTTAAAAGAGGATTTTTATGAAATCGTTGAACCAGTTTGATAAAAAAGATGTAAAAATTACATCCATTGAGCCTGTTTTTAATGGCTTTTTTAAGATCCATGCTTACAAATTTAACCATGCTTTGTTTTCAGGCAGCATGAGTCAAACCGTTCGTCGAGAAATTTTAGAGCGTGGCCATGCTGTAGCTGTGTTGCCCTATGATGCATCAACTGACTCTGTTTTATTAATTGAACAAATTCGCATAGGGGCGCTTGCAACAAAAGAGTCTCCTTGGTTATTAGAGTGTATTGCAGGCATGGCTGAGGGGTCGACTGACTATGAAGAAGTGGTTCGTAAAGAAGCCAAAGAAGAGGCCGGTTTAGAACTGCAAGAACTTGAATTTATGACATCTTATTTATCTAGTCCAGGTGGCACCACTGAGCGATTATATTTATATCTGGCGAAAACAGATTTATCTAAAGCAGGTGGTATCTATGGCTTAGATAACGAAGATGAAGATATCAAAGTGCATGTTATGCCCTATGATGAAGCGATTGCACGCCTAAACAGTGGAGAAATTGATAACGCTGCGACTGTGATTAGTCTACAATGGTTAGCGTTAAATAAAGCCCGTATGTTGGCAAAGTGGCAGGCAGAGTAAAGAGGTGCACAGTTGAGTAATGTGGTTACTAGGCAAGCGTATATTCAATCACTCCCTAAGTATATTACCTTATGTGAGCGTAACTACTTACGCGCGTTAAAAGTATTACCTGAAGAAGTGGTGGGTGAAAAGAGAAAAATCGTATTAGCCAATGCCAGTTATGAATTGCACATTGATGACTGCGCAAAATACACCACGGATATCTCGATTAAACAAACCTCCACGATCAGCGACTATCTACCCGAATTAGATATCGCTGTGCGCCTATATCATGATGCGAAAGTGGCAGAAGTGGTGCATCATGATTTTCACCAACGTATTAAGCCCTCTTACGGTTACCCAAATCCGAGCATGCATCACAAAGATGAAAAATATCAGCTGAATGCTTTTTTAGGTGACTGGCTGATGGCATGTTTAGAAAGTGGCCGAGTACCTTTAAACTGGGATGTAAACAATGGCATGGTTTGAACAAGCTTATACCTTTGATGCTCGTCATTTAAAACTTGCTCACTTTACTGACTGTCACTTATTTGCAAATAAAGAAGGTGAGTATTTTTCTGTTAATACCGCGAATAATTTAGCTGCGACGTTCGAATTCCTCTCTACACAGCAATTAGATGCGGCAATATTTGGGGGGGATATTACCCAAGATCATACTGCAGAGTCTTATCAATTATTTTCTGAACTGCTTGCTCAAAGTGATTTAACTTGTCCGGTGTTTTGGTTGCCTGGTAATCATGATGAGCCCAGTGAGTATGCGGCGATTGAAAATACCCAAATACTGCCATATAAAAAACTAGTTGCAGATGGCATTGAAGTATTACTACTAAATTCTAAAGGTCAAACTCCAGCAGGTTGGTGTACGCATAGCCACCTAGAAGAATTAAACACGCATTTGTATGAAACTGAACACCATGTACTCGCGCTATGTCATCACCATCCATTGCCAATCAATGGCTATTTAGATAAACATATTTTAGAAAATGGGCCGCAGCTATTAAATGCTTTGGTTAATAGTGAAAAAGTAAAAGCGCTTATTCACGGCCATGTGCATAACGATTACTCGCAAAGCTACAGAGAGATGCCTGTTTTAGCAACACCGGCAACCTCGATTCAGTTTTCAAAAGCAACGCCAGATTGGCAGCAGAAAAATTTGGGGCCCGCAGTCAGAATAATTGAGTTCTCTCGTTCAGCGTTTAAAACAGAGGTGATATGGTTAAACGCGTAATTTATATTCACGGGTTTAATAGCTCAGAGAAGTCATTTAAAGCACAGCAGTTTGGACAATGGGTATCAAGGCATTATCCTGATATTGAGTACATCTCACCGAGATTACACTTTGATCCCAGAGTTGCCATCATTCAGCTAACACAGCTGATTGACCAGTATACGGTGTTGTTGGGTAGTTCTCTGGGTGGATATTATGCGTCCTATTTGTCGCAGCTGCATAATATTAAAGCAGTTGTGATTAATCCGGCAGTTAAGCCTTTTGAATTATTAGCAGATTACTTGGGACCGCAGTATAATCCCTACCAGGGCATGCACTACGAACTGACCTTAGAGCATGTTTCTGCCTTACAATCACTATTTATGACTCATCTTCCTAATCCAGATAAGGTAATGTTGCTTCAGCAAATGGGAGATGAAGTTTTGCCATTTGAGCAAGCAGTTGATTATTTTAAACAATGCGAGCAACATGTAGAGTTTGCCGGTGATCACAGTTTTATGGGTTTTGAGCGTTACTTTGACACCGTTGCCAAATTTCTTAAAATCACGTAAAACAAAACGAATAAAAAAGATAAAGAATTAAGCCATGAGCCAGCAGAATTATAATGCCGAAGCGATAGAAGTTTTAAACGGGTTAGAGCCTGTAAAACGTCGCCCGGGAATGTACACCGATACCACTCGACCTAACCATTTAGGCCAAGAAGTAATAGATAACAGTGTTGATGAAGCATTAGCTGGCCACGCAACCAAGATTGACGTCATCCTGCATGAAGATAACTCATTAGAGGTTATCGATGATGGCCGAGGTATGCCAATTGATATTCACCCTGAAGAAGGTATTCCTGGGGTAGAACTGATCCTGACTAAACTGCATGCTGGTGGTAAGTTCTCAAACAAAAATTATCAGTTTTCAGGTGGTCTACACGGGGTAGGTATTTCAGTCGTAAATGCCTTATCAACACGTGTTGAAATTAGCGTTCGTCGTGATGCTCAAGTCTATGAAATGGCATTTGAAAACGGCGATAAAGTACAAGACCTAGAAGTCACGGGCACGGTAGGTAAGCGCAATACAGGTACTTCAGTACACTTTTGGCCTGATGCAAGTTACTTCGATTCAGCAAACTTCTCTTTATCTAAGCTTAATCACTTACTAAAAGCCAAAGCGGTATTATGCCCAGGTTTACGCATTCGCTTTATCAATAAGCAAACAAAAGAAACGCAAGAATGGCACTATGAAGCCGGTCTTGAAGATTACCTAAAAGACGCAGCAAGTGGTTTCGAAGTATTACCAAAATCTCCTTTTACTGGCAGCTTTAGTGGCTCTACTGAAGGGGTTGATTGGGCTTTGCATTGGTTGCCTGAGGGTGGTGAGCTGATCACCGAAAGCTATGTAAACCTTATCCCAACAGCACAGGGTGGTACCCATGTAAATGGTCTTCGCCAAGGCCTACTAGAGGCCATGCGTGAGTTTTGTGAATTCCGTAATTTATTGCCCCGAGGTGTTAAGCTAACTCCAGACGATATCTGGGATAAATGTAGCTACGTATTATCGGTGAAGATGCAAGACCCACAATTTGCAGGTCAAACCAAAGAAAAGCTATCTTCTCGTTCATGTGCGACCTTTGTGTCGGGCATTGTAAAAGATGCCTTTAGTTTATGGTTAAATGAGCACACAGAAACGGCTGAGTTACTGGCAGAATTGTGTATCAGCAATGCGCAAAAGCGGATGCGCGCAGCGAAAAAAGTGGTGCGTAAAAAGGTCACATCAGGTCCTGCATTACCGGGTAAGCTAACCGACTGTTCGGGCAGTGAAACGGAGCGTTCAGAGCTATTTCTAGTAGAGGGTGACTCGGCGGGCGGTTCTGCGAAGCAGGCCCGAGACCGTGAATTCCAAGCTATCATGCCGCTGCGCGGTAAAATCCTAAATACCTGGGAAGTTGAATCAGGGCAAATTCTAGCTTCTCAAGAAGTACATGATATTTCAGTCGCTTTAGGTATCGACCCTGATTCAACTGATTTATCGGGCCTGCGATATGGCAAAATTTGTATTCTTGCCGATGCTGACTCGGATGGATTACACATTGCAACACTCTTGTGTGCGCTATTTGTTAAGCATTTTCCGACCCTAGTCAAAGCGGGCCATGTGTATGTGGCAATGCCGCCATTATTCCGTATCGACATTGGTAAAGAAGTTTATTACGCACTCGATGAAGACGAAAAGCGTGGTATTTTAGATAGAATTGAAGCCGAGAAAAAACGCGGTAAAGTGAACGTACAGCGATTCAAAGGTCTGGGTGAGATGAACCCAATGCAGTTACGTGAAACGACTATGGATCCAAATACGCGCCGTCTAGTACAGCTGACGCTAGACGAAGAAGAGCACACCATTGAAATGATGGATATGCTGCTCGCGAAAAAGCGCTCGGGTGACCGTAAATCATGGCTTGAAGAGCATGGCGACAGAGCCGAAGTTTAAGAGTAGATTTTAAAATTGAGTAGCCGCTAAACGATATAATCATTAGCGGCTTTGTACGTTTTGTTCATTTCAATCAATGAAAGCGTATAAAGATAATAACAATAGGGCGCGATATGACAGATCCGCAAACCTTGTCCTTACAGGGCATAGAACAACAAACTATGGGGCGTTTTACCGAAGACGCCTACCTCAATTATTCCATGTACGTGATCATGGACCGTGCACTGCCACATATTGGTGATGGTTTAAAGCCAGTGCAACGTCGTATTGTGTATGCGATGAGTGAGCTGGGTCTTTCAGCTGCTGCTAAGTATAAAAAATCAGCACGTACAGTCGGTGATGTACTGGGTAAATACCACCCTCACGGTGACAGCGCGTGTTACGAAGCCATGGTATTAATGGCGCAGCCGTTCTCATACCGATACCCGCTCGTTGATGGTCAAGGTAACTGGGGGGCTGCGGACGATCCTAAGTCGTTCGCGGCCATGCGTTATACTGAAGCCCGATTATCTAAATTCTCAGAAGTGCTATTAAAAGAACTTGGCCAAGGTACAGTTGATTGGACCCCTAATTTCGACGGCACCATGAACGAACCTCAAGTGCTGCCAGCGCGTTTACCTCATATATTACTTAATGGCGTAACGGGTATTGCGGTAGGTATGGCGACAGATATACCGCCACATAATGTTCGAGAGTTAGCTTCTGCCTGTTGTACATTACTTGATAAACCAAAAACAACCTTGGAAGAGTTGTTAGAGCTCGTTCAAGCACCTGACTACCCAACTGATGCTGAAATTATCACGCCAAAAGCGGATATTCAGAAAATCTACACCACGGGTAAAGGCTCAATAAAAATGCGTGCGGTTTACACTGAAGAGCAAGGAGAAGTGGTGATCACTGCCTTACCGCATCAGTGTTCGGGCGCTAAAGTATTAGAGCAAATTGCAGCGCAGATGACAGCGAAAAAGCTGCCTATGGTTGCAGACCTTCGCGATGAATCAGATCATGAAAACCCAACACGCATTGTGATTGTACCTCGTTCAAATCGAGTTAAAGTCGATCCTCTGATGGCGCACTTATTTGCAACCACAGATTTAGAGAAAAGCTATCGTGTTAACTTAAACATGATTGGCTTGGATGGCAGACCGCAAGTTAAAGATTTACGCTCAATCTTAGCGGAATGGCTTGTGTTCCGCCGTGAAACAGTACGTCGTCGTTTGCAGTATCGTTTAGATAAAGTGTTAGCTCGACTGCATATTTTAGAAGGTTTAATGATTGCCTTCTTAAACATCGATGAAGTCATTGAAATTATCCGTAATGAAGATAATCCAAAAGCAGAGTTGATGTCGCGCTTTGGATTATCAGACAAGCAAGCTGAAGCCATTCTTGATCTAAAGCTTCGTCATTTAGCGAAGTTAGAAGAGATGAAAATCAAAGGCGAGCAAGATGAACTTGCGGCAGAGCGTGACAAGCTAGAGCTTACGCTTGGCTCGGAGCGTCGTATGTCTACTTTGATGAAAAAAGAAATTCAAGAAGCCGCAGAGCTCTATGGCGATGAACGTCGCTCGCCAGTGGTTGAGCGTGGTGAATCAAAAGCGTTAAGTGAAAAAGACTTAATTCCTTCAGAAGCTGTGACTGTTGTACTCTCTGAAAAAGGTTGGGCGCGTGTTGCTAAAGGCCATGATATTGATGCAGAAGGCTTGAACTATCGATCAGGTGATGAATATAAAGCCTCGGCAAGGGGTAAGAGCAACCAACCAGCCGTATTCTTAGACAGTACTGGGCGCGCGTTTGCGACTGATGCCCACAGCTTACCGTCAGCCAGAAGTCAAGGTGAACCAATGACTGGTCGCTTTAGCTTAGCGGGCGGCGCGACATTTGAACATGTGGTGATGGGTGAAGAAGAAGAGCTTTACTTGATGGCAACTGATGGCGGTTATGGCTTTATTACAGGCTTCAATGACTTAGTCAGTAAGAATAAAAATGGTAAAGCGCTAGTAACCGTGCCGAAAGGAGCTGAGCTCATAGCACCTATTTCTGTGAATGATGTTGCAACAGATCGTTGTATGGCAATTTCGAATGAAGGTCGAATGCTTATTTTCCCACTGCGTGATTTACCTAAACTGGCTAAAGGTAAAGGTAATAAGATCATTTCTATTCCAAGTGCGAAAGTACAAGCGCGTGAAGAGTTTGTAAAAGTACTCGCGTGTGTGCCAGATGGTGCATCGGTTACATTGCATGCAGGTAAGCGCAAACTAACTCTTAAGCCTAGTGATTTAGAACATTATTATGGTGAGCGTGGTCGTCGTGGTAATAAACTACCAAGAGGGCTTCAACGTGTTGATGAATACGAAATTGAGTTTACCAAAGCGGAGCCTATTGAAGAAGCCCCGTCAGAAAGCTCAGAGTAAGCGTCTAAGTTTTGAAAGCCCGCAATTGCGGGCTTTTTTAATGGCTAATCGTATTGGTTAATTAACTGAATTATAAAGATAAAATTTCGTGTCGGGTAAAAGTCGTGGTTGAGTTGCTGTACTTTGTTCATAGTGATCACGTTGGAAGCAAGGAAACAAGAAATAATGGTTATAAAACAATTAAGAGTCAGTCGACATTTAGCCCAAGGGCAGTTATCTGAAATGTCTCGTCTCAATGTTCGTTCAATTCAGCGAATTGAAAGCGGCCATAATGCCAGTTTGGAATCATTAAAATGCCTTGCCTCTGTTTTGGAAGTAGATGTAGATACATTGCAACAAACGAGGTTAGATATGAAAACACAAGAAGAGTTATGGCAAGCTGCGCCACTGTGGGTCAGATGTTGGTTTGCTTTAAATTATCTCAATTTAACGCCGTCAAAACGTGCGACAGTTCGGGCGTTGTTTACTTGCCACATAAGTGGTTATGTATTCTGTATACTAGGCTTAATAAGTCAGCCAGCACTGGCGGGCGGCATCATTATGTTAGGAGTCGGATACTTTTTTAATTTTTGTTTATGACTTGGCGATGAATACAGTATTTGGTGTGATGCTGAGCACACTTAATTCATTACGTGCTATCAGTTTCTAAAGTGATTATTAGACCAGTTGCTATTGGCGAAGAACGACTGAAACTGATAAGTTTAATGCTCACTTATTACACAAGATAAAAGCAAAAAATGAAAAAACTGACTCTTAGCTTAGCCTTATTACTCAGTGCTAATATTCACGCCCTAGATTTAGATAAATCGGTTCAACAAAGCTTACCCAAACTCAATCAGCTTTATTTACACCTGCATCAGAATCCAGAGTTGTCCTATCAAGAAGAGCAAACAGGCAAACGTTTGGCCAAAGAGCTAGAACTGCTTGGCTTTGACGTGACTAGCAATGTGGGTGGCTTTGGCGTAGTTGGTTTATATAGAAATGGTAACGGCCCAACTGTGATGATCCGCGCTGATACAGATGGTCTTCCTATTGTAGAGGAAACCGGTAAACCTTATGCGTCAAAAGTAACAGTGTTAGACAAGCATAATAATCAGGTCGGTGTTATGCATGGCTGTGCTCACGATATTCACATGACCAGTATGATCGGTACTGCTGAACAGCTGATGAAGCACAAAGACCAATGGCAAGGGACGCTGATGATGGTTGCTCAGCCTGCTGAAGAAGTCGGTGGCGGTGCCAAGGCCATGATCAAAGAGGGGTTATTTAAGCAGTTTGCAAAGCCTGATTATATATTGGGTTTACATACCAGTGCATCGCTTCCTGCAGGGCAGGTAGCAATCGCACCAGGTTATGCTTTAGCAAACGTGGATTCGGTGGATATTTCAGTCAAAGGCAAAGGCGGACATGGTGCTTACCCACATACCACTATCGATCCTGTGGTATTAGCATCTCGCATTGTTTTAGGTCTGCAAACCATAACCAGCCGAGAAATTTCACCGCTTAAACCATCTGTTATCACAGTCGGTTCAATTCATGGTGGCTCAAAGCACAATATTATTTCAAATGAAGTGAAATTGCAGTTAACGCTACGCTCGTATGATCCTGCGGTTCGCGAGCAACAAATTGCCGCGATCAAGCGATTAACTGCTGGCATTGCGCAAAGTGCTGGATTAGAAGAGTCGCTTTATCCTGAAGTGCTGGTACATGAATCTGAGTCTATTCCATCAACTTATAATAACCCTGAACTTGCAACTCGTATGACGAAGAGCATTAAACAGGAGTTAGGTGACTCGCAGGTTGTCAAAGCTGAGCCTGTTATGGCGGGCGAAGACTTTGGTTTATTTGGCCGTACTGAAGAAAACATTCCAATTACCATTTTTTGGTTAGGCGGGGTTGAGCCAAGCAGCTATCAAGCCGCAATGAAAACTGGTGAGCCTCTACCTTCATTACACTCGAGCAAGTTTGCACCAGATTATGAATTGGCAGTTAATACGGGTGTAAGAGCCATGACAGCGAGTGCACTTGATCTTTTTAAACAGTAGTTTTTAATTCGTTAAAATATAAAAGGGCCGCAAGATTATCTGCGGCTATTTTATTAAAAAGGCGCTGGTGCGGTAAAAGTCATCATCTCTTCAGTACGAGGGTGCGCAATTTGCAACATCTCGGCATGCAGCTGTAAACGGTTTGCTGCCGTTAGTGCTTCATCTTTAGCATATAACCTGTCACCTAAAATGACATGACCCAGTGATAGCATATGAACGCGCAGCTGATGTGAACGACCCGTGATAGGAGTGAGTTTCACACGTGTTGCATCTGCCTCATACGCTAACACCTTATAATGGGTTAGTGATGGCTTACCACTTTCATGACACACCATTTGCTTAGGTCTATTTGGCCAGTCACAGGTCAAGGGCAAATCAACAGAGCCTTTAGGCTGCGCTAATTTTCCATGTACACGAGCAATGTAATACTTATTGGTTAATCTATCTTGAAATTGAATGCTTAAAAAACGATGGGCTTCTTTGTGCATAGCTAAACACAGCACGCCCGAGGTTGCCATATCTAAGCGGTGCACAATTCGTGCACTTGGGAAAACACGGTTGACACGAGATATTGCACAATCTGCATGTTTCGGGTCTTTACCGGGTACTGTTAACAATCCACTGGGCTTATTGATAACCAACATATCGTCATCTTGATACAGAATATCTAAATATGGGTCTAGTGGGGGAGCATAGTTAAGTAGCACAGTAATACCTCGTTTTTAGCAAGGGCGCTATTCTACCCTAAGGCAAAGGTAATAAGCGAGTTAACTTCACATACAAAAACAGACCCAAAAGGGTCTGTTTACAACTCTAAAGTTTGAGCAAATTACTAAACTTTAAACTGCTCGAGCATATCTTCTTGATGGGCAATCTTATCAAATTGCGATTGCATGGTTTGGTCAACGTTGGTTGCTTGTGAGAGAACGGTATCTGAGATGATGCGAATTTCAGAAGCATTGTCGTTTACATCGGTGACTACTTGCCTTTGTTCGTGCAGCATGTTGGCAATTTGCATGTTTAAATCAACAATATGTGCAATTGAATCTCGAATTGCGTCAAGGGCATGTTTGGTATCATCAGCTTTGCCAACAGTGGTTTGTACTACTTGCTGACTTTGCTTCATCACTTGCACAGCACTGATAGCGCCAGCTTGTAACTGGTCAATCATCGACTTTATTTCTGTTGTTGCTTCTTGCGTACGTTGAGCAAGTGTTCTCACTTCGTCAGCTACGACAGCAAAGCCTCTACCCGACTCACCTGCACGAGCAGCTTCGATTGCTGCATTTAGAGCTAATAGGTTAGTTTGTTCGGCAATGCCATTGATCACAGAAAGAATTTGTTCGATACCACTGGTCGAGACCTCAAGCTCATTCACGACGTTTACAGCATCACTGATTTGCTCTGAAAGTTGTGTGATTGAACTAGTGGTGTCAGACACAACTTTTTGACCATCTTGCGCCGCTGTATCGGTATTTTGAATCGCAGAAGCTGCTTCTTGAGCTGTATTAGCAACACGTTGTTCAGTATCTGACATGCTTGCTGTTGCTTCAACTAAAGCGCTTAGCGCATTCACCTGACGAGAGATATCTTGACGAGATTGGTTTGCATCATTTGAAGCCTGTTTTGCATCAGCTAAAATTTCTCTGCCAAGGTTTTGAGTTTGCTCAATTATCCCCTGTAATCGCGCAGTAAATAAGTTGAAGTTTTCTGCCAATTCTGCAAACTCGGGGTCACTATCTGTGTTTAGGCGAACTGTTAAGTCAGCATTGCCTTTTGCAATATTGGCCATAGCGTCGTTAATATCTTCTAGCGGTTTAAGTAGAATATTAATAACAAGAGAAAGTAGCACGACACCAATAACTACGAACAAAATAGTGAAAGTAATTGAGTCACTGGTAAGGTTATCAATAGCAGTAAATATTTTGTCTTTTTCTAGCGCCACACCAACCAGCCAGTTAAACCCTTCGACTTGTTGAAACACCAGTATGTGCTCTTTGCCATTGAGCTCAATGCTTTGCATAGTTTGTCTAAATTGAGTATCGCCTAAGAACTTAGAGGCTTTTTCACCATTTAACTTGCTATCGGGGTGAGAAATTATGGTCCCCTCTTTACTCACCATAAAGGCGAAACCTGCGTCAAACAGGTTGAATGAGTTAATCATGTTGCTGAGCTTAGCTAGGCTAACATCAAAGAATATAGCGCCATGAAATTGACCCGACTTTTTAACTGGCGTGCCAATTGAAACGAGAATTTCTTTTGATACAGAATCGGCATATGGGGCAGTAATAATAAGCTTGTTAGCGTTTTTAGCATCCTGATACCAAGGACGCTTTCTTGGGTCCCATGTTGGACCAGGGTTCCAGCTTGGGTCGCTAGCAACATATTTGCCTGTGCGCTCTTCACCATAGCCAATTAAAATAAATTCTTGCTGTAACTTTCTCTGGCCTAATAGTGGGGCTGCTTCGTCCAAACTGCCTACTTCGGCAACTAAGTCAGTGGTTAAGCTTGCAAGATCCGCACTACCTTGCATTTGTGCAGTAACCGTATTGCTAATCCCTTGAATGATTTCAGAAACACTTTGCTCAACTTGTGTTTCAAGGTTATTTTTGAGGGAGAAATACTGTTTCACTGATAGCACAGTAAGTGCGAGTAATAGTACCAGCGAGGATATGACTATAATCTTGTGTTTAAACTTCACACATAGCTCCAAAGGCCTAAGGCCAGTCATGTTTTTATTATTGTATGATAATTGCTAATTCAATTATGATTTAAACCTACTAAAGTCTAGGGTTTAAATTCATAAAACTCAACCTAACTCTATGAGTAACCTAAATGAAAGAGCCACCTATTGTTTGCTAGTATTAATTAGGTAAACAGCAGCAAGCGCAAACGCGCCCCCAAATGCAACGCTTAATGGGATAGTTTCGTCAAAGTACCAAACTGATAATCCCATCGCCGTAACGGGAACAACAAAAATGAAAGAGCTAGACCGGCTAGGTCCAATCTTCTGATTCGCCAAAAAGAACACGCTGGTGGCGATACTGACCACAATCACAGATAAGAACAGCATGTGTTGCCAATACAAGGCCGGGTAGTGTGATATAGAGCTAAAGGGAGAGTGTTCGATAGCGAAAATATAACTCAATATACTTGCCCATAAATACATTAACGCACTAAAGGTCATAAAGTCGGCAAATTGTGTCCCGCGTTGGCTGACTAAGGTTAAAAATGCCCAACTGAGTGCGGCTAGAATAAAAAATAAGTTACCAGAGGCAAACACTTGTTGATGGTCAAAGTGCCAAATCTCAATCATCATCATGCCACCTAAAAGGCCAAGTAACATACCAAGCATTTGTAGAGTTTTAAATTTTTGTTGATTGAAAATAGCGGCTAATGCAAAGGTCATAATGGGATTTATGGTAGTCACCAACATACCCCCTTTACCGGGTAAGCCATCATGTAAACCAAGAAAGAATAATTGATTATACCCGGCGAGTAGCAGCCCAGCAGGTAAAGACCATAGCATTGCAGGCTGAGAAAAACGTAATTTTACCAGTTTCAACTTATGTACAAAAAAAAGAATGGGAAGCATACTGACTGTGGCCAACGCTAAGCGGTAAAAAACAGTGAGTTTTGCAGGTGCCATATCGGCAATAATTTTTCCTGAGATCCAACTCGCCCCCCAAAATAGCATAGCGGTGACAAGTGCAAGAACAACAGGCACATCATTCGAATTTTCTGACTGCTGCAAAGAGTGCATGGTATTCCTTTGGATGTTTGTTATTTTCACTTTAAAATTGGGCAAAACTTATATCATATATTCTTAATAGAGACAGAAAAATATCTATAATGGTTTAAATATCGGAAGGTAAAACCTGCTAGTATCTAACCATTGGAGATTAAAGTTAATGTTAGCGGTTAAGCTGTTCACTTATGTCAGTAATTCCTTCCTCATAAATCTCAATCATGAATTGCTCTTGAGCTATAAGCTCTTGGAGTAAATTTCTCATTAAATAGAGGGTTTCTTCTAGGTTACCTTTTCCAACTGACTCTCGTGTATAAAAAATATCACTTAAACGAAATAATGTAGCTTCTATACTGACGGCTTGTAAATTATACAACGCAGCTAAAGAGGAAATGGTTTCAATTTGCATATTTGATGATATGCCAGATTGTTTGAGTGCATCCCAAGCTGCATTTCGTAACATTTCTTGCACCAAGCCATTGGGCATAAGTGTTAAAATAAAATTACGTTGTTCAGTGATTTCTACGGACAATGATGGAGAAGATATTGCTAACTCAACACGTTTTAAAATTTCCCTATGGTAAGGCTGCCATTGCTCTAATAGTACTTTGTTAGCGGTGAGCTCTGCTTTGATTAGTTGTAAGGCGCGCACTCTTTCTTGATCTTTTTTAACTTGCGAATGCATTTCACTTAAAAATAAAGCTAACAGTACGCTAAATACGATTAACCCAGATTCAAATAAAACTTTGATGATATTTGCCCGTGCTTTTTTAGTTTGAAAAATCATCGCCCATCCCCAGAAGTTTGTTGTCAGTCTCATTTGATTGAGAATATTGTTAAAAGCATAATAAAATTGTATCTGGATAGGGTAAACAGTAAAAGGTAAATTTACGATGAGAAATCATCAACTTTCTGCTTGTCCAACATATTCTTTAGCTTTTGAAGAGACAGTAATACCTGTTTGAAAGTTATGTAGGAAGTTTAAGCAGGGAAGAAATAGAGGCCAGCCGTTGGCTGACCTCACAGGAACTTAGTGAGACACCACAATTAAGCGGATCGCATCAAGTTTCAATTGCGCTTTTTCAATAAACTCATCTAATTGCGCTTTTTGCTTATCGAAGACCTGAATTTCTTCATCACGAATATTCGGGTTGATTGATTTTAGTGCCACAAGACGACCTTGCTCTTCGTTTAACGACGTTTGCATTTTTTTTTGTGCAGCCGCTTTTAGCGTCACTAACTCAGCACCCGCCAATTCATTCGCTTTAGTAATGAGTGGGTGGATCGCAGCTTGTAAAGCATTTGCCAATTTACTACCCGTTTGGCGGCCAACTGCAGAAAGCTGATTGTTGAATGCATCGAAGGCCACATTTTCAGCTAAGTTATTGCCTGCTTTATCAAGTAATACACGAATAGGTGTTGGCGGTAAGAAACGACCAACTTGCAACACTTTTGGTGCAGAGGCCTCAGCAACAAAAATTAACTCAACAAAGAAGGTCCCTGCAGGCAGCTTTTTGTTTTTAAGTAGTGCTACAGACGCACAACCAAAGTCATCATCACAGATCATGTCCATGGTGCCTTGTACCATAGGGTGATCCCAACTGATAAACTGGGCATCTTCTTGAGAAAGGGAGGTTGCACGGTCAAACGTTACCGTAATGCCATCATCGCGCAAACACGGGAAAGACGGGTTAAGCATGTGCTCTGTTGGCTTCAAGATAATGGTGTTTTCGCCTTTATCTTCTTGGTTTACACCAAACATATCAAACACATTGATCATGTAAGCAGGTAGCACAACATCGTCATCAAGTTGTTCAATTTCAGCAGCTAATGCATCTGATTTACCTTGGCCACTCGAATGAAGCTCTAATAAGCGGTCACGACCTTGTTCCATTTGTTTACGCAGTTGAGCATTCTGTTTTGCAGCTTGCTCTAAAAGTGGGTCTAGCTCTTCTTCGTCACAGTTATGCTCGCTGATAAACTCTAATAAGTCATCGCTGAACTCTTTGTAAAGAAGCTGTCCCGTTGTGCTGGTGGTTTCGAATGCATCTAGGCCTTCATGGTACCAGCGCAATAACACTTCTTGCGCGGTATTTTCAAAGTAAGGCACATGAATATTGATGTCGAACTTCTGACCAATGCGGTCAAGACGACCAATACGCTGCTCTAGTAAGTCTGGGTTGAGCGGTAAATCGAACAGTACAATGTTATGTGAGAATTGGAAGTTACGGCCTTCAGAACCAATTTCAGAACATAGTAATACTTGCGCACTGTCGTATTCGTCGGCGAAGTAAGCTGCTGCACGGTCACGTTCAACAATGCTCATGCCTTCGTGGAAAACGGCTGATTTAATGGCTTCGCGCTCACGTAAAATTTGTTCAAGGTTGATAGCAGTTTGTGCTTCGGCACAGATCAACAACACCTTTTCGTGCTTAAGCTCTTTGAGTTTGGCAATTAACCACTCAACTCGCGGATCAAAACCCGCCCAGCTACTACCAGCACCTTCAAACTCTTGGAAGATTTTTTCAGGGAACAGGGCGCGTAATGCAGATTTTTCAGGTGTTTGAATGCCACCCATATTGCCCATCACAGACATAGCTGTTTTGTATTGCTTAGGTAACTCAACCGGGTAGCTATGTAATTTACGGCTTGGGTAACCATCAATACCACTGCGGCTATTACGGAATAAAATACGACCTGTACCGTGGCGGTCTAATAGCATCGACAAGATTTCTTGCTTTGCTACGTCATCACCACTTTGCGCTTTGGCAAGTAATTCAGTGATGTCAGTTTCCTTTAACAGAGTCTGTAAAGTCGTCTGATTCTTTTCATCTAACTCGCCTTGCTGTAACAGCTGATTAGCAGCATCAGCCACTTCTTTATAGTGGTTTTCTTCTTCAACAAAAGCATCGTAATCGTAGAAGCGATCTGGGTCTAACAGTTGCAGACGAGCAAAGTGACTGTAGTGGCCAAGTTGGTCTGGCGTTGCTGTTAGAAGAATTAAGCCCGGAATATCTTGGCTAAGCTCTGCAATACGCAGGTATTCTGTGCTTGGCTTTTCTTTAGTTACCGTTAAGTGGTGCGCTTCATCGATGATCAATAGATCCCAATCAGCCAAAGTGGCTTGTTCAAACCAGCGGCGTTTTTTAGTGATGAACTCAAGACTCACCAATACCAGTTGCTCAGTCTCGAATACATTTGGAGAGTCGGCAAATGCTTCGTCACAACGTTCTTCATCGAAGATAGAGAAGTACAAGTTGAAGCGACGCATCATTTCAACCAGCCATTGGTGCTGAAGGTTTTCGGGTACCACAATTAGTACTCGGCTAGCACGGCCAGTTAAAATTTGCTGATGTAAAATCATGCCCGCTTCGATGGTTTTACCCAAACCTACTTCATCTGAAAGTAAAACGCGTGGCGCATGACGTTGGCCCACTTCATCTGCGATGTACAACTGGTGTGGAATAATGCTAGCACGTTGGCCAATTAGGCCCTTTAAATGCGATTGCTGACGGGTGAACTGGTGTTGCCATGTGTTATAGCGCAACGTGTAACGGTCAAATCTATCAATTTGACCTGCGAATAAGCGATCTTGTGGCTTATTAAATTTAATAAAGTGGTCTAAAAACGTTTCTTTTAACGTGGTTTTTTCTTCTGTATCGAGGCGAATACCGTGATAGCTTAGAATGCCATTTTGCTCTTCAACGGTTTCAACCTCTAGTTCCCACTCTTCGACACTTCGAATAACATCACCGGGATTAAAAATTACACGGGTAACCGGTGCTTCTTGTACTGAGTAAACGCGGTTTTCTCCACTGGCAGGAAATAAAATCGTAAGCTGTCGCCCCTCTAAAGCTACGATGGTACCTAATCCTAAATCTGATTCAGTATCACTGATCCAGCGCTGACCTAAGGAAAAATTCATGTTTGTCTCGACTTAGCAGAAAAAAGGCGGCTATGTTAACCGTAAGCAAGGGCCTATTCAATCTTGTTTCTCAGGCAATTTTATGCTTTTAGGGATCTAGTAGCGCGCAGATAAATGGCTGCCTTTTAAGATAGTCGAAATCTTCTGATGTCGTGAAGAGAATTGAATGGTGGATTGATATTGGGTTTGAACAAAATTCATGACTTAAAGACAAACATCAGTCTATTTTTGTCATAAAACAGACTTTTATGACAGATAGGCTAAACTAACAGTGTGGCCATGAGTTTTTGATGGCAGCGTCATCAAAAGCCATGACTGTCGCGGTATCAATGCAATGATAGGAAGATGCTATGGTAAAAGCTCAAGATGTCGATAAAAAAATGTACGTGCTCGACACTAACGTACTACTCCACGAACCCCTCGCATATCTCTCTTTCCAAGAACACGATGTAGTCGTCCCCATGACGGTTTTAGAAGAGCTTGATCATATTAAGGATAGAAAACGTGATGTAAGCCGTGATGCACGTGTTGCTATTCGCGGTCTTGAAGATATTTTAAGAGATGCTTCCCCTGAGCAAATGTTAGAAGGGGTAAAGCTGCCTAACACAACTGGAGAGCACAACTGTGATAATTGTGGTCGCCTTGTGATTATCAATGACCACTTATTTCCAGATAATGTGTCTGGTTTGCCTGGAAATGAAAATGATCACAGGATTATTAATTGCGCCATTCATTTACAGCAGCAACATAAAAATACCAAGGTTGTACTGGTCACTAAGGACATTAACATGCGCCTCAAAGCAAAGGGGGCCGGGCTGAAGTTTGTAGAAGACTATCGAACAGACCAACTTATTGACGATATTAAGTTGCTCAGTACGGGCTTTAAAAAGTTCCAAGGCGATTTTTGGCAAAGTGTTGGCGAATGTAGCTCAGAGCAGCAAGGGAGCTATACGTTGCACCATATACCCAAAGATCGCATAGAAGACGTATTTTGCAATGAGTACATCGTTGATGAAACAGACCACTTTGCAGCCCGAGTAGTTGGATACGACAGTCAACATATCACTTTAAAAGACCTCGGGGTAGAGCGCCTTGTGCACCAACAAGCTTGGGGCGTTTCACCGAAAAATATTTATCAAGGCATGGCACTTGATGCCTTGTTAGACCCGGAAATAGAGTTGGTCATTCTGACAGGCCCAGCCGGGTGCGGTAAGACTCTCCTCGCTTTGGCCTGTGCGTTGGAGATGGTGATTGAGAAAAAGGTCTATGACAAAGTACTTGTTACTCGTAATACGCCTGAAATCGCAGAGAGCATTGGTTTTCTTCCTGGCACGGAAGAAGAGAAAATGGCACCTTGGCTCGCAGCCATCACAGATACACTTGAGGTGCTTCACAAGAATGATGAAAGTCCTATTTCAAGCCGAAACTACATTATGGAAAAGGCCAACATTCAGTTTAAGTCAGTAAACTTTATGCGAGGCCGTAGTATCCAAAATGCGGTGGTGATTTTAGACGAAAGCCAAAACTTAACGGCTTCGCAATTGAAGACTATTATTACTCGATGCGGTGAAGGCACAAAACTGATTTGTACGGGTAACTTGGCACAAATAGACAGTAATTATTTAACCCCAGTGACCTCGGGTTTGACCTACTTAGTTGAACGGTTTAAACATTTTGAAGGTAGCGCCACCATCAACCTGAACGGTGTGGTGAGAAGTCGTTTGGCGTCATTTGCCGAAGAAAACCTGTAGCTAAATTAAACTTTTTCATTCAAATCAATGCTCACCTCGGTGGGCATTTTTTATAGCAGTTTTAATCAATCCTTTTATGTTTCTATTTCGTAGCTATATTTTGATACAGGCTGTTTGAGTATACCCAAACCACCTCAAGATTCGAGGTTCAGCGAGAATTGATTGGCTGTCAGACAAGGCATCGATTTGAAGGTCTAGTGGTTCTAAATCGAAAATTGATAACGCAGT
>NZ_PNEC01000099.1 GCF_005886345.1 Pseudoalteromonas phenolica
TACTTTTTATGGGTAAGTCCTTAGCCTAACGCCGCAATAAGCGGCTAAAAAAGCTTGGCTAAACTTAGTGAGGTACGAACTAAGCCAAGCTTTTTTAGTCCGTACTTGATTGATTTGTTATGCACCGTCGGAGCTAAATAAGGTTTTCGCGCAATATGGTGTTAACTCAGATGAACTATGGCCAATATTCGGAATTATTTTTACATTCACACTACCTTTGATTCCATATTTTTTAGCATTTTCATTCATCGCTCTAGCCCAATTGTGTGCAATTTCAATACGATTATTACCAATATGAGCTGGCCTTTTAGGTTGAGCTTTAATATCTTTACTGCCTATAACAATCGATACATTCTTTGAAGCCATGGCATAATTTTTTAAGTGTTTTGAAATATAGACTCTTTGTTGTGTCCCATCTTTCCACTTTATAGTTTTAGATAAATCACCTGCACCATAAGGCCACTTGGTTGATTTAGTAGGGTAACTATATCGACCTGCTGCACTTATTACGGAACGAATAACTCTATCAGGATGAGTTACAATGTACCTATTAACAAATTGGCCTCCAGCGGAATGCCCATAGAGATAAAAGCGGTTACTACGTGAACTTGTATAATTAGAATAACGATCTACAACACTGTTAACGAATTGATCTGCTGAAGTGTTTTTACCAAATAAATTTCGGTATCCACCATACCCTCCGCCTAAGTTTCCAAAACGAGCAGTATCAAATACGGGAGCAATTAACAATAATCCATATTTATCTGCATATGGTACCCACCGAGTAATATACTTTTTTGCCACGTCGGAAGCATTATCCGTTTTTGAAAGCATTCCGTGAGCAATAACCATTATATTTTTAGGCTTTTGAGTGGGAATGTATTTATAAAAGTCACCATCCCATGATGACTCTAAAGTTACTTTTGCATTTACACATACAGTAAAAAATATGGATACTAAAACAAGAAGACTACGCATTACTTTCCTTAAGTGCATAACGAATGAGATGGACTC
>NZ_PNEC01000100.1 GCF_005886345.1 Pseudoalteromonas phenolica
GCATCGCTTGGTGGCGTTCAACAAAGTCCTCATCACCCATAAATACTTGGTTTTTAAGATTATGCCAAACAGCAACACCACGACCTTGTGCAACAAATTCCATATATCTTTTTATGGCTGTTTTTCTACTTTTTGCAAACATCAACAATAAAGCATCGGTCTCCAACCAATCAGGTGAAGCTCGTTCACCTATGGTTTCATGATAACTACTCCACTGCCACTCCTCTGGAGAATCAACCATGCCCTTTGCCCGCACCGGGTTTAATACAATATAACGACTCAGTTCCAGTAAATAGTTGTCTTTATCAACCAAAATACTTTTATAACGACCTTGGAATAAGTGCCCTACACGACTGTGCTTGCGATTAAACTTTTGTGTGTAAACACCATTTAGCTGCCGCATACCCTTTGATAAATTGGCATCTGGCGTTTCGATTAGTAGATGATAGTGATTGTGCATCAAGCAATAGGCATGAATTACCCAATTAAATCTGTCGCATACCGATGCTAAAACATCCATAAAGATTGCAAAGTCTTGTTCACCTCTAAAAATGGCTTTTTGCTCATTACCACGTGAGGTGACATGATAAAGTGCACCTGAGAACTCCAAACGTAGTGGTCTACTCATAATTTTTAATACACAAAAAAAGGTTAACTAAATATAGTTAACCTTTCTGATATTGCACAATGCAAGACCTGACCCCGTGGACTTGCAAGACCTGACCCCGTGGACTTGCAAGACCTGACCCCGTGGACTTGTTTTATCCATTGCAATGACGGCATTTATGGGTAACAAAAAACTACAAACTTATTCCCATAAATGTGTTGAATATGGCTGGCATGGCGGTAGCTTTAATCAACTAACTGGTGCGGGCTCTTTGTACTTAAAAAATTAATCATTCTGGCGGCCAGATGATCAGCTGCCTCTCTTTATTTTATATACATATCTTTAATCTTGAACCAGCCGCCCTCGCATCCATCAATTGTTATAACTACTTCTTCTTGTGTTGTTTTCGCTGTCATGATTGCAGAAACAATGATGGAGTGCGGGTTACTTAGCCCTACCCAACCACTGCCAGAAGTGCAGCTAAACTTTTTAGCTGCATTAGGAATGCCTTGCTTGCCACTATTAATCTTTATAGCCAGCGAACCATTTTGAGAAACAAAAATGTCTGTGATTTTGCCTGTATCTTGTGTGTAAGCAACAGAGAGAAATGGCAAGAAGAATAATAAAACAGTCCATTTGTTCATGAATTTTTCCTTATAAAATGACAACTCTAGAAACCGAAGGTTTATCGCTTAAATGCTCTATTCCACTTGTACCGCAACGATCTCCGTCAACTGCAATTTTAACTTCTTTGTCTGACATTTTTGCCGCAAGTAAAACACTTAATACTGACTCCACATCAGCATTTGACGTTTCTACTGAGTTCAAGCCTGATTGTTTGCAGCTGGCAGGGTTAAGCGCAGTGCCTGTGGTACGAAAAAGGAAGAAACCTTGCTTATAACCAGTATAAATTTCTAAAACTTTTACATTACCAGACCATTGGTCTTCAGCTGCAACACCACCCATACTGAAAAGCATGAAAGACAAAATAAAATACTTTTTCATTTAATTTATTTCCTAGAAAATTATAAGTAATATTCTTTTGAATTATAAAACTAAAGGAATATTATGCATATATTAAAAACAACTATGATAATTCTTAGCATATCTGTCACTTCAATTACTTATGCTGCTTCTCTCTCGTGCAAGGGCACTGTTGAGCAGGTCGCTTATCATGCTGACAACCGATTTATGGTGAAATTAAGTAGCATGAACCGGCCTGTATTCTTTTGTAATCCTGAGCAAGAATGGTCTGTCACTGGCACCAATTATAAAACTGGGCCTGAAACATGTAAAATGCTGTACTCTACATTATTAACCGCGAAAGCCACTAAGTCTGAAGTTGATTACATTCATTTTGATGGAGATGCTGTACCTGCTTCTTGTAATGATTGGAAAGCTTGGGCATCTGCAAACATACGTTATATCAATGTAAAATAAAGCGCTATATGCGCTTTATTTAATCTATGATTATTAAAAATCAGCCTCAATAAGCCTAACTCTCTGATAGCTACTTAAACAATCATTTGCCGCTGTCGATAGCCATACTCTAACCTTTTGTTTTGATTGTGCAGCTGAGAGAGCCAGTGAATACATAATATGGAACATCTCATCATCTTTATGCATCGCATACATACTTTTAGAAGAGCAGGTAGTGTTCAAATGCTGAGGGTTTTCTACTGGATCTAAATATAAGTTACCGGTGTTAGCACTTACACGTACTTTATCGACCGTGAAGTAACTTGTTTTTGAAGTAGAAGCGAATAGTTGACTAGAGGAGGTAAGCAGTAAAGCTAATAATGCATACTTCATTTATGGTTTTCTATTTTTTGTTAATGTAAAGTGATCCAAATGATAACAGAGAATGAAATGTAATTCTTTATAAAGTCACTGTCCTACGTAAACAAATATAAAAGCTCTAGTCTGTGAGCTTTTGAAAGATGGCTAGATTTAAGCACAGATTACCTAAATCCGATATAACCAAAATCCCAAGCTTTATCACGAACTTTACAGCTATCTAGATAATTAACATATAAAGCTCTGTCTAATGTTTTAGCTGAGATTACTGTACTTAGTACAGCATTAAATAAAGGGTGTTCTGTTGTAATAACCACTCTATTTCGACCATTCTCTTGATTGCAAGAATTTGGCAACCCTTCTACATAAAAAGACAAAATGCCGACATCACTTACATCGTACTTTGACCAATTATCTGAATGTAAGTCAAACTTCGTGATTTTTCCATAATGCGAGCCTGCATGTACTTTAAATGCAGTTGCTAGAGAAAGAAGTATAAGAAAAAGAGTGTTTAATTTCATTTTATATAAACTTTTTAATATTTTCTAAAGGGCTAATTTTAATAGAATAAAAAAGAAAATAGAAATAAATATAAATAAAAAGGTTAACTAAATATAGTTAACCTTTCTGATATTGCACAATGCAAGACCTGAGCCCATTTTTTTCTTAAGAAACATATTATATAACTAAGCTTTTAAGTTAATTTGGCGGGTCAAATTGCGTCACAACACAATAGCCACTGCCATTTGGCCTGCCTGATGTATAAACTGTACCAGACGTTTTTCCAGCTACCCAGCTAGCTAATACTACCGATACTATTGTTGAATAGTCTTTTTTAATTAGCATCCAGCCATATGGCGTCCCTTCACAATTATCAGGTAAATCTCTGTCCATCATTATTAAAAGGCCTTCAGGAACAGCAGTAATATTTTTAATTTTCCCACTGGTGTAATTAGGCGCAGCAAATGTAGCGTTACAGAAAAAAAGGATAATAAATAAGATAAGTAATTTCTTCATTTTAAACACAGCTTTAAATATTTTTTTCAATTATACTAAAATAAAATATAGCTGTGTACCCAAGTCCAGACAACAAAGGCAGCAATCATGCCTAAAAATTAAAACAAGTACAATCGCCTATTATTTTGACTTAATATTTTTATGCTGGAAAATAAATAATTTTTATAATTACATGAAACCTGAATTGTCAAACCATAAAAAAGGCTAACTAATCAGAATAGTTAACCTTTCTTATAT
>NZ_PNEC01000101.1 GCF_005886345.1 Pseudoalteromonas phenolica
GCTAAAATTAGCGACGAAGGAGCGCAAGCCTGCAGTTTTGCGTCCTTTGGTTAAAGCGTTTGTTAGGTGAACTAATCAATATTGTCTAGAATTCAACTCTAATTCCATACTTCTCTTCACAAGACTCAATGATTTCAACCATGTCTTGCATGCCAGATATAACTGTTTCTGAAGGCCTAGGAGGACCATTTTTAAGCATTTCTTCCATGTTTTCCATTACTGAATTTGCTAATTTGGCATATTCATTTAGTGCATTGCTAAATTCTGAATACTTCGCAGGCTCCCATTTCTCTTGAGCTATTTTTGCAGTACATTTACATAGCTTCTCTAGTTTTTCATATTCATCTTCATTGGTAGGCGCAATTAAGAACTGTAGGTTCTGTGAAACACTCTCTAACTCACTCAAGTTAACTTCCTTAGCTTTCAAAATTAGGGATAACAGCATAATAATTATTAAAGTAATAGTTTTCATTGGTATCTCATGTTCACCTAACGCTCGATTAACGGGTTAAAAATAGTGGGCTAAAATCTAGCGAAGCGAAGAGCCCGCTGTTTTTAATCCCTGTATAATTGCTTGTTAGAGCGTATGCTCAACGATTAAGCGAGCCGATTGTTTTATGCATAGTGCGTTAGTGTCTATTGAGATAGTATTTTTGTTTGGGATTGCACCAAATTTATTTCCCGATAAAACTTTATTTAGTTCTTTTGGACATTGAAGTTTATTAGTTCCTATACGAGATTCTCCCGTTACTCTCTCAGCTAGAACTTCCGCTGAAACCTTCAGGTAAACAGGAAGAGTCTCTCCGCCATAACGTGCAACTATTGATTCCCATTGCTCCACAACTTCTATATCTAGTACCTCATCAAAACACAGAGTCACTATTAGCCCCTCTAGTTTATTTTGACAAGCTTTTTCTATCGCTAACGTTCGAAGCTGATCGACAAACTCATAAAAATCATCCTTCCCAAATTCTGAATAGACTTCTAAAGCTATATCTACAGTAAGATGATTATGTAGAATGTTGTATCCTAGTTCATCCTTCAAAAGCTTGGCCAAGGTTAGCTTTCCAGATGCTGGAGGACCATGCAAAATTATCAGTTTCATAAAACGCTCTAACGCTTTAATAATAGGCAGAAAATTATAGGCTACACTGCCGCGCAGCGGCAAGCCTATGATTTTATGTCCTTATTGATTGACTTGTTAGCTAACGACAGCTCCAGTACGTAATTAAACCCACAATCTAACGCTACAGCCTTAGATTTAAAAATAGAAACAATATCTATTTCACCTATGTATAAACCTATGAAGTCTCCGTCTTTGCCAACCTTTTCGGATGAGCAATGATAAGCCACATAATACTTTTGCTTTTCCTTAACCACGGCGCTTATAGATATCGAAAAAGTGATATTTTGAATTACAATTTCTCGAGGTAAATTTGCTTTAGATATTGTTGTAGAACTATCTAACCACCTAATTTTTATTGGATGTTTAAGCTGAGCTCCAACGGCCGATAAAGAAAACATAATTGTTACTGCAAATATAACTATTCTCACCATGTTTCCTTGAGTTAGCTAACGCCCGCATAAAATGCGGATAATGCTTGGCTATAATTTGCGAAGAATGAGCGTCAGCCAAGCGTTTGACGTCATTTTTGATGCGTTTGTTAGGGTTACTACCCCAAAATTAAAATTATACTAAACATAAAGCAAATGAGTATCCAGCCTAAAAGTTTTACAGGGCGAAATCTTGTTTGGAATATACAAACCAACGGAATTAAAAGAATTAGTAAATAAATTGCTAAAGCAAAATAATAGTCGTTGGAATTTGGGTTGAAACTAGGAAAAATTACAGCGTATATGAAGGCTACTAATAGTATTGCCAACACACTAGCGAAGTGGCGGGCTATCTTTTGTTTCTTAGAAAGTTCCATTTTATAAGCAATCCCCGAATGTAACCCTAACGAATGAGATGGACTCC
>NZ_PNEC01000102.1 GCF_005886345.1 Pseudoalteromonas phenolica
CCGGTTACAACGGCGTTAGGTTACTTTGAATGGATTCAGTATGAATTTCGACTTTAAGAAAAACTTTGAGGAAAAGATTAGGTTGATTTTAATTGATTCAACTTCCTCGTTAGATGAACAATTTGAGTTAATGCTAAGAAAGCATGCCGCTGATGGTATGCTCCGTTCGGGAAACACAATCAAACAAACCATGAATATGATTGCTGAATTCACTACAAAAATATATTCAGAGATCCTTTCATATATTGAT
>NZ_PNEC01000103.1 GCF_005886345.1 Pseudoalteromonas phenolica
TACAGATCTGAGGTTAAAGTAAGTTTCACTGCTATTCAAATTTCTAAATCTTATGGCCTAAAAACAAAAAAAACCGAGCCTAAGCTCGGTTTTTTTAATGCTTTGTGGCATTAACTAAAGTCGATATTCTTAACAATAGTTGCTACAACACCAGCATCTATCTGGTAAAGTGCGCCACCCTCACCAGTTTTAGCAAATCTCAGGCATTAAAAA
>NZ_PNEC01000104.1 GCF_005886345.1 Pseudoalteromonas phenolica
AAAAAATGACTCCATATGGGCCTTATCATTCATTATTTTTGGTCGGTTCAGACTTTGAATAATACCGCGTTGCTCTAGTCTTTTACTGTACAAACGAGCCCTGTATTCAATTCCTCTATCTGAATGAAAGACTAACCCCGCTTCGGGCTTCCTATTTTTCAACGCTTGCTTCAAAGACTTCAGAGTCAAAGAAGCATCGCGTGTGTCTTTGAGCGACCAGCCCACCACTTTTCGGCTGCACTTATCCATGATTACAGATAGGTAACGCCATTCTCCTTTTACTTTTAAGTAGGTCACATCACCAACCCAAACTTGGTCAGGTTTATTGGCCATGACGTCCAATTCCCTATTGGGAATAGCAGCTACAAAATCTTTAAGCTTTTTATTATTGCGATAATAAAGTAGCCACTCTGGCTTTAATTCCATTTTCACGCATCAGTCGAGCGACTCGTTTTTGACTGACTCGAAAACCTTGTTGTTTGAGTGCTTGGGTTATTTTGGGGCTACCGTACACTTTTCCACTCTGATGCCAAATTTTAAAAATTTCATCTGTCAGTGCTTCATCTTCAAATGTTCGATTACTTTTCCCTC
>NZ_PNEC01000105.1 GCF_005886345.1 Pseudoalteromonas phenolica
AAAAAATGACTCCATATGGGCATTATCATTCATTACTTTTGGTCGGTTCATACTTTGAATAATACCGCGTTGCTCTAGTCTTTTACTGTACAAACGAGCTCTGTATTCAATCCCTCTATCTGAATGAAAGACTAACCCCGCTTCGGGCTTCCTATTTTTCAACGCTTGTTTCAAAGACTTCAGAGTCAAAGAAGCATCGCGTGTGTCTTTGAGCGACCAGCCCACCACTTTTCGGCTGCACTTATCCATAATTACGGATAGGTAACGCCATTCTCCTTTTACTTTTAAGTAGGTCACATCACCAACCCAAACTTGGTCAGGTTTATTGGCCATGACGTCCAATTCCCTATTGGGAATAGCAGCTACAAAATCTTTAAGCTTTTTATTATTGCGATAAAAAGTAGCCACTCTGGCTTTTATTCCATTTTCACGCATCAGTCGAGCAACTCGTTTTTGACTGACTCGAAAACCTTGTTGTTTGAGTGCTTGGGTTATTTTGGGGCTACCGTACACTTTTCCACTCTGATGCCAAATTTTAAAAATTTCATCTGTCAGTGCTTCATCTTCACATGTTCGATTACTTTTCCCTC
>NZ_PNEC01000106.1 GCF_005886345.1 Pseudoalteromonas phenolica
AAAAATACGGAAGAAGTTAGTACAAGACCAATAGCTATTTTAAATAACGAAAAGTCAGAGACTAGAATAATTCCAGCAGCAAGAATGCCAGTATAAAAAACACCTGATAAAAACATACCAAACGTTAATTTTAGGGCTGTTGAAATACCGACATTTATCAAATAAAGCCGAGCACTACCTAAAAGCATTGAAATAAATATAAAAGCTAATAATAAAGCCACTGAAATAGGAGTTGAGCTTGTTAAAGCTAAAATTAACATACCCAAAACAACAGCGGAAAACATAGATAATATACTTGCAATAGTTCTCCGATTCTCGATTGTCACCGTATACACCTAACGCCTTAATAAACG
>NZ_PNEC01000107.1 GCF_005886345.1 Pseudoalteromonas phenolica
CCGGTTACAACGGCGTTATATTGCCCATGAATTCCGAACCAGATTTTGAAAAATACTCTGAGAAAGAGTTAAAAGAAGCTTTAGATGGCATAGATAAAATTGCATACCCAGAGAGGGTTAATGCAATAAAATCTTTGCTCATTTCCAAGCAAAATGAATGTGAAAATGGGTCAACCGAAGTTGAAGAAAAGTTAAGTAATGAAAGATCTTCGAATTACTTAGAGCCACCATATATTATTCTAAATGTTGTCTCTATCTTGGCTTTATTTTTCATAACTGCAGCAGGTGATGGCGGTGTGATTAGCGAGAAGCTTGCTTTTATAGGTTACATGCTAGTCATAACAATAAATGTTGCTTTTTGCTTTCTGTTGAAAATTGGTCATCTTATTTTTAGGTGTTTTTTACTTATATTTTTATTTCTTCTTTGGTTCAGTCTGCTTAAAGCAATATAACAAATTAATTAAACAAT
>NZ_PNEC01000108.1 GCF_005886345.1 Pseudoalteromonas phenolica
TACCGCTTTAAGCAGAACATTCATTAACTATATTTTCCATAAATTCTTTTGATTCCTTAAAAGACTTAGGTGTAAACACCTCATCTGGGTCTTCTGTATTTGTTCCATCAATTGTTAATTCATAGTAAGTAATTTGCCCTTCAGCTTTTTCTACTTCTACGGAGAGCAAATAACTAGTTAATGACCGATACTCTTCAAATTTCTCATA
>NZ_PNEC01000011.1 GCF_005886345.1 Pseudoalteromonas phenolica
AGTCGGAATGACGTAGTTGAGATTTGTGTTTTGACAGTTACTCTGAACTTGTTTCAGGGTAAAAAAACTAAGAAATAGATTCCGAAACAAGTTCGGAATGACGAGGTGGAGTCGGAATGACGTAGTTGAGATTGGTGTTTTATCAGTCACCCTGAACTTGTTTCAGGGTCTTAAGCCATAGCTAACTCTGATTTACCACCTAGCCAGCGGGCTACAAGCGGCTTCACCGTCTCAGGCTGTTGCTGCATCAAGGTAAAAGCCAGTGCGCGAACTTGTGGTAATAAGTGCTTATCACGAGTTAGGTCTGCCACCTTAAACTCGGCTAAGCCGGTTTGTTTAGTGCCAAGCACTTCACCTGGGCCGCGAATTTCTAAATCCCGCTCTGCAATTACAAAACCGTCATTGCTGTCTCTCAGTACGCCTAAGCGCTTTTGCGCAGTGACAGACAGTGGCGCATGATAAAGTAGTAGGCAATGCGATGCTATGGCACCACGGCCAACACGGCCTCTTAGCTGGTGGAGTTGGGCTAATCCTAAGCGTTCAGGGTTTTCGATAATGATTAAACTGGCATTGGGGACATCCACCCCAACTTCAATCACCGTTGTCGCAACTAACACATGGTATTCACCAGCTTTAAAAGCCGCCATGATCTCTTGCTTTTCTTGCGGCTTCATTCGGCCATGCACTAAGGCTATTTTTAATTCTGGCAGTAATTCTTTTAGTTGCGTAGCAGTGTCTTCTGCGGCTTGGCATTGTAAAACTTCAGATTCATCGATAAGCGTACACACCCAATAAACTTGGCGCTGATCTTCTATACAGGCACTTTTTACCCTTTGTATCACTTGCTCACGACGGGTATCTGGCACCGCAACTGTGGTGATTGGCGTGCGCCCTGGAGGGAGTTCATCAATGACCGACGTTTCTAAGTCTGCATAGGCGGTCATGGCTAATGTACGCGGAATAGGTGTGGCAGTCATTACTAACTGATGCGGATAGCAGTTATTAAATTTCCCCTTTTCTCTGAGCGCTAAACGTTGATGCACACCAAAACGATGCTGTTCATCTATGATGATCAATGCCAGGTTATGAAATTCGACTTGTTCTTGGAAAAGTGCGTGGGTGCCGATCACCATTTGGGCTTTGCCCGAAGCGATATTTTCGAGTACTTGAGTACGCTCTTTCCCTTTGGTTTTGCCACCTAACCAAGCAGTTTCTACACCTAAGCTATTAAACCAGTTCTTAAAACTAATACCATGCTGTTCAGATAAAATCTCAGTTGGGGCCATTAATGCAACCTGATAACCCTTGGCAATTGCAGTCAACGCACTGAGCGCAGCAACCAAGGTTTTACCAGAGCCTACATCACCTTGGACTAAACGCATCATGGGGTAGGGCTGTTGCAAGTCTTGTTTAATTTCTGCCACGACGCGACTTTGCGCATTGGTTGGACTAAACGGTAGCTGAGCTAAAAATTCGGGTTCGAGTTTATTTGTCGGTGGTAAAGACACCGCTTGCACCGCCTGACCTTTCTGGCGAAGTTGCAATAAACTGAGGTTTTGCGCTAACAGTTCTTCAAATGCTAAACGCTGCTGCGCGGGATGCTCCCCCAATTCGAGTAAACTCAAGTCGGTATCTTGAGGTGGTCGATGAAGTTGCAATACAGCATCTTTTAAACTCAGTTGATTAGGGCGATATTGCTGCGGCAAATGTTCTTCTAAATCATATTTATCGAGTAAATCGAGTGCTTTGTTGGCAATACTACGAATGCTCAGCTGCTTTAAGCCTTCGGTTGTTGGGTAAACCGCGGTTAAGGTTGCGAGGTTCGGATCTTGCGGCTCAGTTGGACAACTGCGAATGTTGTATTCTGGGTGTGCCATTTCAAGCCCTGCACGACCTCGTCTTATCTCCCCGAAACAACGGATAATTTTACCGGGTGACATGGCATTCTTTTGTGCAGCATTAAAATTAAAGAAGCGCAGCGTAAGCCTACCCGTTCCATCATTTACGTGGCAAACCAACATGCGACGTTTACCGAAGGTAATATCACTGTGCTCAATTTCAGCTTCAATACTGACATGAGTATGCGGTATTAATTCATTAATCGTATAAGTGCGTGCGCGGTCTTCGTAGCGAAGCGGTAAATGAAATAGCATGTCTTGCACAGAGGCAATGCCTAATTTAGCTAAACGTTCGGCAACTTTAGGCCCAACACCTTTGAGCTCAGTGATCGGGTAGTTGGCTAAATTAGGACTCGACATACTATTCCTTAATGACTTTTATTAGACTACTTTTGTTTAAACTTAAGCGTGTTCCAAAACGCTTTATCTGCGACAATTTCACCTGCATCATCGAGTGCAGGGTAAGGTAAGCCTTTCTCCACACAGCGATTCGCAATAATAGGATGGCAGCCTTCAAACAAGAGTTTGTGTTTAACCTCAGCATCTAACATATCGTTGCGATCGTAAAGGCCTGCTTCTTCACGCTGTCTTTGTGCTTCATATAAAATCAGTGCAGCAGCCACCGATACATTGAGTGATTGCACCATACCAGCCATTGGAATAACAATATGCTTATCGGCATGGGCAAGTGCTTTGTCTGAAATACCTAGACGTTCTTGACCCACGATCACAGCCGTCGGCTTGGTATAATCAATTTCGCGAAAATCAACGGCTTCATCACTGAGGTTGGTTGCTAACAGTTGAATGCCAGGGTTTTGTTCGCGGATCGCAGCAACTGCCTGATCGATATCATCATGCATGTGGGTCTCAACCCAGTTTTTACTGCCGCCAGAGGTGTTGTTCGTTAAGCGACGCTGATCTTGTGGCCACACAGCATGTACATGGTGGCAGCCTACAGCGTCAGCTGTGCGCACAATGGCAGATAAATTATGATGTTTATGCACTTCATCTAAACATACCGTTAGGTCGGTTTGGCGTCTGTCTAAAACCTGCTTTACGCGATGAAAACGTTTATTGTCCACGGTTACTACTCTAATTCTCAAAATTGTGCCGATTATACGCGTTTATCGTGCTTAGGGCATTACTTCACGGCAAATTGGGTTTTGCAGTGAAATCAGTGTTTCTGTTGATTGAATGGCTTCTATGGTTTGTATTTTGTTGATCAGTACATCTTGTAGATGATCGATTGAACGTGCCATAACTTTAATAAAAATACTGTAGTTGCCTGTGGTGTAATAGGCTTCTACAACTTCATTAAAGCCTCTTAGCTGTTCAATGGTGCTCGGGTAGTCACCCGCATGTTTTAGGTTAACCCCAATAAAACAGCACACGTCATAACCCAGTTGCTTTGGATCTATGGTGACTTGCGTACCAAGTATGATCCCAGCTTGCTTCATCTTCTCAACTCGAACGTGAATAGTTCCCGAACTCACGGCAAATCGTTTTGCTAATTCGGCATAAGGTGTACGCGCATTATCCATTAATGCGTGCAAAATCGATTTATCAAGATTATCGATCTGATAATTTTCCATGCTTTTAAAGGCTCATAATTTATGAATCATTAAAATTTACCTGAAATTTTTAATGAAAAATATAGCGTAAAGGTATTTTTGTTGTTGGATCTTGTTTTTATGTTCGAATTTGTTGACGATGGATTTAACAGCACAGAGCGAGCTGGGTTGAGTATACCGGTTCGCTTAACTAAAAAACTCTTTTTTGAGGCGAGAAAAACTAGGTGATAACAAGGCATAAACTTCGTTGTTTAGTGATTCTAAAGTAGAAGTTTATAACGCAGTTTGCGCCAGTTTAGCTCCTTCAAAAAGATTGAGTGTTATTGCGAAGCGGTATACCCGTCTGTGTCATCGAATATTGGGAATGAGGAACCAAATATGAAAACAAGTTATCTAGAAACACAAAAACAGATCAGTGCCGTGAAACGCTTTTTCTCGGAGCAACTAGAAAGCCAGCTTGGCTTGTTAGAAGTTCAAGCGCCTATTTTGGCTAAAGTAGGCGACGGCATTCAAGATAACTTGAGCGGCACAGAAAAAGCGGTTTCGGTGAAAGTTAAAACATTACCTGAAGCGAGCTTTGAAGTGGTGCATTCACTGGCTAAATGGAAACGCAAAACCCTCGGCGATCATGGCTTTGCTGTTGGTGAGGGGCTATATACACACATGAAAGCGCTGCGTCCTGATGAGGATAAACTATCGCCGATTCACTCTGTCTTTGTCGACCAGTGGGACTGGGAGAAAATCATCTGCGCTGACAGTGAGCGCTCTCTAACAAAGCTTAAATCTACCGTTGAAACATTATTTTCAGCGATTAAAGCAACTGAGCAAATGGTGGCGAGCGAGTTTGGTTTAACGCCATTTTTACCAGAAAAAATTACTTTTGTGCACAGTGAAGAATTACGCCAAATGTATCCTGACTTTACTGCTAAGCAACGTGAAAAAGCCATTGCTCAAGAATATGGTGCGGTATTCTTAATTGGCATTGGCGGTGCATTAGGTGACGGAGAAATTCATGATGTGCGTGCACCTGACTATGATGACTGGTCTACAGCCACTTGTGATAAGTATCAGGGTTTAAACGGCGATATCTTGGTTTGGAACCCAGTACTTGAAGATGCATTTGAAATTTCGTCTATGGGTATTCGTGTTTGCCCTGAGTCGTTAAAGCGCCAATTAGCCATCACTTCAGATGATGCGCGTTTAGAGCAAGATTGGCACCAACAGTTGATGGCGGGTGACATGCCGCAAACCATAGGCGGTGGCATTGGGCAATCACGTTTGGTGATGTTGATGTTGCAAAAACAGCATATTGCACAAGTTCAAGTGGGTGTCTGGGACGATGCGTTAAAGCAGCAAATTAGCAATGTGCTTTAAGGTTTAAAGTATTTTAATGGGAGTATAAAGCCAGTGTGATACTGGCTTTATTTTTTATTTGAATTTAGCGCTAGTTGAAGTCAATTTTTAATTGATTATCTTCGAGCTTTGCAACGCATCGAGGATAAGTTCTCTGCGTTTTATACACCCTGTCAAAAATACGAATCTCAACACCACTATTAAGCGTTTTATTTGCTATCAACTGAGCACTATCCACTATATCATGCAAGTGATGATCAAGATCGCTCAATTGCTTTTCTATATCTTTTGCTTGTTGCCTGTAATGCTTTTGTGTCGCTGATATTTTTTGCATTAGCACTTTTTTCTTTTCTTGATCTCTTAATTGCTGGGCTTTTTCTACAGCTTGTTGCAGTGTGGTAATTTGTTCATCGACTTGAGCAAGATTTTTGACACATTCATCAGTCTGTTTTGTTATAGCTATGCCATTTTGAGCTAAGAAGATATTCATCTTTGCACCTGAAGGAGTACCAATTTCACCAGCAATAACTTGTTGAGCGTCTAAGATTTCTCCACCAATTAATTTTCCGTTCGGTTTATCTCCAATACCAATCGTAATTTTGTCAAAAGCTTTCAGATCACAGTGATTGCTTTGTTTATTAAAAGTGATGTTATGACCTTCCAAATAAGCGTACTGACCATAAGCGACTTCTATATCGCCTTTGGCGATAAGCTTACAAGTTAAGCTGTGTTCAGTGGTTTTATGATCTAAATGACCTATTGCAGCTTGCTTTATCTCAATATAGCCATCGGCATGTATCTCTGCTGATTCAACACTTCCTAATACAGTTACATCACCCTTAGAAATAATTTTCATTCCAGGCTCTACATTCTTACTGACTACAACACTGCCATCAAATTCAATATGGCCGCTTTTAACACTGACTTCCTCAATAACAAAAACATCATCAACTCGCATACCGTTATTAATTTCACTAGGGCAGCCAGATGTTGTAGCAACAAGCTGCATGGGATCGTTCTGAGAAATTTCAGTACCATCACCAGCTGTTAACTCAAATGTATCACCATGCTTTGCTGGTAGGGTATCTCCCAATACATTAAAACCCTCCTGACCAGCAGTAGCAGGCATTTTAGTGGCAAGCACTGTGCCTGCTGCAACACTGGAGAGTTTGCCAAAGTCTCGCATGTCCACACTGCCATCCTCGAGTAACTTGGGCTGTTTTAGCCTTTGCTTTAAGGTGCAAACATGTAGCTTTAAAGTGGCAGGATCGCCATTGATTGGGAGCATTCCAATTGCCAAAGGCTCTGATATTTTCTCACCGGGTTGAGCTAAATGTTGCTTTTTGAGCAGTGTTTCAAGGTAAACCTTTTTATAGCCACGTGTAACCCCCGCATCAATGAGCATTTTTTTTGCAGACTCAAACGAGATTGCAGTACCACCCTGTGCCACAGTTATGCTACCAACGGCTTGCATCTTATCTTCGCAAACACTGACTTCGAAGGTCGCATCACGCTTAATGGCTACAGCCAGAATTTTTTCGGTTTTATCGCCTTTGAAAAAAGCTTTGATACTGTCATGATCAATTTCGCATTGCGAAAATGCAGATTGTTTTAATGCATTAAGAATAAAGCCTTCACTCTCTGGCGAAGCCTCTGTAATATCCATTAAAATTTTGCCATTATGTGCAAGTTTAAACAAGTGACCTACCTTACAAGAGCAATTTACTAGTACTTTAGCGTGTCGAAAAGCAATTTACTAGTGCTTTAGAGTGTTGAAAAGCATTGCAGACTAACCCCAGATTGCTTAAAAGTGAGCGCTTAGTCAAGTGTGTAAGATCATAGGTTTGCAGAAGTTATCGTATTTGCGCATTGCTATGAGTGTGATGGCTGAAGCCTAATGAAAGATATAACTGGGTGTTTAAAAAATAAAAAGCCACTTGCAGTAGAGCAAGCGGCTTAGTTTTAAAACGCTTAAAGTGTAAAGCTTAACTGCAAGCCTGCACCTACATCGTTATCACCTGATGTTTGTGCCATTAGGTCTAAGCGTACAACACCAAATGGGCTAAAGCCCAAACCTAGGCTGTAGCTGTCTTCTTGAGGGCCACTAAAGTCATGACGATAACCCGCTCGAATTTGTACCCAATCAAATGCATTAAGCTCTAAACCTAAGCGCGCATATTGACTTTCTTTGACTAAGTTTGAGTGTTGTGGTGCTGTTAAATCAATATCAGCCGCTAGGGTAACAATCTCACCATTGTAAGAAATACCCGCAATAAATTCAGGGCCAACTTTATAAGACGGCTTAATACCTTGGCTAACAACTGAGTCATAATCGTTTTCGATTAAGTTTTTAGCGATTAAGCCCACAGTGACTTTGTCATTCACTTCTGTTGCTAAACCAAAATCAATATTAAAGTTGCTTTCAGTCTTAGTGTAATCATTCGCATCAAAATCATCTTCATCAAAGTCATCGATAGACGTGACATAGTTGATTGAATCAACTTGCTGATACTTAGGCGTTACACTCCAAAATACTTGCTTGTTAGATAACGTAAATTGATTCGCATAGGCAAAGCCAATCTCACTAATAGCCGCACCCACAGCCTGTATGCGAGAATTTAGCGCTTCTAGTTCATCTACAGTTTCTGCATTCGCGATCACGTTTACATCGTCTTCTGAGATAAAAATATTAGCGTTTAAATCAATGTCAGTATTGGCATAAAGCGCAAAGCCACCAATGCGACTTGGTGAAGCCAGTGCTGCAGCAAAGTTAGCCTCAACATTAATGCCGCCATCTAGCATTGCTAAGTCACTTGAAAGTTGCTTACGAGCACGATCAAGCTCATCAGGTGACACATTACCGCCAGACTCTAGCTGCTCTAATAAATCTGATAATTCATCAAAGCTGTCTTGGAAAGTATCGATATGATCTAAAAGTTCTTGCTCATCGCGAACAAACACATTGGCAGAAGGAAAAATAATACCAAAGTCATCGCTATCGTCAGAGTGACGATTAATCAGTGCAGGGTTAATCAACACAGAAGACAGGTAATCGGCAGAAGCAACGCCGACATTTCCCATACTTTGTGAGCGAGTATCAGCTGCAGAAACAGCCATTGAAGAGGCACTGGCAAATAGTGCTAAAGCAATACGTTTTTTCATCTATGAAAACCTTTTTGTATTGAGGGCAGAAAATTGCGTTTAGTTTATCACTTAGGCGCAGTTGTTATAGAAAATTTAGATGAAAAAAACGTGAACATTAAGCTAAATCAAAATTTATCAAAGATAAACAAGGGTGTTACAAACTTAAGTATTTGCAACATTGAATAAACATTCGAAATTGCTTAACATTGCAGCGATTTTTAATAAAAACAACACACTTTGACAAAATGGTATGGAGAAAACCATGACACCCACATCAGTATTTAGGAAGGCAATACTAGCCAGCGTGATCAGCTCAACCCTAGCCCTCACAGGGTGCGGCGGATCGGATGATGATTCAAGTTCAGAAAATGCACCTCAAACCCCCACTTCAAATAAAGCCCCAACGGTCAGCATTGGTGGTGAAGATCAAGCAAAAGAACAAACTGAATTTAAGCTATCAGCAGAAGCTGCTGACAGTGATGGTTCAATTGCAAGCTATGAGTGGACGTATCAATCAGATATTGATCTAACAGTTTCAGGTGCAGATTCTGCAGAGCTAACTGTTACTTCAGCTAATATTTCTGAAGATAAAGCGGTGACATTCACATTGACTGTGACAGATGACGACGGCGCAACCGCGAGTGTTGATAAAGCCATTGTGATCAAGCGTAAAGTATCAAGTGTGACCATCACAGGTATCGTAACAGATAAGCCTATTGTAAATGCTAACTTAACCATTTTTGCGGGCAGTGCCTCGGTTAATGCATTTGCAGATGAAACTGGTCGTTATACAGCTACTTTCTCAGTGGATGAGTCAGAAGCTGATTCACTGGTTCAAATCCGTGCTACGGGTTTAGGCGACCAAGACAATGTTGAATTTGTTTCGCAGCTTAACTCAATGAATAAGCTAGTTGAGCAAGCGGGTGAAGATGGTGAACTAATCAGTGACGAAAACTTTGGTGTAAATATCACGAACGTTTCAACCGCTGAATATGCACTGTTAACACGTGAAGGCGAAGCGTTCTCAACGGATGAAGAGCTACAACAGGCACTTTTAAATGTCGATGCAGAAGAAAAAATCAAACTGGCAGCACTGATAAAAATCGTAGTTGATAACGACGACTACGAATTGCCTGAAGGCGTAGAGTCAACATTAGACCTAGTTGATGATGCTGCCACTGCTGCTCAGTTTGAAACTGAGGTAAATGCACGTGACCCTGAAATCATCAAAAAGACAGAAGAAGAAATTAAAAACGATGATGATTTAGTTTCAGGAAATACAGGCTCGTTAGTGGGCGATTACATTATCCATAACCCGCAGTATGTCTCTACGGCAGCTTATCACTTAAAGCTATCGGAAGACGGTAAAGGAACCGTTGCAGCTGTTAACCAAGTTGATATCTCAAGTTGGACTAACACTGATGGTAATGTGGAATTAGTGTTAGCTGCACCATTGATCATTAGCCAAAGTGAAGTCGCTGTTAGAGATGAGTTCGGTAATATAGTGACGGATGATCAAAACAATATTGTTTTTGACACAGTGGTATATAAAACCTCAAAGTTAAATCTCAAGGTTATTTCTGCAAATGAGGTTTTCCGCAGTATTGATTTTGTGACTAACGCACAGCGTTATGTAAATGGCACATTAGATGAAACAAGCGAAGCAAATACTTCAATCTATTCAAGTAACCTATTAGATAAGTCTAAGACATTAGCGGTAGAAAAATCAGATCTGGTTGCAACTTGGTATTTGGACATTCGTGAAAGCAATTACATTGGTGATGACGCATTAAGAGTTCAAAAACTGGTTTTCAATGAAGATGGCACAATCACGGGTGCAGGTGAAAATGAAACCGTCACTTGGTCTGTTGAAAACAATGTTCTAACCATTAATTACACTGACGCTGACTACAAAGGCTCTTCACATTTCTGGATCACTAAGTCACTGGCTGCTGGTTACCAGTTTGTTGTGTTAGATAATGGTCGTATTAAAGAAGATGGCAGTGTCGATATTAATGATGTACACGCTAAATCTGAGTGGGGCTGGTTATTCAAACAAGACGCTAGCCTAGCGATGGAAGAAAAAGACGTCATTGGTCGCTGGACAGGTTTCATAGGTTTTGATCAAGACCTGTATGACATGAATGTCGATGAAGACCTCAATGTTAGCATTGGTTTAAACCCATCATCTTGGGCTGGCCGTTTTGAAGATGGTGTATTCTATCGAGAGCGGTATGAGCAAGACGGTAACTATGTGTCATTCTGTGATATCAGCTTAGATAATTGCGAGCGAGGTCTCATGACGCATGAATTTGTTGCTGTCGCAGATGATAAATATTTCATTCGTCGCACCTATGAGTGGAATGGGGCTGTTCAGGGAGACATTTTAGCCATTTATGAATACTCACCTGAAACAGAATATACCGAGTTCACCGCAGGTCTATTACAAAGTGGTACCACCTTCTTTACTTATGATACAGAAGGCAATCTTGTTGAAGGGTCATTTACTTATTCAACCGACTATGCGGGTGACGAAGAACGATTTGTCAGTGAACTAAGTATTGGTGAGCAAACATTTACCTTTAGCTTGGTCGATGGCAAATTGGTGTATAACACCGCAAATGGTAACTATGTTGTTGAGTTAATCGAATTAACAGACACTGGTATTGCAGTGTGTACTTACCCAGAAGGTGAAAGCTGCACCGACGCAAACAAATCAACTTGGTCATTCGAACTACCGCACTTAGGCGAGTTCTTTATTAATAATCCAGATTTCTTTTCAAGCACGGTTTATCAAATCAACCTAGAGCCTGAAATTGGCACAATTAAAACAAGAGATAGCTCAGATGAAATCCAGTTCGATTGGTCATTTCAAGACGGAAAAATATTCTTAAATATCAATCATGCTCTTTGGGTTGCTTATACAGGTGATTCCCCTCAAGCTCGAGTAGAGAGATATCTAGAGTCAATTACTTTAGATATATCGAAAGATGGGCATGTTGCCGTTTTTGAGTCACAGCGACAGGAAACTGAAAATGCGCCAACAGAGTACTTTAACTTTGAGTATGAATCTAAGAAGTTAGTTGATAGTGATTTTATTGAACTTTCAGCAGAAGACATCGTTGGTAGTTGGATCATTGGAGCTGGTGCATCATTTCGAGCGGCTGAAGGAAGGTATACATTCAACGAAAATGGTACTGGTAGCGCTGTGTTAAATCCTTTTGATGGCATGGAACGCACCACTAACTTCAATTGGCAAGTACTTGGTAGTGAACTTATTTTAAATCATGAGGATGGTACAACAGAAGATGTATTGAAAATCACCAAAGACTTACGTGTTGATGGTCACCAATTTATCTTACAAAGAGAGAGTGAGTCGATAGACCAAGATAATATGGTGTTTTTAAGTTCTCGTGTTGTATCTGGGATCATGCTTAAAAATGAAGCAGATATTCAATACACAGCTGAGGATATTAAAGGTCGTTGGTTGTATCGTTCAGGTGAAGATATCACTGATGCTTGGGCCTCAATGGAAGTGTATGACGATTTAACAGTACACTTTGGCCTAAATACGAGCCCTATGCAAGGCAGCTTCGAAAATAACAAATTTAAGAGGAAGCGTTATTATAATCCGCAAACTTCTGAGATGGTTGCACCTTGTGAAGTTGAAAATGACACGTGTGCATTGCTCACTGAATTTGAGTACAACTTAATCGCACAAGATGATAATCGCAGTTACTTCCAAAGAGTGGCCAATAGTTATCTTGACTCTACTTTGTCTAGTTCATCATTTAATTTATTAGTAAAAGATAAACAAGACAGTATCGCTATTGATCATTTAGAAGAGTTTAACCTTAGCTACTTAGTGCTTGAAGATAGGAGTGATGAATCTAATCCTATTTTATGGCGCGTAGAGGAGCTTAATACAGATTCTGGTGAGTGGGTATCGGCACTTAAGGTGGGTGATGCAGAACCGCTTCCTTACACGTTTGCAGATGGCAAGATGACAATGAGAAAGCTGGATGGTCAAGTTTACAATATCGAACTTGTACCAGGCAGTAACGACAAAGACAGTGTCACAGTGTGTGAGTATTTGAATACGCAAACTTGTGAGACGGGCACGCAAATCAAGCTGCACTACCCAACACTATATTAATAACAAGGTGGGAGCCTTTGGGCTTCCTCGTTTTTGGCATGAAAAAGTAATAATTTGCCAATTTAACTCATGAAGAGATAAAAACATGGAATTTAAAAAATCAGTATTAGCCCTAGGTGTTTTAACCGTACTTAGTGGCTGTGGCTCATCAGACGATGATAAAAAAACGACTCCACCGGCCGATGAGGTTGTCGCTGTAACCAGTGACATTAAAGGGGTTGCATCTAAAGGTACTTTTATTAATGCACCTGTGCACTTCTACAAATACGTAGATGGCGCGCCGGTTAAACTAACATCAGAAGAGCTAGGTGCAGCAAGCACCATGACCGATGAGAATGGTCAATACAGTGGACAAGTTAAAGTAGACGGCTTAGTTAAAGTTGAAATTGGTGTAAGTCAAGACATCAGCAGCCCAACGTTTATGATTTGTGATGCGCCTTCAGGCTGTGGTCAAAATGCCAAAGGCGTTGCGATCTCATTTGGTGAACGCGTTAACATGACGGTTAAAGATCCGACATTCAAGCTTAGCTCTTTGATCAGTGCAGCTAAAAACGAAGGAGAAGTTGAAAACACTGCCAATATTACGCCGCTTACACACTTTGCGACTGCGCTGGCTGAGCAACGTGGCGACGTAAGTGCTGAATCTATCAGCAAAGCACAATCTGAAATTGCAGACACTTTCGGTTTAATTGGTACATTGAACGAGCTGATCCCGGCAAAAGTAGAAGATCACGCATCTTTAGTCGATGAAGATGAATCAGATAACTTACGTTACGCGCTGATCAACGCAGGTATTGCACAAGCACTATTTGTGGGTAGCGAAGGTAACGTGGGCGACATGAGCGCACGCTTAGACTCTGCCATTGCTGATTTAGTTGCTGCAGACGGTGCTTTCTTAGTGAGTAGTGAGCACGATGACGATGCCGCATTTGAATTGACGCTTGAAGATATCTTAAAAGGTGCAGAGCAAGCGACTCAACAGATCATCGTATTGATCAAGCAAGATCCAGTGCTTGCTAAAAATTTATCTCGCATTGCTGACTTTGAGCTATTAGTAACCAAACTAAACAACGAAGTTGCCAAGAAAAAAGCTGATGCGGGTGATGATGGCCGTTCTAAAGGTACCGAAACAGACACGACTGAAGGCGATGCGGTTGCAAAAGCAGCAGCTATGGTAAATGACGTACGTGTTTTTGCTAACTTATTTGATGTTGCAAATACATCGGGTAAAGAAGTGCAGACGCAAGGTGAAGAGTTTGTTCAGCTGGTTGAAGATGCCAGTGTGATGGTTGAAGAACAAGCTGATAGCTTTAAGTTATTAAGCGACGTGAGTGAAGCACTAGCGGTGATTGATTCATTACGCCGTGCTGAGCAAATCACTGAGAAGACAGTGCAACTTGATAACTACTTGGCAACGTCTGGTGCAACCGGTGTGGTAACGTTAGAAGAAGATGGTTTAACGTTTAATGTGCAAGCATCAGCAGGCGCTGAGTCACTATCAGCCAATGCTGCGATTACGACAAATGATGCAAACACTGAATACACGTTAAAGATTGACGGCATAATCGAGAACGATGCGGCTAAGTTTACTTTAAATGAAGGCACACAAGTTTCGGTTTCATTGAACAAAGCGGTAACAGTAGATGAATTGAAGTCAGACACTTTCGATATAGAAGCGCATGGCATTGAAGCGGTTAAAGGTGCTTTAAACCTAGAGCTGACACTGGCACAGAAGAAAACTGAAACTGTGACTAACCCAGTCAGCTTCAATGGTCAATTAAGTGCTGAGTTAGTACCTGTGATTGTTGAAGAATTGAATTTTGACAATACGCACTATGCTTACCAAGCACATGTTACTCCGACTGTTGAAAAAGACACGATAGCTGTACCAACTATGATTAATTTAAGTGGTGCATTTAACTCATTAGAAGGTGACTCGGTAACTGCTAATTTCACTGTTAATGTGGCCAATGCGAGTGGGTATCAAGCTGCAGGCTTTAGTTACTATGGTCGTTTAGTTGATGATGTAGCCAGCTTAAAATTTGAGTCTGACAATGTTGCTCAATTATCTAATCAATCTGAGGAAGTACTATCTACGCATACTCTACTTCGCTCTGGAGAGAAAGGTATTTTTGCTTATGAGGTTGCAGCTGGTAATACGACTGAAACTATTTGGTCGGGTGAGTTTAATGGTAGACAGTACCTTCTTAAAAAAGAGCATGTAATAAATGGCAATATTCATGAGGTTAACTATCGATTTTATCGTATAGAAAGTCTTGATTATGGATACGAATTACAATACACCAACATTTATGGCGATGTGACTGATTTCAACGATGGTCAAGTTGTGGTTGATGGTACATCTGTAAATGTTGAGGACTTGTATTGGAGCTATGATCAATACTCTGATGAAATAGACTTTTTCATTGAGTTAAAAGGGTTCGTTTCTGAGCCGCAAAAAATTCTAAATCTGCATTCGTTACTAAGCCAACCTGCATATCAGCAGAGTCGTATGATTAATGCGGAAAATATTGGTTTAGCTTTTGCTATCTTCCCAGACTCACAGCCTGAAGTTGGTCAAAGTGTTAACCTTGCGGGCCGTTTAATTTTAGAGCAGTCTGATATGACTTATGATATCAGTGTTAATGAGAGTGGCTCTGAAATACAGGGCGAACTAGGTCCTAAAACGCTTTCTTTTGCAATGGATAAAAATGAAGATGGCTCATTTACATTTGTGCATCTAGATGCTGTTGCAGAAAAATATTCAAATACTGTAACTGTGACTTTAGCTACGCTTCAAAGCACTGAATCTACAAAGCCATACTTCTTCTCAGATAAAACTGAGTATATTGATTACTCTGAAAAGAGCTCTGACATTCCACCACCAGAGCCTTTACCTGAAGAGATAACTGCGGGCTATTATTTTAATCCAGTGCAAAATGGTGACTCTTACTCATTTGAAGCCTATAGAATTAGCGGTGTTGCCGAAGTAAATGATGACAATCAGCTAGTGGATTCAACTGGCGAGCTAATCAAATATGAAGAGTATGAGTTTTATGGCTCTTTTTATAGCTTAGAGAGTGCCATTAATTACTTTAATAATTATAATTTTTCGTTAAATTCTGAGTATCCTGCAATTGATTCTATGCGTATGAGAAATCTTTCGACTTACATCGAAGATAAAGGTTATTTCCAAGTAAGCTTATACTCTTACGGTGAAGGTCAATCGACTTCTTATGCAGAGCAATTACAACCAGGTGCAACAGTTGCTGTACCAACGTACCTTGACCCTGCAGACACTTTTGAACTTGAAGATGAAGACAACTTCTTAGACATCAGCGCTGCACTTAACGTAGACGTGGTGCTTGGTGACTATGCGGTTGATTTAACTTTAAGTGGTGTGCGCACCGAGCTTGAACACGGTGAATTTGATCTTGATATTAAATACGTGATCCCGGGTTCTGAAGCGCAGCGTAGCTTTATAGTAGAGTACGATACAAAAACTGAATCACTATCTGCGAAAAATGCGGAGGGTGTAAGCTTAGAAATCATCGAACCTGAAACTGTTGAAGGTGAAGAAGTAGATGAAGAAGCTGAAGTTGAAATCGGTAAGATCATGGTCGGTGAAGAAGTCGCTGCAACTATCTTGAAGCGCGGCAGCATCGTATTGATTAAATATACTGATGGTGCAATTGAGTCACTATAAAGTGAATTAGATGCACTAATGAGTGCTAAGAAGGCCAGTTTTTACTGGCCTTTTTTATACCTGTGTTCACGGTATACTAACAATTAAAATAAAAAGTTATGGACAATAATAATGATAAAAAAACTGTGTTTAAGCACAGCGCTTATAGTGTCGGCCAGTAGCTTGGCGCAACAGAATGAGATTGAGTTTTACTTAACTTCGAATAGCTTCACCGATATTGCCCCAGTATTACAAATTGCGGATGATGACTGGCAACAAGGCCCACAAAGTGATGCCAGTATGGGCTTTTCGCAATCGCGCTTTGGGATGGCATATAAACATCAGTCGCTAGCGAATTTTCGCTGGCACATTATGCAGCGTGTTGACTATCAGTTAGCCACCAATCCGCAAACGGCTTTGGGTTATTATCAAGAACAAAACGAGATACCACTGACCACGTATGACGAATATGACGTTGATATAGACTTAGTCGGCGCTCGAAATCGTGGCTTAGGTATTGAGTATCAAGAACAAATCGGACAGCTCGCGGTCTCGATACAAGTAAATTATTGGCAACTAAACTATTTACGTCGCTCAACAGTCAGTGGTGCGGTATCCGGTAAAGAAGATTTACAGTTGTTAGGTAATCTCGAATTTGAAGAGTTTTATACAGATAACAATTTCTTAAAGCGTCCAAATAATGAGGGAGAGTGGCAAACTTCAGGTGATGGATATTCACTTGATGTCGCTTTTACCTATAAATTATCTAACAGCTTGTTGCTTCATGGCGAGTTTGTAGATTTAGTCAATCACTTCGAAATTACTGGTACGGGATACACACAAGCAGATATCAATACCAAGGGAAGCTTTGTTGATAATGTTGGTTTTAGTAGCTTTAGGCCTTTGCTTAAAGGTATAGAAAAAGAGCAGAGCTTTGAGTTTGATTTAAATAAACAAATGCAGCTAGGGCTAGATTATGCAAAAGGTCCTTTTGTGTATCATCTAAACACCTTTAAACAGGGCGATAAGCAGTTCACTCAGCTAGGAGTGAGTGAAGGCGCATGGGGGTTATTAATCGATCCTGTTAATAAAGTGGTCGATGTTAAATATCAAGGTGAATCTATAGATTGGCAGCTGGGCTTAGATAAATTTAACCCTAATGATGCATTGGCAATACGTATGGGGTTCAGCGGCACAATAGCTTGGTGATTTTGGATTAATTAAAAGATTCCGAAATTAGTTCTAAATGACTTGGTTTAGATGTTTGTATGCGTTGTCACCCTGAACTTGTTTCAGGGTCTGTAGACTAACTGAGAGATTCCGAAACTAGTTCGGAATAACTTGTTTTAGATGCTTGTATGGGTTGTCACTCTGTACTTTTTCAGGGTCTATCGACTAATTGAGAGATTCCGAAACAAGTTCGGAATGACTTGTTTTAGATGCTTGTATGCGTTGTCACCCTGAACTTGTTTCAGGGTCTGTAGACTAACTGAGAGATTCCGAAACTAGTTCGGAATGACTTGTTTTAGATGCTTGTATGCGTTGTCACCCTGAACTTGTTTCAGGGTCTGTAGACTAACTGAGAGATTCCGAAACTAGTTCGGAATAACTTGTTTTAGATGTTTGTATGAGTTGTCACCCAGAACTTGTTTTAGATGCTTGTATGGGTTGTCACCCTGAACTTGTGTCAGGGTCTACAGACTAATTAAAATATTCCTAAACTAGTTCGGAATGATTTGGTTTAGATGTTTGTATGGGTTGTCACTCTGTACTTTTTCAGGGTCTATCGACTAATTGAGAGATTCCGAAACAAGTTCGGAATGACTTGGTTTAGATGTTTGTATGGGTTGTCACCCTGAACTTGTTTCAGGGTCTGTATACTAACTGAGAGATTCCGAAACAAGTTCGGAATGATTTGGTTTAGATGTTTGTATGGGTTGTCACCCTGAACTTGTTTCAGGGTCTATTTACTATCTCATAGTCACGAATTCTTCAGAACCCGTTGGGTGAGAGCCGCCCGAAAATAGCGAAAGCGTGCAGCTATTTTAGGCTCGAACGCGAGACAAAGGACGTCGAGCCGGGCGGTGCTTCATGGATGAATGATTGGTAGTGCCTATCTCATGGTAACAAATTCTTCAGAACCCGTTGGATGTATCGCCACTACAGAATCAAAGTCTGTTTTAGTTGCGCCCATCTTCATTGCCACAGCAAAACCTTGGATCATTTCATCAACCGCAAAACCAATACCGTGTAAACCAACGATTTTCTCGTCTTCGCCCACACAAACTAGTTTCATTTTGCAAGGTTGGCGGTGTTGCGTCACAGCGGTATACATAGCCGCAAACGTAGAAGTGTACACTTTCACTTTTTCTTCACCGTACTGTGCGATCGCTTGCGGTTCGGTTAAGCCAATTGTACCGATTGGCGGGTGGCTAAATACCACTGTTGGTACTAAGTCATAATCCATTTTGGCATTAGGCAATTCTGGGTTAAATAGACGCTCAGCCAGCATACGACCTGCTTTTACTGCCACTGGCGTCAGTTCAATACCGCCTTCCATAATGTCTCCCAGAGCATAGATCCCCGGTACTGAGGTGTTTTGGTATTCATCTGTTTTAATAAAACCACGCTCATTGGTTTCAACATCAGTCGCTTGTAGATTGATTAAATCAGTCACTGGCTCGCGTCCAATCGCCCAAATGACTTGATCAACTGTATGCGTGTCACCATTTTCTAAATGTAAGGTCACGGAGCCGTCGGCTTCTTTTGTCAGCGCTTTAGGTGTGGCATTGGTGTGAAGTGTTGGACCTTCTTTTTCCATCACTTCTGCCAGTGTTTCAACTACTAAAGGATCGAAGCTACGAAGTGGTGCATGTTTACGAACAAATAAATGTGTCTCAGTACCAAGACTATTTAGAACACCAGCAAGTTCAACTGCAATGTAACCTGCACCAATTACTGCAACACGACGTGGTTGCTCATCTAATTCGAAAAAGCCGTTTGAGTCGATACCATATTCTGCGCCTGGAATGTTCGGAACAGAAGGGCGACCACCTACCGCGATAGAAATATGATCAGCCGTATAGTGCTCGCCATTCACTTCGATGGTTTTATTATCAACGAATTTAGCAAAGCCATTGATCACGGTGACGCCATTTTTTGCTAAATAACCTTCGTAACCTTTATGAATACGGCCAATATAGGCTTCGCGGCTTTCTACTAACTTAGCCCAATCGAAGTTTTTAAGTTCAACATCAAAGCCATAGTCAGGTGCGTAAAGCTTAATTGCTTCAGCGACTTGTGCGCCGTGCCACATCACTTTCTTTGGTACACAACCGACGTTTACACAAGTGCCGCCCATGTGTTTAGCTTCAATTAAAGCGACTTTTGCGCCACGCATTGCCGCACGGTTAGCCGATGCAATACCACCGCTACCACCACCAATGGCAATATAATCAAAATGTTGAGCCATAAAAACTCCTTAAAAATTGGTTTTATGTTCTAAGCTTTCTGTAATAGAAAGGCGAAGTATCAAGAATATTTCAGTCTAACTTGTAATTGCGGCATTTGCCCCAATTTCAATGCTAATACGGTAAATATATGACGAAAGCGCATATTTTATAAGAACAGATTAAAGGAAAGAATATATATGAGTAACCCACTGATCGGCCTTGAAGGTTTACCGCCATTTTCGACAATTCAGCCAGCGCATGTAGTGCCAGCTCTTAAAGCAGCAATTGAACATTGTCGTAAAACCATCGACGAAGTATTGGCAAAGCAAGCATTTACTTGGCAAGGGCTGGTGGTGCCACTAGAAGAGGCGGATGATAAGCTTTCTCGTATGTGGTCGCCAGTATCACACATGCACTCAGTGGTTAACTCTGAAGATTTACGTAAAGCCTATGATGAGTGCTTACCGCTTATTTCAGAATACTCAACCTATGTGGGTCAACACCAAGGTTTATATGAAGCCTATAAAGCATTAAAAGACGCAGAAGAATTTGCATCATTGAGCATTGCGCAACAAACCTCAATCGACAATGCATTACGCGATTTCACCTTGTCGGGCATTGCATTAGATAGCGACAAGCAAAAGCGTTATGGCGAAATTTCAGCACGCCTATCAGAGCTTGCTGCAAAGTTTGGTAATAATGTGATGGATGCCACGCAAGCATGGCAAAAACATATTACAGAAGAAAGCGAGCTCGCGGGCTTGCCTGAGTCGGCAATTGCGTTAGCGGCGCATACAGCGCAAAGCAAAGAACTTGAAGGCTGGGTGTTTACTTTAGATATTCCGTCTTACCTGCCAGTAATGACTTATGCTGATAACCGTGAGTTACGTGAAGAAATGTATCGTGCATTTTGTACACGCGCTTCTGAGCAAGGCCCAAATGCCGGAGAGTTTGATAACTCGGAGGTTATGGCTGAGGAACTAAAATTACGTCATGAATTAGCACAGTTGCTAGGTTTTGACAGCTTTGCAGATAAATCATTAGCAACAAAAATGGCTGAAAGCCCAGCGCAGGTTTTTGAGTTCTTAAATGATTTAGCCGCTAAGTCTAAACCACAAGCCGAGCAAGAGCTAAAAGAGCTGCAAGCATTTGCTGAGTCTGAATATCAAATGACTGACTTACAAGCATGGGATTACGGTTACTTTGGTGAGAAGTTAAAGCAAGCTAAATATGCAATTTCAGACGAGCAGTTACGTCCTTACTTCCCGGCAGATACTGTATTAAAAGGCTTATTCACCACAGTAAATAAGCTATTTGGTATTAAAGTAACAGAGCTTTCAGATTTCGACACTTATCATGAAGATGTTCGTTTTTTTGCTGTGCACGATAAAAACGATGAACTTCGTGGTCACTTCTATCTAGATTTGTATGCGCGTGAGCACAAACGCGGTGGCGCGTGGATGGATGACTGTATGGGTCGTAAAATTCGCGCCAATGGCGAGCTTCAAACACCTGTGGCGTATTTAGTGTGTAACTTCAATAAAGCGGTAGGCGACAAACCAGCTCTCTTTACACACAATGAAGTTACCACATTGTTCCATGAGTTCGGCCATGGCATTCACCATATGTTGACGCAAATAGACGCTTCAGCGGTGGCAGGTATCAATGGTGTGGCGTGGGATGCAGTTGAGCTACCGAGTCAGTTTTTGGAAAACTGGTGCTACGAAGAAGAAGCGCTGAGCTTTATCTCGGGTCACTTTGAAACCGGTGAGCCACTGCCTAAAGAATTACTTGATAAACTATTGGCTGCGAAAAACTTCCAGTCGGCCATGCAGATGCTGCGTCAATTAGAGTTCAGTTTATTCGACTTCCATATTCATGCTGATTATAAGGCCGAAGAAGGTTGTCAAATTCAGTCTACTTTAAATGAAGTTCGTAAACGTACAGCCGTCGTAAAAGCCCCTGAGTTTAACCGTTTCCAACATGGCTTTAGTCATATTTTTGCAGGTGGCTATAGCGCGGGTTATTACTCTTACAAATGGGCAGAAGTTTTATCGGCTGATGCATTTTCTCGTTTTGAAGAAGAGGGGGTATTTAACCCGCAGACTGGACAAGACTTTATGCAAAATATACTGGAAAAAGGCGGCTCAGAAGCCCCGATGACATTGTTTAAACGTTTCAGAGGTCGCGAGCCGCAAGTAGATGCATTGCTTCGGCATAGTGGTATTGCCTAATAAATGCACAGAGTGTGTTTTAGTTTAAAAAATAAAAGCGTTCAGGGGCGCTTTTATGCTTTTTAGGGTTCGCAAAATCGTCATCACCAGCTATGCTATTTAAGATATGATTTATGAAGAGAAATGGTATGAGCAGATTAGTGCTGGCTATTGATGACGACAAATTAGTGCATAAAATCATCGAAGATGCGTTAGCTCAAAGCTGTAAACTTATACATGCAAAAAATGGTGATGAAGGTTTACGTTTAGCCCTTAAGTATCATCCCGATATTATTTTACTTGATGTAGAAATGCCTGGTTTAAACGGCTTTGAAGTGTGCGAAAAACTAAAAAAATCCCCTGATACACTCGAGATACCTGTGATGTTTTTGTCGTCTCGTAAAGATATTTCTGAGCGAATGCGTGGCTATAATTCTGGCGCATCGGATTACATTATTAAGCCTTTCAATAGAGAAGAATTACTCGCTAGAATTAATGTACTTGATGATTACCGTCAAACATCGCAGCGCTTAAAAAAAGACATAGAACAAGCGCAGATAACGGCTGAGATAGCTATGACAGACTCGGGCGATATGGGCCGTATTATGCGTTATGTGGGTCAATCTTATCATGCTCACGATTTCGATACATTGTCTGAATTCTTTTTCGAGTTTTTTATCCCACTGCAACTTGAGGTAGCTGTAGCATTTTGGCACCAACAAGGCGAAGTTTATAAATCAGCCGAAGGGATCATTCAGCCTATCGAGCAAGAGCTTTTAGAACAAAATCGAACAGGTAATCGTTTTGTAGACTTTGGTTGTCGTACCATTATTAATTACCCAAAGGTTTCTCTGTTAATTAAAAATATGCCTACAGATGATCCCGGGTTATATGGTCGCTATAAAGATTTACTGCCTCATATTTTAGAAGCTACTAATTCTAAAATTCAAGACATGGAAGATAGTGAGCAAGCTCTTAATCAAGTTGGGCTTATCGGTCAAGTGTGTGATGACATTGCACAACAATTAGTATATCTAGATATGCATCATAATTCGCAATCAGAAAATCTAAAATCGCTAATAGAGCAAGCGACTGAGAGGCCTGAAAGTTTAGCTAATATTACCAATACTGAGCAACTATCAGAGTTTTACCAACACTTTGGCTTTTTAAATGAAGAGCTAGGACAAGTGAAGCAAAAGCTGTCGATTATCACTGATACTCGTGAAGCATTGCATATGAGTCTTAATAAGCTTAGTCAGCCTTGGAGTGAAGACCAAGTACCCTCTCAAGATGATATTGAGCTGTTTTAACTTCTATTCTCTTAATTAAGTATTATTGAGGATTGGTATAAATAAGCGTTTCGACGTTATAATGGGCAAGCTGTTTTATAAGGAGTTTGCCCTTGCTAATCCACACCCCCTATCCTGAAAATCGCCCTTACCTTGATGAAATAGAAAAACGCTTTGAATTGGCCAAATGGGCAGAGCAGTGTAATGGCGACGATGTGCCAAATAAAGCCTTATTTAAGTTACAGTTTGATGAGCATGGACTACAACTATTTAAAAGTGATGAACCAAAGCTAGGTGCAATCAGAGTCGACTTTGTTACTGGAGCGAGTGCACATCGCCGTAAATTCGGCGGTGGCAAGGGTCAGGCAATCGCAAAAGCAGTGGGTTTAAATAAAGGTGCGACACCGCATGTACTTGATGCCACTGCAGGTTTAGGTCGAGATGCCTTTGTATTAGCAGCTCTCGGTTGCAAAGTAACCATGCATGAGCGTCATCCTGTGGTTGCTGCATTACTCTATGATGGCCTTCAGCGTGCTTATCAAGATACTGAAATAGGTGAGTGGATGAAGGCGCAAGTGGGTATGGCGTTTGGTTCTAGTCACGACCTTTTGAATAGTACTGAGGTTGAACCAGATGTGGTGTATCTTGACCCTATGTTTCCACATCGTGAAAAGTCGGCACTGGTGAAAAAAGAAATGCGCGTGTTCCAATCTTTAGTGGGAGACGATCATGATGCAGATGCTTTATTATCCTTTGCAATGCAATTGGCGAGTAAACGCGTTGCAGTAAAACGTCCTGACTACGCGCCCTTCCTTGACGAGCAAAAGCCGAGTATGCAAATCACCACCAAGAAAAACCGTTTCGATGTCTATGTTAAAGCTGCGATGAAATAAAGTAGATGTTGACCTTAAAATAGGTAGAAAGTATGTTTTTAACTCAAATTGCATTTTGAGTGAGCAAGTTACATCAAACTGTCATAAAAGTTTAATACGCTAGCGCCGAATTTAGGGACCAAGGGGGTTGTATGCGTGTTTCTGTTTTTACTAGATGGTTAGCAGTTTTGCTTACTTCAGCAAGTTTATTTTTAGCTGGTGTATTGTTTTGGGCGTCAAATTTATTAAATAACTTAGACCAGCAGAATGCCGGATATAACCAACTTAAAAACACCGTACTGGTGGAACTCTCGGGTAGTGTCGAAGGTTATCTTAGTAGTGGTGACAGTCAGTATTTAACTGAATCTTCAGACATTATCAAAAAACTTAAACAAGCATACATCGGTCAATTACCTGATGAACTTGCTGCGACGATGAGCAATAAGCTGGATGCATTGGATGCTGATATTAACGGAAAGTATCGTGCGATAGGTAAATTATCTGGTAACGAAATGGCGCTATTAGATAATGCGTTAAGACAAATGAGTGGTTCAGCTTCTTCTTTAATAAGTTATGCGTCGAAAGCCAATGACAGCCCTGTCAAAAAACAATATTACGCGTTAGCGTCTGACTATTTTCAAGCAGTAAACCAACTGAGTATTTTTACTTATCACTTATCAATCAATCCTGATGCAAATACACAAACGAGTTTACAAAATACTATTACAACCTTGCAGACGGTTGCCAATAAAATTGACCGCTTAGATAACTTAGGGGTTATGAGCGAAGTCGATGAAGATGCATTGTTTTTTGGCGAAGAAGCAGAAGACTTAGCTGATGAAATCAAATCAGAGCTTTCAAGTTGGGCGAATCGTTTTGGTAAAGACGTGCAAAATACTTTTGCGCAATCACATTCTCGCCAAGTTGGTATAAAAGCACTTCGTGCCGATATTCAAACCATCATTGATATTGTGCTATCGGCTGAAAATGATCTAAGAGCCAGCCAAGATGAATTGAAAATGCAAGTTTTGTTGTTATTCAGTGTGGCCATTGGTTTATTAATCTTGTTGGCAGCAGGCGTTTATTTCGTTCAGTTAAGCCAAGTGCTTAATCCTCTAAGACAACTCAGAGATGGTTTTGCTGATTTAATTAACTCGAATGAAATGAAGCAAATTCATAGTAAAAACCCTGATACGGAAGTGGGTGAGATAGCCGGTTACTTTAATCAGCTCATTCAGCGCCAACAACTAGAAGCGCAAGAGCGCCAAGAAATGCTGACATTAGTAAATGAGTTTATGGCCCAGATGAGCGAAAGCCTGTCACAGATCAGTCAGCAATCTGAGAACACTTATAATCAAGTCGAGCAAACTCAGGGATTACTACACAATATTAGAGATTTGGGCGAGCAAGCCAACGATATTAACACCCAGGTATCTGATAATGCCAATAGTACCTTTGAAGCCATGTCACACAGTGTGCAATTTGCCGATGCCATGCTTGAAGCGAGCTCTTCAACAGAGCAGCGTGTAGAGCAAGGGCAAGATAGCTTAAATGAATTATTAAAGGGTGTTTCAGACGTAGGCACAGTGGTTGAAATGATCCGTACCATTGCGGAGCAAACTAATTTATTAGCACTAAATGCAGCCATAGAGTCGGCGCGAGCGGGTGAGCATGGCCGTGGGTTTGCCGTTGTTGCCGATGAAGTGAGAAAGCTTGCGCAACAAACGCAAGATTCATTGTCTGACATTCATCAGCAGTTAAACACCTTGGGTGAAAACTCTAAGAAAGTATCTGAACAAATGGGCGCGTTATCACAAGATGCGCAAGCGCAGACTGAACATGCGCAAGAGTTAAAACGTAATTCTGAAGGGGTTGCAGAAAGTGCTCAGACAGCGAATCAAGTTGCAAGTCATGCCATGGAACTTGCTCAACAGCAAAGTGGTTTGGTGGATGATTTCAGTCAAGCTATGTTAAGTATGAAAGATCAAGTAAATAGTTCTAGCCAGCAAGTGAGTGAGATCCAGTCGAAGTTACAGCAGCAAATGCTACAAGTGAGGCAAAGTCTCGGTTTGTCATAAAAAAGCGCGATATAAAATCGCGCCTACAATCTGGCTGTGTGGTAGGTCAGGGCTTTAGTCCGACAAAAGCAGCTCAGAGCAAAACCCTTGTCGCCATAAATGACGACCTACATGTACATATTAATTTGACCTGTAGGTCGTGGCTTTAGTCCGACAAAAGCTGCTCAGAGCAAAAAATTCTGTCGCCATAAATGACGACCTACATGGTACATATTAATTTGATCTGTAGGTCGTGGCTTTAGCCCGACAAAATCAGTTCAGAGCAAAACCCTTGTCGCCATAAATGACGACCTACATGGTACATATTAATTTGATCTAGAGGTCGTGGCTTTAGCTCGATAAAAGTGGCTCAGAGCAAAAAAATTCTGTCGCCATAAATGACGACCTAGACTAACTGCACTTTATTCAGCATCACTCCAGATTTTTGCATGGTCTTTTCTATTTGCTCAATGGTCATAGGGTCACGACTCACGCCAGATTGAAACCAATTAAGCGTTTGCGCGCTATGTCTGAGTTTAGGCGTGTTATTCAATACACTATGCAAGTAGTTTTCAGCGAATAATTGATGGCTTGTAATATCATTTGAGATAGCCAGCATACCCGGATGAACATGATGCATGTGTACACCTGATTCCGGAGAATGCGCAATAAATCGAGAGGCATTGTAAGCGAGTAAACGTACCTTATTTGAGATGGTTTCTTGTATGTCGCGCATCGCAAATAAGTCATCAAGCCGATTACGATATTTCTCTAAAGACTGTGCTTCAAATAAAACGTTAGCTAATCCATTTTGCGGGGAATGTATCAATCCTTCTTTATCAGTAAGCTGATCTAAAAATAGAATATGATCGGCTTGCCTTGCCTGCGCCAGTACTTTCACATCTGGTAACGCTTTGGGCATAGTCAGAGTCGACCAGTTACTATTATTAGCAACATTCACAAGTTGCGCCTTATGAAACTGCTTATCTGTTTGAGGGTCTGCAATCGCTTTAAGCAATGGTGAATTACTCGCTAGCCCCTCTGGCGCAAAATAGGCAATAGTAATATGATTTCTGTTGATGCCTTTTGATTGTAAGCGTGTCAAACAAGCGCTTACTAATTTATGATCAACACTATAGGGGAATGCTTTTTCGCTCACTTGCCCTAAGATAATGAGTACTTTATCTGTTTCAGATTGTTTGAAATTAAGTGCATCCGTTAACTGGTTGAAGAGCATATTGGTTTGTGCTTGCTCCAATAGCCCTGCATTTTTTAATTGTGCGGTGGCAACCCCGCCATTGTGATTGTTAAACACGTTGTCGAGTGCAAAGCTGGGCATACTGCTGGCTAACAATCCCATTCCTGCACCGGTGCCTTTTAAGAAAGCACGTCTTGATAGTCCTTTGTTATTTGATGGTTCCATAATATTTAAACCTTTTCGTAAATACTGAGATATTCCGGCAGCATAGTGCTTTCTTCGAGCGGAATAACCTTATGCACTTTGTAGCCATAGACCGCCATTTCTCTATGCCATGCATCTAAAGATTGCAGTCTATTTCTATGCGTTTGCGCGCTCTGCCATGAGCGACCATGTAGCAAGTTTTGCCAGTCATTAAATACCGAGACCAGATGTTTTTGTGCGGTGTGTTGCACGTCGAATATCGGCATTATGAGTTTGCCACCGGAGGGCATGTGCTGCTTTATATTGAGCATCATGTGAGTAAACTCATTGCTTGAATAGCTGTGAGGGCCATTATAAATGGCTGCTAATTCAGCCTTAGGTGTATTTATATGATTTGCTTGAGTGAATAGCTCTGTTGGATGAATCACTCCAGTGAAATCTGCTCGTGGCAATGGTGTATATTGCTCGCTTAAGGCGTGCGTCATGGTATAAGTTGTACCATTAAAAAATGGCTGGTAGTTGATGGGATCAAACTCACTATTGGGCAGGCCAAAGCTGATATACCCAGAGAAACGTTGATGCTGGATTAATTCCGTTAAATATTGGCTGAAGCGCACTTGCTGATCTTGCAAACGATGCATATTAAGCAACTGTATATTGAGGTTACTGCTGGCTAGAATAGCCGACAAACGCTGGTATATCAGCGCTTCATCTTGCATGTTTGCCGCACACTTTAATGCTTGAGTGTGTATTTCAGCATCTTGATATAAGTGCAGTTGCTTTGCTAATAACGCAGTAAAATCATTAAATAAATACTTATTTAAATACAACGCATGGTAGCTATTTGATTCATTGAGCAAGGCTCTTATCCAAGGCGAAGCAAACGCATCAAGACTGGTTAATCCGGCAGCAGCAAAACCGCTTTTTAAAAAAGCGCGTCGCGACAATGTCATCCTTTTACCCTTGTGTTAACGTGGCCGGTATGATGTTTTACCGGCCGGTTTTGATTAAATACCTAAAAAGGCACGGTTTTCAGCTGGGAGATCTTTCATTGGGATCTGCGCTGCAATCACACAAGGTTGATCATCGCGGGCATGCGCATGTTGCAGTGCACCAAGTAGATCTTCATAGGTATTTACTCGAAGGCCAATGCCACCGTTGTATACATGGGGCATATTTTCGTACTTCCAACCATTGAGCATCACGTAATCTAACGGTGCTTTACCAGGCTCAATAAAGAACGAACCGTCAATTAAGAACTGCTCTATCGCATATGAGCCATTATCAACAATGACAATAATGGCTGGGATATTGTTTTGTACAAAGGATGAGAATGCCTGTGACACCATTTGGAATCCACCGTCACCAGTCACAATAAGCGGTCGTTTACCCGTTGCAAAATAACTACCAATGGCGGCGGGAGTGCCCTGACCAATTGAAAGCCAAATCGGGTTAGCTAAGAAGCACTGTGTATCGGTCACAGGTATATCCGCGCCCGGGAAGCTTGCCAAACAAGTATCTAAACTAATGTAATAAGGCGAATGGGTGGTATTTAAGAAATCCCCGATGGCAGCAAAAATTCCATCATGCCCCAAAGTGCCTGAATATGGATCGCTGGCAAATTTGCTTTGCCATTGTTCGCGGCGTTGCTGATAACTTAATCCGGCGACACTGGGTACGGTGTTACCTTGTGAGTTAAGGGGTGGCAACATATTGATGGCTTCTATTGCTGCGCCCAAAGAGAGTTTTGGCAATACATGACTGCCTACCATGGCTTTATTAAATGCCACACGGATCAGCTTCTCTTTCAGTGAGATAACCATATAACGGTGATCAATGCCAAACAAGCAACCAAGTGCAATCACACAGTCAGATGATTCAACACCCTGTGTTATGGTTGAAGGAGCTAAATCACTGTCATACACACCGCAAAACAGAGGGTGTGATTCACTTACTAAAGACTTAGACAGCAAGGTGGTATAGAAAGGCAGTCCCTGAGATTCAACAAATTGCATTGCCTCATCAATTAGACCAAATCTAACTAGTTCAGCACCCAATAACACCACAGGCTTTTGGGCATTCGCTAGTCTGTCTTCGAGGGCTCGGACAAACTGTTGTTTACCTGCAGTGTGGCGTTTTGCTGAATAGCTTAAGTTCGCAGAGAAGTGACCAATCGGCTTTTTCCACAAATCTTGAGGGATCTCGATATAGACTGGACCAGATTGCTCTAACGCAGTGATCAGCAAAGCATCTATTCTATCTGCAGCACCGTCTAATTCACGGATCTCTTCTGCGGCGAGCGTCAGCTCTTTGAACACGTGTAAATCGGTTTTACCAAACCCCGTTGAGTGCGAGAATAACACATCGTATTCGGCCTCAAGGCTTAGGTCTTTATCGGTTGGACCGCCGTTGATAACCGCCAGAGGCACGCGCTCTGTTAATGCACTGGCAATGCCGTTGGCCATACTTAACGTACCAACCCCATACGCAACTGAAACAGCACCTAAGGCGCCTTGTCGGCCATATCCGTCGGCGGCATAACCTGCTTCTAGTTCATTAACGGTATTGATGAAGTGCATGTCAGGATCGGCAACTAAGCTGTCGATAAAATCTGAACATGATGTACCCGGCACACCAAAAACATGGTGACACCCTAATTGTTTAAGTCTGAGTGTAATAAACTCAGCGATTGTATAAGACATGATATTTCCTTATTACCAAAACTTATCTTTGGCTTACTACTTTAATTGGTAAAAAATTTAAGCGTGTTTGTGAATGTATTGCACGGCCTCAAGCGCTGAGACTAACGCGCCTTGGATCCAAGAGTGATAGACAGAGCAATGCTCACCCGCGAAGCATAAGCGCTGTTCAGGTTCACGCATGAGTGCATAATAATCTTGATGATCTCTGGGGTTGAAAAAGGCATAGGCACCCGCTGAGTGAGTATGGTTACTCCAGCTCCATCGCAAGACACTTAAAATGTCATCTCGTGTGATATAGGGGTGTACTTTTTTCAGCTCGGTGTAAATCAGCTCTTTAAGCTCGAAGTTATTGAGCGTATCAACACGGCGAGCGTGTTGCCCCCAGGTATAAGAGGCGAGTAGGTAACTTGCCGAGTTTGATACCGAAGTATCTTTGGCGATGGCGTTATCGGCTGGATACCAAGTGTGTCCTAGGCCGACATCATAGATGGTGCTACCACCATAGATCCCTTCTTTAAGCTCCCAAAAACGATTTTTTGTTCTGATCAATACTTTAGTGGCTGAATCATAGTGCACTTGTGCAAATGCACGCGCTTTCTTTGGGTTTATGCTGTTATGAAAGTCGATTTTGCCTAATACGCCAAAAGGCAGTGTACAAATAGCATAATCAGACTCTATGGTGTGTTTGTTTCTATCTCTCGACTGGTAACACACAGATACCTTATCGGTTTGATTGTTAATATCGACGACTTTGGCACCCGCCAGAAAATTAACCTTACCCGAGATCTTTTGATAAAGACGTTGTGGGAGTATATCTGTACCGCCGACGATTTCGTCAAAGCCTTCAAACCAAACTCGCTCAAGTTGCTCGCGTAAGTGCTCTGAAAAAGCAGTATGTAGTAAGGTCGAAACCCCATAAATTGACGAAACATACTCCAGGGCCTCTGAGCTTAATCCCGCTTGTTTAAAGGCATCTTTTAGCGACATAGCATCGAGTGTTTTCAGTCTGTCAGTACTTAACTCTTTGTCATATAGAGACTGCTTTTCTTTATCCGATAAAGAATTGAGTACTTCAGTGACGGCAAGATCCCACATATCATCTACGCTCATGTTGCGCTCTTTAGGGGTCAGATCGAAGGCCTGTTTTAAGCGTTCAAAACCTTCAGCGCTCCGAGCGACTTTTTGGCCACGGATCATCGCGTGGGCTCTGGCATTATCCTGTACAAATGGTCTTAGCTTTAAGCCCATTTCAGCGATGTAATGACGTGATAGCTGATGATGTGTTGGAATACGCATTGCGCCTAATTCGGCATAAAGCGTATCAGATTCTCGTAAGGTTCTAACGCGACCACCGATATGGCCAGGATCAGCCTCAATGATGGTCACTTTTGCACCGAGTCTTACTAACTCGTAGGCGCTGGTTAATCCCGCAATACCACCTCCAACAATAGTAACAGACGGCGTTTTCGGTAAACTTTGGGCAGCAAGTGCCCTGACACTTTTCAATAGCGCCATAGGCTTGCCACTATGGGCAAGAGTATTATTCATCATTAAAAAGTCCTTTTAACGATTGATTGAGTTTATTTAAAAATTAAAGTGTTAACGCTGATTTAATTGCATCTGCCAAAGCCACAGGTTGCGTGATCATAGGCAAATGACCAGACGTAATACTGTAGGTTTTTGTCGCACCTATAGATTGAGCAATCTTTTGTTGTGTCGCATAAGAGATGATTTTATCTTCTTTCGCAAATACATAGGCTTTTGGAATTGCGTCTAACTTAGTTTTGTTTAAGTACACTTTGCCTTCGCCCGTGACAGCAGGTTCATCGACAGACTGTGACCAAACTTTTGCCTTAAGAGAGTGAGATTGGGTGTTTGTAAATGACGCAACATATTCAGCTTGGTTGGTGATTTTCATCCAACCGTCTTTATAGGTGACCCCTTTGAAATAGTTGTCTTCATCGTCTTTGTTTAGCAGTGCAAAAGGTTTCGCTCCCTCGATAGGCGCGACGGCACTGACATAGATTAAGTTACTGATCTCAGCCTTATTGCATGATGCGAGCGCTTCGTGAGCAACCGCGCCACCTTGACTGTGCATAACCCAAACCTGAGGCTGGGGTAGTGCATTAGTTCGCTCACACAGTGCCTTTGCCGCGTGATTTAAGGTAATGCTTGATGGCGTAACAGTATTATCACGTCCGGGTAAATCTAGAATATGTGATGCAATTTGTGCACTTTCCAGTTCAGTTGCAACAGGCTGCCAAGCAGAGCCTCGCAAATGCGCGCCATGAATAAATACCACTGTGGTAGCTGCTTGCTCAGCGCTTAGAGCGGCTGCAGAAAGCGGTGTTGAGTTTGACGAAATACTATTACAGGCCACTAAACTGGCTGTGGCACAAAAAGCGATAAAGGTATTTTTTAACTTCATCCTAAGTCCTTCCTAATTCTGTAAGTAAAAAACGCAGGCATCTTAGCAATAAAAAATACGAAAAATAACAGTATAGAAAATAGGGATTTTTGCTTTTTAACTGCGTTAATCGAAAAAATTCAAAAATGATTTAGGTCTGCCGAAAGAGTTGAGAATTTTTATGCTAAACAGCAGGTTAACTATTCTATGACCGTATGAAGTGAAGGTATTATACTTTTGTCGAATAAAAATAATTATTGTTTCTTGTAGTTAAATGGACTGTCTTATTTTTACTCAAAAAGGCCTGCAATAATGTAAATATTGCGAGAGTAAGTGCACAGTTATGATTATTTATTATCTGTCAAATTAATCTTTATCTTTCTCCCACTATTGAAATATGCAGTCTTAACGAGTTTTCTTATTGGGCACTGTTGATGGGAGTTAAATAGTTTTTTTTATAATTTTTTTAATTATTCTATTCATTATCTTTTTAAACCTTAAACATTTTTACTAAGTTATCTTCTTTTGTAAGTTGATATCAATTAAACGTTCTATTTCTTCTGATTCATGCTCTGTAAAAGGACTATCGAAATTATCTTGGTTGATAAGCACTTTCTTTCTCAGGTCTTCAGAAATGCGCTTGTTGGCTATTTTTATCTGTTGGGTAAATTGCTCAACTGTGATTCTGTTATAAATAAATTGTCCAGCTTTCGGTTGTATTAAAGAGGAGGTGAGTAAGTCATCATGTTCTAGCAATGTAGCATGGCGAAAGATTGCCTGTGATTTTGAAAAGCAGGCTGTTTGGCTTCTCAATAATGCAGCATCAGGTATAGCCTTTATTCTGGTCGCATTTGCATTTTTTTGCCAAGTGACCCCGCATAGGCTGATATTGAATGCTGATTTTTGATTCGCAGTGTTCTTGATGGCAAGAGGAGAGTTTTCTGGCAAGAGTGAAATGTTATTTATTAGATCAGGCAGTGCTTGCATTGATAACTTTTCAAGTGTGATAGAACCACTATTAGATTCATATGTCAGCTTGAGGGTATTTTCTATGTAAAAAACTTTACCTGTGTCTTCCCATAAAGAAATAGTTTGTGGCTTTTCAGGTATTGTTTCATTGGGTTTATCTATCTTTAAAGCTTGTTTTATTTTCTTTAAAAACATATCGGTTTATCGCTGAAATATTTTTATTACGCATCTCAATGTTAGTTAGATTAGTCTGAGTAAATAATTTTAGAAGTGATCTAATACCCAGCTCTATTTATATTGAGTTTAAAAAAGAGGTGCTGTTATGAATTACTTAAATACGCTCTCAATTGAAAGCTTACTACTTCTTAGAATTGCATTTGATAACAAAGGTGATGTCGTAAACCTTCATCAAGATATGATGGACTTATACCTTTTCCCAGAGCGCTTAGAGAGCAGTTATAAAGATGAGTGGCAAGCTTATATTAAAAGAGCGTTGGCAAAGGCTGAGATTAATGAAGCATCTTTGATGGAGATAATGAAAAACAGATGCACTCAAGAGACAGACCAAGTTAATGTGCTAAAAGCACGTTTATTGAGTGCCAAATCTGAGTACTTAGAGCTAAGCCAAGCATTAAGAGACGCTCAACAACAACAAAACAGCGACAATGTTAAAACAATAAAAACGCCTCTACATAATTGGTTAGAATGGGTTATTACTTAGTCTGCTTTAACTTTGCTTGCTCTAATTGCAATGTAATCTTCTACTATTGATTTAAATTTTGCTTTTTATAACTGCTGGGAGTTAACTGAGTATGTTTTTTGAATGCACTATAAAACGCTGATTTAGAGTTAAAGCCCACCTGCATGGCAATATCTAAAACTGTTAGCTCTGACTCTATCAGTAGCTTCTTTGCTGCCAAAATACGTTTATGATTCACATAATCAAAAAGTTAGTCGCTAAGGTTTCATTTAGCGTTTGCGAAATATAATTAGGCGACGTATGAATGTGTTTGGCAAGTTTTGGTAAAGAGAGGTTAGCATCTAAATAAAGGTGCTCTGAGGTCATTACTACTTCAATTTTCTTCGCAATACTTTTTGCCATTTCCGCAGTGAGAGCTGAGCGTTTGTATTTTTGGGAGGAAGTATTTTCAGACTTTTCAACTTGGCTGCTGTTATTATCCATAGCTAAAGACGCTTGATATTCAACATCGACCGACTCGGTAGAAAATAGCTCTTCAAAGCCTGGTTTTTGTCTTAATCCCCAAGTGGCGACAAAGCAAACTGTAATGAGCAAAACAAACTGAAAAATATCTTGTGTATATTCACTGGCGATAAACAAATTATCGAGTAATAAATTGATTGCAGCGATAGCCCAAGCAACGCCTACAAACAGCAGTAAACCACTTAACCATCTGATCTCTTTGGCTTCAGTTGAAGCAAATACCTGCTTTAATTGAGTTCTGTAGCGTTGTAATCGCTTGACGATTTTAATCAAGTAGAACGCTGATTGTGCAATCCAGCCCAACACCAGCACAAAAGTAATAATTAGTAATCCATAGATAAAGTTTCTAAACAGTGCCGATGTCTGTTCGAGTATCGCTGTGTCGCCTTTGCCAAGCAGGTTGTAATGAATATCTGCGGGTAACAAAAAGGTGATAAAGCTAATCAATAACCCAAGCCCTGGTAGAGCCAAATGCCGCGCATCGGCTTTTTTAAATCGCCAAGGCGCACTGTGTGTTAAGCCTTTTACATATAGCCAAAAGCAGGGCGCGATAATTAATAAAGCGGGTAATGCCAGCGTTAAGGTTGAAAGCTGTAAAGCGGGTGCGAGTACTTTGAGGCTTGGCTGTGAAATGACAATCGCGATACCAATAAAACTCAAAGCCAGCGGAAAATAAGTATGGTTTTTGTCGGCTCGAACAACCAGTAAGTTAGCGCTAAAGAATAATACGCTCAAAGTCGCAATATTAATTGCCAGTAAATTTAATTCAGCGGCTGGCATATAAGTAATCCTTTTTTATCCTTACTTTACAGTTGGTTAGTTTTTTTCATGGTGTTCTATTTCTCATGCCTATTTAGATTAAGGTCTGCGACAAAGTCTTAATCAATAGGCTAGAACGACACATTAGCATTGATATTACAAGATTGCCTCAAGCACAACGAGAAACAAGGCAATGTTATGAACTTAATCACTGCAAATAAAAATCAAAGAGACTCACAGCTAGTAGACCCAAACTGTGTGGCCGCGTCATCATCAAGTAATCACAAAAAAAGTCCAAGCAATTGGAAAGTAGTCAGCCTGTTATTCTTCTTAATTGGCCTGCCCGCTATACCTGCAATTTTTATTGTCGCACTGGTCTTACTCGGCCCAGATGCAATCGTTGAGGCATCAAGTTTGATTAATGCCCGTTATTTTGAACTCCCAGCTGCAATTTTGGTGCATGGTGTAAGCGGTATTGTTTTCTTCTTTTCATTACCCACTCAGTTCTCAACTCGATTACGCATAACTCGACCTAAGATGCACAGACTAATGGGGCGCTTTGCCGTTGTGTCTGCGTGCTTAATGGCAATATCTGGCGTGTGGATGCACCTAGTATTTTCACCAACAGACTTAGGTGCGCGCTTTATCTCCTTGGTGATTGTCGCTATCGCTATTTGTGTCAGTTTCAGCATCGCCATTGCTTTTGCGATGAAGAAAAACATCGTCGCCCACAAGTTATGGGTGACGCGCGCCGTCGCAGTGACTTTAGCTGTGGTTACACCGCTATTTTTAGAAGTGATTCTAAGTTTGTTTATTAATATTACGAGCCCGATGGGAGAGCTAGCAATGAGTGTTTTACACGACTACGACCGTTTAATTGGGTTAGTTTTAAATGTGCTGGTGGTAGAGGTGTGTATGGCTAAAAAGCGCTTTAATTTATCTATAAGAAATATGAAACATGTCACTCAGCTTAAGTAAAACTGCGAATATTATTTAATAAATTTTTAGTTATTTTGTCACTAAAGTTATTGAGTATATTCAGCGCTAATTTTCAGCATGTTTTTTTAATTTAAGGATAAAAGCAATGAAAAAACTAGCATTAACTTTGGCGCTATGCTTGGTTTCTATAACTTCTGTACAAGCAAAAGTAGTCACTTGCGAAGATAAAATTGACTCAATTACAGTTCAACCAAACAATGATGTGTGGATTTGGTTTGAATATGAAGATACCGCAAAATTAAAGGCAAACCACTCTCGCCGTTATGAGTTACTAGGCCGAGCATATATTGCAATGGCAAATAAAGAGACGGTGCGTTTTAAGATCGATAATGGTGAGTTGAGGTCAACTAAGTGTCACGATTTAGACACTGGTTTTAGTACTTTAATTGACATCGTAAATTAAATTCTAGAATCCAGATTTTAGAATTTAAAACGAGTTTTATTCGATTAGTACTAATTTATAACTGAAGTAGACTAAAAAAGCCCAGATAATCTGGGCTTTTATGTAATATGCTGAAAGTATTACAGCCTTATTCAATATTCTGGATCTGCTCGCGCATCTGTTCAATCAATACCTTTAACTCAACCGCTGCATTGGTGATCTCTGTGTTGATTGACTTTGACGCTAGGGTGTTTGATTCACGGTTAAACTCTTGCATCATAAAGTCTAAGCGACGGCCACATGCGCCACCTTTCTTTAAGATTTTATTTGTTTCTTTAACGTGAGACTTCAAACGGTCTAGCTCTTCAGCGACGTCTTGTTTTTGCGCAAGGTAAATAAGTTCTTGCTCAAGGCGGCCTTCGTCGATGTCTGTTTTAAGTTCATCTAAACGGCTAGTTAGCTTGTCGCGCTGCCATTTAGCCACTTCTGGCATATGACCTTCAACAATCGCTACTTGCTCGATGATGGCATCGAGACGTGTCGTGATCATGGCTTCAAGGTTTTCACCTTCACTTGCACGCGCCGCTTTGAAATCTTCAACCAGTAAATCAAAACCAGCAAGTAGCTCGCTGTTTACTGCGTCTAAATCGATTTCTTCGGCTTCCATCACGCCCGGCCAACGTAAAATATCAACTGGGTTGATGGTGCTTACCGCTTGGTCGCCATTGCTCTGTGACTGAACCCACTGGGCACTTTTAATTAACTGTTGTGCCAGAGTCTCGTTGATAGACAATTCGCCAACATGGGCTGGGTTGGCTGCAAACTTTAAGAATACTTCAACCTTGCCACGTTGTAGGTGCTTGCGAAGGCGTTCGCGTATTACCGGCTCCATACCGCGAAATTGTTCAGGTGCTCGGATAAAGGTTTCTAGGTAACGCTGATTAACTGAGCGGATTTCCCAAACCCCTGTGCCCCATTCACCTTTAACTTCTCGGCGTGCGTAGGCGGTCATACTGTGGATCATGTAAAGATTCCTAAAATCATAAAATTAAAACCGATGGCATTATAGCTACAGGGCAGGCCAGTTTGAAGTGCAATTTCTGCCCAGTCACAAAATCATCATTTTTGTTGAGAGTAAGTTATAGCCCGAATTAACACAAATGTCCGTGGCAAGATAACGCATGACCCTTTATAATATTGAAAATTTTGAATATAGGGGAACGTGGATGCGTCCAAGTGAAAGAACAGCAAATCAAATTAGGCCTGTGACCTTTACCCGTAACTATACTATGCACGCTGAAGGCTCTGTGCTGGTTGAGTTCGGAAACACAAAAGTACTTTGTACAGCAACGGTTGAAGCCGGTGTACCTCGCTTTATGAAAGGCCAAGGTAAAGGTTGGATCACAGCTGAATACGGTATGTTGCCACGTTCTACTCATACGCGTAATAACCGCGAAGCTGCAAAAGGCAAGCAAGGCGGCCGTACAATGGAAATTCAACGCTTAATCGCGCGCGCGCTTCGTGCAGCGGTTGATTTAAAAGCGCTTGGCGAAAACACCATTACAATTGATTGTGATGTACTTCAGGCTGACGGTGGTACGCGTACGGCGTCTATCAGCGGTGCGTGTGTGGCATTGGTTGATGCACTAACTAACATGCGTGCGAAAGGCATGATCAACAATAACCCTCTGAAGTTTATGATTGCAGCAATTTCTGTGGGTGTTTACAAAGGCCAAGCGATTTCTGATCTTGAATACCTAGAAGATTCAGAAGCTGAAACTGACATGAATGTGATCATGACAGAAACAGGCAAGCTGATTGAAGTACAAGGCACTGCTGAGGGCGAACCGTTCTCATTTGAAGAATTAGATGAGCTGTTAGGTTTGGCGAAGCATTCAATTCGCGAAATCATCGATATTCAAAAACAAGCATTGGCATAATTTAAGTAGGGTTAAGTTGACATGAAAGCATATCAAAAAGAGTTTATTGAATTTGCTCTAGAGAAGCAGGTATTAAAGTTTGGTGAGTTCACTTTAAAATCTGGCCGTACTAGCCCTTATTTCTTTAACGCGGGTTTGTTCAACACAGGTCGTGACTTGGCACGTTTAGGTCGTTTTTATGCAGCAGCACTAGAAGATGCAGGCATTGAGTACGATTTACTATTTGGCCCTGCGTACAAAGGTATTCCAATTGCAACAACGACTGCAGTTGCACTGGCTGATCACTACAACAAAGACGTACCGTATTGTTTTAACCGTAAAGAAGCAAAAACCCACGGTGAAGGCGGTAGCTTAGTAGGTTCTCCACTTGAAGGTCGTATCATGTTAGTTGATGACGTGATCACAGCGGGTACTGCAATTCGTGAATCAATGGAAATCATTGCTGCGGCAGGTGCTGATCTTTCAGGTGTTTTAATTGCCCTAGACCGTCAGGAAAAAGGTAAAGCTGAATTATCTGCAATTCAAGAAGTTGAGCGCGACTTTGGTACACAAGTGGTATCAATCGTGAAACTTGCTGATCTAATTACCTACCTAGAAGAGCAAGGCTCAATGGGCGAACATTTAGAAGCGGTTAAGGCCTACCGCGACCAGTACGGCGTTTAAAACCCCGTCATCTTTCGCTGCGTACATGCGTTGGCTGCTCTCACTGCGGCCAATCACATAGTAAAACTATGCTCATGGCACTCATTCGATTGCCGCCTTCGTACACAGCGAGATCTATAGGGGTTACTCGTTACTTTTACGAAGTGCGAGTGTTGGCTTCATACATGCACAATCCCTAGCTGCAAAAGCAGGTACAAATATAAGATAGAAGATGCCAGTCTAAGACTGGCATTTTTTTTATATATTCAGCCCATATTTAATCAGTATTGATATAACACCTGTTTCTGTAATTAATTCGCACAATAATGGTGATTTCCGTTAATATGGCAAACCATATATTCTTCACCCAAGGTCTTGGTTTATGAGCAACAACAATAATAAACACATTCATATTTTAGGTATTTGCGGCACATTTATGGGCGGCATTGCGGCCATTGCTCAGTCTTTGGGTTATAAAGTGACAGGCTCAGACCAAAACGTTTATCCACCTATGAGTACTCAGCTTGAAGAGTTAGGTATTGAGCTCACTCAAGGTTACGACCCTAAGCAGCTAGACCCTGCGCCTGATATGGTGGTGATTGGTAATGCCATGAGCCGTGGTAATGCATGCGTTGAGTATGTGTTAGAGCAAGGCTTAAATTACACTTCAGGCCCTGAGTGGCTAAAGAATCATTTATTGCGTGATAGTTGGGTGCTAGCAGTGGCGGGCACGCATGGTAAAACCACGACGGCGAGTATGTTGGCCTGGGTGTTAGAATACGCAGGTTTGCGCCCTGGCTTTTTAATCGGCGGCATAGTACAAAATTTTGGGGTGTCGGCACGCGTTAGCGATATGCCTTTTTTTGTGATTGAAGCAGACGAATACGACACGGCCTTTTTCGATAAACGTAGTAAGTTTGTGCATTACCTGCCGCGTACGCTGATCATGAACAATCTAGAGTTTGATCATGCGGATATCTTTGCGGATCTAAACGCCATTCAAACGCAGTTCCATCATCTTATTCGCACTTTACCGGGTAAAGGCAAAGCCATTTATCCGGCGGATGATACACCTTTACAAGAGGTGGTTGAGCGCGGCTTTTGGAGTGAACAAGAAACTTTAAAAGGTGATTGGGATTATCACTTACTCTCAGCTGACGGCTCGCAATTTGAAGTGCTTTTACACGGTGAAGTACAAGGGGTTGTGAAGTGGGATGCAATTGGTGAGCACAATGTGAAAAATGCCATGATGACCATTGCCGCAGCACGTCATGTGGGTATTCCAGTAGATGTATCAATTGATGCCCTAGCTGAGTTTATATCACCAAAACGCCGTATGGAGTTGATCGGTGAAGTAGCAGGCATTCGTATTTACGACGACTTTGCACATCACCCAACGGCAATTAAAACCACTTTGGCAGGCTTAAAAGCCAAAGTAGGCAGTGATGAGGTCGTTGCTATTTTAGAGCCTCGTTCTAACACCATGAAAATGGGCGTACACAAACAAACCTTGTTGGCGTCACTTGAACAAGCTGATAAAGCGTATTTATTCGAACCTGAAGGGTTAGATTGGTCATTAAAGGCCCTGGCTCAAGAAGCAGGGCGAGAGTGCGATAGCACGATTGAGTCTATTATTGAGAAGGTGTGTGCAAACGGACAGGCAGGTCAGCATATTCTTATCATGAGTAATGGTGGTTTTGCGGGTATCCATCAAAAATTATTGGCAGCGTTGCAGGCTAAACTTAGCTAGGTTGCCAACGTCGAGCTTAAAGGTTTAAAAATGAAACAGTATAAAGAGGCCATTACACTGGCTTTTAGTGGCGCATCGGGCGCACCTTATGGTCTTCGTCTACTCGAAGTGCTGGTGGCAATGAATTATCAAGTCTATGTACTTATTTCGAGCGCAGCGCGCGTGGTGCTTGATACCGAATCAAATATAAAGTTGTCGGGCAATGAGCAAAAATGCACTGAGCAGTTAAGTGAGCTAGTAAAAGCTGGACCTGAGCAAGTAAAAGTATTTGGTAAAGACAACTGGTTTAGCCCAGTGGCTTCTGGTTCGGCGGCACCGAAAAAAATGGTGGTTTGCCCGTGTAGCGCAGGTTCTGTATCGGCGATTGCGGTGGGCGCATCGGATAACCTATTAGAACGAGCAGCTGATGTAGTGATTAAAGAGCGTGGACAACTGATTTTAGTGCCTCGCGAAACGCCATTTAGCTCAATTCACTTAGAGAACATGCACAAACTGAGTCAGATGGGCGTGACCATCATGCCTGCGGCTCCGGGTTTTTATAATAAGCCTGAATCGATCGACGACCTTGTCGACTTTATGGTGGCGCGAATTTTAGACCACCTTAATATCGAACATACACTCACTAAACGTTGGGGTTATGGAGACCACAAATAACATGACCATCGCATTAAATATTCAAGGCTTACGCAAAGTCTATAAAAATGGCGTCAAGGCGGTAAAAGGCATCGACTTGCAAGTAGAGCAGGGCGATTTTTTTGCGCTGCTTGGCCCTAATGGTGCAGGTAAATCAACCACCATTGGCGTCATCTCATCATTGGTAAATAAAACCGCAGGCACAGTTGAAGTCTTTAGTCACTCAATTGATACAAAGTTAGAAGATGCGAAACAAGAACTTGGTCTTGTGCCGCAAGAGTTTAACTTTTCTCAATTCGAAACTCTGAACCAAATTTTAGTGAACCAAGCGGGTTACTATGGTGTGCCACGTAAACTTGCCCATGAGCGTGCCGAGAAATATTTAAAAAAGCTGGGTCTGTTCGATAAAAAAGACAAGCAAGCGCGCACGCTTTCGGGAGGTATGAAACGCCGCCTAATGATCGCACGTGCGTTAATGCATGAACCTAAGTTGCTTATTTTAGATGAACCAACCGCAGGTGTAGACATTGAACTACGTCGCTCAATGTGGGATTTCTTACGTGAAATCAACGAGCAAGGAGTGACGATTATTTTGACAACTCACTACCTTGAAGAGGCGGAGTTACTGTGTAAAAACATCGCCATCATCGACCAAGGTACGATTGTTGAAAACACCACAATCAAAGCTTTACTTGCTAAGTTAGACAAAGAAACCTTTGTGCTCGACTTACAGTCACCTGTGAACCCAGTTACCTTAGAGGGTTATGAGTTCGTTATGACTGATGACCACACATTAGAGGTTGAAGTGGCAAAATCTCAAGGGTTAAACGAGGTGTTTTCACAGTTATCAGCGCAAGGTAATACTGTGCTGAGTATGCGAAATAAAGCTAACCGATTAGAAGAATTATTTGTAAGTTTACTAGAGCAGGGGCGTGAAGCATGAGTTTAAGTCGTTATTCAGTCGCGTTAAAAAGTATTTGGATCAAAGAGTGCATCCGCTTTTTACGTATTTGGGTGCAAACCTTAGTGCCACCTGCAATCACTATGACGCTGTATTTTGTGATCTTCGGTAGTTTAATCGGCTCTCGTATTGGCGAGATGGGCGGCTTTAGCTATATGGAGTTTATTGTACCGGGTCTGATCATGATGTCGGTGATCACCAACTCCTATTCAAATGTTGCATCAAGCTTCTATTCAACTAAATTCCAAAAGAGCATTGAAGAACTGCTAGTGGCACCAGTGCCAAATTATATTATTGTACTTGGTTACATGGGCGGCGGTATGGCCCGCGGCATGCTAGTAGGTTTAATCGTCACAATTGTGTCTTTGTTTTTTGTTGATATTCAAATTCATAATGTGTTTGTGATCATCGCCACTGTGGTACTGACATCGGCGGTTTTTGCGTTAGGTGGCCTTATCAACGCTGTGTATGCAAACAGCTTTGATGACATCAGTATTATACCAACATTTGTTCTGACGCCACTGACATACTTAGGTGGGGTATTCTACTCTATCACGCTGTTGCCTGAGTTTTGGCAAGGTGTGTCGCAAGCAAATCCGATCATTTATATGGTGAACGCATTTAGATTTGGCTTTTTAGGTGTGTCAGATGTCAGCATTTACACCTCGTTTGCGGTATTATTAGTGCTAATTACTGGTTTATTTATTACGGCACTGACATTAATTCGCCGTGGAATAGGGTTACGTCACTGATGAGTGAAGCAAATTCGAGAAGCATAGTTTCAAACCAACCTGGTTTACATGAAAAGCTTGATGAAATAGTTCAAAAGCATTTAGCCGCAGAGTTTAAAAAGCCCATTGCTGAACATACGCAAAAAGCGTTTGATGAAGTCAATGAAAGGGTAAAGGCTTTTAACGGCCCTTTGATTTTAGATTCATGCTGTGGGGTAGGTGAAAGCACTGCTAATTTAGCTAAATTACACCCTGATGCTTTGGTTATTGGTATCGATAAATCATCGCATCGTTTAGACAAACATGATGTGGAATATAAGCAAACAGAAGCTGGACAGTATATTTTAGTTCAAGCTGACCTAAATGACTTCTGGCGTCTTGCGCTAGAGGCGGACTGGCAGCCAACTCATCACTTTTTGTTATATCCAAATCCTTGGCCAAAAGCCAAGCACATTGGCAGACGTTGGCATGGTGCCCCCGTCTTCCCATTTATTGTGAAATTAGGTGGTATATTAGAAGTACGCTCTAATTGGGATATTTACGTTAAAGAGTTTGCACGAGCACTTGAGCTATCAGGCCACCCAGTTGCGGTTGAAGCTTACGAGAGTGACACAGCTATCACGCCGTTTGAGCGTAAATATTGGGCAAGTGGGCAATCGAGTACGCGTTTGAAAATTAGCTTAAGTTAAGCCACTTTTCAGCGAATACTAAACAACAAAAAAGGGCTTAGCAGCCCTTTTTTGTTGTTTAGTATTAAAGTGTTCTTAAGCACTCGCTTGGT
>NZ_PNEC01000109.1 GCF_005886345.1 Pseudoalteromonas phenolica
ATGGCAAAAGAAAAGTTTGAACGTTCGAAACCGCACGTAAACGTAGGTACAATCGGCCACGTTGACCACGGTAAAACAACTCTAACTGCAGCAATCACTAACGTACTTGCAAAAGTATACGGTGGTGAAGCGAAAGACTTCGCAGCAATCGACAACGCTCCAGAAGAGCGTGAGCGTGGTATCACAATCTCAACTTCTCACGTTGAGTACGATACTCCAACTCGTCACTACGCACACGTAGACTGTCCAGGACACGCTGACTATGTTAAAAACATGATCAC
>NZ_PNEC01000110.1 GCF_005886345.1 Pseudoalteromonas phenolica
TGTCAACGCATAACAAGCAATTAAACAGGGATAAAAAACTTGCGGGCTATTCGCTTCGCTCAATTTTAGCCCACAATTTTTTACCCGTTAATCGGGCGTTATGTTTTCTGGAAACTGAGCATGAAACTTTTGATTTCTCTGATTTTCATAGAAGTTGTGCTAATGGCAAAAGCTTTTGCATTACCTTTATGTCAGGAATATTTTAAACAAATTCCTCACGTAGAAAATGTTGACGTTGGCACTAACGACAATGAATTGCTATCAGTTTACGGCTTTAGTCTTGAAGAATCTCAATTTAAATCTATTAAGAAACTAAAAGAAACCTTGAGTAATTCCCGAAATATAAAGACAAAATTTGGTGACATTAATGAGCTTTCTGTTGTTTGTACCAGTGAAAACTCTGTTGGTTTTAACATTAAAGGAAAGCTAGGCGAATTGTCAGCTTTCTATTTGTTTAAAAAAGGAAGCTACTATGCAGGTCCTCTTTTATATACTGAAAGTGGGGTCGTAGTTATTAAATCAGATAGCTTCTGAGCGCTAAGAAAACATAACAAATTAATTAAACTATGGACGCAA
>NZ_PNEC01000111.1 GCF_005886345.1 Pseudoalteromonas phenolica
CTATGTTAAAAACATGATCACTGGTGCTGCACAGATGGACGGCGCGATCCTAGTAGTTGCGGCTACTGACGGTCCTATGCCTCAAACACGTGAGCACATCCTACTTTCACGTCAGGTTGGTGTACCTTACATCATCGTATTCATGAACAAATGTGACATGGTTGACGACGAAGAGCTACTAGAGCTAGTAGAGATGGAAGTTCGTGAACTTCTTTCTGAGTACGACTTCCCAGGTGATGACTTACCACTAATCCAAGGTTCAGCGCTTAAAGCACTAGAAGGCGAGAAGCAGTGGGAAGACAAGATCGTAGAGCTTGCAGAAGCACTA
>NZ_PNEC01000112.1 GCF_005886345.1 Pseudoalteromonas phenolica
CCCATCATGCTATACCGTTGGCGTATGGAAATTCGTAACGGAACACTCATGTCTAAACCTAAACAAATCAATATCGACCCTAAAACGAGTGCGGAATTAAAACGTTTAAAAGAACTTGAGCGTGAGCATAATTTGCTCAAAGAAGAGCATGAACTTTTAAAAAAAGCCATCCAACACTCTTTGGAACAAAAAAAGAAGTCTTCGAATTTATAGATGCGAATAGAGCAAAGCATAAGTTACTCGTGATGTGCCGTGTATATGGCGTTTCTCGTCATGGCTACTACGCATGGAAACGAAGAGGGAAAAGTAATCGAACAT
>NZ_PNEC01000113.1 GCF_005886345.1 Pseudoalteromonas phenolica
AGCAAGGTTCCTAGGCTAGATGCCCCTCCACCAATTAACTCGGCAAATGATAGCAAAACTGCCAGCCAACCTGGAATGCTAGCGATGACTGCTAGAACTCGAAAAAGCGGTCTGACTTTATCATTTTTCATGAATGCAACTTTTAATACCTAACGCCTAAATAACAGGCTTAAAATTGTTGGCTAGAATAAGCGACGAAGGAGCAAAAGCCAACTGTTTTAAGTCCTTGTTTATTTTCTTGTTATGTTTACATTACACCAACAAGGCCTAAAACCCCGATAGGTAATAATAAAGTCCATTGTGGTAATTTTATAAATGTTTGAAACTTAAAAAAGTACCAGCCGACGGTAATAAATACGAAAGAGAAAATAACGAAGCTTATTGAGATGCCAATGACTAAGTTTTGAAATGAGTTTAAATTGAACCAGCCAATATAAGCTAAAGCAAAACCCGAAATAAACAAGAGAACTGACACTATGTGCCAACATCCCAAAAGAGTAGCCTTGGGTATGTCAGGAAGATCAGATTTGAGAAATGGCCTAACGGGGTCAACTTGACCAGCAAAGATATGCACTAGTGAAGTAAATATACCTATTATTCCTGCTGCAAAAATCCATGTATTCACCGTACTCTCCTTGTAAACATAACGCCGCAAATAAACGG
>NZ_PNEC01000114.1 GCF_005886345.1 Pseudoalteromonas phenolica
GGGCGCGGGCGGGCGGGCGCGCGGGGGGGGGGCGGGGGGTGGGGGGGGGGGGGGGGGGGCGCGGGGGGGGGGTGGGGGGGCGTGGGGTGGTGGTGGAGGGGGGGCGGGGGGGGGGGTGGCGGGGGGGTGGGTGGGGGCGGGGGGGGGGGGTGGGGGGGGGGGGGGGGCGGGGGGGGGGGGGGGGGGGGGGGGGGGTGGGGGTGGGGGG
>NZ_PNEC01000115.1 GCF_005886345.1 Pseudoalteromonas phenolica
TATCGCGCAGAGCAACCTGCATGGGATGGTAAATGGCTCCTGTTGCTCTCGGAAGGTTTAGATAAATCAACGCTGGCTGATGTCAAAAAGCAGTTGATCTGGCAAGGTTTTGGCGCACTGGCACCCAGCCTGATGGCATCGCCGTCGCAAAAACTGGCCGATGTACAGACACTTTTGCATGAAGCGGGTGTGGCGGATAACGTGATTTGTTTTGAAGCGCAAATACCACTGGCGCTTTCTCGCGCAGCACTGCGTGCCAGAGTAGAAGAGTGCTGGCATTTAACTGAACAAAATGCCATGTACGAAACCTTTATTCAGTCATTCCGCCCGCTGGTGCCGCTTTTAAAAGAGGCGGCAGACGAGTTAACCCCGGAGCGGGCATTTCATATTCAGCTTTTACTGATCCATTTTTAT
>NZ_PNEC01000116.1 GCF_005886345.1 Pseudoalteromonas phenolica
GGGGGGGGGGGGGGTTGGGGGGGGGGGGGGGGGAGGGGGGGGGGGGGGGGAGGTGGGGGGGGGGGGGGGGGGGGGCGGGGGTGGGGGGGCGGGGGTGGCGGGGGGTGGGGGGGGGGTGGGGGGGGGGGGGGGGGGTCGGGGGGGGGGGGGGTGGGTCGGTGGGGTGGGGGGGGGGGGGGGGGGGGGGCGGGGCGGGGGCGGGGGGGGGGGGGGGGGGGTGGGG
>NZ_PNEC01000117.1 GCF_005886345.1 Pseudoalteromonas phenolica
TGCCGAGTGGAGATAAACTCTACAATACCAATCTAGATCCATACAATAATGTAAGCTTTCGTCTAAACATCCAATTGCATCAATAACAGATTTTCGAATAAAAACTGATTGCGAGGGTATTATATATTTTTCATTATAAAAAAATCTTAAAATATGTCTTAATTTTTTTTTAAAAGCAGGGGGATGCCTATTTTCTTTAGATACTTCAATACTACTTCCATTATATCCATTACCATATAAAAAGTCATACTTCTCGTAATCTATTTCAGTAAAAAGATATTTAAAAGCATCTTTTAAAAAACAATCATCTGAATTCAAATAGTTGATCCATTTCCCTTTGGCAACCGCAAGACCCTTGTTAATGGCATGAGCTTGCCCATTATCGGCTTCGCTTACCCAATACGCAATATGTTCCGAATATTTTTTGATTATACTAACAGA
>NZ_PNEC01000118.1 GCF_005886345.1 Pseudoalteromonas phenolica
ATACCGTCGCGGGCATATACAATCGCGTTCGATTTAACAAACTTAGCCACCTTCCAGCAAAACAGTAAATCGTTAAGTTCTTGCTCAGAAGGCTGGCGCTTAGACACGACTTTTAAATCGCCTTGGGCAACCATGCCTAGGTCGCGGTCTTGCACTAAAACACCGCCATTAACGCGCTTAATATCGTGGCCAGTTGCTTTGCCACTCCATTGACCACACGCTAATAAGCGTACGTTCTTTTTCGCTTCAACAATTTTTGCTGCTTCGCTTGAAACGCTAGGAGCAATAATTACTTAAACAAATTCACGCTCAACAATGGCTTGTGCTGTTGCA
>NZ_PNEC01000012.1 GCF_005886345.1 Pseudoalteromonas phenolica
GTCCAGTACGACCCACCATATCAAGCTTATTATTATGTGGGTCGTTAGCTCAGTTGGGAGAGCATCGCCCTTACAAGGCGAGGGTCACTGGTTCAAGTCCAGTACGACCCACCACATAATCCAATCTTAAATTCTTAGTCTTACTCTGTTTTATCTCCAAACTATTTAAAAAAGCCCATTAAAGGTCTAGACTGTCATAAGCCCTTATCGTTACTAATTTATTCAATGAGCTTAAACAACTTTAGCAATATCAAGCTGTTAATTGTCGAAGAACAGCCGCTCGCGCTGAGCCACCTCAGGCGCTCTTTAGAGCAGCTACAGTTTAAGCATATCTATATTGCCGAGCATGCTATTGCAGCAGTTGAACTGTGTGCCAGTGAAAAGTTTGACCTAATTATTTGCTCATTTGATTTAACCAAACGACAAAACGGTTATCAGCTCTACGAAAAGTTAAAAAGTAAAAACCTCATCAAGAACACTACCGCTTTTATCTTTGTCTCTGCTAATACAAGTGGAGAGTTGGTACATAGTGTTCTTGAACTTCAACCCGATGATTTCTTAGTTAAACCATTTTCAATTAAAGAATTAAAAACCAGACTTACCCGCGTGTTAAAGCGAAAATCTGCGCTAAAACAAATTTTTACTTTAATTGATGATGGCAATGATTCAAAAGCAGTTAAATTTATCGACAAAGAACTCGATAATAATGACAACACCTACAGCCCGATTTTGCTCAAACTCAAAGGTGAGGCATTACTTAGATTAAAACGGGTTGATGAGGCTAAAACATTCTATAAATCAGCGCTTTCTTTACAAAAATTCGCTTGGGCTAAAATAGGCCTGGTAGAAGCTTTAATTGCAAACAAAGAACATGTGCTAGCTCAACGTATGCTAAAGACTATGTTAGAACGTTCAGAAACTCGATTGGTTGCACTCGACTTACTTGGTCGCCTTGAAATGCAATTGAATCAATTTGAAAACGCACAAACATTTCTTCAACAAGCATCTAATATGGCACCTCGTAATATCGAAAGACAGAAAAGTTTAGGTCGGGTTGCGTCAATCAATCATGATTATGAATCGAGCTACAACGCGCATAAAGACATTGCTCAGTTCGCTAAGCACTCCATTCATGATAGCCCTGAGATCTATTTAAATGCAGCTAGAGCGGGCATCGACTTTGCCTTAGCCACTGATCAAACTGAGCAAATTAATCGCATCACACGACAAACACAAAAATATCTTGGGGATTTAAAAAAGCAATTTCCAAATGCAGATAACCAAACCCAGTTAGATGTTTTAAACGCGCGTATTCACTACTTGAAAGATGAGCACCAAAAAGCGATTCAACTTATTAATCAATTACAAGATGAACCAACAATACGATCTATCGATGCTGCACTTGATAAAGCAAAAGCTTGTCATGAACTAGGGATGCAGCACAAGGCTCAAGATTTATTCACACAGATCATACAACACTGTGAGCGTCATAAAGACATTAGTGACCCCACTACCCTGCATTATATCCATCAGCAAAAAACAGAGAAGCAAGACATTACCATGGGCCCGAAAGAGCTCAACAACCATGCTGTGACTCAGTTTAACCGCGGTAGAATTGATGTCGCGCTTGAAGCATTTACGCAAGCGTTTAGAGTCATGCCAAAGAATGCCAGTATTGCTCTTAATTTGGCGCAATGCTTGTTAGATAAAAACCACCAGAAAGAAAACACCATCAACACCCCATTACTCAAAAAGTGCTTTGCGCTTTTAAACAGTGTGGATTTAGAAACAGATCAGAAAGAGCGCTTAGGTAAGCTGAAAGTCACCTGCGATGAGCTGGGACTTTCGCTAGAGTGATTGTTTAAGGTTAAGCTTTTGTCATAGATAATGCATTTACACAATAACGCAAGCCTGTTGGTGGTGGGCCATCGGGAAATACATGACCTAAATGCGCGTCACACACATTACAAACAATCTCGACTCGCTGCATACCATGACTGTTATCGCCTATGTATGCAATCGATTCTAAATAGGCGGGTTTAGTAAATGATGGCCAACCTGTACCACTGTTAAACTTTTCGTCCCCTGAAAACAATAAATTATTGCAACAAGCACAGTGATAGTCTCCGGCTTCAAATACGGTGCAACTGCCACTGCTAAAGGGCCTTTCAGTGCCTTTGTTACGGGTAATATAGAAGACTTCTAGGTCTAACTCTTGCTGCCACTGTTCAGCTGTTTTCTCAACTCTATTTTTCGGCTCTGGATTACCAGTATTAGCGTACTTTAAAACATCTTGCCAGGTCAGCATAATTTACCCCTTGTTATCTTGTTTTTCAGGCTCAGGCCAATCATTAAAAAAGTAGCTTAAATAGCGACTTTTCAGCAAATACAATATCACCCACAACAAGAGCACCATTTGCACTGCTAAAAACATCGAAAACTGGTAATACGATTGTGATGCTTGATAGATCAGCCAAGTTAAGTCTAAGCATGCACAAAGTAATAACGGCCAGCGCATGTGCCGCCAAATCTTGGCTAACTTCTGAGAGCTAGTTGGTCGGCGAAGTGAATAAATTACAGTCGGCACAATGGCAATGGCCCCAATGCCTAACGCCGTAAAGAAGTGGAATTTAGAAACAAAGAACAGCGACATAAAGTCGATATCGGGACGTCTTGCCAATGCTGAGAAAGTCCATAAAAAATAGGCACGCAGCAACACCACCAGCGTCAAGTTGAATGCCAAAGGTGTACGATACACGCCATATTTATCCCAATATTCTGGGCCGTAATGTTTCATAAATGTCCTAATCCTCTATGCAGAGGAACTACTACAAAAACGCGGTCGTATTGGCCGCGTTTCTACTAGTAAGGGTATTTCTATAATTGCTGCTCGGTATTATTCATGTTCAGCGAACAAGGCAATTAAGGCATCTTCATCAAGGATCTCAATACCTAAACCTTGAGCTTTAGTTAGCTTAGAGCCCGCTTTTTCACCTGCAACAAGGGCATGGGTATTTTTAGAAACACTGCCTGCCACTTTCGCACCGAGTGCCTGTAAACGCGCTTTCGCATCGTTACGATTTAACTGACTTAATGTGCCCGTAAGCACATAAGTTAACCCAGCAAGCGGCTGTGTATCTGCAGACTTCTGTTCTATTTGCGGCCAATTGATACCAATTTCAAGTAGCGCGTTCACAACGGCTTGGTTATGCGGCTCGTTAAAGAAGGCATGAATATGTTTAGCAACTACAACGCCCACATCACTGACTGTTTGTAAGTCATCCGTGCTGGCTGCCATTACCTTTTCTAGCGTTAAATAGTGGTTTGCCAGATTCTGTGCGGTAGCTTCACCCACTTCACGAATACCCAAAGCATATAAGAACTTTGCCAAAGTGGTTTGCTTTGCCGCTTCTAGAGCGTTAACTAGGTTTAACGCCGACTTTGGTCCCATACGCTCTAATGACTCAAAATGACCTTGCTTTAAGGTAAATAAGTCAGCAGGCGTTTCAATCAGCTCTCTATCCACAAGCTGATCAACAATTTTATCGCCTAGACCATCAATATCGAATGCTTTACGTGATGCAAAGTGCTTAATCGCCTGCTGACGTTGCGCTTGGCATACTAAGCCACCAGTACAACGGGCTACGGCTTCACCTTCAACTCGCTCGACGTGTGAGTCACATACAGGACAATTTTCAGGGAAAACGATGTCTTTAGCATCATCAGGTCGGCGATCTAACACCACTTGAGTCACTTGAGGTATCACGTCACCTGCTCGGCGAATGATGACAGTATCACCGACTTTTACACCAAGGCGCTCTATTTCATCGCGGTTGTGAAGCGTTGCGTTTGACACTGTCACGCCACCAACAAAAACCGGCTCTAAACGTGCTACCGGTGTAATTGCACCGGTACGACCTACTTGGAATTCAACATCCAGTAACTGAGTAATTTCTTCTTGCGCAGGAAACTTAAAAGCAATAGCCCAGCGTGGTGCGCGTGCAACAAAGCCAAGTTGCTGTTGGTAATCTTTAAGGTTTACTTTAATCACCACGCCATCAATTTCATAGGCTAGACTTGCACGACGTTCAAGAATGTCTTGATAATACGCCATCACTTCTGTGGTGCCTTTCACTAAGCGGGTCTCTGGGCACATTGGAAAGCCCCAGTCTTTGAGCTTACTCAGTTGCTCAAAATGCGCATCAGGCAATTCTACCCCTTCAACAACACCGGTTGAGTAGGCATAAAACATCAATGGGCGTTTGGCGGTAATTTTAGAATCAAGCTGACGTAAACTGCCTGCTGCCGCGTTACGAGGGTTAGCAAAGATTTTTTCACCTTTAGCAAACGCAGTTTCATTTAATTTTTCGAAACCCGCCGTATCCATAAATACTTCACCGCGCACTTCAAGCTCAGCCGGAATGTCATCACCACGTAAACGCAGCGGCACGTTACGAATGGTTTTGACGTTCTCAGTGATGTTTTCACCAACTTGGCCATCACCTCGAGTTGCCGCCTGCACTAACACGCCATCTTTGTATAAGATAGATACCGCTAGACCATCAAGTTTTGGCTCACAACAAAAATCTAGTGACTCGCTTACTAACAAGCGCTCTTGAATACGACGATTAAATGCAGTGAACTCCGCCTCATCAAAGGCATTATCAAGGGACAACATTGGTACTTTATGGGTCACTTGAGAGAACTTACTCAACGCTTCCCCACCCACTTTTTGCGATGGAGAGTCAGGTGTAAGTAATTCAGGATTTGCTTGCTCTAGTGCCATTAACTCACGCATTACCCTATCGTATTCTGCGTCTGGCACACTTGGGTTATCTAATACGTAATACTGGTAGTTATACTCTTCTAATTGCTGTTTTAATGCATCAATTTGCTTAACAACTGACTCTGACATCTCGACCTCTAAAAACAAAAAGCCACCAAACATCGGTTTGGTGGCCTAAAAAATCATAACGCACTATTCATTAAGCCGTGAATTCGCGAACCCTTTCAACATAGCTGCGAACCGTTTCAACACTTAGAGGCTGACGTTGATGATCAAGTACCGTAGCACCAAATTCATCGGACAGCTTCTTAGCTGCGCTGTTCAGCATGTTAAATGCTGCAAGGCTATCGCCTTCACATGGTAACGTCATAAATAAGCTAACACCGGCAGTACTGAACTGCTCCATATTATCAATATCAAATGTACCCGGGTTAAACATATTTACTAAGCGGAACAAAACAGGACCATTGCCTGAAGGCTCAACATGACGATTAAAGAAGCCTTCATCTGAATATTTAAAGCCTAGGCTTAAAACACTAGGTAATAGCTTAGAGCCGGCCATAGAAAGGCCTTCTGGCATTTCAATGTGTAAGATAATAAAGTCTTGTGGCTCAGGGGTTGCTGCCGGTGCGTCACCTTGTTGCTGCTCTTCAACAACTGGCTCAGCAGTAGGCTCTTCATCTACCGCTGAAAAATTCATATCACCCAGTTCAGGCTCATTGTCTGTCGCTGGGGCAGCAGGCTCAACTTTAGGCTGTGGTTTCGGAGTATTATCAGTTTGTTCTGGTGTTTCTTTTTTTCTTACTGACCATAAGCCGTGGATCAATAAACCGCCAATAACTAGCGCACTGATCACGATTAATGCCCATCTTAATTCTTCGGCCATTACTCACCTTTATCTTGCTACGTTTGTGCCATTTGCACTGCTTGTTCTATGTCTACAGCAACCATGCGCGAAACACCCGGTTCGGCCATGGTTACCCCCGTCAGTCTACCCGCCATTTCCATGGCGATTTTATTGTGACTAATATATATAAATTGCACCGATTGTGACATTTCTTCGACCAAACGGCAAAAACGCACGACGTTGGCGTCATCAAGCGGTGCATCAACTTCATCCAGCATACAAAATGGCGCTGGATTTAGCCTAAATATTGAAAACACTAATGATAATGCGGTCAGCGCTTTTTCTCCACCACTTAAAAGGTGAATTGTAGAGTTTTTCTTGCCCGGTGGCCTTGCCATAATCGCCACACCGGTTTCTAACAGGTCATCTGAGGTCAACTCAAGATACGCTTGACCACCCCCAAACACTTTCGGGAACAAGCCTGCGAAGTCTTTGTTTACTTGATCAAAGGTTTGCTTAAAGCGCTGCTTGGTTTCTCGGTCTATTTTACGAATAGCACCTTCAAGCGTTTCGAGTGCGGCAGTTAAATCATCAAGCTGCTCGTCTAAGTAAGTTTTTCGCTCAAGCGCTTGGTCATACTCTTCAATCGCAGCGAGGTTTACCGCACCTAACTCCAACAACTGTTGAGTAGTTTTTTGTAACTTTGACTGAAAGCTCACCAGCTTAGGATTTTCTGGCAAGCTTGCCAGAATATCTTTGAGTGTTTGCTGTAACTCTTCAAGGGGTTCTAGCATCAACTGCGCTTTAATCATTAGCTCTTGCTCTGCTAACTTAAGCTGCTGAAGCTGATTTTGTTTTTTCGTAACGCCCGATTGTGCGTCTTGCAAACTCGCTTGCTTATCTTGCAATGCTTTTTGAGCGTGTGCTTTTTGCGCCTGGCACTGCTCTAGCTGAATTTCGATTTCTTGATGCTGCTCGACTAAAATCATCAACTGCTCTTCACACTCAAGCAATGGCAGTTGTTGATCTTCTAATTGCTGCTGTAAGGTTTCAAGTCGCTCTAAGGCGCTATTTAACACGCTTTGGCTGTGTTGCTGTTTCGTTTGCTCAAGTTGCCACGTATTTTGTACTTTTTGTAACTCAAGCTCTGCCTGATGCAATGCTTGCTGAGCCGTTTGCGAGTTACTTGCAGCTTGAATATATGTTTGCTCTTGTTCATCAGCTAGGTTTTGTAACTCAATTTGCTGCGCTTGCAGTAACTCAAGGGCAGCCTCTATGTCAGCAATCTGTTGTTTTTGCTTGGCAATAGGTGCTGCTTGCTCCGTTAATTGTGCTTGAAGCGCATCTTGCTTTTGTTGATATTGTTCGAGTGTTTGCTGCCAATTAGCATGTTGCTTTTCTAATAGCTCGGAGTGAGTTTGTGCCTTAGCCATACCCTGTGCGATTTGGTGAATATTGGCACTGTTACTCTCTATTTCTTGTTGCGCTACTTGTAAACGAGTTTGTCGGGTTTCTTTTTGCGCTTTTGTTTGCTCAAGGTCTGCGATAAGTTTTGGTAACTCAATGTTAAGTTCATTTAATTGCGTTTGCTGTGTTAATAAGCCCACAGAAGTTTGTTTAGACTTACTAACTCTAAAGTTCTGACCATACAAGTTACCTTCGTCATCAACGGCCATCCACCAGCCTTGCTCAGGGGTAAATCGCTGACCTTGTTTAAGTAATTGGATATGATTTAAAAAAGCTGGGTAAACCTGCCCTTGCAGTAAACTTGCAACTGAGCCCTCGCGAGGCGCTTGGTTATTATCCCAAACACCATGCTCAATACTATTTGAGCTCACAGGTAATAGCGTCATGCCAAGCAATGCACTTTCAACAATCGCTGCATCAATCGCATTAACGGATAAGGTTTGCAGTAACGTCTGCTGTACGTCCTTGGTCAGTGAGCTAAGCACATTCTCTAATGCACTGATATTTGCTTTGCAACTACTGACCTTTTGCGCGCGCTCGCGCTCTTCAAGCTCGGCCTTTGTATAATTAGCCTGTGCATCATCTAAAGCTGTAGCCAGCTGCTTTGCCTGCGATTGAAGGCCAGCCATCTGTTTCGCAAGCTGATAAAACTCAGCTTTTGCTGCATCGAGCTCCTTTGTGACTGATTGGCTTTGCTGCTGTTCAAATTGCTTTATTACTTCAGCCATATTTGCCTGCAAGTGAGCCAACGATAACTCTGCTTGCTTATGGTTTTGCTCTACTTGCTGAAGTGCTTGGCGCTGCTCAGATATTTCATGCTGCCCTGCATTTAACTTCGCTTGTTGTGCTTTATGTGCAGCTTGTGACGATTCAAAGGCACTTTGAGCTTTTAATAACGCATCCTTCGCTTGTTCAAGCCCTTGCTCTGCCGCTCGCTGTTGCTCGGTAAACTCAGTTTGAGCATGCTGTAGGGTTTGCAGTGCATCTTGTGCTTCTTTAAATGCTTGCTTTTGTTTATCTATATCAGCTTGTAGTTGTGTTTTTTGTTGCTGTGCACTGAATTTTTGCTGTTCAAAGCGAATTATCTCGGTATGAATACGGTGCTTTTGCTGCTGTGTGTCTTCTAGTTTATGGGTGTCTTGTTCAAGCTTTGCTTCTAATGCTGAGAGCACATCAGCATGACCTTGATGGGCGTCACTAAAAAAGCGGATTTGTTTTTCAAGCTCAGCGATTTCGGCGGCTTTTTGCTGTTGTTGTGCGTTTAGCTTTTGCCATTTAATAACTGCGACTTGACCTTTGAGCAAACGCTCATCTCGCTTGAGTTCACGATATTGCTTCGCTTGCTCTGCTTGCACCGAGAGTTTATCAAGCTGATTTTTTAGCTCTTGGCGCATGTCTAGCAAGCGCTCTAAGTTATCACGTGTACTTTGAATACGGGTTTGTGTTTCGCGGCGTCGCTCTTTGTATTTTGAAACACCAGCGGCTTCTTCTAAAAATACTCTGAGCTCTTGTGGGCGGCTTTCAATTAAGCGAGAGATCATCCCCTGTTCGATAATCGCATAGCTACGCGGGCCAAGGCCTGTGCCTAAGAAAATGTCGGTGATATCGCGTTTACGACATTTACTGCCATTAAGAAAATATAATGACTGGCCATCTCGAGTGACTAAACGCTTTATTGCGATTTGATTTCGATTAGCAAGACTACCCTGTAACACACCTGATGTATTATCAAAGAAAAGTTCTACTGAAGCTTGAGAGACAGGTTTACGATGTGTTGAGCCGTTAAAAATAACGTCTGTCATGGCATCGCCACGCAAGTTTTTTGCGGAGCTTTCACCCAACACCCAGCGCACGGCATCAATCACATTAGACTTACCACAGCCATTGGGGCCGACCACACAGGTCATCTGATCTGGGAATGGGATCTTGCTGGGCTCTATAAATGATTTAAAGCCAGCAAGCTTAATATGGGTCAGCCGCATGATTTGCTAGGGTTACTTTAGTTAATTGAAAACAATAACAAAATAATCTTCAAAGATTAATACCATTCCTCTTAATTAAGCGATCTATTTTGAGGCAAGGAAAACTTGTCGATAACGAGGCGAAATTTTGCTATTTAGTTGTTCTAAATGAGAAATTTTCAACGAAGTTAGCGTCAGTTTTAGTCCCTCAAAATAATTGAGCATTATTGAGGGTTGGTATAATCTTGGCGTTTAATGTTATCTAGGATGATACCAGTCGCCATAGCCACATTGAGCGACTCTGCCCCACCAAAAGCGGGAATGGTGATCTTTTGGTTGATATACGGCGCAACTTGTTCACGAATACCATGAGATTCGCTGCCCATCACCAACACCCCTTTTTTAGCAAACTGCGTTTCATGGACGCTTTGACCACCCAGGTATGCGCCATAAATATCGCCGTCATAGTCCGCTAAAAATGCCGCCAAATCAGTGCGGATCACATTCACACGAACAAACGAGCCCATGGTCGCGCTAATCACCTTAGGATTGAAATGGTCTGCACAATCTTGGCTCACCACAATTTGCTTTAGACCATACCAATCAGCCACGCGAATAATGGTGCCTAGGTTTCCGGGGTCTGATACCCCATCTAGCGCTAATACGAGGCCTGATGTCTCTATGCTGCTTTGCTCTGGCATAGTGACAATGGCAATGGCAGCATTGTTACTTACTAAAGTGCTCGATTTACTTAAACTCTCCTCATCGGCTTCGACAATGTCATCGGCAAGAATCTTATCATTATGAGCGGCAAGAATCTTATCATTATGAGCGGCAATAAATGCAGGTGAGGCAAATAACTGTTTTATTGGCACATTGGCAGAAAACAACTCAAGGATATTTTTTTCTCCTTGCACTAAATAGCAATTATGTTGTTTGCGATATTTTTTCTGCGCCAATGCACGCAATAATTTTAGTTGGTTTTTAGAAATCATAGTTACCCCACAAAAGACCTTGGAGATTATACCTGAGCCAACTAAGAAAGCGATAAGCCTAATTAAACTCAAACTAATCGAGGCTTTTTAATTGTATTTATTCATTTTAAAATTGCGCCAACGCAAAATAACCTAGCTTTACTGCGCTTTTATTTGGACAGTTTATCGGCATAAAGTTACACTATCAGCGTTTTTGTTAACCTACTTATCGAACATGACTCCTGAATTTGCGATCATCTCAGTTAACTTTGTTGTTTTAGTAATTGCCTATTTTTATGCAAACCCAAAATATGCTGGCAATGACTTCAAAAAGATCTCTCTACAAGATTTAATTGCATCGGTAATTTCTTTGTTTGTCGTCGGCTCTGTGTATATGGGCTCATCTCAAACTTTCACTCTAGTTTTCACTGAAGTTAACTGGGTATGGTTTACCTTGGTCAGCTTCTCAGTCATAGAGCTGCCCTTCTTTTTATGGTACGCGAAACGTTACAACGTTGAATTACCTAAATAACCTAACTTTCTGCCTTCTTATTTAGCTTTGACATAGTTTGTTACCTTATGCTCTAGTCGCTGTCTCTGGAACACTTTATACTAAAAACGTGTCCATATAATTGTTGAGGCTAGTTGTGCAGTTAGGCAAAGGTATTGAGTATTTCATTGCTGGATTTTCGTTAATTACCCAAAAAGGACTAAAACGCTTCGTATTTATTCCATTGTTTGTTAACGTTTTGCTATTCGGCGGTTCTTTATTCTTTTTATATGATTGGCTAGTTCAAGGCTTTGAATACATCAACAACTTGCTGCCATCTTGGTTGAGTTGGCTTGAATGGCTAATGTGGCCGATTGCTATTTTGGTGATCTTATTCTCCTATTCCATGGTTTTCACTGTGATAACCAATTTCATTGCTGCACCTTTTAATGGTTTGCTTAGTGAAAAAGTTGAGCTCTATTTAACAGGTCAACCTATCAATGACGATAAGCTGTCAGATACCTTGAAAGACGTACCGCGTATGCTTGGAAGAGAGTGGACCAAGCTTTGTTATTATCTACCTAGAGCCATTGGCTTCTTCGTTTTACTTTGGGTGTTACCTGTATTCGGGCAAATCATGTGGGTGCTGTTCACCTGCTGGATGTATAACGTGCAGTACAACGACTACCCATTTGATAATCACAAAATTCATTTCAAGCAAATGAAAGACGACCTTAAAAGCGAACAAGGCTTATCTTACGGGTTTGGTTTTGCGGTATTCGTACTCACCTCAATTCCTTTCGTAAACTTGATCGTCATGCCTGTTGCGGTATGTGGCGCAACCAAGCTATGGGTTGAAAATTACCGTAAGAACTACCGTGAAGTTTAACTCTATGTAATTTAAGTTTCTGAAAAAAATGGCGACCTACTGGTCGCCATTTTTAGTGGGAGTCTGTTAAACAAAAAGGTTTACTTAGTGATCATGCTCGTGATCATGTTCTTCAGCTTCAAACGCACCTACCCAAGTAAGATTCGCGATTGGCTTATCAAAGTGCTGAATTTCAGTGCTTGTTTTTTCTTCAGTGTCTACCGCATACAGGTGCTCACCATAAGCGACGTACACAATCTGGTGCGCCATGTTTGCAATGATCTTAGCAGTAGCACCTTCTTCAATTTCTTCTAAAACTTGAATACGCGCTTCATTTTCCCAGTCGTGTTCGCCATGGAAAATATTTAAGTAACCTTGATCATCTAGCACTAATGCGTTGCCTGTCTTTGCATTACCTGCGAATGCAAGATAGTTTTCAACACCTTCTGGTTGCCATTCAAAAGCTTTGATTTCACCAGTCTCTAAGTTAACTGAGTATGGCCCTACGCGAGATAAACCAATAACAGTGTGGCTTTCAGGGTGACCAATAAATTTACCTATACGAACACCTTCTGGGAAACCTTCAGGATAAGCAATGTGTTTTGAAGTAAATACTTCTGATTCTTCTTCAATCGCAACGATGCCATCAGTACAACCGAAAGCCACAAACTCTTCTGTTTGAACGCTACCGTGAAGCCCTGGGCACTTATGTTCGAATTCTTGCTCTTGATGGAAGTGATCATCATGCAGTTCAAATAATGCTATTTGATCTGGTAACGACCCTTCCGCCTCGGCATCACGTAATGTTGAAATTACATATTCACCACGAATTTCACCTGTACCATGCATGTAAGTATTAAATTCATGATGAGCGTCGATTTTTGCTTCAGTAATGCCTTCATCTGAAATTAAAGCAAAACCTGCATCTGCTTGAGCGTCTTTATCACCGTCAAAGAATACCAATGCATGCTCACCACCTGGTACATAATGTGTTGGCTTTGTTTCTGTTAATTCAAAGCTAACAGCCTGGACATCTTCTTGTTCTAGATGGAAGTGGTCATCATGGGCTTCTAAGAAAATACCGCCATCAATAAACTCAACATGGTCATCTTCGCGCTGAATAGCAACCACATAGCGACCCTCTGGGCTCGCATAAAGTGCAGAAACAGGGTTAGTTAAAGTAACTGTTTCTAATAATTCATTGTCTGTAAGGTCATAAACTGATACATCACTTTCATCAGCAAATGAGACAGCAAGTCGGCCTAGTGGATACTCAATTTCATGGTCATGATCGCTACCAGAGCCTTCGCCCGAACCTTCACCAGAACCCTGATCGACTTGTTCTGTCGGCGTGATTTCTTCAACTTTACTGCTATTACCACAGCCACTTAGCATGGCTAATAAAATTGCACTGCTTAATAATTTTAATTTCATTTAAAAACACCAGAGAGATAATATAACAACACAAATGTTACCTTATATCATATACATATTGAAGTACCTGTTTAAGAAAATGAGATTAAATATCATTTATAAAAGACAATTAACATTGCTCGAGTTATAAGCAGTTAAACTCCATTTGCATCTATGAATACAACACTCTAAAGTGCGCAATAATTAATTTTCCAAAGAGAAAAGGCTCTGCATGCTAGCCACTATAGTGATATTCATAAGTGCTTTCTTGTTATTTCAAGTTCAGCCATTATTAGCAAAATCTTTACTGCCCGTGTTTGGCGGTGGCGCACAAGTTTGGACAACCTGCTTACTGTTTTTTCAAACCTTTTTACTCGCAGGCTATTGTTATGCGCACTTGCTGGTTAAATTTCTTGATATAAAAAAACAGCAAATTGTGCACTTGAGTCTCTTACTCATTAGCTTACTCGCTTTACCTTTAGGTCTGTCTGATAGTGATATTAAGGAACAAGCTTCTCCAGAGTTCGCTTTGTTACTTAAACTTGCACTGAGCGTAGGTCTACCTTATTTTGTGCTTGCTGCAACTTCGCCGCTATTACAAAGCTGGCAATCTCAATCTCTCAACAGCAAAGTGTACAAACTCTATAGTTACTCAAACATAGGCTCTTTTTTAGCGCTACTCAGTTACCCGTTTGTATTTGAACCTTGGTTAACACTGTCTGCACAATCTGGGGCTTGGAGCCTTGTTTATGGTGTATTTGTCTTATTATTTGCAGGTTTTATTGGCTTAGCACTTAAACAAAACAATTACACTCAGGCGCAAACAAATGAAAGTACTTCGACACTGGATAAGCGTCTGCCTTTATGGTTATTGCTCAGTGCCTGTGGTGTGATCATGTTAACGGCAACCACCAGCGCAATGACACAAAACGTATCGCCTATTCCTTTTTTATGGCTGCTGCCTTTATCGCTCTATTTACTGACGTTTATTTTATGCTTCCACTCAGCAAAGGTTTACCAACGCTGGTTTTGGCTGGCGGTGTTCGCATTCAGTAGTTTTATTGGCTTGATGCTGTTCTTTATTGGCAGCCAACTCGATTTACTCAGTCAAATTGTGCTCTATTCAACCGTGTTATTCAGTGCTTGTATGATCTGCCATGGTGAACTTGAGAAGACAAAACCACATCAGTCTAAACTGACGCAGTTTTATTTAATGATGTCTTTAGGCGGCGCTTTAGGCACAGCAGCAATTACTTTCATCGCGCCTGAGATATTTACTTTGTTTTATGAGTACCCTCTGGCTTTAGGCCTTGTATTGGCGCTTTTCATTTATTCTTTAATAAGCACAGAGCAGTTTGCAAAAAGCCGTAATATGGTGCTTGTAGCTAGCGGCGTGCTGGTATTACTTGCTCCGACTTTTATCTGGCTAAACAGTCAATTTACCAACCATGACAAATTGAGGTTACGTAACTTTTATGGCTTATTGTCGGTCAAAGAAGTTTCTATCAATGGACAAATGGAGCGTCGATTAATTGATGGTACCACCTCTCATGGTACTGAGATCATTGAACCGACTTACTTACAAGGTCAGCCACAAAGTTACTACCGCTTTGAAACGGCGGTGGCTCAACTGCTTAATAGTCAATTCAATGGCGCACAAGTGGGCTTTATCGGCTTAGGAGCTGGCACACTGGCAGCATACGGTAAGCATCGTGATAACTATACATTTTACGAGCTAAACCCTAATGTTGTGGCAACTGCACAAAGCCATTTTAGCTACTTAAATAGCAGTAAAGCACAGGTTGAATATGTGGTTGGAGATGGTCGTGTGCAGCTTCAAAAACAAAAAGATCAAGGCCAAGCAAATCGATTTGATGCCCTTGTCTTAGATGCGTTCAGTGGCGATGCCATTCCAATGCACCTGTTAACGCTTGAAGCCATGCAACTATATTTATCGCAACTTAAAAAACACGGCGTTTTAGCAATACATATCTCTAATAGTCATTTAGATCTCACGCCCCTCATGCGCGGCATTGCTGACGAGCTGAAACTCAAAGTGCATTTCTTTGAAACAAAAGCTAAGCAAGCGCATGAACACAACACACACTGGGTCACTTTAACCTTTGATGAGCAGGCAATTGAAAGCTTTAAGCATCTTCAAAGCCCTTGGCCAAATCAAAAGCCAACATTTATTTGGCGCGATGATTACAGCAACTTGCTGTCAGCACTTTAGGAGTAAACCAAATGACGAAGACTGACAAAACTTTATACATCACGGGCGCAGGCGTCAGTGCTGAAAGTGGTATTCCCACCTTTCGTGGTGAAGATGGTTTTTGGACGATTGGTAGTCGCAACTATACACCACAGCAAATGGCGACGCGTGATATGTATATGCATAACCCTGGTGAGTTTTTAAAATGGTATTACAACCGTTTTGCCACTTACCGCCACCACGGGCCTAATAAAGTACATCATTGGCTTGCTGACAAAACCTTGATCACACAAAACATCGATGGCTTAGACGGTAAAGCCGGTAATCCTGATTACATTTCAATCCATGGGCGATTAGATCAAGTCACTTTATTTCATCATCAAGGCGATGATGTTGAACGTATTAGAGCCCCTTGGGATGAGGTGGATGACGCAAACCTCGAAAGTTCGCTGCTTGAATTATTTAAAATAGGTAAACATGGGCCAATATTAAATGAATCATTAAAGCCATATGTGCTGCTGTTTGATGAATACTACACTGAGTTATATGAAATCAGCCGAGCGCAACAGCAGATGCTAGACGCTGAGAAAATGGTATTCATGGGGACCTCGTTTAGCGTCAATATCACCAATATGGCATTAGGGATTGCCCGCCACAATAACATTCCGGTGGAAGTGGTCGATCCGAACCCCACTCATATTTTACATTCTCAGGTTGAGTACTTTGCTATGACAGCGCAGGAGTATATATCACACTAATGTAACCTAAGCTTCAAATACAAAAAGCCCTGAACTTGAATAAGTCAGGGCTTTATTATTTTTAGCTTTAAACGTTAGCTAAATAGTTTTTGTGGGATCTTGTGTATTTGCACTTGTACCGTGATCTCTTCACGGTCATGATATAAATGTTTGGCTTGCAAAGTGTACTCAATCTCGTACTTAGGTAACTCTTCTCGAATTAGCTCTAGGCACTGATACACCTCTTCAAAGCGTTTCTTCATTGGTAGCTTTAAGTTAAAAATTAACTCGCTAGCAAAACCATTCACCATCCAATCTAACATTAGGTTTGTCACTTTCTTCGGCTTTTCTACCATATCGCATACTAACCAAGTGTTATTGCGCTTTTCTGGTAAGTACTTAAAGCCATCTTCTCTAAAGTGCTTCACCTGACCTGAATCCATTAAATTCTGATTCATCGGCCCGTTATCTATGGCAGCGACAAACATGCCTCGACGCACAAGTTGGTAGGTCCAACCACCCGGGCACGCGCCTAAATCTACAGCACGCATACCAGGCTGAACACGCTGCTCCATTTCTTCTGGCGGCACAAAAACGTGAAAGGCTTCGTCTAATTTTAACGTTGAGCGACTTGGCGCATCACTTGGCATACGCAGACGCGGAATACCCATAAAGAAAGGCGAGTTATTGCTCGGGAAAGAGTAACCCACAAATGCCGTATCGTTTGCTAAAAACATCACATGTAATACTGGGCGATTCTTCTTTACCGCACGAGTCAGCTTGTTTTGCTTTTCTAGGCTTTTCGCAAGCGGCGTTGAAAACTTCTTACAAAATTTTGAAAGCTCTTTGCCCTCATTGGTATCTGGGGTTTCTACACGCAACTCTCCACATAATGGAAAATCAGCCACCACGGCTTTTACTTCGCTGACGCGATCTTCTATGGACATGTTGCTGACGAATACACCTGCAAACCACTGTCTTGCGAATACCAAGCTTTGAAAATCGATTTTCTTAATGAGCAATTCGGCATCGCTTGCTGCATAAGTTTCAAAGCTCACATAACCGGTATTTGGTTTGGCTTTGACATAGCCTGCAACGCCTTGTAAGGCTGCATGATGGTTAATTTCAGCTGCGGCATCACTTTCAAAGCCACTACGACAATAAATCACAACACTCGACATAGGTGTTCTCAAATCTCTTTAATTAAAATTTATGTTTGGCTGCTTTAATCATCAAAAGCAACCAACCTAAAATAAAGCACACGCCGCCAATCGGCGTAATGGGGCCTAAAAAACGCCACTCAGTCAATGCCAACAAATATAAGCTGCCACTGAATAAAATAGTGCCGAGGGCAAATAACCAACCTGAAGCATTCAGTTTTAAACCTTGCTTAATCAGTATCGCCACTAATATCAGGGCTAAACCATGAAACATTTGATATTCGGCAGCTGTTTTGAAGATATCTACCGCATACTCAGAGGCATGTTTTTTCAAACCATGCGCGGCAAAAGCTCCGAGCATCACCGATAACATGCAATATGCACTGCCTATCAATAAAAATAGTTTAGTCATTCAGGTGTTGCTCTATAAATTCTGCGGTGGCTTTTGCAGCGTCCAGACGATGTGCGTCTTCGCTAAAGCCACTTTTCTTGCGCGGTTTTAGTGAATGATCGCCATCAGCGAAAAACTGAAACGTCGGCGCTTTAGAAAATGACATTTCAGCTAGTTCAGCTTGTGTACCAAAGGTATCTCGCTCACCTTGCAACACTAAAAACGGGCAAGGAATATCAGCAAAATGATCCGTTCTCAGTTTTTCCGGTTTACCTGGTGGGTGGAAGGGATAACCCATAGCAATCACGCCTTTTACAGGTAAAGAGTACTCTGTCACTAACAATGAGGCCATTCTGCCGCCCATTGATTTGCCACCGATAAATAGAGGTAAATCAGCATCGACTGATGCTAATACTTTGTTGAAATAGGCGAGTAACTTAGGCGCTCTATCCGGTGGACGGCGCTTACCGGTTTCTTTGGCAACTTGCATATATTCGAAATCGAATAAGCCAACTTGAATGCCATGCTCAGCCAGCTTATTAGCCATATCTTGCATAAACTCAGAGTCACTACCTGCCCCCGCCCCGTGGGCAAAAATAAATTGTGCTTTGGGGTCATCAGCTTTAATCCATTGGATCATTCTTGTTCCTCTTGCTCTACCATACTGAGCATCCACTCTTTAAACGAGACAATTTTACCTAACTCAGCTTGCGCCTCTCTCACTACAAGATAAAACGCGTTTTTACTTTCTAAACTATGGCTGAAAGGAATAACTAAGCGGCCCGCATCTAAATCTGGTTTTGCTAATACACTGTTACCCAGTGCAACGCCTTGACCGTGGATCGCTGCCTGTAACACCATGGATGAGTGACTAAAGATAGGTCCTTGGTTCACCGGAACATCCCGTACACCGGCGGTTTTCATCCACGCCTTCCAAGTTCGACGAGAAGTATCATGCAACAAAGTGTGCTGACTTAAATCTGATGGTATTTGGAGTGGTTTCGGGCCGGTTAGAAGAAACGGGCTACATAAAGGCACCAAATACTCTTTGTGAAGCTGATAGGCTTCTACACCGTTCCAGTTACCACGGCCATAGTAAATAGCCACGTCTACGTCATCAGTTAACGAATTTTCTTCATCGTCTTGGGCTTTTATTCGCACATCAATTTCAGGGTGCAGCTCGTGAAACTTACTTAGCCGCGGAACCAACCATTGAATGGCAAAGCTTGGTGTTAAACACACCGTCAATGACCCTTTTGCACCACGCGCTAATAACCTATCTGTGGCATCTACGAGCTGATTAAAAATTTCTTTTATGTCTAAGTAATAACCCTGCCCTTCTTCGGTCAGGAGCAAAGAACGGTTTTTTCTTAGAAACAGCTTTAACCCTAAATGCTCTTCAAGGGTTTTAATTTGGTGACTGACAGCAGCTTGTGTGACATACAATTCTTCTGCGGCTTTGGTAAAACTCAAATTACGTGCCGCAGCTTCAAAAGCTTTTAGGGCATTTAATGGCGGGAGTCTTCTAGACATAATTATTTAAACCAAACTAAAGAGCAGCAAATTTGCTGCTCTTTTATATTTATTATAATTCGGCTGCGCTTGTATCTAGTGGTTCAAAGCTTTTCACTAAATCGTCAACCGCTTTCATTTGCTTTAAGTAGCCTTCTAACTTAGCCAGTGGTAATGCACAAGGGCCGTCACACTTTGCTTCGTTTGGATTTGGGTGTGCTTCAATAAATAAGCCAGCTAGGCCCAACGCCATACCACTGCGTGCAAGCTCAGTTGCTTGAGCACGACGACCATCAGCAGAATCAGAACGACCACCAGGGCGTTGTAACGCGTGTGTTGCATCGAACATTACAGGTGCCATGTGCTTCATGTCATCCATGCCCAGCATATCAACCACTAAGTTGTTGTAACCAAAACTACTACCACGCTCACATAAAATAACTTGCTCGTTACCTGCATCATTGAGCTTCTTGATGATATGACGCATTTCATGTGGCGCTAAGAATTGTGGTTTTTTCACATTAATCACAGCGCCAGTTTTTGCCATCGCCACTACTAAATCTGTTTGACGTGCTAAAAACGCTGGAAGCTGTATAATATCAGCCACTTCAGCAACCGGGGCTGCTTGAAATGGTTCGTGCACATCAGTGATCACAGGGACATTGAAGGTCTTTTTAATCTCTTCGAAAATCTTCAGACCTTCTTCCATGCCAGGTCCACGATAAGAGTTGATTGAAGATCGGTTTGCTTTATCAAAAGACGCTTTAAATACGTAAGGAATGTTTAACTTGCTGGTTACTTCAACATAGTGCTCAGCAATTTGCATTGCAAGATCACGCGATTCCAACACATTCATACCACCAAATAATACAAACGGTTTGTCGTTTGCTACTTCTATATCTGCAACTTTTACGATTTGCGTGTTCATAATTTTCCTAATTCTTTTAATAATAGAAACCTAATAGGTGTCCATGCAGGAGTCAGTAAAGCATGCTTTAACGCCACACTAGACTTGGCGTAAATATTAAAGCACGCTATTTATTAGTGCACTACATGATTGTAGTCTTGTAACTCTTCTATTTGATGCTGAATAATCTCAATCGTTGGATCATCAGGGCATTCATCGACAAAAAACTGTAAATCGGCTTTGGCTAATTTCGGGCAATTTATCTGATTAAGAAGATACCCTCTATCTCGGCGCTCATATGGGTCATTACCCAGTAAGTCCATCAACTGCTCAACACAGCTTAAAGCATGACCAAACTTATCTGCAGTGATGAACGCCCATTTCTGCTGAGCGAGATACAGCTTAAATGCTTCATCACCAAACATTAATTCATAGGGCTCTTCGTCTTTACTGTCGTTTTCGGGATTGATATACCAAGTTTGGTTGCCGCCACAAGGTTCTACGATATACCCTTCTTCAGCACTTAAAGCGATATGAACCATGATATCACCTTGATGAAATGCCATGTTCACATCAAGCTGTGCACGTTGCAGTAAATGCGTCAAAATCAAAGCAAGAGAAGTGGCATTGCCAGTGCGCATTTTCAGCACATAATTGACACTATTTAATTTGTACTCAACTTCGTTTTGGTTGCTGCCACTGAATAACCAACGAGTATAAAATGCATCTAAAAGAGCATCGATCAACGTATGTGTTTCGGTATGTTCGCGACATAATTGATCAACAGCTAATTCAAGTTCTGCAAGCAGGCAGTAACTCTCTTCTAGATTTATTTGCGCATCCCACTGACGCTCAGCGTCGATGCATCTAAATAATGTATGCTGTGGTAGGTAGTCTGCACTACTGTCTTGTTCATCGAACCAGATATCAGTCATAAATACCAACGACCTTAACTATTACTCTTACTTATTAATCGGCTAGTCTAACATTTTTTATAGGAATTAATGTAGCGCCTTATAGAAGTAGTTTTTGTTAATTGATTTAGAAAGGGTAATATGGCTTTAAAAATGAGGAGAGGTTGAGTAGGCATAGCCTACTCAAAGAAACTCAAAGTAAAAATGACGCTTTACTACCCGCTAAATAGCCAATTAGAAGTAGCGAGATAGTTGCAGCTGTCAGTGCGATAACCTGAGTTTTAAACTGTGTCGATTTAGCAACCACAAAACCTAACCCAATATAAGCAATCACTAAAATAATTTTTTCAGTAAGCCATGGTTGTTGTAATGGATTTATACTCGCAACAACTAACAGCGCGACAGCAGAAACCAATAATAAAGTGTCTATAATGTGACTACCAATAAAAACGAGTTTATTACTGGCGAGTTTCCCCGACATAAAACGAGATACTGTTCTCGTGTAAAATAAAATAATACTCAACAGTGCAAACAGCACATGAGTGTGTTTAATTGCAATATATTCCATTTAATTACCTAAATTATCTGGATACTTCACTAAAATCGCCTCTAAATCGTCGATAATGCTATTAAACACATCCACGAGTTTAGGATCAAAATGCTTACCTTTTTGGCTATTAATCTCGGCCATAACGGGCTCTAATTCCCAGGCAGGCTTGTAGCAACGCTTATGTCGAAGTGCGTCATAGACATCGGCTAGGGCAACAATTCGACCATAAATATGAATACTCTCACCTTGTTTACCAGCTGGATAGCCTGAACCATCCCACTTTTCATGGTGATCTTTAGCTATAACTGCACCAGCATTAACAATTTCACGGCGTGAGTCTTTTAAGATTTCATAACCTTTTTCAGCATGAGTTTGCATCACTTGCCATTCTTGATCTTCAAGCTTATCTGGCTTATTTAAAATCGCATCAGGAATCCCCACTTTACCTACATCATGAAGTGGCGAGGCCATACGCACTAACTCAGCATCGCGCCTTGGCAAACCATACCCTTCAGCTAAAGCATAACAAATATGCGCAACGCGTTTTACATGATTACCTGTTTCGGTAGAGCGTTGCTCTAGAGCTTCACTCAATCTGTAGACTAGCTCTTGTTGGGTGTCTTCAACTTCAGCCTGCAGTTGCACATTCTCATAAGCTAGTTGCACATTTTGCGAAAAAATTTCAATTAAATGCTTTTGTGTATCAGTTAGAAAATCAGGAATACCAGACACAAACAGCATTGAGCTGTGGTTAAACTCACTGGTGCAGTAAGCGAATAAATAATTGTCTTTATACACTATGCTTTTTTCTTGCAAAGCAGTAGAGCAAGCTTGGAGCTGGTCCTGAGTTAGCACTTCAGAAATAGGTTTACCTTCACAAGATTCAAACTCACCACGGCCTGTGAAAACAACCAGCTGCTCAGCATTATGATTTGAGTCATTACTTGCAACCAAAGACGTCGCATAAATCGCTTCATCGACAGTACCCAACAAAGAGGTTAACTGCTGAACCACGCCCTTAATAAAGTGCTCTAAGGAGTGTGCTGAAAAGATGTCTCTTGAAGCGCAAATAATCTTTTCTAAGCCTTGACGTGATTGCTCGATGGCTAATATGTCACGATAAGAGCGCAGACTCGACATCACAACTGTAAACAGCTTTTGTGCTGTAAGTTCTGTCTTAGATTTATAGTCGTTAATGTCATAGTTAACGATAACTTGTCTTTCTGGCGCTTGGCCTGGTTGACCTGTTCTTAAAATGATACGAATATGATTGTTTTTTGCAGTTTCTCGAATGAACTTAGCAACTTGTAAACCCGCATCGTCGGTTTCCATCACGACATCAAGTAAAACAATAGCTGCATCAGGATGTGCTTGGATCACCTTACGCGCTTCTTCACCAGAGTATGCACTAATAAACTCTAGACGCTTCTTTTGGAACTCAAAATCACTTAATGCAAGCTTGGTTACCGCATGAACTTCAGGCTCATCATCGACAACAATTACTTTCCAAACGCCATTGCTGTCGGGCTCAACTACATCGTTCGGCTCATCTGAAAACAAAAAATCATCCATACGCGGGGTCCTATTAATACACAGGGCGTTTTTATCGCTTGCCTTGCCACTGGGCCATGGTTACTCGATCACAGCCTGCCATATCTTTTATAGTAAGTATATTGCTATACGCCATTTGTGCAAAAAACTCTTGTAATAACAGCGCTTGTTGGTAACCATGCTCAATCAGCAAATACCCATTAGGTGCCAGAAAGTTCCGCGCTTGCTCAATGATTAGCTTAATATCAGCCATACCATTATCAGGCGCGACAAGTGCACTTTTTGGTTCAAAACGCACATCGCCTTGACTTAAATGTTCATCGAGCTCATCAATATACGGCGGATTACTAACAATAAGATCAAATTGCTGATTTGATACAGAGCTAAACCAATCGCTTTGTAAAACAGTGACATTATTTAAAGCAAGTTTTTGTTGATTTCGCTTTGCAAGTTCAACAGCTTGCTCAGAATAATCGACCGCGGTGATCTGCCAATTAGGCTGCTCTGATGCCAACGATAACGCAATGGCACCTGTACCGGTCCCCAAATCAAGCATGTTAGCATTAATAGGCAAATCTAAACTAAGCGCTTTTTCAACTAGGGTCTCGGTATCAGGTCTTGGAATTAACGTCGAGTTATTGACTTCAAGTTCTAAACTCCAAAACTCGCGGACACCAACTAAATGAGCGACCGGGTGGCCTGTTTCTCGTTCTGCGATCAGCTTCTCAAATATACCCAATTGCACATCAGTAAGTTCGGCTTCAGGCCAAGTAAATAAATAACTTTTGGGTTTATCAATCACATAAAGTAATAAAACTTCAGCGTCTAGTTTAGGTGATTCGGAGGTATTTCGAAGAGTTTGGGTTGCCCAAGCGATTGCTTGGGCGACAGTTAGGTTTGCCACAATTACTCGTCACCCATTGCTGCTAATAAATCAGCTTGGTGCTCAAGTAATAATGGGTCAATCACGGCACCTAATTCACCGGCTACGATCTCATTCAGACGGTAAAGTGTTAGGTTAATACGGTGATCAGTAATACGACCTTGCGGGTAGTTGTAAGTACGAATACGCTCTGAGCGGTCACCACTCCCTACAAGGTTACGACGTTCAGATGCTTCAGCTGCTTGGCGCTTTTCATCTTCAGCTTGTTGTAAACGTGCACCTAATACAGAAAGGGCTTTAGCACGGTTTTTGTGCTGAGAACGTTCATCCTGACATTCAACAACCACACCTGTCGGAATGTGCGTAATACGAATTGCAGAATCCGTCTTGTTAACGTGCTGACCACCGGCACCCGATGCACGGAAGGTATCTACTTTTAAATCTGCTGGGTTAATTTGGATCGCTTCGGCTTCAGGGATCTCAGCCATGACAGCTACTGTACATGCAGAAGTGTGAACGCGGCCTTGAGACTCAGTTTCAGGCACACGTTGTACACGGTGCGCACCTGATTCAAACTTCAATTTACCGTAAACACCTTCACCACTGATGTGCGCGATGACTTCTTTATAGCCTCCATGCTCACCTTCGTTGGTACTAACAACTTCAACTTTCCACTTTTGAGTTTCCGCGTAACGGCTGTACATGCGGAATAAATCACCAGCGAAAATTGCCGCTTCGTCACCACCTGTACCTGCACGCACTTCAAGATAAACATTGTTGTTATCTTTCGGATCTTTTGGCAGCATCAAAATTTGTAGTTCATCTTCAAGGGCAACAATGGCAGCTTTTGCTTCTTTATATTCTTCTTGCGCCATCTCACGCATATCAGGATCTGAGTCCTTCAGCATTTCTTCAGCTGTCGCCACATCGTCTTGAGCTTGCTGGTAAGAAGCAAACGCTTTAACTACGTCTTCAAGTTCTGAGTATTCTTTTGATAAGGCACGGAAACGATTTTGATCGCCAATAACTTCTGGATCACTTAGCATCGCTTGCACTTCTTCATAGCGCTCGGCTAAGGTCTCTAATTTACGATATACAGACTCTTTCATTAATTTACTTTTCCTGCTCGATTCCTAATGTTTGTTTAAGCACTGCCAATTTATCGATATCACCCTCTTGCGCCGCGGCCTGTATTGCCCGTGTTGGTGCGTGAGTTAAACGATTTGTGAGCTTGTTAGCCAATTCAAGCAACACTTTTTCGGCTGATTTGCCTGATTGTAGCTGATTTACAGCCTTTTCTACTAATTCTGTTTTTACTTCTTGCGCCGAGTCTCGATACTGTCGAATAACATCAATCGATCCTTGTGAGCGTTGCCACTTAGCAAATTCATGGGTTTTTTGCAGTATGATCTCTTGCGCTTGCTCTGCCGCTTGCTCACGGCTTGCCATATTTTCGTTGACGATGGCTTGTAAGTCGTCAACTGAGTAAAGGTAAGCAGCATCTAACTCGCCCACCTGACTTTCAATATCTCGCGGCACAGCAATATCAACGAACAACATTGGTTTGTGGCGTCGTTGTTTAAGCGCTTGCTCAACCATCCCCTTACCAATGATAGGTAATGTACTAGCCGTCGAACTGATAACAATATCAGCGTCATGCAGTTTTTCTGGCAATTGCGCCAATGAAATCACATCGGCTTCAACTTCTTCACCTAAGTTTTTAGCACGCTCAATTGTTCTATTAGCAACCGTGATGGCTTTTGGATGCTGCTGATATAAATGCCTTGCAACCAACTCAATGGTCTCACCTGCGCCAATTAACAGCACTTTGGTTTTATCTAGTTGGCCATAAATGTGTTTAGCTAGATTAACTGCTGCATAGGCAACAGATACGGCACTGGCACCAATATCTGTTTCAGTTCTCACTTGCTTGGCGACTGAAAAGGTTTTTTGGAATAATCGCTCAAAAGTAGGCAACACACAGTCGTGCTGTTTAGCACTGTTGTAAGACTGTTTGATCTGACCAAGGATCTGCGGCTCGCCCAGCACTAAAGAATCTAAACCACAGGCAACGCGCATTAAGTGATTAATGGCGTCTTGGTTTTGATGTATATAAACATTATCTTTAAGCTGTTCAGTGTCGATACAGTGAAAATCAGCTAACCATTTGAGAAGCGCTTGGGAATTGCTATGCTCAAGGCTACAATACAGCTCAGTTCGGTTACAGGTCGAGACAATCACGGTCTCTTTAAACTGCTCAGAGCTCGCCAATTGCGATAATGCGTTTGATAATTGCTCAGGTGAAAACGCTACTTTTTCGCGTAATTCAACCGATGCTGTTTTGTGATTAATACCAAGTGCGATAATGGTCATAGCTACCAATAAATTGCTCGAGCCCTGCAAGAAAGCCGAGAATTTTATCAAACATCCTGCAAATATGGAAAGGAAGGAACAACATTTGAAACAAATTCATTTGATTTTGCTCATGTTTTTTTTATTTATCAGTGGCTGTGCCCAACGAATAACTGAGCAAGACGTACCGCAAACTGGTTGGCGGTCGCAATTAGAGGAACAAAAAAACTGGAAAGCCAGTGGTAAAGTTGCCTTTATAGCCCCAGATGATCGGCAATCTGTTAACTTTAATTGGCAACTAAAAGCAAGTCGTCAACACCTTATTTTATCCAGTTTTATTGGCACACAATTGCTTGAACTAATAGAGCATGAAAATCACAGTGAAATGGCCTATCAAGATGATCAATATATTGATCAAAGTAGTAGTGAGCTCATCGCCAGATTGAGTGGTTTTCAATTACCTTTTGAAAAAGCACCGCTTTGGTTAACCGGTGCCATTCGCAGTGACCATAATCAGTATGATCCGCAGTCGCGCCTTAAGTCTGCAAAGTGGACAGATGAGCAAGGTAAAACATGGCTTATTAACTATCAAAGCTATCAAATGGTTGATGGCTTTTGGGTACCAAAACGTATTTCACTTACTCAAGATAAACTAAGAATAAAAATTCAACTCAATTCATGGCAATTTAATAATGAATAACTTGACTCTAACGGCTCCAGCAAAACTTAATCTGTTTTTACATATCAATAATCAGCGGGAAGACGGCTATCATGAATTAGAGAGTTTGTTTACCTTTTTAGATTTTGGTGACGAATTAGAGTTTAACTTAACGGATGATAACCAAATTAATATTATTGGTGATACCAAAGATATAAAAACTGAAGACAATCTAATCTTTAAAGCGGCTCAAGCTTTGTTGCCATACAAGCATACCACCCAAGGCGTGACGATTAGCTTAAAAAAATGTTTGCCTATGGGCGGTGGTGTTGGTGGTGGTTCATCCGATGCAGCAACCACTTTGTTGGCATTAAATTCTTTGTGGCAATGTCATTTAGACCTAAACACCTTAGCTGAAATAGGCTTAACACTCGGTGCCGATGTGCCTGTATTCATAAATGGTAAAACCGCCATAGCGCAAGGCGTTGGTGAAAAACTCAATGCCGTTGAGATTGAACATAAATGGTATTGTGTGGTGTTCCCCAATGTTCATATTAGTACAGCAAAAGTCTTCACTCACCCTGATTTACCAAGAGATACGCCAAAACTAACAAGTCAGTGGTTTATGGAAAATACCAGCAACGATTGTGAAGCTCTGGTTAAAAAGCTCTACCCCGAGGTTGAAAAGACCCTGCAGTGGTTGCTAAAATACGGGCCGTCAAGAATGACTGGGACGGGAGCGTGTTGTTTTGTGGAGCTAGACTCTGAGCAAAGCGCACGGCGTGTACTCTCTGAATTACCCAATGCTTGGCAAGGGTTTATCGCCCCAAGCCATGCTGTATCACTGGCCCATCGCCAGTTAGCGTCATGGCTTAAAGAGTAGAAGTAAAATTGTTTAAGTTAGCCTGTTTTGACAACGTCATTGCATGTTAGTCCAAAAAATTTCAGTGCCTGAGGAACCCTACCGTGCCTGACATGAAGCTCTTCGCTGGTAACGCAACGCCTGAGTTAGCTCAAAAAATTGCGAAACGTTTATTCATCGAGTTAGGTGATGCTGTTGTTGGTCGTTTTAGTGACGGCGAGATCAGTGTTCAAATCAATGAAAATGTTCGTGGTTCGGATGTCTTCATCATCCAATCAACTTGTAACCCTACAAACGACAACCTAATGGAACTAATCGTGATGGTTGACGCTTTGCGTCGTGCATCAGCGGGTCGTATTACAGCTGTAATTCCTTACTTTGGTTATGCACGTCAAGATCGCCGAGTGCGCTCTGCTCGTGTTCCAATCACTGCAAAAGTAGTTGCTGACTTCTTATCAAGCGTAGGTGTTGACCGCGTTTTAACTGTTGACCTACACGCAGAGCAAATCCAAGGTTTCTTTGATGTGCCAGTAGACAACGTGTTTGGTAGCCCGGTATTACTTGAAGATATGCAATCTCGTGATTTCGACGACGTTGTTGTTGTATCTCCAGATATTGGTGGTGTTGTTCGTGCGCGTGCCATTGCCAAGCTACTTAACGATACTGACCTTGCGATTATTGATAAGCGTCGCCCTAAAGCAAACGTATCTCAAGTAATGCATATCATTGGTGATGTTGAAGGCCGTGACTGTGTTATTGTTGACGACATGATCGACACTGGTGGTACATTATGTAAAGCTGCAGAAGCGCTCAAAGAACATGGCGCTAAGCGCGTATTTGCTTATGCAACGCACCCAGTACTTTCTGGTGCTGCGGCAGAAAACCTTCGCAACTCTGTTATTGATGAAGTTATCGTGACTGACTCAATCACGTTAAGTGATGAGCTTCGTTCAATCGATAAAATTAAAGTATTGACCCTTGCAGATATGTTGGCAGAAACGATTCGCCGTATCAGCAATGAAGAGTCAATCTCGGCAATGTTTACACACTAAACAACGCCTACCTAGACAAAAAGCACCTTCGGGTGCTTTTTTTGTTTAAATTACCATCTAGCAGTGGTATAGTAGCGCGCCTTTTTAAGGTGAAGGGTTTGGTCGCGAGCCCTTTAACTATTTATTTAACTATTATTTTGGAGACATCCATGTCTAACGAATTATACACTTTAGATGCAGAAGTACGTGAAGTTTTAGGTACTGGTGCGAGCCGCCGCCTACGCCGTGCTGACAAAGTTCCTGCTGTTCTTTACGGTGCTGAAAAAGACGCTGTATCTTTAACGCTTGACCACAACAAAGTGATCAAAGCACAAGAAGACGAAGGTTTCTACTCACACATCCTTACGCTAAACATTGGCGGTGAGTCTGTTGAAGCTATTCTTAAAGATATCCAACGTCACCCGTACAAGCCTAAGGTTGTTCACCTTGATTTCCAACGCGTTGACGCTGCTCACAAGATCCACACTAAGGTTCCTGTACACTTCATCAACGAAGAAACTGCAACTAAAGGCGGTAACACTGTTGCTCACCACGTAACAGAAATCGAAATCACTTGTTTACCAGCTCAACTTCCTGAGTTCGTAGAAGTAGACGTAGCAGCATTAGAAGTAGGTGCAACTGTACACCTTTCTGACGTAGCTCTTCCTGCAGGTGTTGTTTCAGTAGAACTAGCTAAAGGTGCAGACCACGACCAAGCAGTTGTTACTTTAAACGCTCCTAAAGGCGCTGCTTCTGAAGAAGCTGAAGAAGCTGCAGAATAATTCCTAAGGTGTTAGCACCTTGAATACTATTCAAATGCTTGTGGGCCTGGCTAATCCAGGCCCCGAATATGCTCAAACCCGTCATAATGCCGGTGCGTGGTTCATCGAAGAACTGGCAAAACGCTACAATTGCATCTTAAAACCTGATTCAAAGCATCACGGCCTGACTGGCAAAGTCATAATCAACAACCAAGAATTCAAACTGCTTATTCCTACGACTTATATGAACTTAAGTGGTAAAGCGGTATCAAGCCTTGCTAATTTTTATAAAATCCCAGCTGAAAATATTCTAGTTGCCCATGACGAAATGGACATGGAACCGGGGATCGCCAAAATCAAAAAAGGCGGTGGTCACGGTGGTCACAATGGCTTGAAAGACATTATTGCTAAAATGGGCAATAACAAAGAATTTATGCGTTTACGTGTTGGTATTGGTCACCCTGGACACAGAGATAAAGTAACAGGCTGGGTTTTAGGTAAAGCTCCTCAAGCTGACCAAGAAAAAATTGACGCTGTGGTTGATGAAGCTGTTCGTTGTATGGAAATTTTAGCAAAAGACGGTGTGTTAAAAGCACAAAACAGACTACATTCATTTAAGCCGTAAAATCGCTTACGGCAACAATTTGATTAACTGAAGGTTCAAAATTATGGGTTTTAAATGTGGCATTGTAGGTTTACCTAACGTTGGTAAATCAACCCTATTTAATGCATTAACTAAAGCGGGAATTGAAGCCGCAAACTTTCCGTTTTGTACAATCGAACCAAACACAGGCGTTGTTGCCGTGCCAGATCCGCGTTTAGACCAACTGGCTGAGATTGTTAACCCACAAAAAACAATCGCAACAACCATGGAGTTCGTTGATATTGCGGGTCTTGTAAAAGGCGCGTCAAAAGGTGAAGGTTTAGGTAACCAATTCCTTGCTAATATTCGTGAAACTGATGCCATTGGTCATGTTGTTCGTTGTTTCGAAGATGAAAACATTGTTCACGTATCTGGCCAAGTAAATCCGGCTGATGATATCGATGTTATCAATACTGAACTTGTTTTAGCTGATATGGAAGCTGCGGATCGTGCAGCTCAGCGTAATGCAAAAAAAGCGAAAGGCGGCGATAAAGAAGCTAAATTCCAGAACGAAGTACTAGAAAAAGTGAAAGCCCATTTAGATGAAGGCTTAACACTGCGTTCTTTAGAGCTTAGTAAAGAAGAACTAGCTGCTATTAAGCCGCTTAACTTCCTAACAATTAAACCAACCATGTATATTGCGAACGTTACTGAAGATGGTTTTGAAAATAACCCATTCTTAGAGCAAGTTCGTGAAATTGCTGCAAACGAAGATGCAGTTGTGATCCCTGTGTGTGCAGCAATTGAATCTGAGCTTTCAGAGCTAGAAGAAGAAGATAAGTTAGAGTTTATGGCTGATCTTGGTCTTGAAGAACCAGGCCTCAACCTTGTGATCCGTGGTGGTTACGAGCTACTTAAATTACAAACTTACTTCACTGCTGGTGTAAAAGAAGTACGTGCATGGACTATCCCAGTGGGCGCAACTGCGCCACAAGCTGCAGGTAAAATCCACACAGACTTCGAACGTGGCTTTATTCGTGCACAGACAATTGGTTTTGATGATTATATCGAATTCAAAGGCGAAAGCGGTGCGAAAGACGCAGGTAAAATGCGCCAAGAAGGTAAAGAATACATTGTTAAAGATGGCGACGTAATGAACTTCCTGTTCAACGTTTAATCGCTTTAACTGAGTGTTTTGAAAAGGAGACTAGATGTCTCCTTTTTTGTTTTTCTAAAAGCAGCTCACTTTTTATCTTTTTATCTTTTTATCTTTTTATCTTTTTATCTTTTTATCTTTTTATGGTTCATATTCAGCCATTTCGCGCAATTAATCTGCAAAAGAACTTTAATGACAACTTTTTTGCAAAAAAGGTGTTGACGAGTTTGGAGCATATCAGCATAATACGCCCCGCACCAGCGATGGTGACACACTAAAAAGAGATGGCTATGTAGCTCAGCTGGTTAGAGCACATCACTCATAATGATGGGGTCCCCTGTTCAAATCAGGGCATAGCCACCATGCTTTTTAGAGTTGATTAGCAACTATAAAACTAACTACCTTGTAGTGCGGAAGTGGCGGAATTGGTAGACGCGCTGGATTTAGGTTCCAGTATCTTCGGATGTGAGAGTTCAAGTCTCTCCTTCCGCACCATGTTCTCGATTAGAACTAAAATAATCAAACTACTTTAGTTGGAGTATCGCCAAGCGGTAAGGCAGCGGGTTTTGATCCCGCCATTCTCAGGTTCAAATCCTGATACTCCAGCCAATGGCTATGTAGCTCAGCTGGTTAGAGCACATCACTCATAATGATGGGGTCCCCTGTTCAAATCAGGGCATAGCCACCATTTTCTTTTAAAGAAAACATGCGGAAGTGGCGGAATTGGTAGACGCGCTGGATTTAGGTTCCAGTATCTTCGGATGTGAGAGTTCAAGTCTCTCCTTCCGCACCATGTTCTTAAAGTTTGAACT
>NZ_PNEC01000119.1 GCF_005886345.1 Pseudoalteromonas phenolica
AAAGGGGCAATAAGTGCAGAAGCTAATAAAGCTACTTACGAACGCATTCAGTTTACAAGCAATTTAGACTTGTGTAAAGCTGATTTAGTTATTGAAGCAATTATTGAGAACGTAGCTGTTAAAAAGGACTTATTTAATAAACTCGCTGCTTTAAACGGGAGCAAAACTATTTACGCATCCAATACATCATCGATCAGTATTAACAGTCTGGCAGAAGAATTTATGTATCCTCATCAATTCGCGGGGATGCATTTTTTCAATCCTGCACCCATCATGAAACTGGTTGAAATAATACAGGGAGCACAAACTGATCCTAATATAATAGCCGTGTTAGTAGGAGTTGCCAAACAAATGAAAAAAATACCTGTA
>NZ_PNEC01000120.1 GCF_005886345.1 Pseudoalteromonas phenolica
GGGGGGGGGGGTGGGGGGGGGAGGGGAAGAAAAGACCACCAGGAGGGGGGGGGGAGGGGGTGGTGTGGGGGGTGTGGGGGGGGGGGGGGTCCGGGGGGGGGTGGGGGGTGGGGTTGGGGGTGGGGGGGGGGGGGGGGGGGGGGGGGGGGGGGGGGGGTGGGGGGGGGGGGGGGGGGGGGGGGGGGGGGGGGGGGGGGGGGGGGGGGGGGGGGGGGGGGGGGGGGGGGGGGGGGGGGGGGGGGGGGGGGGGGGGGGGGGGGGGGGGGGGGGGGGGGGGGGGGGGGGGGGGGGGGGGGGGGGGGGGGGGG
>NZ_PNEC01000121.1 GCF_005886345.1 Pseudoalteromonas phenolica
CTTGAAACAGTGACTAAATGGTCTTCTGAATTACAACGTTTAACTCCTGAGCAACTTAATAAACTAATGAAACTCGGTTCTGGCATTGGCAAGGTAATAGACCTAAAAGATAAGATTTTTAAAAAAGAATAAAGCCGCACTGTGCGGCTTTATGATTAATTAAATATTATATTTTTGGATAGCCAATTCGATCAGATAAATAACCGACACTCGTTGCAAAATAATACGAGCGGTTCCAATGCATCA
>NZ_PNEC01000122.1 GCF_005886345.1 Pseudoalteromonas phenolica
AAGAAAGCGTAAAACCAGAGCAGTTCCGCGCCGTTTATGAGCCAATGTTTGACCTCACGGTAGACTATGGAGAAGACAACGACCCACTTTATCAGTGGCGTCCAACGAGTACCTATATTCGTCGCCCTCCTTATTGGGAAGGGGCACTCGCGAGCGAGCGTACCATGAAAGGCATGCGTCCATTAGCGATTTTAGGTGACAACATCACGACTGACCATTTGTCGCCATCGAA
>NZ_PNEC01000123.1 GCF_005886345.1 Pseudoalteromonas phenolica
ATTTTTTAGACATCAAAGTTGCCGATCATATCATCGTAAGTAGTGAGGGGTATTATAGTTTTGCGGAAGAAGGACTTATGTAGTGGATAGTGAATAGTGGGTAGTGGGTAATGTTCAGTTGATAAGGTACTACTCACTATTCACTATCCACTAATCACTAAGTATGGTCTATACCGGACACTTCTCATGATAATTGATCAGTTCGATAGGAGTGCGTTCAAACGCATAGCCCTCATAGTATTGCGCCATTTCATCGAGTACAGATTCAATTTCGG
>NZ_PNEC01000124.1 GCF_005886345.1 Pseudoalteromonas phenolica
CCTAACTTCACAATAAAGCGGCGTTTCTCTGTAAAGGTTGCGTTATTCAACGAAAGAGAACCTTAAATATGTAATGCCAATTCTACTGAATGAAGCGAATTGGCGAAAATGTTAAAAAGTATGGTGTTTGAAATTAAAAAAATCAAACTGAGCTCATCATGGGTACGCGCTGCTAGCAAGATACATATCATTGTAGATTTTAGTTATGTTTTTGCACACGAATTTGATATTCGCAACAGACTATTTGCATAGGTAAAT
>NZ_PNEC01000125.1 GCF_005886345.1 Pseudoalteromonas phenolica
CTTTATTGCTTTTTTCTGCGGTTTTAATTTTTTGCCTCGCTATAAAATCATTGCGATGCTGGTCATCATAGCGTTGGTATTGCTAACGGCTAAATTTATCGCGACCCAGCAAACGGTTTATTTCTTGATGCCTGCACTGTGTGTGGCGTGTGGACTCTTTATTTTTGGTTGGATGTCACACCGAGAGCGAGTACATCAGGAGTTGCAGAGGCAAAGTGAAGAGGAAATTAAGCGA
>NZ_PNEC01000126.1 GCF_005886345.1 Pseudoalteromonas phenolica
TGTTTCAGGCATGTCGCTCATCGCATTATGGATTATTTATTTGAAGAATAAAGGGTACTTAGAGTTAACAGGGCAGGAACATTTGCATGATATCGGTAAGTTTATGTTTGCGTTTTCTATCTTCTGGACTTATCTCTGGTTCTCTCAGTACATGCTTATTTGGTATGCTAATATTCCGGAAGAAACGGTGTACTTTAAACATCGTGTACAGGGGCCATATAAAGGAATATTCTTCTTCAACCTAATCATTAACTTCTTATGCCCTTTGTTGATCTTAATGAAGCGTTCGGCGAAGAGAAATTATACATTAGTAACTTTTATGGCTGTATTAATCATCTTTGGGCACTGGATAGATTTTTACCAAATGGTGATGGGTTCTTTAAGTAAAGAACATGTAA
>NZ_PNEC01000127.1 GCF_005886345.1 Pseudoalteromonas phenolica
CTATCGCTAATACGCTCAACGGTATTTTTTATGCGCTGCACTTCATTGAAAAAGAAACTTTCTCCCTTGCTAATATTATCCGTTACTTGAATATTACTCAATAATCCATCAAAAAAACTTAGTTGCATGGCTTCTGCCGGTACAGCCATACCAATATGGGCCAAGTAAACTGCTAGTCCACAGGCTTTAATAAATGTACTTTTTCCTGCCATATTCGCGCCGGTTAAGAAAAGGAAATTAGCCCGGGGTATTAGTTCAACGGAATAGGCAACGGGGGTTGGCAGTTGAAAATGAAATAAATTTTTTACTGAAAAATGAGGCTCCTCGCTTTCCATAAAATGAGGAAATCGAAATTGGTATTTATTACCCGCTATAGCTAAACTCATATAG
>NZ_PNEC01000128.1 GCF_005886345.1 Pseudoalteromonas phenolica
AACGTGCTGTTCTTTCGGCCAATCAACATTTCTTCTAGCGTTTTAGCACGGTAAGCCACATCAGCCTTTTCTTGCTGGGCGGTTGAAGTTTCTGATTTACTGAAGTTATAAGCTAAAGAGGTAGGATGGTTACGACCCACAAAAAAACGCAGCGTTGCATATATTCCTTTTGCAAGAGAGGTGATCCCAAGACCTAAAATCAACATGCCAAATAGCATGATGATCCAACCCATACCCGCATCGCTCTTAACGGAGCTGGCGGCAATCACCAGTAATGCAATTCCAGCAATAGTTTGTATTGCACCACGAATAGCAGTGATTTTAC
>NZ_PNEC01000013.1 GCF_005886345.1 Pseudoalteromonas phenolica
AAATTTAATGGCTGGGTTAATTGCCTACACTTTTCAGACTAAAAAGCCGAGCATAAAAGTGACTCGACTTTAATTCTTATACAGATCTGAGGTTAAATAGAAATTTTAGGAATATTTTAATAAGGTTTACCAATAAAAAAAGCGCAGCCAGAAGCTGCGCTTTTAGGTTGGAAGAAATTTATTACTAGCTAGCCAACAAGTGCTAACAAAATACCTGCTGCAACGGCACTTCCGAGTACGCCCGCTACGTTTGGTCCCATAGCATGCATTAACAAGAAGTTATGCGGGTTATTCTCTAAGCCCACTTTGTTCACTACGCGTGCCGCCATTGGTACCGCTGATACCCCTGCCGCACCGACGAGTGGGTTAATTGGGTGTTTCGAGAACTTATTCATAATTTTCGCCATGAATACGCCTGAAGCTGTACCAATTGAGAAAGCCAAGGCACCAAGCACTAAAATACCTAACGTCTCAACCGTTAAGAATTCAGTCGCTGATAACTTAGAGCCCACCGCTAAGCCTAAGAAAATAGTCACTATATTGATAAGCTCATTCTGTGCTGTGTTGCTTAACCTATCGACAACACCACACTCACGCATTAAGTTACCTAAACAGAACATACCAACCAGCGGCGATGCTGACGGTAAGAACATAATCGCTAAACCAAGTACCGCCAATGGGAAGATAATTTTCTCACGTTTCGTCACATGGCGTAATTGAGGCATTTCAATCTTTCTGTCTTCTTCAGATGTTAGCGCACGCATGATCGGCGGCTGGATGATTGGTACTAATGCCATATAAGAATATGCAGCTACCGCAATCGCGCCCAGAAGTTCTGGTGCCAGCTTTGAAGCTAAGAAAATAGCTGTTGGGCCATCTGCACCACCAATGATGGCAATTGCTGAAGCATCCTGTAGGGTAAACTCAAAGCCCGGCACAAAATTCAGCGCAATAGCGCCAAATAGTGTCGCGAAAATACCAAACTGCGCTGCAGCCCCCAGTAATAACATACGTGGGTTTGCAATAAGTGCACTAAAGTCTGTCATCGCGCCCACGCCCATAAATATCAACAGCGGAAAAACACCACTATCAATACCGATGTAGTAAACGTAGTACAACAAGCCACCTGGCTCTGCTAAGCCTGCAACTGGAATATTCGTTAAGATTGCACCAAAACCAATTGGTACAAGGAGTAAAGGTTCAAACCCTTTTGCTATAGCAAGGTAAAGTAAACCACAGCCCACCGCCATCATGACTAGAGCTGGCACGGTAAAGTTGGCAAGGCCCGTTGCTTGCCATAAATTTAACAACCCGTCCATGTGACCTCCTATGCAAGCTCAATCATGGCATCGCCTGTTGCGACAGAATCACCTTCAGAGACTAAGACATTGGCAACCGTACCGCTGTGCGTTGCACGCACTTCTGTTTCCATCTTCATGGCTTCCATGATCATGACTACATCGCCTTCAGCGACTGCATCACCTGCACGCACCAATAACTTAAAGATGTTACCAGCAAGCGGTGCATTGAGCGTTTCGCTCGTACTGACCGATGCTGACTGTGGAATAAGCTCACTGTCTTTGACTTGTACTTCTTTAAGTTCACCACCTGGTGCAACGACAACATCATAAACTTTGCCATCAACTTGCACGCTGTAACGCTCTGTTGATTGTTTTTGTGGAGAAACCGGTTTTGCAGCAGGCGCAGGCTTTTCAGTGGTAACTAGAGTTGGTTTCGGCTCAAATGCATCTGGGTTATTACGATTCTTAAGGAACTTAAGACCGATCTGCGGGAATAGCGCATAAGTTAACACGTCATCAACTTGATCAGCAGCAAGCTCAATATTGTCACCTTTGGCTTTCGCAACTAGCTCAGCTTCAAGGCTATCAAGTTCGGCATCGATTAAATCTGCTGGGCGACACGTGATCGCTTCTGCGCCATCTAATACGCGTTGTTGTAACTCTGAGTCAACTTCAGCTGGTGTCGAGCCATACTCACCTTTTAACACACCCGCAGTCTCTTTTGTGATAGTCTTATAACGCTCACCAGTTAGAACGTTTAGTACCGCCTGAGTACCGACAATTTGTGATGTCGGAGTAACGAGTGGAATAAAACCAAGATCTTTACGAACAGCCGGGATCTCTTTTAGAACATCATCTAGCTTATCGCCAGCACCTTGCTCTTTAAGCTGGTTTTCCATATTAGTTAACATGCCGCCAGGTACTTGAGCGAGTAAGATACGGCCATCAACGCCTTTTAAGCTACCTTCAAACGCCGCGTATTTTTTTCTAACTTCACGGAAGTAACTCGCAATTTCTTCAAGCTCACCAAGGTTTAAACCTGTATCACGCGCTGTGCCTTCAGTGATAGCCACCATGGTCTCTGTGGCGCTATGACCATAAGTCATACTCATAGACGAAATAGCGGTATCAAGCATATCAATACCCGCATCGATTGCTTTTTGGTATGTCGCTGTGCTTAAACCCGTTGTCGCGTGACACTGCATGGCAATTGGCACCGATACGGTATTTTTAAGTTCAGTGATTAATTCTTCTGCATCATACGGCTTTAATAAACCTGCCATATCTTTAATACAGATTGAGTGACAGCCCATGGCCTCTAGTTTTTTCGCCTGATCTAGCCACATGTCTAATGTGTGAACCGGACTGACAGTATAAGAAATGGTACCTTGCGCATGCGCACCTACTTTAATAGCAGCTTTAATCGCAGTTTCGAGGTTTCGGACATCATTCATGGCATCGAAAATACGGAAAACATCGACACCATTATGATGTGCACGCTCTACAAACTTCTCTACCACGTCATCGGCATAATGGCGATAACCCAGTAAGTTTTGACCACGTAATAACATCTGCTGCTTAGTATTTGGCATGGCTTCTTTTAAAGCCCGAATGCGATACCAAGGATCTTCGCCCAAATAACGGATACAAGAATCAAAGGTTGCACCACCCCAAGATTCAACAGACCAATAACCGGCTTTATCTAGTTTCTCTGCGATTGGTAGCATATCTTCTAGGCGCATTCGCGTAGCTAACAATGATTGGTGTGCGTCTCTTAAAACCAATTCAGTTAATTTTAACTTTGACATAGTGGACCCCTTTATTATTTTGATCTGTACTGAGCGATAGCTGCACTGATTGCAGCAATGTGCGCGTTAGATACGCCTGTTGATGCAGGGCGTTTAGTAGGTTGACGTTGTGGCTTTGCTGGCTCATCACCACCTGCGATAAGTGATAACTTGCTTACAGCAAAAATTAAGATAGATAAGAAGGCAAAAACCCCAACCATGCCGGTGAGCATTAAGCTGGCTGCCTCTAGCAACAATGCGCCTATATCCATGTTCTCCCCCTTTTTCACAACGCGCTTTGCGTCATTAATCATTTTTTATAAATATTTATTCAACATCATAACAAACGAGCTCAACTTGTAAACAACATTGTAAATTGGTAATACCAATATTAAAAGTTAAACAATAGCAACAACTTAACTGTAAAATACTGATTAAACGAATGAATTACTGAGATAAATATGAAAAATATTCAAAATAGCGTAGGCTTATTTAAATATTTTTAAATAAAAGTGATGAAGAGGTTACAAAAATGAATTTACAAAACAGAAATAAAAAATGGTAAGACCAAACGAGTGTTAAGTAAAACCCCAGTTTCATTGAATAGAAGAAGCATGCCTACACTTCATGCTGCTCACATTAAAAAATTTCAAATACGCATACACCCTTCTTTTTTGATAAAATTGGCAGCAAATAAAGATTAATGAGTTGCTATGTATAAACACGAATTTACCCTTGATAAGCCTTACTATCAGGAATGTTTTGATGAGTCAGAGAAATTTGGCAAAGCAAATAAACCTAAATATGCGTTAGTCGGTTTTTTAACCCTGCTTGGTTTAGTGTCTATTTATGGTTTAGAGAATGGCTATCTGGGGAATTTCTTAATCATTTTGGCAGTCATTGAGTGTATCTCATATTATTACCGCCGCCCTTGGTGGGTTGCCAGGCAGATGATCAGCAGAGCAAGTGGTACTAATGTGACTGTTGAAATTGACGAAGAAAAAATTAAAGCAGCTAACCCATACAAGTCGTTTGTGTTTAATTGGCAAGACATTACCAAAGTTATAAAAACTGACAGAGGCTTACTTATCTATTCGCTGCGAGGTGCACAATATTTATCTTTAAGTGCATTGGATGATGAAACGGTTGAATTTATTTTAGCGCAAAAAAAAGCCACTAATAAATAGTGGCTTTAGTTACCAATTTAACGCAATTGGTATTTATTATTCGCTAAAAGCTGATCAGATGTTACCTGTTGCAGGACCAGACTTTTCAGCCTGAATTCGCATGTAAATCTCTTCACGGTGTACTGAAACATCTTTTGGTGCATTAACACCAATACGTACCTGGTTACCTTTAACACCTAGTACAGTTACAGTTACTTCATCACCAATCATTAGGGTTTCACCCACTCGACGAGTTAGTATTAGCATTCTATTGCTCCTGTTATTCCAAAAATTAGAAGATTCCGCGTCAATTTCATTCTAATGAAAAGTTGAAATAAAAGTAAGCAAAAAAAGCCATTTTACTCAATACTTTCCAATAAAAATGCACTGTGCAATGCTCTAACAGCCAATTCTAAGTACTTTTTCGGTAACAAGGCCGAAATTTTCATTTCGGACGTTGTCACTAAGTCTGCTCGAATATTCTCGTGAGACATTGCCGTATAAAACTGTGCGATAACTTCTACATGAGACTTCAGGCCTATTCCTATAACAGAAACTTTAGCCACTTCCTTATCACACGCCAATTCAACAAAACCGAGACTTTCTTGCTGGTGTGTCAAAAGCTCAATAACTTGATGATGATCATTACTGTGCACAGTAAAAGCATAGTCTATTTTATCGAGTTGGTGGTTTAATTGAGTCAACATATCTACCGCAATGCCAACATCAGCTAATACGGTGAGTAGGCTTGCAAAGATCTGTGGCTGATTTGGTAACTGTTTGAGCGTAATTAACACCTCATCTTTACTGGCAGCCACACCTGAAACTGGGGCTTTGTTCATATCTGGCTCCTCGTAAGTAATTAACGTCCCCTTTGAGTGACAAAAGCTCGATAACACCCTAAGTGGTAACCGATAGTGACCCGCCGCTTCAACCGAGCGTAAGTGTAAGACTTTTGCACCAAGGCTTGCCATCTCTAACATTTCATCAAAGGTAATTTGCTCTAGACGACGCGCATTCGGTTCAATGCGAGGATCTGTGGTGTAAACACCATCTACGTCTGTAAATATTTGGCATTCAGCCGCTTTTAATGCCCCCGCTAACTCAACCGCCGTTGTGTCTGTGCCACCACGACCGAGTGTCGTGATATTACCTTCCCGATCTCGCCCCTGAAAACCCGCCACTATCACGATACGGTTATGTTCCATTTCTTGATTTAAGCGGTCGGTACAGATGGACTCAATTCTCGCTTTACCAAACATGTTATCGGTTTGAATACCAATTTGATCAGCAAGTAAGCTAATTGCTGGGTGTCCACGACGAATGATGGCCATAGCCAAAAGCGATGCTGTCACTTGCTCACCTGTGGTTACCAGAACATCGAGTTCACGGCTGCTAGGACGGCTGTCAATTTCGTGTGCGAGAGAGATTAAACGATTGGTTTCACCAGACATTGCTGAGACAACGGCAACGACTTGATGACCCTGTTGTTGGGTTTTTATGATGATATCGGCAACAGCCTCGATACGCTCAATCGAGCCTACCGAGGTGCCACCAAATTTTTGAACAATTAATGCCACGAGTTACATCGCAATTATTGCGTCTTTTCGCTCACCCATGCATTTACGCTTTGCAGCGCAGCATCAAGGTTTTCAGGCTGTGAGCCACCCGCTTGAGCCATATCTGGACGACCGCCACCTTTACCGCCCACTTGTGCTGCCATGTGATTTACTAGTTCGCCAGCTTTTACTTTGCCAACTAAATCTTTAGTCACACCTGCAATTAGACTTACCTTATCGCCATTTGCAACACCTAGCGCGATAACACCAGAACCCATCTTGTTCTTAAGGTCATCAACCATGCCGCGAAGTGCTTTCGATTCAGTACCTGCAACATTAGCAACTAATAATTTCACGCCATTTACATCAACAGCAGATTCAATTAATGACGCACCCGCTGCACTTGCAAGCTTGTCGTTAAGCTGAGTAACTTGCTTTTCAAGACCTTTAGATTTCTCAATAAGCGCAGCCACTTTTTCAAGTACGTTACTTGCGTCACCTTTCACAAGGGCTGCAATTTCGCTTAGCTGTGCTTCTTGCTCAGAGACATAGTTAACCGCATCTTCACCCGTTACTGCTTCGATACGACGAACGCCTGCTGCGATACCGCCTTCAGACACAATCTTGAATAGACCGATGTCACCAGCGCGCGATACGTGTGTACCACCACATAATTCGATAGAGTAATCACCAATTGAAACAACGCGTACTTCATTATCGTACTTCTCACCGAATAACGCCATCGCACCTTTTTCTTTCGCTTCGTCGATGTCCATTAATTCAGTTTGTAGTGCGAAGTTCTTACGGATCTCAGCGTTTACTAAGTCTTCTACTTCACGAAGTTGTGCTTTAGTCACGCCTTCAAAATGTGAGAAGTCAAAACGTAAACGATCTGGCATCACTAATGAGCCTTTCTGTGCAACATGCTCACCAACGACTTGACGTAACGCTTCGTGTACTAAGTGAGTTGCCGTGTGGTTCTTCTTGATGTTTTCGCGACGCTCAGCATCAATGTGTGCATCGGCTTTATCGTTTACACCAATGCGACCAACTACTTTACCGTGGTGTGCAAATGCATTACCTAGTTTCGTGGTGTCAGTAACTACAAACTCGCCACCGGCCACTTTTAATGAACCAGTATCACCAACCTGACCACCAGACTCAGCATAGAATGGTGTACGGTCTAATACAACAATGCCTTCTTGACCGTCTTCTAGAACATTAACGGCCTCACCTTGTCTGAATAGTTCAACCACAGTACCGCTGTAATGAGTTGCATCGTATCCTTTAAAGTCAGTCGACTTTTCAGACTTAAGCTGCTCATTGTAGTCAGCACCAAACTTACCTGCTTGCTGCGCTTTCTTACGCTGAACTTCCATACACTCTTGGAAGCCTCGCTCATCGATTGTCATGAAGCGCTCACGCGCAACATCGGCTGTTAAGTCAGCTGGGAAGCCGTAGGTGTCGTAAAGTTTGAATACTACATCACCCGGGATCACATCACCTTTAAGGTCTGCTAGGTTTTCTTCAAGAATCGCCAAACCACGGTCTAGTGTTTTACCGAACTGCTCTTCTTCAATACGTAGAACTTTCTCGATGATTTCTTGTTGTTTCGCAAGCTCAGGGTAAGCTTCACCCATTTCTTGTACAAGCGCAGCTACCAGCTTAAAGAAGAATGCGCCTTCTGCGCCTAGCTTGTTACCGTGGCGAACTGCACGACGAATAATACGACGCAGTACATAACCACGACCTTCGTTTGAAGGCATCACACCATCTGAAACTAAGAAAGCACAAGAACGAATGTGATCAGCAACCACGCGAAGTGACTTATCTTCTAAGTCTTGCGCATTAGTTACTGCCGCAGCGGCTTTGATTAGGTTTTGGAATAAGTCGATTTCATAGTTTGAGTGAACACCTTGCAAAATCGCAGCGATACGCTCAAGACCCATACCTGTATCAACGGATTGCTTAGGTAATGGCTCCATTGTGCCGTCAGCATGACGGTTGTATTGCATGAATACTAGATTCCAGATTTCGATGAAACGGTCGCCATCTTCTTCAGGAGAACCTGGAGGACCACCCCAAATGTGCTCACCGTGATCATAGAAAATTTCAGAACATGGACCACAAGGACCTGTATCACCCATAGACCAAAAATTATCAGACGTATCAATTTTGATAATGCGATCTTCAGGCACGCCCACTTCTTTTGCCCAAATGTCGAACGCTTCATCATCAGTGTGATAAACCGTTACCATCAACTTTCCTTTTGGTAACTGAACAACTTCTGTTAAGAACTGCCATGCAAACTTGATGGCATCTTGCTTAAAGTAGTCACCAAAGCTGAAGTTACCAAGCATTTCAAAGAAAGTATGGTGACGTGCAGTATAACCTACGTTTTCAAGGTCATTGTGCTTACCACCAGCACGAACACAACGCTGTGAGCTCGTCGCTCGCGTGTAAGGGCGCTTTTCGCCACCTAAAAATACGTCTTTAAATTGCACCATACCCGCGTTAGTGAAAAGTAACGTTGCGTCGTTACCCGGCACTAGTGAGCTTGAAGGTACAACTTGGTGTTGTTGTTTGGCAAAGTAATCTAGAAACGATTGCCTTAACTGTGCGGTAGTCATTTGCTGCATTTGATCAGTCACCTATTGTTGCTTGCATTGCAAAATTAATTTCTTCATAGCCAAATCCACGGTACATCATGTATCTCACCCGTTTGGCTTTTTCTTTATAATCGAGTTGTTTATCGCCTAAGCCATATTTTCTTTGGTAGGTCTCTAACGCTAATTCAAACCAATCTATTTCTTGTTCTTCGATTAGCGTCATCAATTGGGCCCGATCAACCCCTTTATTTGTCGCTTCGGCCAAAACGCGTTTTTGACCTAAGCCTTTATTTATTTGTCTGCGTAAAAAGCTCTCACAGTAGCGTTTTTCATCAATATACCCTAAGGACTCACACCAGCTTAACAGCTGTTCTATGTAGTCTTCACTCGCATCTTTCATTCTCAGTTTTTGTGCGAGTTCTTTTTTTGAGTATTCTTGACGACCTAATAGCCACAACACGTAGTTTTTAAGTTTTTGCTTTGTTTGCTCATCCATTAAGCGTCAAATCGACCTGTGTTGATTGCGCTTGATTGCGACGCTTGTTTTTCGCCCTGCCCGTTATTGTCACTGGTATCATCAGCAGGAAATATCGCTTGATATGAACAGAAAAAGCCAATATAAGCCACTGGCATGATAACCAGTAAAGGCACAAAACTTAATGGCATTGCTGCCAGTATTAATACACCGATCACTAAGCTAAATACAGTAAGCGGTGCCATATTCGTTTGAAACACTTTTAAAGATTGGCCAAGTGCATTAAAAATACGGTTTTCACCTTTGAAAAAGACCAAAGGTAGCGCAAAGGCAAACGCCATTAAATTCACAGCATGGGCTAATAAAAATACGCCAAGGTTGCCAATCGACAAGGTACTCATCACTTCAGCCAGTAATTGCTCATGATTATGGTTTTCTGCTGCCTGCTGCATCAGCGCGAAAGTTTCAGAAAATAAACTGTCAGCTAATAATGTCAGTAGAATCACTGCGCCCATTTGATATAAGCCAAGCCTAAATAAGTTTAAGCGACGGCCTTTGATCGAAAACGGTTTAAGTATATCGGCAAGACTGATGGTTTTTCCTTGCTGCTTGCTAATAACGGCCAAATAAAAACCTATCGTCAAAAAAGGCGCCGTAAATGCTGCAACTAATTGCAATGGAGGAAGCACCAGAGGGATCAATGCAACAACAATCATAAAGATGTACATGAACATAAAAGTCATCGGTTGGGTTTTAAAAATATTCCAACCTTGCTTTAACCACTGCAAACCCGCAGAAGCACTAAAAACATTTATCTTTGAAGACATAAAGACCTAAAACTAATCAAAACACTGGAATTATACCTATCAAAACGCAAAATGCGACCATAGTAGGTCGCATTGTGCATTCGAATACAAAAGAGGGTGAAAAAGCTACTTTTTCTCAGGTACTTTTTCCATATCTAACATGTGTGAACCATGCTTCACTTTCGCTTCTAGGTAATGACGATTGCCGTCTTTAATGTGTGCGTGAGTGCCAACAACCTTATCAACTTCAATGCCTGCATTTTTTAACGCATTAAGTTTACGAGGATTATTCGTCATAAGTTTAACGTGGTTTAAACCCATCGCCTGAAGCATCAAAACAGCGTCTGAGAAATCACGTAAGTCGTCATCAAAGCCTAAGTGATTATTCGCTTCGTAAGTATTCATCCCCTGTGACTGTAAAACATACGCATCGATTTTGTTGTAAAGGCCAATACCACGACCTTCTTGGCGTAAGTATAAAATGATGCCACCTTGCTCATGCATGGTTTCGATACATTCATTTAACTGTTCACCACAGTCACAACGCGAAGAATGGAATACATCTCCCGTTAAACACTCTGAGTGCATACGAATAAGGGGCACTTCATTCTTATCAGCTTCATTAAAGATTAAAGCAACGTGCTCTTCACCATCTTGTAAACCATGAAACGATACAATTTCTGCAGGAATATGACTGTGCTGTCCTACATTCAGCTTCACTCTCGCTCTTACTTCTGCCACGACTTTTGCGAACCTAATAATTTAAAAATGTTATGCCATCAATTAAAGTAATGGCTTGAAATTCAGAAGCGCATTAAAACTTAGTTAAAATGCGCTCATCGTATTTAGTAATATCCAATTCAACTTGATATTGACGCGCCAATGCATCTAATTCAGCTTGCCAAATACTCAATTCTTCCATAGTGATGGTGTTGTCATCTAGCATCCAAAGTTGTTTAGACCCAGAGTAACTGAACTGCATAGCCAACATCGCGTCAACATCGCCCTCTTTAGAGGCTTTCTTAATTGCCATCATCTTACGTGTGATGCGATTAAGTGCTTGTTTCAGATCCCACACATACGCAACTTCATACATAAATGGGTGCGACTTGACCTTTTTTAAAGTCAAACCTATTACAATTGAAGTCACAACCACGCCCAGTAAATTCCAATGGAAATGACTACCATCGGTATCAGGGAACAATAAAATAAGCAATTGAGCTATACCTAAACTGCCCACTGTGAGCGCGGCAATACAGGCAAAAATTACTTTATTCAGATGTTTTCTATATCGCGTTTTATCAATTTGTTGTAACTGCATATTACTTCCTCGGCAAACCTATACGTATTGTACTGTGGAACGGTTGATAAAAAAATTTAAAATTTTTTCACCCCTTTTTTAAAGCTCTGTCGTTTTAGAGATAAGCAAACAATAAAGAGGCGCTCATTATGATGACTTACACCATGCCAACTCCAGCTCAAACCATGACTAAAGTATCTGCATCAATCGCAATCGGTGCTGCTATGACTTTAGCGGCTTTCGCATTCATGGATTATTTGATCAGCAGCGATGAAAGAGCCCCTGCAGAGGTTAAACCACCTATAGAATTTGAAATCATGCAAAACAGACCAGACTCAGACGTAGAAGTTAAACCGAGGCAGTTGCCTGAGCCACCTCAACCTAAAGCGCAACCACCAAAACCACAGAGCATGACACCAGCAGAGGTAGCAGGGCCACAAATAGGTATTGGCGGACCGGAAATTGAGTTTGATAATACACCAGTAAATACCACTTTTGCTGCACAACAAGATACGGGAGCAACACCCATAGTACGTATCGACCCAAAATATCCTGTTGATGCGGCACGTGATGGTAAGGAGGGGTGGGTTGAAATGTCATTTTCAATTGATAAGGCCGGCAACGTCATTGATGCAAAAGTGATAAATGCAGAACCAAGACGACTATTTAATCGAGAAGCATTAAGAGCATTAAAAGGTTGGAAATATCGTCCTAAAATAGAAAACGGTCAGGCTGTAGTGCAAAGCGGTTTACAAGTTGTGTTAGAGTTTAAAATCCAGCAAGAAGGTTAAATTTATAAAGGCCTGAGTTTACAACATGAAATTGGTTGGTTTTCTAAAAAAGGATTACCAACCATTAAGGGATGAAATAATAGAGAGTAAGTGCCTATGCTGATTGCGTTAAAGACATGGTTACACAAGGTTTCACCCAGCAGAGATCCGCTAGAAGCCTATAAACAGACTGGCGAAGATATCTATATAGAGATTTTAATCAATACCTATAGCCAAGACCTATTTCATTTTTTGAGTGGACAAAGCGACCGCGAGTTAGCAAAAGATATTTGTCAAAAAACTTGGCTTACTGTCGTAGAAAAAAGTCATTTGTATCGCGATCAACAAACACCAAAAGCTTGGCTGTTCTCAATTGCTCGAAACGCTTTACTCGATGAGTTTAAAAAACAAAACCGTCTATCGTCACTCGATGAACAACACCATGAAACTACAAGTGACGAAACTGGGGCTGATGAAAAGAACGCACTCTATGATGCAATCATCACTTTACCTTTTCTGCAAAAAGAAGCGCTCAGTCTGCAACTTGAAGGATTTAGTTTGCAAGAGATCGCCACAATTACGAATAGCGAAGCAGAAACCATTAAAACCAGACTGCGCTACGCAAAGCAAACATTAAAGCAGCGTTTAGGAGACAAGCATGGCGAATAGTCACGATTTTGATAAAGCCCTCAAGCATGCTTATCAACAACAAAAACAGCAACACGGTTTATCTAAGCAAGACCTTGAACAAATGAAAACAAAGTGCCGTCAACCAAAGCAAGACAAGTTTTGGCAACAGGCGCAATGGGCGATGGCCTGCGCTGGTTTATTATTTTTAGGTGCGCTTTGGATACAACCCGAGAGTGAAGTGACCAGTTTATATGCGCTCGATTTGACTCAATACGACAATATTGAACATCACGGTAAAGAAAACGGTCAATATACGGTGCATATTACCCGCAAACAAAAACCTCAAAACTATGAAGCTGTTCAAGCAAAATATTCAGAACTATTGGCTGAAGCGCGTTCGTTTCATGGTCGTATTATCGAAAATAACAGCGACTTTTTGCTCATTGCAGATTGTAAGGAAAACACCTTACTGGAAATTGAAAAATCATTACTGAACGATTTATCTGATCTCGACCTTGACGGGCAATTGCATCAAGGAGAAATGTTGGCCCTTACAAGCAATAAAAAAGGGCTGCTAGTGAACCTAACAACCCTTGGTCAAAAACAGGGCATTTATAGTTGCCCTTAAATGGATACAATCATTTAAATCATAATCAAACTGGCTATGAAGAAACTAACCAATGCCAGCGCTCCACCCAATAAGGCATAAGGTAATTGTGTTTTAACATGGGTGAGTAAATCACACCCTGATGCCAGTGCAGATACCGCACTGGTATCTGAGATAGGCGAGCAGTGATCACCGAAAATCCCCCCACTTAAAATCGCCCCTACCACTAGCGGTGCAGGCAAGCCCAAAGCTTGAATTAGCGGCACACCAATCGGAATAAGAATGGCAAATGTGCCCCATGACGTTCCTGTGGTAAACGACATAACAGCGCCGGTTAAAAACAAGACTGGTACAATTAAATAAATGGGCAAGTAATCACCAACCAAAGAGGCAACGAATTTACCTGTCCCTAGATCTTTTAAGCTTGCACCTAAAGTCAAAGACAGTAAAACAATACTAACAAGTGGTAATAACTCCCCCATGCCTTTAAAGCCGATATCAACTAATTGATGATGGGTAAATTGCTTGTGTGCAAGTAACTGCAAGTAGGCAACCATAGAGGCTAGAACGGTTGCGTAAAGTACTGACTTAGAGCCACTACCACTGGCAAGCTCCCCATTGCCGGTCCAAAACATAAAGCCAATCATACTAACGATCAAAGTCAGTAATGGCACCAGCATAAAACGCGCTTTACTCGCTGCAGGACCAGCATCAATTTCTAAGCTTTGTTTTTCTAGTTGCTGCTCGGCTTCTTTCATTGGACCGTGTACTTTATCGAATACAATCGTGTACAGCACAATCAACAACGCAATAATAGCGTAAAAATTAAAAGCAACAGAGCTCCACAGAATACTGACCGCAGACTGATCAAGTTCATAGTTGCTTAATAAACCAAGTACATAAGCGCCCCAACCATTTAGCAGAATAAGAATACACACTGGTGCACTGGTACTATCAATAATATAAGCCAGACGCGCTCGGCTCATTTTAAATTTATCGAATAAACCGCGCGAAACGATACCCGAAGTAAGTACACTCATATTGGATTCAATAAATACCGAAGTACCCGTAAACATTGTAAGCAAACCAACTTGCCGTTTACTTTTAGCCACCCCCAGATTCATTAATTTATTAACTGTAGCAGCAACCCCCCCTGATTCTCGGATGTAAGCCAGCAGCGCACCTATCACGATACTAAATATCAGAATGCGACTATTACCTGCCGATGTTGCCACTGAAATAACGCGCTCGACGCTATTAACAAAGGTTAACAACCCTGAACTTCCTTGCGTATATAGCAATAAAAATTCAGAACTAACAACAGCTAAGAGCAAAGCCATGATGACTTCTTTACGCCAAAACACCACCAAAATGGCAATGAGAGGCGGCAAAATGGAATACCAAGACATAATTTTCCTTAAGCGCAATTATTATTTTTATCATGCCATGGTTATCGGCATGATTCATTAAGCACAATCGTTCGAATAAGCTTAAAGAGTTATATGTTAAAAACCAAGCTTTTGCGTTTTAAGAAAAAACGCTGATGTCCTACTTTCACTAAAACTGGTACACTGTGAAAAAAATAACAACAATAAACACACTACCTTTATAACGGCCAAAAACCCTATAATAGGTACAAACGTTATCTAAGAAGTAAACACCATGTCATCATTTTCGAAAATAAAAGCTTTATTGCCGCAGCTATCAAACAGTGAAGCTAAACTAGCTAACTTTGTGTTAGACAATGCGCAACAGATCCGAACGCTATCCTCTATTGAACTTGCCCAAGCTGCTGGCGTAAGTCAATCAAGCGTGATTAAGTTTTCGCAAAAACTTGGCTATAAGGGCTTTCCGACCTTTAAACTTGCCATCGTTGATGACTTAAACTTACAAAGCTTAAAGCAGCTAAATAAAAGCGAATATAAGGCTGCAAGCAGTGATGACCCTGTCATTGATTTAGCTACTAAACTCATTCAACACCAACAAACCGTTATGGAAGAAACACTCCAGTTAAATCAAAGTGATGATTTCAATCAGGTAATTGCTAAAATCAAAAGCGCTCGCAAAATTTTAATTACAGGCATTGGTAGCAGTAATATTGTCGCAAATGATTTTGCTTTAAAACTCCAAAAAATTGGTTTACCAGCCTTATCACAAGTAGATGAGATCAGTGCATCAGCTTACTTAGCAACCATGCAAAAAGACGATTTTTTTATTGCAATTAGTACATCAGGCGATAGCAAGAGTATCGTTAAGTTAGCCGAACAGGCTCAAAAAAATGGATGTGCTGTAGTTTCTATTTCAAAATATGGTAACAATGCTTTGGTGGAAAACTCTGATTTCACTTTACATACAGCCTTTGAAAAAGAACCTGTCGAACACGCTGGCGTATTAACACGAACAGCAAGCACCTTGATCACCGATATTTTATTTTTAGGATTAACGCAATCACATAGCCGTTGGCAAAAGCGTGCAACACTTGCCAACGAAAATATGAAAGTGCTACGCCATAATTAGCGCTGGTAAATCAAGTAAGGTTGGCGACGAGCTTTAAATTGTTCTAACGCTGGTTGCCAACTTAATTCAATTTCAGCCAAAGATTTACCTGCCACTATTGCTTTTCTCAACTTATCGGTACCCGCCAGCTTATCCATAAATTTCGGATGCTTAAAAAATTCGATACTTTCGGCTTTAAACGCGTCATAAGCGTCTACAAACCAAGTTAAATCAAAACCCTGATTTGGATATGCTCTGAGATCTTGTCCAAAAACATTTTCTCCTTTCAATTTTGGGTTTAGCGCGGCACCTAGTGTTGAATTTGGGGTGAATTGAAACTCACCCAACTTAACCTTATTGTGACCAAACACTTGGAATGGAAAATCAGTGCCGCGACCAACAGAAATGGGTGTAGCTTCAAAAAAGCATAGCGAGGGGTAAAGTGCAATCGATTGGCGATTAGGTAAATTTGGGCTTGGCTTGATCGGTAAATCAAAAGGTTTAGATAAATCATAGTCTGCAACAGAAACAACTGTCAGGTTTGGCTTTTTATCTGTGCCTAGCCATTTTTCTCCAACTATCATCTTTGCAAGCTCTCCGACTGTCATGCCATGCAATACTGGGATTGGGTGCATACCTACAAATGATTGAAACTCAGGCTCTAAAACTGGCCCATCAATTAAATTGATGTTCGGGTTTGGTCTATCTAACACGATGATTTTTTTACCGGCTTCAGCGGCAGCCTCAAGTACATAATGCATGGTGCTAATGTATGTGTAAAAACGAACACCCACCTCTTGAATATCAAAAATAATGACATCCACATCAGCTAAATCAGTTAACTTTGGCTTTTTCGATTTTCCATATAAAGAAATAATGGGCAAACCCGTTTTGCCGTCTATTTGGTCATTGATCTTAGCACCAGCATCCTGCTTGCCCCGAAAGCCATGCTCCGGAGAAAATACTTTTTTTACGTCAATTCGCTTCTCTAATAGCACATCAAGCAAGTGCTGCTCTTTTACCTGCGCTGATTGATTCACAACTAAGGCAACGCGTTTATCTTTTATTAATGGTAAATATGTTTGCACTTGCTCAGCACCGACTTCTAGTGCTTTTAATAAAGGACTAAATAACAAGATGAAGATCAATAATAGCTTGGCTTTCACAACAAAACCCTTTCAGACATAATATGTGTATCATACCAATTTGCGCTAAGAAACAATGAAAAAACCGACTATTACCATACATTACTGTGTTTTGTGCCAATGGTTACTTCGAAGTGGATGGCTTGCCCAAGAGCTACTTTCAACTTTTAGTGATGATTTACAACAAATTGCTATTGCACCAGCTTCAAAAGGTGTATTTGAGATTTACTATAACGACGAGTTAATTTGGTGTAGAAAACAAGATGGCGGCTTTCCTGAGGCAAAAGAGCTAAAACGCCGTGTCCGAGACAGACTAGATCCAACAAGAGATCTAGGCCATATTGACAAGTAAGTATTCTATTTTAAATCAATTTTTTATGAATTTGGCTCATTACAGTACCTAACTCCACCATATTTCCTATCCCCTCAATTGGCATAGGTTTAGCGAAGCAGTAGCCTTGAAGTTGAGAGCAGCCCGCCTCAGCAAGACGTTTTGCTTGTTCGCTGTATTCAACTCCCTCTGCAACTGTGCTCACCCCTAAACTCTTTGCCATATTGATGATCACAATGGCTAAATCATCTTCTTTGCTATTAAAGTTCAAGTCATCCACAAACTTTTTATCTATCTTTAGAGTATTAAATTTTAAATACTTTAAGTAGGTTAAACTTGAGTAGCCTGTACCAAAGTCATCGATAGCAATACTAAAACCTTTATCTTGTAACCGCTCTAGCGCATCGCGCATTTCATCTAAATTAGCCACCAGTGAGGTTTCTGTAATTTCTAGCTCTATGTTTTTCGCAGATATTTGATACTGCTTCAGTAAAGCTTCAAAATCATTGAAAAACTCATCATCAATAATTTGATCTGCGGTTAAATTAACACTCAACTGTAAACTAGTAGAAACCGTAACCCACCTCACCAATGACGTCATGGCTTTATCTAATAATTGCAACGTGACTTTATTCATTAATCCAGCCTCTTCAGCCACACTAATGAACTCATGAGGCCCTTTTATAACGTCTCCTTTACGCCAACGGGCAAGCATTTCTAGCTTTTCTAAAGCAAAACTTTTCGCATTTACGATAGCTTGAAAATAAGGCTCAAATTGCCCTTTTTTCAAGCCTTGTACAAGCTCGGCCTCCCGCTCAATTTTTTGTTCAACTTCTTTGTCTAATTTTGAATTATAAAATTGATAACTACTTTTATTTATTTTCTTTGCGCGATACATAGCTGTATCAGCATGTTTCATCAATAATTCAGGTGTGACGCCATCATCTGGGTACACTGCAATACCAGCGCTTAATGTTAAATTTAGTTGAATACCTTTTAGCTCATACTCTCCACTACAAGTTTTCAAAACTTTCTCTATGACTGTGTGAATATGTGCTCGTTCACGAATGCTATCGACTAAGATTACAAATTCATCTCCGCCCATTCGAGCTACCGTATCACAACTTCTTAACCCCTTGTGTAAACGGTGTGATACTTCTTTTAGTAATACATCGCCAGCATCATGACCCAATGAGTCATTAATATTTTTAAATTTATCAAGGTCAATAAAAATGACAGCAAACGAATGCTCATTCCTGTCTGCACGTTTACAAGCTTGATTTAGCCGATCAAGCAAGAGTAACCGATTTGGTAAACCAGTGAGAGAATCATGATGCGCTAAATGATTCATCCTCTTTGATATCATTCTTGACTCTGTCACATCCTGAAAAACCATAACAGAACCTATTACCTGACCTTTTTTACTATAAATTGGCGAAATAGAGTCTTGAATAGCAAATACCAACCCCAAATGATTTTTTATACATGTCAACTCAGGTAGTCCCAATGTACAGCTTTGCGCCATACAGTTGTCTGCAACTCTATCGATTGGTTCTAAGGTTTCTTCATTAAAAAGCGGCATTACTTCTGAGAATGGTTTACCCTTCACTTCTTTTGTTAATTTTGCCAGTACGGCTTCAGCAACTGGGTTCATATAAGTGATACGACTTTGCTTATCAGTACAAATGACGCCATCCCCAATTGAACTTAAGGTGACTTCTAATAACTCTTTTTCTTCTGAAAGCGCCTGAGTAAGCATCAGCTTATCTGAAATGTCCTGCAGAGAAATAATCGTTTGTGCATGTTTATCTTTGCCATCAACTACATCTGCAAATAAGCTTAATGATAGCGTCCGTTGATTAAACGTTTTTAACCTAATTTCAGGTAAGTAGAAGTGAGATTGACCTTGTGCCGCACTTTTTTGTAATTGACTGGCACTTTCTTCTGACATATAGCTACTTAACAGCTGATCTTTAAGTTTATCAAATGTGCAACTCATCACTTCAAGAAAGCCTTTACTGGCGTGCACCATTCGACCTTGCTCATCAATCGTCACTAACATCATCTGACTGTATTCAAAGCTATGTTGAAATCTTTCATTTTCGAGTAAAGTTTGCAGTAAAAATAACGCTAAACATACTGCAACAAGCAGCTCTATTGCATTATTGAGCGTTAACTCTGGTAAATTCAAATATGAAATACCGCACAGTACTAGCACGAACTGTAAAACAATAAATAGTGTATAACTCGCAAACTGTTTAGTATTTAAAACCAAACGACTTGCAATAAAGAAAAACAAACCAATAAAAAAGAAACTACTCGGAGAAATTAAAATAACCAGAAAACTGGCACAGCTGAATATCATATACAACAGCAAAGCTTTATTCCAAAGGGCTTGCTCTGCCTGCTTTTCAACTAATAAAAATTCGGTGCAAAAGAGCAAAATAGCCGATACTTGAAGAAAGTGCGCAAATACTGGCATCCTGTCTATTGCAAATAAACTTTCTAAGCTCCATGCCATGCCAAACCCTAAGAGGGTAAATACAGCCCCAACAGAGGCATAAGCAAGAGCCTGCATTTTTACCCCTTTGCCTTGCACTCTTATTATTCGAATTTGCCGCAAAAAATAGTAAGCCAAACCCGTTAGCGTTAAATGTACAAGAAGCTGCCCGATCACTTCAAAAGGCAGAGAAAAACTCCACAAAGCCAAACTTAGCCCAAAAGCCAGTAAGGGAAATGCGAACGCCGATAAAGGTTGCCAATAACGATATGCAACAAAGAGTAATACTAAATCTGGTAATAAGAGAAGTGAAGGTGCCAAATGATTTGACAGCCCAACAGACTCTAAAATCAGAGTGAGTGAAAAGTAAGAAATAAAAACAGTAAAAAAAGTTAATACCATGTTGTTGCGATGCATCCATTCTGCCCAAATCAACATTGACTAACCTTAAGTCTTTATGATGAAGCTCAAATAATCAAGGTAACTTAGCAACTATAATAAAAGCTTAAGCCTAGCCTAGAAACTTCTGAATTTATTATCTATGCTCAATAAAAATATTCATCAGAGCGAAATAATGCTTAAAGCTGCTCAATCAACTGATGCTGTTGGAAATTTTATCCGTGTTGCCAATATCATTGCCAACCTAGATATCATCTTGACCGAGGCAAAAAACCTATCACTCACCGCAAAGAATGCACGCGTTGTTGCGCTACGTGCTGGTGATTCGGCGTTTGGTTTTAAGCCCATTACCAATTTTATTGATGAGTTTTCAGATCAAACCATCAAAACAACAGCCGAAATCACCACCCTATCAAACCAACTATTTAAATTTGCACTGGCTGTGGTTCGATGCAGTAACTTCATTAATCATATTCAAAAAGCCAAAAATGCCTCTAGCAATAAAACTCTGGACTCGCTGCTCTCATCCGGATGCGATGACCTAATTGTTAAGTCTAAAGCTCTTGAACACGCTATTTTTAATCTAGAAAGCTACTTCGAGGATATCCAAAAACAAATGAGAAGTGCCGAATACATTGCTGTTACAAGCCGTGTAGAAGCCTCTAATGCGGGAGGCTTTAGTGAAAGCCTGCAAGGAGTATCTGACTTTATAACCAGTGCCGCGAAAAGAATCAAAGCTGCAGTGACTGACAACCTCAGTGAAATTTCAAAATTAAGAGGAGTGATGCGTTGAAATCAACCGAACTATACTCAAGTGCGAGTCATACATGGATAGTCATGGGGCGAGATAAAAGCAAACCTGAAAAAATCATCGATACCAACCAATACCTAATAAAAAGCGCACAAGAAGCCATCATTCTTGATCCCGGCGGCGTAGAGCTTTTTTCTCCTATGCTGGCAAGCGTACTCAAGCATGTTGACCTTGAACACGTCACCACCTTGTTTGCCTCTCACCAAGATCCTGACATTATCTCGTCACTGGGGCTTTGGGATAAAGCCATTCCCAATGCCAAGCTTCATGCCCCTTGGTTATGGGAAGGCTTTATACGCCACTTTGGTATGGAAAACATTGAATACGTGCCAATTAAAGATGAAGGCGGCGAAGTCAGGGTTGGCTCTGCAACATTAAAATTTGTGCCCGCTCACTACTTGCATTCATCAGGTAACTTTAACGTTTATGACCCGCAAGCAAAAATACTGATGAGTGGTGATATTGGCGCCTCTCTAGAGCATGGAGAAGTTCCTATGTTTGTCGAAGATTTTGCAGCACATGTAAAGCATATGGAGTACTTCCATCGTCGTTGGATGCCATCTAATAGCGCCAAAAACAATTGGGTTGCGCGAGTTAAAGAACTCGATATCGAGATGATGGCACCGCAGCACGGTCGCATTTTTGAGGGTGAAGCTGTACAAGAGTTTTTAGAGTGGTTTGCCAAATTAGACGTGGGTATCGCTTCTTAGAGGCTCAGTCATTCAGTACTTTAAAGCATAAAAAACCCAAACATCACGTTTGGGTTTTTTATTATGACGATTAATAGAATCCTGAGTGAGTGGTTTAGTCACTTATCAGACCAAATTGCCAGCTCATTACCACTGGGCTCTAAAAAGTGAAAACGTCGCCCACCAGGAAAAGCAAAAATGTCTTGGCAAATTGTCCCACCCGCCTTTTGCACTTCCTCCAAGCTGCGCTCTAGCTCTTCACTGTATATCACCACCAGTGCACTACCAGAATTAACATTCGCCATCTTGTCAGCTTGATAGAAACCGCCCTCTAAACCTGAACCACTAAAAGCAATATATTCAGGACCGTAAGGGGTAAAATCCCAACCAAAGACACGATGGAAAAACGCCTCTGTGCTACCTAAATCCTTCGCTGCAAATTCAACATAATTAATAGCGTGATGCTTCATCTTTCAACTCCTTCTAACAATACTGATAAACGATGCGTTAAGCCAATGAACGAAGCAGTTTTTGGGTATTTTGGCGCATAGTTTTTGCCACCATAAAATAACCGATGAATGCCACAAAGCTCGCACCAGCTAACGGCCCTAAAATCCAAATATATGGGTGTAAACGACCATCAACACCAAATAACTGCTGCTGAATAACAAGCAAAGCAATATCACTCACCAGAGCAGCAACCACACCAGCTATTGCACCGAGCAATAAAAACTCATACAGTGTCGCAAGTTTAATTAAACTGCCTTTAGCCCCCAAAGTTCTTAATATCACCACTTCTTGCATACGCTCAGCAAGACTTGCTTGGACTTGAGAGATAAGCACAAGTGCCCCACTAAACAGTACAATCATAAGCACAAAGCCAATCGCTAATGACACTTGAGATATCATCGATTGTGCCTGTTGAATACGATTTTTAATATCAATCATGCTGATTGTTGGGTACTGCTGTAATAGCTTGCTAATACCTTTTGTATGTTGCGCTTCAAGTTTAGCTGCACTGAAGTAAGTGACTGGAATTTTACCCGCAAAATTAGGGCTTAAAATCATCACAAAGTTTGGTTTTAGCGTGCCCCAATCTACAGTTCTGAAACTGGTTACCGTTGCCGTGAATTTCTGTTCATTAATTAAAAACTCAATTTCATCACCCAGTTTTAAATCAAGACGCTCTTTCCAGCCATCGAATACAGAAACTTCTAAGCGCTCTGAGTCGTTAAACCACTCACCCTCTACGATTTCATTACCTTCAGGCACTTCGTCTAACCACGTTAAGTTAGGCTCGCGATTAACCCCTTGGCGGGCATTCTCGTCTTGCTCTTCACCTTCTTGTTTAGACACACGACGAGCAAACTCTTCACCATTCACCGCGTTCACACGCGCATTAAATACCGGGAAAAATGCTTCATGCGTGATTTGGTTCTCGTCGAAGTATTGCTTAATCGGCGAGATTTCATCTTCAGCAATGTTGATTAAGAACATATTTGGCGCATCTTCTGGCACCTGCATTTGCCAATCTGAGATCATGTCGTTTTTCAGTACCACTAAAAACAGCATCAGCTTGATAGCAAGTGCAAAGGTGATCAACTGCACCGCATTGGTGTTGGCACGTTTTTGCAGTGTTGCAATTGCAAGCGACCAGCTAGAACCTGGGCGAAGACCGAGTTTACGACCTGCTGCGAAGATTAGGCGAGAAATAACAAACAGCACGCCAATCACCAGTAAAGTAGATGCAAACAGCACAAGTGTTGTGATGATTTGCCCGCTAAACAGCCACATTAAGACGAAAATCGTCAAAATCGACACACCGATATGCACTTTACTCAACGCAAGGCTATCGCCTAAATTACGGCGTAAAACACGCAGTGGCGGAATATCGAATAAGTCTAATAACGGCTTTAACGAGAACATCAGAGCACATACAAGACCTATAAATACCGCTAATAACCAAGGCTTAGCCCCTGCTTCTGGCAATGTTGTGTCCATAAAATTGGCGAGATAATCTGCAGCAACACTTTGCAGCACAGAGCCAATAGCCAGACCTATTACAATTGAAAATAACGTCACCAAAGTTAAGTGAGTAAGAAAGATTTTGCGCACTGTTGCGCGGCTACCACCTAAGGTTTTCATCATCGCCACAGGGTCGTATTGGCGCTCACAATAACGCTTAGCTGAAACCGCCATAGCCACTGCTGCTAGCATTATCCCAAATAAACCAGCTAGTAATAAGAAACGCTCGGCACGGGCTAAATTCTCGCCAAGTGGTGATTGTCTATCTTTGATCCCCTGCCAGCTTTGGTTCGGTTTTAGTTGCGGTTTTAACCAGGTATAGTAATCAGTTAAAGCTTGCTCAGAGCCCGAAAATAATAAACGGTGGAATACACGGCTGCCCGGCTGTACCGCTTGAGTTCTTTCAATATCAACATAGTTTAGCAAGACGCGCTTGTTACCCGCTAAGGAAAACAAAGGTGCATCAGGTTCACTCATGAGCACTTTAGCCACGGTAAATTCACCTGCACCAAGCTCAACGGTATCACCCACTTTTAAGCCCATGCTGTAAAACAAGCCCTCACTTAACCATAGAGTGCCCGGCTCTGGCGCACCGCGGATTGGGTAGCTTTGCCCCTCGAGGTTATCTTTTAACTCAACTTGGCCTTTTAACGGATAGGCACTAGATACAGCTTTTACAGAGCCTAGCACCAGCTCATCGTTGGCAAACAACATGGAATCGAAAAACAACATCTGTGCTGTTTCTAAGCCAAATTCTTCTGCGTTTTTTTGTACAGCAGGTTCAAATTCATGGTTACTTGAAAGGCGCCGATCAGCGGCAATAAAGTCTGCGGTTTTTTGCTCTATGTTTAAACCGATACGTTCCGTCACCGATGCCAAACTAAAGACAGTCAGCACTGCAAGCGCAATGGCTGCAAAAATAATGCTCAGTTCACCGCGTCGAAACTCTCGAGAGAATAACTTAAACGCTAATTTAACCCACATTCGCAGTCACTCCCTCTCGAATTTGCTCCAACATACCGCCCTCGATATGAATGATACGATCACATTGATGAGCCAATTGCTCATCATGCGTGACAAGAATAAGCGTTGTGCCATTTTGTTTATTTAAATCGAACAAGAGATTTTCAATAATATGACCGTTCTTAGTATCTAAATTGGCCGATGGTTCATCTGCAAACAGAATTTTTGGCGTGCCAATGAAGGCTCTTGCTATGGCAACACGCTGTTGCTCACCACCTGACAACTGCGATGGGTAATGGCCTAGCCGGTGCTCTAACCCTACTTTTTTAAGTAATTCAACGGCTTGATCTTTAGCGCTATGATCGCCTGCAAGCTCAGCCGGTAGCATCACATTCTCAAGCGCAGTTAAGCTCTGTACTAGCATGAAAGATTGAAATACAAAGCCGACTTTTTCGGCGCGAATTCTAGCTCTTTGCTCCTCGTCTAGCTTACTTAATGCTTCACCGTCCAAATGCACATTACCGCTACTGGCAACATCAAGACCGGCCAACAAACTGAGTAAAGTAGACTTACCTGAACCCGACGCGCCGACAATCGCAACTGACTCACCGGGCTTGACAGCAAAATTGATATCACTAAGGATAGTAAGCTCACCTTCAAGGGTGTTTACGCGTTTGCTGAGTCCCTCAACATTTATAATATTCAACTGAGAAAGTACCGACATGTTACGAGAATTCCTTAAGTTAGCTGTATTTCTTGCATTTTTACTTATTTCTTCTACGAGTTTTGCAAAAGACAAGATCATGATCATTGGAGATAGCTTAAGCGCTGGCTACGGGCTTGAACAAGAGCAAGCATGGGTTTATTTGTTACAAAATAAATATAAACAAGAACAAAGCGATATCGAAATCATTAACACCGCCATTAGCGGCCAAACAACCGACAATGCGATTTTAAAAATTGATGCATGGTTACAGGCCCACAAGCCTACTCATGTATTAGTTGAACTAGGCGGAAACGATGGTATTCGCGGCTTTCCAGTGAAAATTCTTCGTAAAAACCTCACCACCCTTATTGAGAAAAGCCAAGCGACGGGTGCCAAAGTCGCGGTGATGGCCATTCAAATTCCGCCAAACCTTGGTCCAAGATATACCAAGATGTTTGCAGACACTTATAAAAAAGTCACTGACGCAACAGACAGCTATCTAATGCCGTATTTTATGGTTGAAATAGCAACAGATAAGTCATTGATGATGCAGGATAACCTTCACCCGAATGCCGAGGCACAACCGATTATTCGTGATTTTATGTATCGTGAGTTCAATACTTGGTTAAGTAAATAGTTTTTTTAGTGAGTATGCGCCAACCTAGCAATACTCACTAATTACAAAATATCGGCAACAGAAATTAATACCAAACAACTAGATTTACTATAAAAGCATTTTCTTTTCTCATCATTTATCACTTTCTTAACCCACATCAAAAAGCAAGCAAAAACCGATGTTAATTTTCGAACAAGCGCGTTTTCCAAGTGGCAAATAATGAGACTAATAAAGCCGTGTATCGTATTTTTTTGGTGTTAACTCACCATGTGAGTTTTGCTAATGAAGCAATTTTACCTATTCTGCAGACTCATGATATTGACTTCGAAAAGTCGGCTTTAGGCAGACAATTATTTTTCGATAAACGTTTATCAAAAAATAATGAAATAAGCTGTGCAAGTTGCCATCACTTACAGCTCAATGGCGCAGATAAGCTTGCTTTATCAAAAGGCGTTGCAGGGCAACAAGCCACACTCAAAACTCCCACGGTATATAATGCTGTTTTTAACATTCGCCAAACTTGGAGTGGTGCAAGAAAAGACTTATACGATCAAGTTGACGCCCCTATTAACCATCCAAAAGAGCACGCAACGTCTTGGCCCGAAGTCATTAGCAGCTCAATCAAAATGCAACACTAAGAACTCAATTTCAGAACATCTATAAGGCACCAATTAGTCAGCACACCATTCAAGATGCCATCGCCGAATTTGAGCGCTCATTGATCACCACAAACGCTCCTTTCGATCATTGGTTAATGGGAGGCAACAACGCGATTTCAGCTCAAGCAAAACAAGCTATCAACTATTTAAAAACTATGGCTGTATAAGTTGTCGGTCAATGTTTCAAGCCAACAATACCGCTTAGGCTTTAATGCAGAAAAGCTAGCGAACATTTTGCAGCAAACCAATTTTAATCCATGCAATTTAAACCTAGAGATCAACGAGAGTATTTTGCTCGATAATGATCAAGCTGTTATGGATTGGTTGCAAGATTTACGCGCTACAGGGGCACAATTAGCGATTGATGATTTCGGAACAAGCTATTCTTCTCTGAGCTATTTACGCCGCTTCCCTATCAATACGATTAAAAATGACCGAAGTTTTATTTCTGATTTATCGGCATGTGAAGATTCAGCGGTTTTAGTCAAAGCTATTGTCTCAATGGCAGATAGTTTAAACCTTAAAGTCATCGCTGAGGGGGTCGAAAGCCAAGTACAATTGAGCAGCCTAAATGACCTCGGTGGGCACTATGTTCAGGGTTACTTTTATGCAAAGCCACTGCCTATTGAAGCACTACAAAATTGGGTAAAACAGCTTATATGCAGTTATTGCCAAAAACCTAAGATAAATAGTCAGAGTGAAGAAGGTTATATTATTTAATTTATTGACTTACAGCCCTGTAAGCCAACGATATTTTAAGTGCTTGCTTACCATACAGAGCGGCATAGTACCTTGTGTGCAATGAAGACTTACTCGGCCACCAACACCCACATAATAAAATGCCAATTGGGAAAAGTGTGCTGACAGACGTTGAGCTTGTTTTTTTGAACAAGGTATAAATACACTCAGCTCTCGGTAACTCATATCTTCATTGCCACCCCAAAGCAGGTTAAAAATGTATCTTTTCTGCCTTAAATAGCGCATAAAAGCCCGCGTTCTTCGCCTGTTTTGTTCTTCAGAAAGAGTCTGACCAAAAGGATTCCACAAACTAATGATGGCGCCGCCATTAGAACCCGTTATCTTGTGATAAGGTGACTGCCTCTTCACACCTTGAAAATAGCTATGCTGATAAATTTGCCATAATTGAGCTTCAATCATAAAGGGCTCTCAATACATTTTTTATTTTGTCTAAGTCACTAATTTTGTGATTAAAAACACTAAAATTTAGCGATTCAGCTAATAATAATTTATATACAAACTTACAATTCATTACAAATCATACACTTGCAAATTGGTCACTATATTGCTTTAACTATAACAACAAAAAAGCACATTCAGGAATTAAGATGCTAAAAACACTTTTACCACTCAGCGCAGCAGTTTTATTAAGCGGATGTATCGTTCATGTTAAAAGCGGTCCAGGCAGCGCACCTAAATACTTTGATAACCAGCAACTCACACTTAGTGCAGCAACACTGAAAACATTAGACACCGAAGCCGGTGCTGGTAATCTGTCAATTGTCGGTAGTGATACCGCTACAGAGATCACTGTAGATGCAGAAATTTACGCCTATGATGCTGAAGATTTCACATTAACACTAAAAGAAAAAGGCAGCAGAGCCGAGCTGATCGCCAGAGCCAGTAATTCAAATAACTGGCAGGTCAACAGCCCCGGTCCAAAAATCAATTTAACCATCACAGTGCCGACTAACTTAAACTTAATTGTTGATGATGGCTCTGGCAATATTGAGATCAAACAAGTCAGCGGTAATATCGACATTGATGACGGCTCAGGCAGTATTACCATCGAGGGTGGTAACAATATTATTATTGAAGATGGCTCTGGCAGTATGACCGTCAATAACACACAAGGTGACTTAGAGATTGATGATGGCAGCGGTGAAGTCAGTGTGAACAACATTGCCGGTACAGTGACAATTGATGACGGCTCAGGCAGCATTAATGTTAATGGCGCAGGCGGCCTAGTGATCGAAGATTCTGGCTCTGGCGGTCTACAAATCAAAAATGTAAAAGGCAAGGTTGAGATAGACGAATAGTTTAATTATCGCTTTTTATGATTTAAGCCCAAAGCCGCTGACTCAGCTAGCGGCTTTAAAATTTGCATGAATCTAAAAGCTTTTGCAGTAATTCATCTGCAGCCTGTTGTGAATGTGATTCTACATAACAGCGCATCTCAGGGGCATTGCCTGACATACGAAAATGTATAATGTCTTGGCCATGTAATTCACATCTCACCCCGTCAATTTGATTACACTTCCAAACTTCAGACATAACGCCTAATTTAGCCAAAGTATGCTTAGGCTCAGCGCTAAGTTGAGTCAAAAACGCTTTGCCTTGATGGTTCGACATGGGCGTAATTTTACCACTTTGCGTAAAGCGCTTAGGTAAAGCTTTAACTAATGCAGAGATTGGTTGTATAGGTAACTGAGCAAGTAAAACCAAAATGGGTAATAATGCATCTCTGGTAGGTAAAGCGCTTAAATGCCTTTTATCTTTTCTGATTTCACTTGCGAGTAAATAACCGCCATTGGCCTCAAAACCCGCAACGCTGTCATATTTGGCAATCAGTTCAACAAATTGCTCTATCACAAAAGGTGAACCAATTTGCGTTCTAAGCACAGCTGAAAAGTCACCACTCAATTCAACCGCCGAATTACAATTCACAGGTATGCTTAGGGCTTCTATGTTTAGTTTTTGACTCACTAATAGGCCTAAGATATCTCCACGTAGCCAATTCCCCTTTTCGTCTGCAATTAAAGGTCTATCGCCATCTCCATCACTGGATATAATGGCATCCAACTGATGAACCTTGACCCACTCCCTTGCTAACGCTTGGTCCTCGGTACTCACAGCTTCGGTGTCAATAGGCACAAAATGTTCAGTTCGGCCTAACTCAATCACATTGGCGTCTAACTGTTTTAATATGCTGATATAAATGTCTCTGCCAGCACTTGAGTGGGAATAAACCCCAATGTTTTTGCCACCTAGGTTAAGATCAGAATAGAAGTCTAAATAGCGTGAGATATAAGCCTCAGTTGCAATATTTTGCTCTGTTAACTGAATAAGAACTAGCGAATTAGGCAGTTCAATCTCTTGACGTAAAATTCCCTCTTCATCCTGCTTACCTATTTCTCCATGAGGGTAATAAAACTTCAGGCCATTTCGTTCAAAAGGAATGTGACTGCCAGTCACCATAATACAGAGCTGTTTTAACTGCATAGCTGTAAAGGCTAAAGCAGGTGTAGGCAGCACCCCATGAAACTGATAAGAAACGCCTATCTCGGCTAAACCTGTGGCAACAGCTTGTGCTATTTCGTAACTACTGGGGCGATTATCTATACCAATGAGCACCGGTGTGGCTTGCTGCACGAGCTGCAAACTCGCAACGCCATGTTGCACAAATGCCATAGCAAAAGCAGCACAGATATTTGGTGTAAAGTCTTCGACTAACCCTCGTGCCCCACTGGTACCAAATTTAATCGAACTTTCTTGTAGTAAGTCACTCAGTGTGGTCATCAAAGTTACCTTGTTGCAAATCAGCTCTGCCGTACTCATCATCAAAGCGCACGATATCACTCTCATCTAAAAAGCTACCCGACTGAACTTCTATCAGCTCTAAAGCGATTTTACCTGGGTTTTCAAGGCTATGAACAGTTGTAATAGGTATATACACAGACTGGTTTTCGGTCACATACTGAACTTTTTTATCTATTGTGACTTTAGCGATGCCACTTACCACCACCCAATGCTCCGCTCTGTGGTGATGCATTTGCATTGATAAACGTGCACCTGGATTTACTGTGATCCGCTTCACCAAAAAGCGTTCGCCTTCGTCAATGGCATCAAACTTACCCCAAGGGCGATAGACTTCACGATGCTGATGGATTTCTACACGAGATATTTGCTCTAGCTGAGCAACGGCTTGTTTTATCGCTTGAGTATTATTCTTATCAGCAATTAACACTGCGTCTTTGGTTTGTACTACCACCACATCCTTTAAACCAACCGTGGCTAACAACTTATTTTCACTCAGCAGCAAGCTATCTTGAGTGTCGATTGCGATCACATCACCACAAATCGCATTTTGTTTATCATCTTTATCAAGTAACTGCCAAAGCGTATCAAAACTCCCTACATCGCTCCATTTGGCTGCCATGGGGACCATCACCACAGCATCATCTTGTTGTGCTGTTAAAGGCTCCATGATCGCATAATCTATTGAATCACTTGGGCAAGCTAGAAAGGCTGAGGCATCTACACGCGTAAAATCTAAATCATATTGCTGGTTTTGCATGGCGTTAAAGCAGGCTCGAAATATGTCATGATTAAAACGCTTTAGCATGTCTAAATATACTTGAGCTTTAAACATGTAAATGCCGCTATTCCATACAAACTGGCCTGACTCTAAATAACGCATTGCGGTTACTTCATCGGGCTTTTCAACAAATTGTTTTGCTGTAAAGCCCCTTTCCAAGCTTTGACCTTTTTGAATATAACCATAGCCAGTATGCGCAGAGGTAGGTTCGATACCAAAGGTGACTAACTTGTTTTTTTTGGTGCTCTCTGCCGCCAGTGTTATCGCATTTAAAAACTGTTCAACATTGCCAATATCATGATCGGCAGGCATCACTAACAGAGTTGCATCAGGATTTATCTCTAATACTTTAAATGCAGCCAATGCAATCGCGGGCGCTGTATTGCGCCCCTCTGGCTCTAAAATAATAGGAAAATGCGGTATCTCAGTTAATCGCACTTGCTCTGCGGTTAAAAACCTGTGCGCTTCGTTACAAATAATAATCGCGGGATCATGATCTAGGCCTTTTAATCGCAGCAAAGTTTGTTGTAACAAAGACTGCTCGCCTGTCAAAGAGAGAAATTGCTTTGGGTAGTGAGTACGAGACAGGGGCCATAAGCGGGTACCTGAGCCACCAGCTATAACAACGGGAACTAACATACTTGATTAGCTCTAATTATAATTAATCATGCTATTTTATGAGTCTTTTCCTAAAATCGCAAAGTCTCAATAAATTTTATAATTTAAAAAACATGCTCAACAAGCAATTAAAATGATTTTTTCTCACCACTTATTCTATTCAATAACCACACCCACTCCTTTAAATAATTACGAAAACAATTCATTTATTTTTAAAAAATAAATAAGAAAATAAAAACTCAAAAATAAAATAGAACAAAAACAAAAACAAAAACAAAAACAAAAACAAAAACAAAAACAAAAACAAAAACAAAAACAAAAAATATAAAATTAAATTTAAAGTCAACAATAAAAAACTTTAATTAAAAATATGAATTTAAATTAGCCCATCATTTTAATAATTAAGCAATGGGCCAGATTTTTAGTAAAAGTTACTTATATTCGACTTCATCATAAAGCAACTCAATCGCATCTTTATTAGTTAAATCATATACTTTTCTTGCAACAGTTTTACCTGCCGAGTTCTGACACTCTATCGACTGCATTAATACTGGTTTAGGGTTTACAAGATTGTTCACAATCTTGTTGCTTAAGAATACATTTGAATTAAACTTATCAGCTCCTACCTCACCGTTAAATAAACCCAAAGCAGGGCTATATTGCGATGTTGTTTGACAGAAAGAGTCTGTTGTTTGGTTTTCCACGCGAAGTGAACTACTCACTTTATATTCACTATGATAACCAAAAGAACGACTAGGCTGGATATACTCACTGCTCTCAGTTAGTTCAACGGTAACATCCCAGTGAATTTTAGGGGCGCTAGGAATTTTTACGTGTATTTTATACTCATCACCTGCATCATCATCACAAGTAACTACTAATTTTTTATTAACTGATAAGTACTCATCAGGTATAGTCGAATAAGCTTGGTGAATGCGGCCATGTTGATCAACCGTTCTTATATTCGCTGAAGCTATAAACTCCCCTGTATTTTCAGTTTTAACTTCAGCAGAGTAACATGCATTTGCAGTTGCGCTAGGGTGTAGATACACATCCATATAATGCGCATAGTCGCTTGCAATAACTGATGCTGACACAGGACCTTGAGCATACTCTGTATAACGATCATAACCATCAATATCGAATATATTTTGCGAGTTTGCAAAACTATATGTACTTGTCACCAACGAAAAAGCCACAACAGCAAAATTACGTATTTTCATTTATAGTTCCTTATAAAATAACAGAAAATTAGTATCAACTAAACAGAATCAAGTTGATAACCGCCACTCTAAGCCCGAATGACAGCGCTGTCAATTTGAGTTTTATTATGTGAATCAATATTTGTTATACTAAGTTAAAACAAATGTAAAAATAAATTTATTGGTAAATAGATTGCAGCTTCAACATTGACAAAAAAGCAACGCAACTTAGATAATCAGCAACTAAAGAAATACAGAATATTGAATAAGAAAATATAAAAACTTAATAAAAATAAGAAAACCTAACTAATTATCTTGGAAAATATAGTTTTTTGCATGAATTCAAGGTGAGTGATGTAAGATTTCATTATTAACCATTTGGGTTTATTCGAATTTAATTAAATTTTTTTTATAACAATGACTAATAGAACAAAAATCAGACAAAAATTCACTCTATTAATCATTGTTTGGGATAAAAAACACAAATTTAAATTATTGTTCATCATACCAATAACCCAAAGTAATCGACTCGGCAAAGCAAACTTATTACTCATCAACTTTGAAGTGGCAAATAGATATCAGTGATGAGGTCACATTCATCGACTTGATGCACAAAATTATGATATTCGAAAAAACAGCATTGGTCGCTCGGTAGCTCACCACTTTGAGGAAGCCACTGCTGGTAAAGCCAACGTATCGTTTGCTCCATGTTATCGTGACTGCCTAAGTGCCTGACTTTAGCGCAGCGCATTTGAGGAATAACCCCATTTTCAACACCAAACGCGTTATCAGGTACTTCGGCCTTTATAGAGCCACATAATTTAAAGCGAAATGCGTCTTCAGCCATGGCTTCTGGGTCGCCATTTGGCATGCCAAATGTGCGACTCGTATTGAGTGGTGAAAGCCCACTATTTTGTCGCCAAGCAATGAATTGCCCAGCTGTTTCGAAAATGCGATTTGCTGCGCCTTTATGTTCTAAAAACGCGATGTTAATTTGCTCAAAGTTGATAATGTCTACTTGCATGATTTGTTTCTCTATTGGTTGCGGTGAAAAATCAAATACGTCATACCAACTAGGCCAATTTGCAACTTGTCTAAATTTTGAAGGGCTTTGCTCAAACGTACGCTTAAAGGCGCGAGAAAACGCTTCTGCACTGTCAAACTTTGCTTCAAGTGCAATATCAATAATTTTAATATCGCTCTCAAACGCTAAGCGAAAAGATGCCCGCTTTAATCGCGCCAGCAAAATATACTTGCCCACATTTACGCCCATAAAAGCCATAAATACGCGATGAAAATGAAATTTAGATAAAGCAGCAACATCACTAAGCAAACTCACCGTTAATTCATCATCTAAGTGTTGATTGATGTAATCGCAAACCAGCGAAATGCGTTGCTGTAAAAGATTGCTTTGCATAAAGCGCCTATGTGTTAGTAAAACTGCAGACAAGCTTAATCATACATCAAACGATTTACTTGACCGAAATTGCTGTATGTTCAATGTTTTAAATCACAGCAAGGAGTTAAAGATGATGTCGTGAGGTTTGAATCTGAATCAAAGAGTATGTAAAGGTGCTTTACGGTGATGTTCGTGTTAAGGCTTTTACCCGACGTAAAGTCGGTGCTACCGAGTAAAACAACGGTAGCAGCGAATTCATTTCGCGTCTTCTTTGTGAAGGTTTAATCCTACGTAAAGCAGGTACTACCGAGTAAAACAACGGTAGCAGCGAATTTATTTCGCGTCTTATGAAGACTTATTTAGGCGCGATTGCAATGATCTTACTTTGATTCGCATTACGGTCATTAATGGTTAAATAAATCTCACCATTCGGTGCAGTCACGACATCGCGAATACGACCTAGGCCTTTTAAGATGATTTCATCTTCTGTGACTTTGCCGTTTTCAATTCGCAATCGGTGCAGTTGCTTCTTAGCCAAACTGCCGACAAATAAGTCGCCCTGCCAATGTTTAAACTTGTTGCCCGTATAAAAATTCATACCTGCAACGGCAATAGAAGGCGTCCATTGGTGCACAGGTAGCTGCATGCCGGGTAAATCAGTATGTGGCGTGATAGGCGTACCATTATAGTTCATACCATACGTCACTTTTGGCCAGCCATAGTTAGTGCCCTTAGTGATCAGGTTTAATTCGTCACCACCACGCGGCCCGTGCTCTGTAGACCACAGGGCTCCAGTTTTAGGGTGTAACGTTAAGCCTTGCGGGTTACGGTTGCCGTAGGTCCAAATAGTTTGTTGCGCACCTTTTTCGTTATAAAACGGGTTATCTTTTGGCACGCGACCATCTTTGAAAATGCGGTGTACTTTACCGTTTTGCGTGGTGATGTCTTGCGCGCCATCTTGTAGCCCTTCGTCACCATTGGTAAAGAATAAGTAATCGCCTTTAATGGCAAAACGAGAGCCAAAGTGCCAACCGTGATTTTGATGATTTTCTGGTTTGGCTTCAAATAAGGTTTGCTGCTTTTCCCACTCACCATTTTTAATTATTCCGCGCACAATGGCTGTAAACGCCACCTCTTGGCCTTGGCTGTTTTTACCTGCGTCTTTACTATACGACAAATAAATCCAGCCATTGTTTTTGTAATCTGGATCAGGATACACATCTAACAGCCCACCTTGACGTTTATGCCATACTCTAGGCGTGCCCTTAATATGCGTTTTTTTACCGCCTTTGGTCATGTGCCAAAGCTCACCTTCGCGCAAGGTATAAAGCAAACTGCCGTCAGGTAAAAAATCCATCGCCCAGATGATGCCATCAGTGTTGGTCACTTCTTTGGTTGTCACCTTGTGATAATACGTATTAAACGACTTGCCCATTTGCGATTCAGGCTGTTTCGCTTGCTTTGCTCTTGCACCTGCTTCACGAATGTATACAACCAGAGTACGAATTTGTTCTTCATTTAACGTCGCGCCAAATGCAGGCATACCTGCCGAAACAATACCGTTTTTAATGGCATTCGCCAGCGCAGTATCAGTGCCTTCTGTCATCCACTGGTTATCAATTAAAGAACCAGCCATGCCACCAGTTAACTCTTGACCGTGGCACGACGCACAGGTTGTTTTAAATAGCTGTTCAACGTTCTGGTTATTAGCATGTGAGGCCATGCTCAACATACAAGCTGCACTTAACAGCGTGGTTTTAAACACTTTTTGATACATAATTTTGCTCAACGGTAGATCGTGTTTTGAATTTATTCAGTATAATGAGGCACTTTTGTAATACCAATACTCTTAATTAAGTGATTTATTTTGAGGCAAGGAAAACGTATCGATAGCTAGGCGAAAATTTTGCTGTTTAGTTATTCTAAATAAGAAATTTTTAACGACGCTAGCGTTAGTTTTAATCCCTCAAAATGATTCAAGTATTATTGAGGATTGGTAAAATACCGTCAAGTTGCGATAAAGGAACATGTCTGTGCGAGAAACGTTTAAATTTTCTATTTTGTCTTTGGCTCTTTTAAGTTGCGTGAGCATCAGTTTTCAGGCCTTATCAAACGCCAATGATAAAGACATCGAAACCCTAGTCACCACCGCCAACCGCACACAAACCCAGCATTTAGACTTGATTGGTAACACCAATAAAATTACCAAACAAAGCATTGAGCAAAGTAACGCAGAGCATTTAAACCAATTGCTAAGCCAAGCATCTAGCACTTGGTTAAGTCGTGGTAACGGACAAGAATCATTGTTATCAGTGCGTTCACCTGTTTTAACCGGCGCAGGCTCGTGTGCTGAGTTTTTAACGCTTGAAAATGGTATTAGCTTGCGCGCGCCAGGCTTTTGTAATGTAAACCAATTATTCGACACCCACTTTGAGCTTGCAGATAACATCGAAGTGGTGAAAGGCGCGAATTCATCTCGCTACGGCTCAAATGCCATTCATGGCACTATCAATGTGTTTAGTCCAAGTTTATATGCAATGCCTATGGTGAGCGTAGAATTAGGTGAAGATAGCTTTTACCGTGTAAATGGCCTTTACAGCCAGCAAACAGAAGCGCTCGATACTTTAATGGGCTTAACACTTACCTCCGATGGCGGCTTTCAAGATAGTTCGGGCTACGAACAACAAAAACTCTCATTGGCGGCTTCGCACAGTTTAGGTGATTGGCAAACTACCCACAGAGTGACGCTGACCAATTTAGAGCAAGATACAGCGGGCTATTTGCAGCGTGGCGAAAACGCCTATCAAGATAAATTATTACTTCGCATTAATGACTTTCCAGATGCATATCGAAACAGTTTGTCGATGCGCTACGCCATGTTTAACACCTTAAATACGCCAAATGCGGTCTGGCAGGTTAATCCATATTTACGCCATACCGACATGGACTTTTTAATGCACTTTTTACCGGGCACGCCTGTCGAAGAAAACGGCCATTCGAGTATAGGTTTACAAGTACGTCGGGCAAGTCAACTGTCTGATATGTTCAGTTTAACGCTTGGCTCTGACATCGACATCTCTCGCGGCTTTTTAAAACAAAACCAAGCTAACGACACCGAATCAAACTCTGCGTTTTTACGTGGCGTATTACCGAAAGGAAAGCACTATGATTATGACGTTGATGCGCTAAGTTTTGCCACTTACGCTCAGCTCGACGCCAAAATCACAGACGAACACAATGCCTTTGCCGCACTGCGTTACGATAACACCGACTACGATTATCAAAACAATTTAAGCACAGGTAATTTAAAAGACGATGGCACAGCCTGTGGCTTCGGGGGGTGTCGTTATACTCGCCCTGCAAGTCAAAGTAATCAATTTGACGATATCAGTTATGCACTTGGCTACAGTTATAAAATTGATAAACAAACACGACTATTCGCCAAACATGATCGAAGCTTTAGAGCCCCCCATACCAGCGAATTATACCGCCTTCAGAACGGTCAGCTCACCAGCGATGTAAAAAGTGTCAAAGCCAGACAAACCGAAGTTGGTGTTCGATATGTAGATAAAGATCTATTTGCTGAGCTCTCAGTTTATCATTTAAAGAAAAAAGACGGCATTTACCAAGACGCCGACCGCCAATATTTAAATGGCCTCGATACCGAACACCAGGGCATTGAGTTTGCACTTAATCGCCAAGTAACGCGTACCATCAGTACAAAGCTGGCCTTTAGCTATAGCGAGCACACTTATTTAAATAACCCTACTAATGGTGCGCAAATCAAAGGCAACGACATAGATACCGCGCCCAAATTATTACTTAACCTGCAGATCAATTGGCAAGTTACACGAACTATTATGGCTCAGTTAGAACGCCAGCAAATAGACGACTACTTTTTAGATGCTGCCAATACACAAAGCTATGCAGGCCATAAAATTTATAACCTGCGAGCAGATTGGCAGATCAATCCACAGTTAAGCGCGTCATTTTCAGTGATGAACCTCACTGACGAGCGCTACGCAGAGCGTGCCGATTTTGCCTTTGGCAATCATCGCTACTTTGTTGGTGAACCGAGAAACATGGGCTTAAAGTTAAAGTACGCTTTTTAAATGACTAAACGACAATATTGATATTCAGTATTTAATTAAAGCGTACCCAATTTGACAAACCCACACGCTTTACTAGACTTTTAATTAGATAAAGCAAGTGCTTTCATGCACAACCTCAAATAACCGCGCCCCACGCGGTTATTTTTTTGCCTTTTAAAAGAGGGTATAAAGGCCCTTTCCATGTTTTAACCGTTAAGATAGGCTATGAAGCAGGGGGCCTAGGTTTGACTCATGAACTGTTCAATGTTTCAGTAGCTGATTTGTTGCGATAGGCTATGAAGCAGTGCCATGCTTTAGCTGAAAAATTCTAAAGGCGGTTTCAGTAGCTGATTTGTTGCGATAGGCTATGAAGCTTGAAGTTCAAAGTCAAAGTGCTAAAAGATGGCCGTTTCAGTAGCTGATTTGTTGCGATAGGCTATGAAGCACCGATAAGGACTAATAATGACCGAGTTTCTGGTGTTTCAGTAGCTGATTTGTTGCGATAGGCTATGAAGCCCTTTTCTTTGGTGGTCATCTTGTATCAATCAGAGGTTTCAGTAGCTGATTTGTTGCGATAGGCTATGAAGCTTACCAACTACTTTGCTTATCCGACCATTAAGCGCATGTTTCAGTAGCTGATTTGTTGCGATAGGCTATGAAGCCGCGCACAGGCACTAAGCAAATTTGACGACACACTCACACCATTTTTTTGAATAGATAGGGTATTTATTTTTCTCAGTGGGATATGCTTTTCAGGGTTGTCTCCTTCTCTTATCACTAAGCGCTCAGAGGTAATCCCCAACGAACGACCATGCTCTTGAATTACAACGTGTTGCATCCTGCCTCCTTGTTGAAATTTTTACTTGCGTTAACTCATTGATTTATGTAATTTAGGTCTTGCAACAAATCAGCTGTAAAGCTGGAATCACTTTACAGTCAATTATGGATCAAGCTCTGTATCGCACACCTTGAGTCACAAAAAGCGCCTTTCGGCGCTTTTTGTGTTTTTAGCCCTCACTATTTTGTTTGGCTAGTAACTTAGCTATATGTTCTGCTTTAACAGGTAGGCCTATAGTCAGTGCTGCTTCTGTGTGTAGCAGTTTTAAGCTTTTGTTTCTTTCTGCTCGAATAGCTGTTTTAAGTACACTTTTGAGCGTGTCAGTAATTACTGCACACTTTTCGTCGTCGTACTTATCAAAACCTAGGCTCGTTCTTTTCTTCCAAGCATCAGCTTCAACAGCTCGCTTTAGTAACAAGTTTTGTTCAAACCAAGTCTTACACACTCCACTAATGTTAATTTGCGTATTACTAGGCACTTTTATACTTAGCTGCTCTAAGTTTAGCTTTAATGCATCTGCCTTATTTTCATCGATTAGGGTTTTGACCTTAATATGCGTGCCTTTGTAGTTGGTCTTTTCTTCAAGCTCAACCACGTACCCTTTAGTTAAAACTGAGCTTTCAAAAGCGACTAAATTTGGTGAATTAAGCATAATATGCATGCTCTGCGCTTTGGGCACATCATTATTATTGAATGGATATAGCGTAAATTTATCTCGCTTGAATTGCAGTGCAACATTGCCTCTTGCAACGGTTTCATTAAACATAGTGTAATTACGTACTGGGCTATGTTTATTACGCTCAACTGATTGACCTAGAAATGCTTGGCAATAATTTTGCCACTGATTTAGCTGTTCAGCTTCGATGACAAATTGGCCTTGATTGACTTTGGCACTCCCACCACAAATGGCTTGCCAGCCAGCATAAAAGTGCTGCCATTTTTTCATCAGAGGATTGCTACTTTTTAGCTTATCAATAATGCTTGGGGCAGCTTGAAGTGCTGCTTTATTAGTATAGTAAAACAGCTGACCATCACCTTTACCAAATAACCATTTTACTGCTTTATATTCATCTGACTTTTTATCAAATTTAGTTTGTTTAGCAGCACTTAACACTCTAAACATCAAACTCAAAATAGCCTGAAGATTAGGTACATAAAATTCAACCGCTTGTTTTTGTTTTAGCTGGTAATACTGGTTCGTTGTTAACCATTCCAACATAGCCGTGGTTTTATCGACCACCTTAGTTGTAGCGCGCACAAACTCTTGGTGGCCGTTTTGCTCGTGATAATAGCCTTTAACCACTTGATTATTATCAATTGCTAGGTCATAGAATCTGATACCTAAGGCATTTTCACCAAAAATACGGCGGGAGATGACCGTATGAGGTTTGCTGGTTAAACCTTGCTGCTTAATTTTAGTCGCTAGACTTGTTGGTTTAACACTGACCTCAGGTGCGAGTTGTTCAGCCTTTATAGCTAGCATATTAAAATTACTAGCTTGGTATTCTCCCGTTTGTTTATCTATTTTAGGCCATACTGAAGTGTCACCTACATCAACGGCTAACGCCCCTTCGCCTTGATGTTGCTCTACAGCCAATGCCATTGCACACATGGCATCTATTACATGGCTATATGGCACTTGGCTATGGCCTTTTTGCTTGTTAAACGGAGTTAAATCCCACTCTGTATTAGCGAAGGTTTGCGTTAAAGTACGGCGCAAGCTGGTTGTAGAGAGTTCGTCTTGACTGTTAGCTGAGTATTCAAAGTAGTCAAAATGTAATAGGTTTTCACACTGTATCACCTTGGCTTTTTGCCAGAATATATCTGCCAGTAACTGTGCCATAAAACGCTGAGTGCCGTTTACTCTGCTTTTACTACTATGCTGTATAGCGCTAATTACTGCTTGCTTTAGTTCGTCTGTGTTTTCTAAAAACAATGTATGTCTAAATGCTGTTTGTTGTATCTCTGTGAGTGCAATGAATTGTTTGTACTGCTCAAACACAAACTGTTTTTTATTTGCATCCCAAAGCGTTGTATATAGATGCGCTTTGATCTGCTCAACATTTGCAGTGTCAAACTGCGCTTGTAAGTACGCTTTGCTTAAATCTTCAAAATGTAAAATACGATCTTGTTTTACCTTGCGATTCCCTACAGTGCTTGCTGCAATTAGATTTGCTTCGTCATTTAACACACCGTATGCACCTGAACGGGGAATAATATGATCTATATCAGCCTGATTTAAACTAAGTGCATCACCTGTGTATGGGCAAAGCTGTTTGCCAGCATCAAAAATACGGGTTTGTTTTTGCTCAAAGTATCTTTCGTCTTCAGGCGGTCGCTGCTGTTTATTTTTGCCTTGCCCTTTTAACGCGTGTAAATGGGCACTAAAATCAAAACGGTTTTGTTCTAAAATCAAAGGTATATCGACTTTGTGGCCTTGTTTTAAATGATGTTCTAATTCGGGCCATAAACGATTAACAATATGGTGGGCTTGGTGGTTTAACAATCGTTTTAAACCACCATCAATCAAACGCAAACTCATGGTTGATAAACGAGAAGCCTGCGCTACGCCTTGATTCATTTGCATTCTTGCTGCATTGTCTGCACTGCAAACAGGGCAAGTTTTCGCGAAGCCACTGCGCTCAACATTAAACAATAAACTATGTAACTGCGCGAATGTAAACAAGCTCTTATTACGTTCGAAAAAATAATCTTGCTGTATTTTGTTTGTAAAAAAGTGCTCAGCTAATTTTTGTGTTAGCACTTTTGCTTTATCAGCCAATGATTGAAGTTTTGATTCTGTCGCAATGGCTGCTTTTAGATCTATACCATAATCTTTTTGCGCTTTATGTGCATTTTTCGCCACTCCAACAATGCCTTTCGCAGAACCCTTAATTTCTGTTGCTAGCTGTTCTAACAATACAGCTTCATTGCTACCATTAAGTACCTGAAACTTGTTTTGTTCTAGCCCTAACAATTGCAATACATCGGTCAAAGCTTGGTGCTTTAGCTGTTTAGGTTTATGTTGGCAAATCTGAAAGAGCTGATCTCTGCTTTGCCATTTATTCAACTCAGAGTTTTGTGAGTTATCGCGATGAATAAAATAGCGACCTTGTTTAGTTCTTCGTCGAGCCTGATAGTATTTGTTTATTAGATGCCAAAAACTGCCCTCCTCAGGGTTGCTATTACATGCAAGTTTTAAAGTATCAGGTAACTGGCTTTGTGCTAACAAATTTGTAAGGCTTGCTTGTACCTTCTTTGTCTCTTTGCTGTTTCGCTTTAATTGATTAATTTGTTTTAACTTGCCCCAAATTTCACTAAGTTTATAAGGGCATGTTTTAACACTGGCATCAAATACAAACTGCAATGTTCGAGCCTGCAATTCGAGCAAACCATTTTGTTTTTCTATCTCTACTAGAATATTGCCTTCTTTGCTGGTCTTACAGCGTAACTTAGTTTGATATTGCTCAACCGCTTGCTGAGTTTGCTCGCAACCATTTGCAAGCAACTGAAGCCAATTTTGCCATGCAGGATATTGATTATTTAAGGTTTGAGCATTGAGTATCAACGTTTGGCAATAAGGCGGTTTTCGGTTGCTGTGTGACTCGTATGGCGCAATGGTATGCTCAGGGCTGGTTTGCAATAAAAACTGCAATATTTGGTTAGGATTTGTTTTTATGTGGCTTTTAAGGGTTTGCTTAAACTGCTTTCTTTCTGCCGTGTTTGCATCAGAGCCTTGCCAAAGCTTTAATACCCAATGACTTACATATTTGGCAAGTGTGGCATCAACTTGTTCTGAAGTAGTTGAGTCATTCAGGGCTTTATGAATACGATTGAGCAGCTTTAAGTCAAAGTTGTTCACATGGCAAAGCAGCTGCCAAAATACATTAACAAACTCACCTTGTTTAAAACCTTTTGCGTGCTTTAGCGCGTTATAAAGTTTTTTGAATTGCTTATCTTTGCTCTTCGCCATTTCTTCAATATCATGGCGCACCGCGTCAAAATAATCCCGACGATGCTTAGCTCCCGAAGTTTGCTCTTTAATTTTTTCTTGCTTTAACTCTTTCGTCACTTTTAAAAGTGCAGCAGCAGGAGAGTTTTTCTTTGGCTTTTCTATGCACTCTAAGTGCTGTTGTAATTCCTCTAACTCAAAAGCTTGTAACTGTAATAAGCTCTCTGCCACTTCTGAGAAGTCTAATTGCTCAAGCACTGATGACGCATTTTGCTCAATCAAAAAAGTTTGTAATGCAATCCAGTCTTCTTGCTCGAACTGTTCTAGTGTTTCAAAATCTATTTGAGACTCATGATAATTATAACCACGACGATTTAGAAAATGATTAATTGCTTCTGTATGACCTTGTGTTTGAAAACGATAAACACGCTCAAGTAGAAATAAAAATAACTTCTTCGCTTGCTTTCTGCGTTTACGACAACGAATTGAATGCCGCGTGGCTGTTCTATTAGTTTGTAGAAATTGATAACCGCCCTGCTTAGTCTCTGGCACTTGGGCTACAAAGGCGTTTTTTGTAACTTGATTAGCGTTAATAAAGCTTTCAAGTTTAGTACCCGCTGCATAACTTAAATTAAACACGCCGGTATTTTTTGCGCCAAGATCTAGCGCGATAGGATAAAGCCACTTCATTAAACTATTCCTTATTATTGAGCTGTAAATCCAATTTTTTCACTGCTCGATTTTAAATTCGTTTTTGTTTACCTTACCCAAGCAGTTGCTTTGTAACAATAAAAAGGCGTTTAATTGTTGATCTGAACACATTACAGCAGATTACAGTGTTAGTTTGTAAAGGGGCTTTACGGTTTTTAGTAAAGTAATACTTGAGTGTTTGAGCTACTTTGCGCGGGGTAAATTGCGCGATGTAAAATCGCGCCTACAGGGTTTGCTTCTATGAGAAGGTCAATTATAAGATGTAAAATTGCAACTTATAGCTTAGGCCTGAAAAATAACACCAAATGTATTGTCGCCGTAAACGACGACCTACAAGGGTATAAGTTTCGGATTGAATATAGTGTTCAGAAAATATTAAAGTTAATTAATCGGCTCGTATCTAGTCGGTAAAGCACTAAATTGCAGCCAAGTGTCGCTTTGCATCCAGCGTTTCTTTTTTGGAATTTCAATCACAAACTCATCGTCTGTTTTGTATGTTTTAGTTTTATCTTTGCTGTCTTTTACAGTAATGCTTGCAGGGGCATCAAAGGTGAATTTAATTTCGTCCATACTCGGAACGAACATAGAGAATCCGCCAGCCATGTGTTCTGTAAAATTATTGATGTCATCAAGCAAAATAAATACGTCTGAGTATTTGAGCTCTTTACTTTCTAAAGGCTTTAAACTGGTATTGAGAATGAACCCAACATCGTCTTTGCTATAGTTCGAGTGTAGTAAGGTCTTTTCGGCATCAGCCTGAGACAAGATAGGCAAATTGATATTGCCCTCTTCATCAAAAGTAGCTTTCGCAATGACTTTTTCTTCTTGTTCAAGCCAAAGCTTTATATCGTCTATTTTGATGTCTTGGTTACTTATTTGCAGCTTAAAAAGTGGGGTGAGATATTTTGATTTTACTTTATTAGTCGCTAAATCTCGGAGCTGATTTATCTTTCCATATTCAATACTACGCCCTTCGGCATAACTAAACTGACTAAAAAGAGAGCTACTAATTAATACGCTAGCAGCAAATACGGTTGATAATTTCATGATTAAGCTTCCTTGATAGAGTAGTTATGCTATTGACTGAGAAGGGTACAAGAAAGTTCAAAAAAATTTTAAAGATTATGATTTTTATAGAAAAAGAAGGCAATAAAGCGATGTTTGGCATCGCTTTATTAAAACTATGAGGATAGTAAATTAAGACTTAACAGCCATCCAAATCGCTGTTGCCACAACTAAAGCCGCAGCACCTAAAATGCCGAGCCAAGCTGTCGACTTGCTCTCTTTTGCAGGCTGCTCTGATGAACTTTCAGAAGCTGGCGCATCATTTTTCTGAGGACTGTCTGAGCTTTCATTATTTTTTGACTCACTCTCAGCCTTGCTTTCCTCTACAACAGGTGCTGTGCTAGTAGCCGCTTGTGACGCTGGGGCCGCAGTTACTTCTTCAGCTTGCTCTGTGACTTCGGTAAGCTCTAATTGCCACTGATAGCCTCTTTTTGAAAAGGTTTTAATGGCATCGTTACCAAAAATGGCACGCAAGTGGCTGATGTTCTGAAAGACGACTTGTTCAGACACGGTTTTGTCAGGCCAAACCGTTTCTAATAGCTCTGCTTTAGACAGAATTCTATCGTTATTCAAAATAAAGAACTTGAGCATATTCGCAGCTCTGTCTTTTAGCTTAATAACCTTTCCGTGGCGGGTAAGGATTTTGTGTTCACAATCGAACTGGAAAATCTGAAAACTAAACTTCATGTTTTTTAAGAAATAATTAACAACAGGTTAAGAGTAAAGGAATGAAGCCCAGAGGTAAAGCCCCTCTCTGTAAAGGGGCGTTACAATATGATTTTATTTCATGGAGTTGTACTTTTTTGTTGCTAGATATCCACACGGCAATGTAAATAATGCAACGCCTAATAAATGCCACACTAAATTAAAGCCTTGGTGCATCTCTAAAATGCTCAGACCTAACTGAGATAAATGATAGCTTGGCAATATCCATGCGAACCACTGTAGTGCTTCAGGAAACATAGTAATTGGTAGCCATAAACCTGACAGCATCGAAATGGGTAAGTAAATCAAATTTACAAGCGCGGGGGCCGATTTGGCTGAAAAACTTAAGCCCATCACTAAGCCAAGCATGCAAAATGGTAATGTGCCTAACAGCGCTAACGCATAGACCTGACCCCACTTAAGTAGCGACATACTCACGCCTGCGAATAACACGGCAAAACTAGAAAGAAGAATAAATATCAGCGTCGAAAACAATAAAGCAGTAAAAGTTTTACCCATTAAGTATTGACTAGCAGGCATAGGCGATAGCTGTTTCAACGCCAATAAGCCTTGCTCTCTATCGGTTGCGACATTGACCCCAAAATTGAATAAAGCGGGGCCCATCACCCCAAAAATAATGTAGTTTATTAGCAAATAGCTACTGGTTTTTTCATCTCCCATAGCGACACCAAAAAACAAGTAAAAGGCACATGGAAACGCTAAGGTCGGGATCACAAAGCCTAAGTTTCTAAATACACTTTTAGAATCGCACCACGCTTCTTGTTTGAGACTATATAAACTTATGCTACTCATGCTGCTTGCTCCTTGGCTGATTTGTCTGATGCTGAATTTGTCGGTGTTTTATTTTCGTGTTCAGCGGTTTCTGTCAGTGAAATAAAGGTTTGCTCTAACGATGAAGGTTTAACACTGAGTAAGTCGCAGCTAAGCCCATTTGCAAATGCTTGCTTTAACAGTGTGTTTGGTGATTTACAGCGGGTTGCGGCCTTACCCTCATTCACTTGCCACGACCACTCAGGTAATAAAGTCGAGAGTTCAGACTCATTTAGTTCGCAAGCAAAGCTCACTTCACTTAACTGCATATTGTGACTTAACTCACTTGGCGAGCCCTGTGCGATAATCTTTCCCTCATTTAAAATGAATAACTCATCGCTTAGGGCTTCAGCTTCTTCCATATAGTGCGTGGTTAAAACCACCGTTTTACCCTGTGTTTTTAATTGTCGAATGGTTTGCCACATTTGTTGACGGGCATTTACGTCCATTGCCAAGCTAGGCTCATCTAAAAATACCAGTTGTGGGTCGCCAATAATGGCAATGGCAAACAGCAAACGTTGCTTCAAGCCACCTGATAATTTGCTAAATGGTGTATTTTCATGGGCATTTAAGTCACTCAAACGCAGTGCTTTTGAGACAGGCATAGGAGACTCATAGTAGCTTGCGAATAAGTTTAATTGCTCAAGTACGGTTAAATTCGCAGGTAAACTGCCTATTTGTAGCATAGCGCCTACTTTGGCCTTCGCAGCAGCAGAACCCGCTGTACTACTCAGTACTTCAATTCTGCCTTGTGACGCTTTTAAACGGCCGAGTAACAAGTTAATTAACGTTGTTTTACCAGCGCCATTGGCACCTAAAAACCCGTAAACTCGGCCCGCTTGTAGCGAGAAATCTAAGCCCTTAAGCACGGCTTTGTTACCATAGCTATGGTGTAAGTTTTTAACTGAAACTACTGCTGAATTAGTCATAGTTCACCTCGGTGTTTCTTGATTTACCATTAAACGGCTTACCGCGATTGTATTTATAAGTGCTTAATGCGAATGCGATTAAACTATATGCCATACCTAAAACTGCCCATATGATGCTTTCCATAACCAATTCCTCAGTGCGAGATTAACTTTGATGGGTTTAGTATGACTAAAGGCTTCAAAGGGTTTCAGTGAGTTTTGTCACTGATCGATATGACAAGTGTCATGTTTTTATCGACGTAGGTTATTAATTCAGTGCTGCAAATGCTAAATTAGCCCATTCAGTTTAAGGCCAGATAATTTAGGTAGCCTGTGACGCAATTTTTAAAAAATATCGGGATGGTGATCGCCATGACAATCAGTGCCAGCAGTGCAGCGAAAAAGTTCAATCATGCCTCTGAACTACCTTTAGAAGCACAAATTGGTCAAAAATTGATGCTAGATTTTCGTTATTACTGCGAAAGCGGCGAGTCAAAAGCCTGTAGACAAGGTATGACCGAGTTGCCTAAAGCACTTGCAGATTTGATTGCTAAACACCACATTGGTGGCGTGATCTTATTCGCTGAAAACGTGCCAGATACTGCGCAAATCGTAAAGCTCACCAATGACTTACAAACGGCTGCTCAGCAAGCTAAACATCCACAACCCTTGTTTATATCGATTGACCAAGAAGGTGGCCGTGTAGCTCGAATCAACCGTGCTGAGGCGACTTCTTTCACGGGTAATATGAGCATAGGAGCCACCTATCATAAATACGGTACTCACTACGCAAGTGCAGTTGCCACCGCCATTGGTAAAGAGCTAAATAGCCTTGGCATTAACGTAAACTTTGCGCCGACCGTTGATGTGAATAACAACGCGGGTAATCCGGTGATCAACGTTCGCTCTTTCTCAGAGAACTCACTTGAAGTAGCAAACATGGGCGCTGCACAAGTTGAAGCATTTGAAGCGCAAAACGTCGTTTCAGCGCTTAAGCATTTTCCGGGTCACGGTGATACCTCGGTCGATAGCCACACTGGCTTGCCGCTTGTTAAACACGATTTAAAACGCATTGAACAGGTTGAGCTGGCACCTTTTAAGTACATTATTGATAAGCACGCGCCGGGTATGATTATGACGGCGCATATTCAATACCCTGCACTCGATAACAGCACCTTTGTGAATAAGCAAGGTGAGGTCATGGTTAAACCGGCTACATTGTCGCGTAAAATTATGCATGACTTGCTACGAGAAAAGCTCAACTACCAAGGCGTAACAGTCACAGATGCACTTGATATGGCGGGGATCAGCCATTTCTTTACCCCAACATCCGCAGTGATTGAAACCTTTAAAGCCGGGGTTGATATAGCTCTGATGCCGATTGCCATTCGTACCCCTGACGATATAAAAAAGCTTGATGAACTAATGAGTGCACTGAATGCGGCAGTTGCTCTAGGTGAGCTAGATAAAACTGAAATAGCACAATCGGCACAGCGTATCATTTCACTCAAACACCAATTTTTAGCAAGCCCAGCGCCCCGCTCTGCCGCCATTGCTAAAGCGACATTAGGTAACCCTAGTCACCGACAACTTGAAAGTGAACTCGCTGTTGCGGCCATCACTCAAGTGAAAAACCAAGGTCTATTGCCTATTCAAGCTAAACACAAACGAATTCATTTAGTCATGCCTGATACACAAAAATGTCATGCTCTTGAGCAAGCCTTACTCTCTTTAAGTAAGCAAGAGTTACGCATCACCTGTAGCAGTTTACAAGGATTCGATCCAAAGCAAGCAGATCAAAATATTACTAACTCAGACCTGATCATAGCTGCCCATGCCAGCCCACAACAAAGTGCAGTTGAGATTGGTGGCATGGATGATGTAAAGGCCCTTGACAGTTTTAAGCTCAAACGAAGCGAACAGCCAAAAGCACTATTAGCGCTGCTTAAGCAGGCAAAGCTTGCTGAAAAGCCAACGCTATTTATTAGCCTGCGCGCCCCTTATGAGATACCGAGTTATGCGCCTTACGCACAAGCAGTTTTGGCCAGTTACGCCTACAATATTGATGTAGTTAGTAAAAATGTGATCTCTGGTCCTGCGTTTACTGCGCTCGCTAAAGTGATTTTGGGCTTAGACAAGCCAGAAGGCCAACTTCCTGTCAGTATTTAAAGGAGGAAAACATGTTATTAAATTGCGATTTAGGCGAAAGCTTTGGCGCATGGCAAATGGGGTTAGATAGCCATGCCATGCAAGTAATTGATTTAGCAAATATTGCTTGTGGCTTTCACGCCGGCGACCCTGATGTGATGGCACAAACCCTAACGCTTGCTAAACAACATAACGTGCAAATTGGAGCTCATCCAAGCTATCCCGACAAGCAAGGCTTTGGTCGACGTTCGATGAAGCTCAGTCATGATGAGTTAGTAAATTGTTTGCACTATCAAATTGCTGCGCTAGATGGCATGGCACAAGTACACTGTTTATCAATTAGTTATGTAAAACCACATGGTGCACTATATAACGATATGATGGCAGATAATGGTATTTTAGAGACGGTCATGCAGGCAGTGAGTAGCTATTCAAAGCCACTAAAACTAATGCTATTAGCAACCAATGAGCAAGCTTCACACTTGGCCATGGCTGAAAAATATAACCTACCATTGTTATTTGAAGCTTTTGCGGATCGCTTATATACCAACGAAGGGCGTTTAACCCCTAGAGCTGAGCCTAATGCGGTGCATGACAAGCCTGCGTTATTAGCGCAAGTAAAGCAGTTATTAACTCAAGGCACAGTCAGAACGGGCTCTGGAAGCGCGTTGGCACTAAAAGCAGATACCTTGTGTGTGCACGGCGATAATGAAGCCAGTATTGCCTTAGTCAAAGAGATTAAGCAATTGATAGAAAATACTAATCCTAAATAATACTCAATCATTTTGAGGGACTAAAACTAACACTAGCTTCGTTAAAAATTTCTTATTTAGAACAACTAAATAGCAAAATTTTTGCCTTGCCTACATGGACGTATTTACCTAGGCGATAGCAGGACGCGTGAGCGGTGCAATCGACAAGTTTTCCTTGCCCCAAAATAAATCGCTTCATTAAGAGGATTGGTATAAAAAATCACGAAAATATTGTTCAGACACAAAAAAGCCAGATCAAAATTTTACCTAGTAAAAATATGATCTGGCTTTTTCAATTAAGCTAAAGTGTTTAAGCGCTTCGCGTTGCGATAGCAGGCTCAACTCTTGACGCTTGCAGTGCAGGGTAACTTACTGATAGCTGACCTAACACAAACAATGCTGCCATACCTGATAATAAATACGGCAGCGGTACAGGTGTTAAACCAAAGTGTTGAGCAAATTGTTCGCTCAGTGATAATGCTGCAATAAAACCAATAACAAGCCCTGTAAGGCTGACCACAGCGTTTTCAAGCATAAAGAACCGCATTACCTGCCCTTTGCTTGCACCTAATGCTCTGCGTGTGCCTATCTGTCTTTTACGGCGATTTACTGAAAAGCGCGCTTGGCCGTAAATGCCTAGGCTCGTCGCAAATAATAATCCAACACAGACTGATATAAGTAGTTTGCTACTCGCATTATCATCTTTATACGCCCTTAACCTCACCTCTTCCATCGTCTGCATTTTTTCAATGACGCGTCCGGGTGTGTTTAGAAGTACTTTATTGACTTCTTCCATTACATTCTCGAGCTGTCCAGGCTCTGCCCTTACAAAATAACGAATTGTATTATCTACTTCGATAACGGGATAAATAATTGAACCGTTTACACCATACCACCGTGGCCAAGCACCTTGCATGGCCTCTACTATTCCTTTAATGCGTTGAGGTGTGTTAGTTGTATATATGGTCTGTCCAACGGCTTGACGCCAATCATCGGGGCTCACTAACTCTGCAAAGGCTTTGGTAATTAATATACTTGAAGAGATATTATGATTACCAGTCATGCTCACAGTTGTATCACTTAAGGCTAGGTTTTCTCCAGCAATTAAATTAAGGCCTAAGTTCTCAACAATATGTTCATCAGAACCATAATAACCAGCATTATCTATTGGGTATTCATCATCCAAGTTTCGATATACTGAAACATAATTACCCCACAATCCTAGAGGTACACCGTTTAAAGGAGAAACCACTTGAACCCCCTCAATTGCGCGTAAACTAGCCAAGTCATGACTCAAGTTTGCTACAAACTTCTCTGAGGGTCCCTGCAAATTCGTCAAAACATAAAATGCGTTCTCTTCATCAACACCTGTGGGTCTGGACATCAACTTTTCACGTTCACTGATCATATTTGCAGCATTCACCATTACCATAAAAGTGACTGATATTTGCAAAATAAGAAGAAAAGGTACTAATTTCTCTTTAAATAAAGCTTTAATTATCGGGGCTAAATCTTTCATGCTTAACTCCTATAAACTTTTCAGTTGGCTTGAAAGTTGAACACGGCTGGCTTTTAGAATCGGTATCAAACCAAAAACGCAACTGATCACAACAGCCAAAGCCAAGGTAGCAATCACTATTAAGGCATTCATTTGCATCAGCGAACTATGTAAGTGACTGTATAAATTCGTCATAGCAACTAAGCCAAGTTGCGCCAACAGCAGACCGAATACACCACCAATAAAGCCTACAACCGCTAGTTCCACTGAAAATTGTGCAATTAAATGCTGCCTACTTGCTCCGACAGCACGGCGTAATCCAGCTTCTCCGGCTTTACCATGGAATTTCGCCATCATCAGCCCCATGCAGTTAAGTAAGCAAACAATTAAAAAGAGTGCGGCAAGCCACACTGCTATTTTGCTATCTTCAGGGACAATCTTTTCTTCGCTAAGATATTGTTTAACAGATACAAGTTTATTCAAAATGCGGTTAGCAAAGCGCCCTTGTGCTTGCTGCTGTTGCGCATAGTTATCTAAAAACAGTTGGAATTGCTGCTTTTTTTCATCATTTTCTAGCTCAGCCCAAATTTTGATCCAAGTACATTCCGATGCGAGAAAAGCAGCTGTACTTTCATCTTCAGCAGGCTTCCAACAAGAAATATTAATGAGTGAGGTAGTAAAAATTTCTTTGCTAACTTGTGTACTAAATGGCATGAAAATATCGAAAGGTTGTGAGTACATAGCATTATTTTGGCCATAGAATTTAGGAACTATTAACCAATCATCAAGCACGCCCACTACTTGATATAAATCCTCGCCTAACTGTAGTGATTGGCCAATTGAGTTTTCTCCATCAAAAAAGCGCATATTCGCTTGTTTAGTTAATACAACAACTTGCTCTGCGTTGCTATCTGCAGTTTCATCCCAGCCTCTGCCATATAAAAATGGCACTTCAAGCATTGGAAAAAAATCAGCACTGGTTGTGCGTACTTCTCTTGTTACTGCAGTGTCATACTTGGCTGGATTTTTTACGGTAGTACGGATTGCACTAATCACAGCTTGATATTTGGGAATATCAGATTTGAGGATGTTCATTGCATCCTGATAGGTCATTTCTGGAGGGATAGTATCTAGGTAACTGTAATCTACGCCATCACCTCTACTATCTATTTGCACGGAATATAAGTTGTCACTTTTTGAAGGTTTGGGGTCTTGGCTCATCATATAGTTGACGGTGTAGGTCGTCATTGTTGCACCAATGCCCATAGCAATAAGCATTACCATTAAAAAACTAAGTAATGGTGTTCGCTTAAGGCTAATCATCGCTAATTTCACATAATACGAAAACATCATGACTCCTTAAGCGATAGCTTGAGTCAAAATAGACGATTCTTCACTTAGCACACCATCTTTTATTTGCACAATTCGCTGTGCAAGTTGTGCCTGCTCATTATCATGGGTCACCATAATAATCGTCGTGCCTGACGCATTAATGTCTTGCAGCAATGTCATAATGCCTTGCGCCATTTTTGAGTCTAAATTACCTGTAGGCTCATCGGCAAAGATAACTCTTGGTGAACCTGCAATCGCCCGGGCAATAGCAACACGCTGCTGCTGACCACCCGATAATTGTGTTGGATAATGATTTTTACGACCAGCAAGGCCAACTTGCTCTAACGCTTTCATGATGCGCTCATCACGCTCTTTTGTATTGAATTTTCGATAGCGCAGAGGCATATCAATATTGTCGTATAAATTAAGTTCAGGGATCAGATTAAAACTCTGAAAAACAAAGCCGATTTTTTCATTTCTATAAGCCGATTTTTGCTTATCAGACATCTTAGAAACATCTTGCCCATCGAGCTCATACAGACCTTCGCTATGATTTTCGAGTAGCCCAGCAATATTTAAAAAAGTGGTTTTACCCGAACCAGAAGGACCGATAACTGAAACAAACTCTCCCTGCCCTATAGCTAAATCAAATGGCTGAAGCGCCTGTGTTTTAATATCAGAAGTTATGTAGGCTTTTGCAAGCCCAGTCATTTTCAACATTTCCTTTCCTTATTTTTTATTCTTCCAAAACGATGAGATAAGTTGCTACTCCGTTGAGCAAACTTAATAAATATATTTTATTGAAGCACTCTGACGCTTGAAGCCTTTTCAAAAATTCGATAGTCAGAAATAACCACCTTATCGCCGAGCGCTAGACCTGAAATCACCTCTACTTTAGATAAACTTTTCGTACCGAGCTTTGCTGGCACTTTTACCGCTTCGTTATCACGTAGTACATAGATGTGCATACCATCATAGCTTTGTAAAAACCGTCCTCTCGGAAGGTAATTTACTTGCGTTCTTTGTTCTAATATTAAGCGTGTTGTGAGCCGCTGATTCTGTCGTAAGTTATCTGGTGCTGTGCCCGTAAACCTCACCTTACCTTGCACACTACCCTGTGTTATTTCAGGAGACATAGCAACAAGATTGCCCATGAAGGCTTGATCATTGAAATTAATTTCAGCTTCTATACCTAGGGCTAAATCATCGGCATAACTTTCAGGTATTAGCACTTCGACTTCATATTCACTTAAGTCCACCACACTCATTAAGGGTTGGTTTTTGCTGACTGTATTTTTTTGCTCTAGGTTTAAATTACCTACTAAGCCAGCTACAGGAGAGCGTATCTCAAGGCCGAGAACTTGCCTCTGCAATTCAGTCACTTTCACTTCTTGAGCATTGTATTCAAGTGCTCTGGTTTGAATCTCAAATTGTTGACTTTCTTTTAGTAGCGCCACTTCTTTATTTACATGTTCAAATTCTCGAAGTGCATTTTCTAAATCATCTTTGGCTTTTTGAAAATCGATATCACTGATAATTTGATTGGCTTTCGCTTCTTCTGAGCGACGCATTTCTCGTTTCGCAGCGTTTAGTGCTACTCTTGCTTGCCCAATGCGGTTTTCTTGTTGTAATTGAACGTGTTTAGCCTGGATTTTCTCTCTCGCCAGTTGCGTTCTCAACCTTGAAAGTTGGGTGTTTTCTTGTTCGAACAAGCTTTGTAATTCAGGGCTTTCTATTTGCGCTAACGCTTGACCCATTGCTACTCGATCGCCCGCATCAACTAAATAGGTTACTGTGCCTTGTGCAGGGCTGTATAAAACAGGGCGACGGGCAGCTATCACTTTACCTTGCACAGATAAATCTCGGATAAACTCGCCTTGTGTCACTTGTGCAAGCTTCAATTTATCAAGAGTAATTGCAGATTTACCACCCACCCAGTTTTCAACTAAGGGAAGAATAAAAGCATAACAAAACGTTAGAAATGTAAATAATAAGGCGACATAGATAATGCGCTTTTTATTATGTTTAGGCGTGACGACTTTTGAGTCCTGTGCACTGGTATCTGGAATATAACTCATTAAAAACCCTTGCTAATCCGTAGCAAATAAGAATAAAGATATTCATTTAGGTCACTTTAAAGCGACAAAGAATAAATAGGGATGGAGTTTATCAGGAAAGAAACAAAGGTTAAAGTTTTGTTAAGATAAAAAGCAGGAAGGGGCTGGCTACGGTTTATAAAAACCGCAGCCGTTGGGATTATTAGCTGTCAGCGCGGCCCATGAACTTTTTCTCATCGGTGTTTATTTTGATTTTGTCACCTGTAGAAATATGCTCCGGTACCTGAACAATTAAACCTGTCGTTAATGTTGCAGGCTTTGTACGTGCACTTGCTGAAGCGCCTTTAATTGAAGGTGATGTGTCTTCAATAACGAGCTCTACGCTCGATGGTAGATCGATAGAAACCGGCGAGCCTTCAACTAAAACAGCCTGTAAGCCTTTTGTCTCTTCATTAATAAATAACACTTGTTCAGCAATTGAAGATGTATTGATGTTGTAAGGTGTATAATCTTCCTCATCCATGAATACATGTTCTTCACCGTCGATATAAGACAGTAAAACTGGACGACGAACTAAATCAGCAAGATTAAGCATTTCTTCAGCTTTGAACGTTTCGTCAACTTTACCGCCTGTTACTACATCGTACATACGCATACGATAAAGACTACCACCTGCACGACCTTGAGGTACTGAACGCTCGATATCACGCACAATCATTACACGCCCATTATATTCAATGGCATTATGTTTTTTAATTTCACTCGCCTTAGGCATAAGTATTATCTCTATAAAATTAAATTTGCCAAAAACTACCATGAAGTCAGTAAAACGCCAAGTAATACCAGAGTGCTTTACACTGTGACGTACCGCTGCATTAACTTAAACAAGAAAAAATAGCTTTTATTTCTTTTTATTTAAAATAGTACTTTATCAACAAGCGATTTAAGCATGACCAGATGGTCGCGCTATAAAGACCTAAGCAGCGATTAAATATTATTTTCTCTAAAAAAAGAGGGTAAAAAGAAGTGAATATTGAAAGTTGGCGAAACTTCACGCCAACTTTCAAAATAGAAAATTAATTAATAGCATCCAATTCAGCTAATAAAGTCTCTTTTCTTAACAACCCAAAGCAAACAACACTTACTACAATAAAAATACCGTACATAGATAACACGTATACTAAATCACTATGCTGAGATAATAAGAAAACGTTTGTACCGTCGTTTACTAATAAAACATTCAGTAACGAAGTGATAAACACTAAATTGAAGTAAATGAACTTGCCTGAGCTACTTACATAGGCACCAATAAACATTGCAAATAAGCTTATGTAGAAACCAATGCAAGACAAACCACCTGTCATATTGCTTGGATAAAAGGCCATGAGTGAGAGTAAAACAGCACACCAGCCAGTAACCTTGTTGAGCATATTCTATCCTTGAGAATGTACTTGTTAAAAAATGTAATCATGTGTAATGCGTTGTAAGTATGTATGCAATATTTAAAAAACACAATCGCTTTGCGTTGAAAATTTAACTGTTGATTAACTTTTTAATCTGCACCTGCAACTCAGGGATTAATTCTTTTTTAAACCATGGATTTTTTGTTTGCCAAGGCTGATTTCTAGGGCTCGGATGAGGCAACGCGATAGAGTGGGGTAACGTACTCTCCCATTGTGAAACTTGGTAGGTCACTGATTTGAAGCTTTTGCAAAAATAACGTTGTGAGTATTGTCCTAACAGTATGTGTAGTTTAACGTCATATAACAGCGGCTTTAAGGAAGGCTGCCAAGTTTGCGCACATATTTTTGGTGGCGGTAAGTCGCCACTTTTACCTTTCCCCGGATAACAAAACGCCATTGGTACAATGGCAAAAATGCTAGGATCATAAAACTGCATTTCATTCACGCCCAACCATGATCTTAAAGTTTCACCGCTTTGATCACTAAAGAGCCTACCTGTTTCATGAACTTTCAAACTCGGTGCTTGCCCTGAGATCAGAATTTTAGCAACTGGCGAAAATTGGATTATAGGTCTCGCACCTAAAGGAAGATGGTTATCACATAAACGACAAGCAGTAATTTTATCAACTATATTCATGTAATGATGAGATGTAAGCTTTACAGATCATTATATTACCAACTACTGCTTTCTTATATGGCTAATTATTAGATCATTATTTTATTAACTCTTCTCTCAAAAGTAAGTTGTAAATATATTTATATCGAAAATAGTCATTTATACCGTCTGGTTATTAATATCAATTCATTAATAACAACTTCAGATCACAATTTTACTAAGCAAGGTTAGTAAAATTGTGATCTGATTTCATAATTAATGACTTTAACTTAGTAAAATATTGATCTATAAAGGTCATCAAAGTTAATCAATGTGATTAACTTAGTAAAATAACGATCTCACAATCATTAAAGTGACATTCTGTTAGTAAAAATCTGATCTCAACACCTATAAGTTAGTAAAAATATGATCTACAGAGATAAGCACCAATTTAAAGTTAGTAAAATTATGATCTCAGCGACTTCTAGTTCTTACTTTTCATAGAGCACCTCTAGATGACTTTTTATCTCTTCCTGTAAAGGGGGTTTACACTTGCTGTATTTAGTTTTCGAGGTATGATCCACATCTAAATTTTACTAACTCAGAGTCTATTTATGCATATTTGGGTCGATGCGGACGCGTGTCCTGCTGTTATCAAAGAAATACTTTTCCGCGCGGCTGAGCGCACTAAAACACACACAACACTGGTCGCAAATCATAGTATGCGCGTCCCTGTTACACAATATGTGAATTTGCTCCAAGTGAGCAAAGGCTTTGATATTGCTGATAATGAGATTGTAAAAAGAGTCAAAAAGAACGATTTGGTAATTACTTCAGATATCCCTCTTGCTGCAGAAGTACTAGAGGAGGGTGCTTTTGCATTGAGCCCAAGAGGCGAAAAGTTTACTGAGAACAACATCAAACAAATCCTTAATATGCGAGATTTCATGGATACTATGCGAAGCAGTGGTGTAGAAATGTCAGGTGGACCAGCCAAACTAAATAGTACCGACAAGCAAACATTTGCCAACGCCCTCGATAGCCTTTTAGCACAACACAGATCATGAAATTATCAACTCAGGGATTTGGAGCAGGGCAGGGCTTAATCGCAATCTACGTTGAAAACCCACCTAGTATGTCTGAATATCATAATATTAAATCAGTACAAGAGCTTAGCGTTGGGGAAATCGACGTTATAAACCAAGCGTGTGGTAATGGCTGGCGCAAAGTTTTCAATGTTTATGCAAAAATCTTAGCTGAGTGGCAGCACCCAGATCATCATTTTACTAACTTTAAGCGTTGGCAAGACTACCGAGATAAAGTTCTGCTACAAGGGCATAGCCAAGAGGCACTATTGTTTAGCCCGCCCAACCTATCTGAAAAAAATTATAAATTTCATGTTATTGCAGGTAGAACATATGCAAAAAAATTACTCCGAGATCACATTTTTACCAACTCTTTAATATGGCTAGATGAGGAGTTCGCAATCGATAAAGTTAGTAATTTAGTGATCTGTCCGTATTTAGATTACAGGCAATTAAGTAATATTAAGATAACTCGACTAATAGGGATCTTAGCTGAGTTAGAGCGCTCGAGTATTTAAAACTAAGCGCGCTTATTACAACTTACCCCAGTAAAACCAAGTGCTTTGAAGAAAGGGTGGGGGACGTTAAAACCACATTCATCAAGCAGTTCGCTTAAACGCATACGGTCGAGTGGATAAAACTCATGCTCTAGATTGTATCGCATTCGTGTTTGACCAACCTCAGTTAAACCCAGAGTGCGACAAAATACTAACTGCGCCTCTCTTTCAAACTGTGTCTCAGGCTTCATTAGATCAACTAAAAATAAAGGACTATTCGGCTTTAAAACGCTATTAATCTGATTTAAAAGCGCTTTCTTTTCACCGTTATCTTCTAAAAAGTGTAGAACTAACAAACATAGGGCACAATCAACACGCTCAGCTAGAGTCGTTAGCTCACCACAATGTATTTTTACCCTATGACTTAGACCTAGGTTAGTAAAATTTTGATCTGCGATAGCGAGCATATCTTCTGAAACATCTTGCGCAATAAAAGACCATGTAGAATTAAGCTTAGCTAATTCTGTAACTTCTTTTCCTGTGCCAGCTCCCACAACCAAGATTATAGCTTCATCAAGGAACAGTATCTCTAATTGTGCAGCTGTCAAACCGTGTAGCAGCTCGTAGCCGGGTACGAGTCGAGTGATCCTTTCATCATAATAAGTGGCTTGCTCACCTTTAAAATCAGGCATATTAAGCACCTTTTATTAATACATTAGAATAACCGCCGGGCTGCTTTTTAACTTGCACTTGTGTGGCGACACGCTCTGACATTTCACTGACGTGTGAGATAACGCCGACTTTTCTACCTTGTGCTTGTAGGGCATCTAAAGCATCTAACGCCACACTCAAGGTTTCTGGGTCTAACGTGCCAAAACCTTCATCAATGAATAGCGAACCAATGTTTACTTTGTTTGAAGAGAGTGAAGCCAAACCTAAAGCCAAAGCCAGAGAAACTAAGAAAGACTCACCACCAGAAAGCGTATTCACAGAGCGCTGCTCATCGGCCATGTCTTTATCAATGATAGCAATATTCAAAGAATGACCAATCACAGTCAGGCGATAGCGCTTCGATAAACTCGCTAAATGTTGATTGGCATATTGAAGTAAGATTTTTAATGTTTGTGTTTGCGCGATATTACGCAGTTTTTTACCCGTGGCATCTCCCAATAACTTATCAAGTAAGTGCCAATGTTCATACTTAGCTTGCAGCGTATTGAGCTTTTGCTGCTCAGTTGCCAATTTTTCAACATTTTTGTGATGTTGTTCAAGCTGCGTGTTCACACTCAGCCAGCATTGTTGCGTTTGTTGAAACTGAGACTCTAAAATTACTAACTGCTCATTAATTTGTTGCTCAGATAGCTCAGTAAGTGCCTTCTCTAAATGAATATTCAAGGTCTCTTTTAAATGACTTAGCTTACCTGATAGCTCTACTTTACCGTGTGATAGCTGTTTAAACTCAGTTAAGATTTGCTCAATGTCTGCTTTTGAAAGCGTGAGTAAGTAATTCACTCTTTCTTCATTCAAATCGGCAAAAGTCTGTGACTTTTCGTTGAGCCATTGTTCAAAACGCGCCTCAAGCGCGGCTTTTTGAGTTAGTAAAATCTCGATCTGGTCAGCCAAATAAGCCTGATCTTTTTCTTTATCTTTTTCAGCCTGCAAGATTTGCTTCAATTGCTCAGCGCAAGTATTTAAATCTTGTTGCCTTGCTTTTAATTGTGCCTGACACTTTTCTTGCCATTCATCAGCACTGATTTGTTGCGGTAAACATTCCAACCTTGCTTGCTCAAAGCGTTGCTTCTCTGAGCGCGTAATGTCAACTGTGGTGTTAATGTCTTTCAACTGCTGAGCAACATTCACTGCAGCTTCTTGTAAGTGACTTTGCTGTAAGGTTAATGTTTGTTGGGACTGCTGCAGTTGAACAAATTTTTCTTTATTATTTTTAAAGTTATTAACCATTGTTGTTAAAGACCACAAAGCATCTTGTGGGGCATGCTCAAACTGCGTCCACCATATTTCGTCACTATAATAATCGCGTGCCTGCTCTTGTGCGCGGATCACTTCTTGGGAAAGTTGCGTTAGAGAACTTTGCAGTTGTTCAACTTGATGAGCAAGCTCAACTGCTTGTTGTGTAATGGCATTTAACTGCGCTTGTTTTTGCTCAGACAACTTTTGTTGTACTTGCTGAGATTGCCATGCTTTTTGTAATTGTGACTGTATAGCTGCATGATGTTGTTGCTGTTGAACAAGTGTTTGTTGGTGATCTAAACATTGTTGCAGCGACCACCCTTGATATTCACTAAATTGCTCAATTAGACCTTGTAGCTCTGCTATTTTATTGACTAAACGCTGGTTTTGCAGTTTGCCTTCTTGAAACTTAGCGTTCACTTTTTCAAATTCAGCTAGATGAAGACGGCTTCGTTGCATCGCTTGCTCATAAGCTTGCTCTGCTTGTTGATGCTGCATAGAAAAGTCATTTAGTAGGTTAGCCCAATGACTATCAATATGATCAACAGCGTACGGGTGCTCCTTAGAACCACACACCATACACTCATGACCAGGTTTTAGTTCAGCACGCAGTGCGCTGATACTCTCGCTAGCACGTAGTTGTACTTGCGTTAAACTGTCTCGTGTGACATTAACGCGCTGTTTACTTAGTTCTTTTTGCTGCTCAGTATCAGTCATTTGCACTTCAATGGCTTGCTTTTTTTGGAGGTGACTCGCCATAACTGATTGATGCTGTAATTGCTCAGAGTTGGCATCTGACATTTGTTGCATCAAAGCAATTACCTGTTGCACCCGCTGAGTAGCTATTTGTAAATCATCGATATTTAGCTGTTCAACTTGTTGCTGAAGTGCTTCTATTGAAGATTGTCCCGATGTCAGTTGTGATTGTAATTGTGATAATTCAGACTTGAGCGGCTCAGCTTGTTGAGTATTTTCTTGGTGTTGTTTTTGTGCATTTTGCAGCGCAACATTTGAATGCTGAGACTGAGATTGCTTATCTATAATCTCATCTAATAAACCTTTGAGGTGAGACCAGTTTTCAGTTGTGTTTTGTAAGCTGTTATTTGCGGTTAATAACGACTCTAGCTCATCACTCTGTTGTTGTACTTGTTGTAAATGCGCACTTATGTTTTGCTGTTCTAATGAAAGCTTAGTTTGCTGTTGCTCAAGCTCACTATGCTGTTTAGATACCTGCTGTAATACTGAATCAGCATTCGCGATTTTCGTATCAAGTTGCCTAACCTCGACAAGTACTTTTTGCTGCTGAGATAAATAGACCTCGGTTTGCTGTAGCGCATCAGACGCCTTATTCGAAGCGTCTTGTGCTTGCTGGATTTGCGCAGCAAAGTCTTTTGTTTTGAGCTCGCTTTGCTTTAACTCTAGTGCACCTAAATTGTTTTTTGTCACCGTCCATTGTTGGCGATTATCGGCAATCTCAAAAGCGGCTTGTGCTTGCTTTGCTTCATTGAAAACATGTGCTTTTTCTGTCAGTTTAGCTTCTGTTTCTTGAACAGCCTGCTCAGTTTGCACTAATTGAATTCGCAATTGACCTGATTCTGTTAGCCATTGAAGTGACGACTTGTGCTGAGCTTGTTGCGCTCTTAATTCATCTAGCTGCTGCTTGTGTGTGTGTGCATCAAGGGTTAATTGCTCAAGTTGCTCATCAGTCAATAACACATAGGCACTTAAGCTATCTTTTAACCGCTCTAGCTCTGCTTTCTTTTCTTTATGCTTTTCAAAGATAAGCTGGCCAATACGACTGAATTTATCAGTCGCAGTCAAACACTCTAAAAGTTGTGCGCGTTCATCACTACTGGCTTTTAAAAATGCGGCAAACTCATGCTGAGCGAGTAATACGGTACGCGTAAATTGCTCAAAGCTAAGACCTATTAATTGCTCAACCGTTTTAACCGCAGCGCTTTTATGGGCCAACAAGGTTTCGTCACTGAGGCGAATAATCTCGTGCTCTGGTGTCTTGAGTTTGCCTGAGACTTTTTTTCGCGCTCGGGCAACAGACCATTTTGCTAAATAAAACTCACCATCTTGGCCTAAAAAAGTCACCTCTGCAGAGCCCTCAGCACAACCTCGGCGAAGCAGGTTTCTTGGGTCGTTTAATTTTATGTCGTCCCCATTAAACGACACCGTGTTCTTTAAATCATTTTTTAAACGTGCTGTTTTTGCATATAGAGCTAAACAGATCGCATCTAACAGGGTACTTTTACCTGCGCCTGTGTCACCAGTAATTGCGAATAATCCGGCTTGCTCTAAGGGCGCTTTTTCAAAGTCAATCTCAGCGTGAGTAATAGAAGCCAAATTTGTGATTGCTATTTTGAGTAATTTCACACGTTTTGCTCCTCTTCCATGGTATTTAAAACTTCAGCTAAGCAGTCAGCTAAGTTTGTAGGTAAGTCCTGCTCTGAATCGACCTGCTGCTTAAAAACCATATCTAGCAAATCGAGGGGGTTTAATTTTTCGACTTGACCTAAATCTTGGAAAATCATTTCATCGTCATGCTTTTGCACATCTTGAACGCGCTCAATACCACAAAACAAGATGTCTTTGTCTTTTAGGCTTGATGATATCTTTTCCCTAAACTGGCTATCGGTCTCGCTGGCATTAAGTCGTAAGCGAAGATAAGGGCTTGCTTCGTACGACTTTAAATCTAGCTGTTCGATTTCATTACAAAGTGCATCAATATCCGCCCCTCCTTGTTTAGGAAGCACTATCAGCTCTCTAAGCCTTGGTGTGTAAAGGGGGTTTACGCTCACGCATGCTTTTCCATTAAATTCACACACGAGTACTTGGTGTTGATAGTTTTTTTCTGAAAATGACATAGGCATAGGCGTACCGCAATATCGCTTTGCGTCGCATTTTGCTACCACTTGAGCTTTGTGAAGATGACCGAGCGCAACGTAATCGGCCTTATCAGTAAACACCTCAGCTGTTACCGCATCAAAACCGCCGATGCTGATATTCCGTTCTGAATCTTCACTAATGGTGCCGCCTTTGGCGTGCAGGTGGCCCATAACAATAATAGGGGCGGTGTTCTCTTCGCACAGTTCAACCACCGATTGGTAAGCTTGCGCCACACCTTGTTGGTAAGCTTTATCATTTTGTGTATCGAGTGTGACATCTGCAGGGCGTAAAAAAGGCATTGCAACCACTTGTGCCTTACCATTTTCAGTTTCAATATTCACTAAACAAGTTGACGGTTCTGTTTTGTCATATCGGCCAATAACATGGGTATCAAATTGTTTTAAAAGAGGTTTAGCGGTCTCAATGCGATTCGCAGAGTCGTGGTTACCGGCGATAATGACAATATGCAATTCAGGACATGCCTGTTTGGCTTGCTTTATAAATTGGTAAAGTTGTTGCTCAGAAGAAGAGGGAGGGGTTGCTGTATGATAGATATCACCGGCAACAAGCAATAAGTCAATCGCCTGTTGTTGTAATGTTATCACCAGCCAATCAAGAAAATGCTGATGCTCTTGAACTCGGTGATGTTCGTAAAACTGTTGACCTAAGTGCCAATCAGAGGTGTGTAATACTTTCATGTAGCGCTCCCTTTCGCATTGAAACGCTACTATAACATCGCTTTAAGTATTTGTTTAACGGGTAATTTGCCACCAAATAAAGGCAACGACAGGCAAAGCCAGTAAAAACAACAAAACTGGAGTTTTAAACACTTTCGTTTGCTTATTCTGCAACACTTTAAGTGCGGACTTTTCATTACAAGCGGCAACTTTATCAACATAAAAGTAGCCATCTTCTAAATACTGTTTGCAATTTTGTTCATCAGCCGGAATAGCCACCAGCTTGTCTTGCTTTTTCAGGATGTAGAAATCCATATTGCTCACCACATTTTACTGTAAACGGGTACACTATACAGAGCAAAACTAACGCCAACTTTTTAACGTAACTATTTGCTCAAAAATCAAAGAGCGCGAATTTAAAAATAATTCGCAGTAAATATCAACAGTCAAACTAAGGTTTTTTGATCAAATTTGTTAATACCCAGCATAAACCACCAAAATAAACGTAAGATGAATTAGCTGCTGTTGTTTTCTGCTCATATTTTCGTTGATATCGATGAATTTCGAACTTGTACTTTAGTGGAACAAAACGTCCAAAAAGTCACTAAAAAACATTAAAATGTTACTTTATCTCAATTTAATTGCATTTTCTTGATACTTTTGCGACGCTCAAAGCTGTTATGCCAATATTAAAGAGCAAAACATTCTCTCGTTCACAAACTTACAGAGAATAGATAAGTGCTGAACAACCACATCTTGGGTAGCTAGGAAAATATATGAAAAAAATAACCAGTGCCTTATCACTGTGTATACCGCTTATGGCATCGAGCTTAGCGGTTGCTAGTGCTGTTGAGCAAACAAAAGGCAACTTTGTAGATAAGTTTCGTCAATTAGACGAAGTACTGCCAACACCAAACGTTTACCGTAACGCAGCTGGTGAGCCAGGTGAACGTTACTGGCAACAAAAAGTCGATTACGACATCGACGTTGTATTAGACGAAAAACAGCGCCGTTTAACCGCTGAGCAAGGTATCGAGTACAAAAACAATTCACCTTACACGCTAAAATATCTTTGGATGCAACTAGACCAAAATATTTTTAAGCAAGACTCACTTGCTGAGCGAAGTGCTACATTTAAAAATAGCCTGCAAAGCAATCCTGCAGCAAAACCAGCAAAGATCAGCTTAAACCAGCTTCGTCGCCAACAATTTATGGATGACACTGAGCTGGGTTTTGTGATCAGTGATGTCAAAGACGAAGACGGCAAGCCACTAAAAGTTACGATTGTCGATACTATGATGCGTATCGATTTAAACGAGCCATTAAAGCCTGGCAAGTCGACAGAGTTCAGCCTTGATTTTGCCTTTAACATTGTTGAAGAAGATGCCATTGGCGCGCGCTCGGGCTATGAACACTTCGAAGAAGATGGCAACGATATTTTCTTACTGGCGCAGTGGTTCCCGCGTCTTACCGCTTTTACTGACTATGAAGCTTGGACAAACAAAGCGTTTTTAGGTCGTGGTGAGTTTACACTGGAATTTGGTGATTATGATGTAGAGATCACAGTACCTTCAGACCATATTGTTTCATCAACAGGTGAACTGAAAAACGCCAAAAAAGTTCTGACAAAAACACAACTAAAGCGTTTAAAAGAAGCTGAAACAGCAAAACGTCCTGTGTTTGTCGTAACTGAAGAAGAAGCAATTGAAAACGAAAAGGCAGGCACAGACAAAACCAAAACTTGGCGCTTCGAAGCTGAAAATGTGCGAGATTTTGCTTGGGCGTCTTCTCGTAAGTTTATGTGGGATGCCAAAGGCTATCAACAAGGTGGTAAAGAGCAACCTCTTGTTATGGCGATGTCTTTCTTCCCGAAAGAGGGCGGTGATCTTTGGAAAAAATACTCAACTGAGTCAGTGATCCACACCATGGAAGTGTACTCGCGCTTCTCATTTGATTACCCATATCCAGTTGCACAGTCAGTGAACGGCCCTGTAGGCGGTATGGAATACCCAATGATCACCTTCAATGGTCCGCGTACAGAGCTGAGAGATGATGGCTCACGCACATACTCACAAGCCGAGAAGCGTTTCTTGATTGGCGTTGTGATCCACGAAATTGGTCATATTTACTTCCCAATGATCGTTAACTCAGATGAGCGCCAATGGACTTGGATGGATGAAGGCCTTAACAGCTTCTTAGATGGCGTCGCTGGCCGTGAATGGGATCCAAACATTCCTTGGGGCGTAGAGCCGCGCGATATCGTGCCTTACATGAAGTCTCAAAACCAAGTGCCGATTATGACGCAGTCTGACAGCGTATTGAATCTTGGTCCGAATGCCTATACCAAACCAGCAGCTGCACTGAATATTCTTCGTGAGGTGATTTTAGGCCGTGAACTATTCGACTTTGCATTTAAAGAATACTCGCAGCGCTGGAAATACAAACGTCCAACCCCAGCTGACTTCTTTAGAACCATGGAAGAAGCATCAGGTGTCGATTTAGACTGGTTCTGGCGTGGCTGGTTCTATACCACAGATCATGTTGATATCTCGCTAGACAAAGTTTATCAATTACGTATTGATACTAAGAACCCAGATATCGACTATGCACGTTTGCGTGAGTTTGAACAAAGCAAACCTATGTCACTGTTCAACAAACGTAACCAAGAAGAAGGCAAAGCGCTTTGGATTGATAGAAACAAAGACGTGTCAGACTTCTACGATGACAATGATCGCTTTACTGTGACCAACAAAGAGCGAAATGCGTATCAGAGCTTCTTGAAAAAGCTTAAACCTTGGGAGCGTAAAGCCCTAGATAGAGCGGTTGAAGAAGACAAAAACTATTATGTCATGGAGTTTAGCAACCTAGGTGGCTTGGTAATGCCAATCATTCTAGAGTTGACGTATCAAGACGGTTCGACGGAAGAGCGTATGCTACCGGCTGAGATTTGGCGTCGTAGCCCGAATAAAGTGAGTAAGTTAATCATCACAGACAAAGACAAGCCGTTAAAATCTGTTGTAGTTGACCCTCGCTGGGAAACTGCTGATGTCGACATTGAGAACAACCATTACCCTCGTCAAATCATTCCTTCTCGTTTAGAAGTATACAAACGTAAGAAGAGCTCAGCAAAAGTTCGTCGTGATATCATGCATGACATCAAAACTGAGTTGAAAAAAGATGACAAAGACGAAAAAGAGAAGAAGGATTAATCCATGAGAGCTTGGCTTGCTGCCAGCTTACTTTTACTGTTGAGCTGTCAAGTGGCCGCTCACCAGTTAAAAGCTGCAATGACAACCGTATTGATCAATGAGCGTACGGGTAACCTAGAGCTCATGCATCGCTTTTATTTGCACGATACAGAGCACGCTGTAGAGACCTTGATTGGCGGTCATGCCGATCTGTTTAAGCACGCTAAAGATAGAGCCGAATTTGCACAATATGTAAATCGTAAAGTGGCTTTACAGTTAGCAGATAAAACACCTCTCAAGCTTTCTTTAGTCGGTCAGGAAGTTGATGGAAAGTTTTTTTGGGTATACCAAGAAACGCAAATTCCTGCTGATTTTAGCGCGTTGCGAATGCAACACGGTGCACTAAGAGACGTTTGGACAGATCAAGTCAACATGGTCAACTTCGAAGGTAAAGGCAAAGTAAAAACCTTACATTTTGATGGTGAAGACAACTGGCTCACCGTGCATTTTGATAAGTAACCGTCTTTTTGCTTTTATCAGAAGCAGAGCTCAGGCTCTGCTTTTTTATTAGCCCTTATCTTTGAGCCCTAATCCAACCTTTTAATCTTTTCGTACATACTGAAATTACGCTCAATAAGACCACTCTATTTTATGACTCAAACTGCAGTAAATGCTAACTACCAAGGTGTTATCTTTGATTTAGACAACACGTTAGTCAGCTCCTCTTTAAACTTTAAACATATTCGCGCTGAAATCGGATGTACTGAACACACAGATTTATTGACCTATATTGAACAGCTGCCAGAGATTGAAGCTCAAGCTGCCATGGATATTGTTTTAAGCCATGAATACCAGGATGCTGAATCAGCAGTGCTAATGCCGGGTGTTGTAGAGTGTCTGGCAGCGCTTGCAGAGCAACACATCAAAATGGCGGTTGTAACGCGTAACTGCCAACACGCGGCACAACTGAAGCTGGCAAAAACCGGTCTAGAGTTTGATATTGTACTCACTCGGGACGATGCCCCCGCAAAACCTGATCCAACCGCATTACTGCAAGTTGCAGATAATTGGCAATTAAACCCTTCGCAGTGTATTTATGTTGGCGATTTTTTGTTTGATATTCAGGCTGCAGACAATGCGCAAATGGACAGCTGTTTGTATATTCTTGATGCGCCCCCTGACTACGCGGGCACAGCGACGCATACAATCGAGCACTTTTCGCAATTGACTAAATTAGTCCTTCCATAACGTTTGGTTTTCAAAAAAATGCCGCTATTCTCGCTGCCCTCTAGCTCAAAGCCTTGAGTCTTGCTAGAATCTTTGCAATTTTTTAAATTCATAACACGAGAATTAAGATGGGCAGAGCATTTGAAGTCCGCAAAAACGCCATGGCAAAAACGGCGGCGGCAAAAACCAAAGTTAACTCTAAATACGGTAAGGAAATCTACGTTGTAGCTAAAAACGGCGGTGCAGATCCTGAAACAAACCTATCTTTACGTCGTCTAATCGAAAAAGCGAAAAAAGACCAAGTACCAGCGCACGTTATCGATAAAGCCGTTGAGAAAGCAGCGGGTGGTGCAGGTGAAGACTATTCTCCAGCACGTTACGAAGGTTACGGCCCAGGTAACTGCATGGTTATCGTTGACTGTTTAACAGATAACCCAAATCGTACTATCAAAGATGTACGTCTGCCATTCACAAAAACAGATTCGAAAATCGGCAGCCCGGGTTGCGTAGCACACATGTTCGACCATCAAGCTATTTTAGGCTTTGATGGCGACGATGATGAAGTAGTGCTTGAAGCATTAATGATGGCTGATGTTGATGTAACTGACGTTGAAGTTGAAGACGGCAAAGTATCTGTATTCGCGCCACACACTGAATACTTCAAAGCGAAAACAGCATTAACAGAAGCATTCGAAGGCATCAACTTTGAAGTAGATGAAATCACCTTTGTGCCACAAACACATGTTGAGATCACAGACGAAGACGACCTAGCTAACTTTGAAAAGTTTATGACTATGCTAGAAGATTGTGATGATGTACAAAACATCTACCACAACGCGATTGTGAACAAATAATCACTGCACAATGTGTTTAAAAAGGAGCCGAATGGCTCCTTTTTTGATTTAAGCCATACAAGACGCTGAAAACTTACTCATTTAATTTCTAAAAACCAAACATCCGCTATAATTTATTAACTGCGTTTATATAAATTATCTGTGAGATGCTAGATGTTGCGATTACTGTGCGCTTTATTATATCTATCAAGCTTTTTTGGTATTTGTGCTGAGCGTGCAACAATCAGTGGTTTTGGCAATATTGGGGCCGTTCATTCAAACTCAGATATTTATCGTTTTAGAACCGATATCTCCCGTGAAAATGATAACTTCGAAGACAGCATAGATTTCAATGCCATAAGCTCTTTGGGTTTACAAACCGACATCGTTTTACACCCTGACTTTGACTTTGTTGGCCAAGTTATTTACCGAGGCCAAAAACATATCACGCTAGATGACACCCTTAGCCTTGCTTTCTTACGCTATAAACCCACACCTAGCTGGGAGGTGAGAGTAGGGCGAACCTTACTCGATCTCTATTTACTCACAGAATACAGAGACATTGGTTTTGCCTATCCATGGTCCAAAGTGCCGACAGAAATATATGGCTTACTTCCTTACCGCTCTTTGGATGGGGCTGATTTCATCTACTTCATCAGTAAGGGAGCCCTAGATTATCGTGTAAAACTATTTACAGGGGAATCTACCAGTAATATTGCGCTTGATAATGAAAATGTCGAGCTCACTATTGACGATGTAATTGGTTTATCTGTTGAGTTGAGCCAATTCGACTGGACTTTATCACTCAAACATACCCAGGCAAAAACCAAAAATAATATCTCTACAATGACTTCAATCATTGCGGGTTTGCAGCAAATTCCCAAACAAATTTGGCCCGATAAAACGCAGTTTATAAATGACTTTTCTCTGGTTAACAAAACAGCATACTTTAGTTCAGCCGGCCTAAAATACGATATTGGCGCTTTTACTTTTTTAACAGAGCTGGCTCATTTAAGAAGTGATTCGTCGGTCGTCTCTGCAGTTAAAAGCGGGTATATCAGTAGCACTTATAATTTTGATAAAGGCCAAGTCTTTTATACTTATGCCATCGCAAAATCAAAAACCAGTGAATTTAACGACGCTGTAAATATTCAACGTTTTTTACCTAATCAAGTTGAGGAGATAATTTTAGCCGTAAATGAGTCGTTTAGGGTCTTTAGTCCAAATCAACAAACGCACTCTATTGGTATGAGGTATGACTTAAAAGACAATATAGCGATTAAAGTGCAGCTCGATCATAGCAATATTAATGCACAGGGTGGGACTTTATGGTCTTATCAAGGAATGAACACGCTCGCTCCAAAAGAGTCTTTTTCAACCTTCTTTATCAGCGTGAGTTTTACCTTTTGACTATGAATAAGTTAATCCTCACTTTCATAATAATGCTTTTCAGCGGTGCAGCCCTAGCTGAAAAGACCAAGTCTATCTCTGTCATAGTGCATGCAGATAACACTACGGATACTTTGACAAAAAAACAATTGATTGATTTGTACATGGGTCGTTACGTTGCCTTTCCTGATAATCAGTCTGCACAACCTGTCGATACCTTAACTCCTGAAGGGCTAAAAAGCCAATTCTACAAACGCTTGGTAAACATGCCGTTATCTCGTGTTAACGCTTACTGGTCACGTGTAAAGTTTACAGGAAGGGCGACGCCACCAAGCACTCAAGATAGTGAACAAGTGCTGTTAAATTTTATAGCCAATAATCCAAATGCTATTGGCTATGTATTTAGTGATTCTCTTTCACTAAAAGACAAACAAGATGTTAAAGTCATCATGGAGCTGTATGAATAAAAGTGGCTTGTTATTGCGCTTAGCAATTTCGATCAGTTTTGCAGCCGTTTTCGTTGGCTTTATTTCATCACAGGTTTTTTTTAAACTGGCGTACCAAAAAAACCTAGATGAAACACAAGCCAGCATTGAGCAGCTCTATGAGGTTGTCTCGCCTACAGCAAATATAGCTGCCTATTTAGGAGATCAAGAGCTCGCTAAAGAAGTGATTAACGGGCTTGATAACCACCAAGCTATTTTAGCTGCCGCATTTATTTCTGAGCAATTTTCAATTCGAAGTGATACTTATCAAAGCACGCAAAATAAACAAACTGAATTTGTTGTGTCATCACCCTTTATGCCATCAGAACAATTAGGCACCGTGATAGTTCAACATAATCTTGCCTATATTGAAAAAGACTCTCAGATTGCCGCTCGCTTTTTATCAAACTCACTCTTAGTTCAAGCATTTGTAGTGACAGCAATCGCAATATTCATTGCTTTTTACTTTATCACTAAGCCCATTCTCATTATTGCCAAGAGTCTTCACTCTCTCAACCCCGGTACAGCAAGGCGGCTAAAAAAGCCAACTTTTCATGATAAAAGCGAATTAGGTAATCTTGTTGAAGACATTAATTTACTACTCGATAAAGCCGAGGATCAAATTTCCCAAGAGCGTTTGCTGCGCTCAGAGATTGAAGTGCTAGAAAAGCGCTTTAGGTTATTATTTGAGAACTCTGTAGCCCCAATTATTTTAATGGAGCCAAGAGGCAACATATTACTCACAAACGATGCTTTTAAAACATTGCTTGAGCGTATTGAGCAACCAATAAAGAAAAACTATGGGGCTATTTTAAGCGAATTATTCGAAACACCTGAGCTGCTGACTCGTTCCGTTAACAGTGCTTTTTTGAATGATGAAATCGCCATAGGTGAACACCGCCTTAAATTTAAAGAAGAAAATAAAACCATTTGGCTGCAAGTCGTTGTATCTAGCATCGTCACTGACGATTTAAAGTCTTACTATCAAATAACGCTAAATGATGTATCTAAAAAACGAGATGAACTCGATAAACTCAGCAGGCGTGCTGATTATGACGCACTAACTAACATGACCAACCGCCACGCAGCCGAAAAGCAAATAGACCAATTAGTAAAATCAAAATCACCATTTATTTTTGTACTCATGGATCTGAATGGTTTCAAACAAGTCAACGATATTTATGGCCATGACGCAGGTGATGAAGTATTAATTTTCGTGGCCAACCAACTAAAACAACTCACCCCAAAAAATGGTCTGGCATGCCGTTGGGGGGGGGATGAGTTTGTTCTTATTTTACCTGGGGTAGACCATCATCAATTTGAAACTTTGGCCGAACAGATAACCACTCGTATTGTAAAGCCTTATACACTCGTGTCTCGCCAAGCCAATGTGCAGGTTAGTTTATGTATGGGGGCTGCTTTGTACCCTTACGATTCAAATCATAAATCAGAGCTAATTCATTTAGCAGATAAGGCCATGTATGCCATTAAGCCCGAATCAAAAACACCAGGAGGAAGAAGCCTCGCATTTGCCGCTCCAATTGATAGCTTAGAGCGAAAATATGAATAAGCGCCAACAAATCGAATACTCTAGTATTCTCGCACAAATAGCCGCCGATAAAGTTAAGAGGCTGAAATCTTTTATTCTTTTGATAAGTGGCTCGCTTGCCTTGTTCTTCCTGCTTAATATTGTAATTTATCAACAAGCGCATGCTTATACTCTTGCCATCGCTTTAGGCATCATGCTGTTCTTATATTGGTTCGCATGTGAAGATACTCTCCCTATTGTCTCTAGTATTTTTATTTGGACCTTAACCCTACTGGCCTTCTTTTTTGCTTGGAATACAGAAGGCTTATATGACACTAGCTTGCTTGCATACCCTTGTATTTTAGTTTTTTGTGCCATGTTAAATAACAGGGTACTAATCGCCTCCTCTGCGCTATTTATGATTATCAGCATTTATTGCCTTGCCTATGCTGAGTATACCGGTCTTCTGGCCTCACCACTGGCTGAATTTGCAGACTGGAGAAAAGCGCATAATACAGCCCTTGTATTGTTAGTATTTGCCTCTGTCGTTTATATCTTGACCCAAGACTTAAATAGACTGCTCGACAAACTAGTGAAAATGCATATCAACATGCTACGAACCAAACAGCGTACTCAACGAAAGGCACTGACCAATAGACTCACTTTACTTCCCAATGAAATTGCCTGCTCCCAATATGTTCAAGCCAGAATTTACCGCCATCATTCAGCAGAGCAATTAAGTGCTTTAATGGTACTGACGCTCAATAACTTAAACTCTATCAATGCTTCTTTAGGCTTTGATATCGGCGATAAACTCATAAATATGATTGCTTCTAGACTTAATCTGCTTAACCAATCAAATGCCAAAGTTTTCCACAGCTCAAACAATCAATTTTTAATTTTCATTGATGAAACCGATTATCACGATATTGAAGCCTTCGCTCACCAAGCGCTTCAAACAACTTTTTTTAGTAACTATGTAGAGCAATATGAAGTCGAAGTTTCAGCGTGTATTGGTATTGCAATTGCCCCTCATGATGGCAATAACTATGACGCTCTGTTAAGAAGGGCACATACAGCATTAACATCTGCAGTTCAGTTAGGCCACAACCAATTTGCTTTTTTCGATTTAGAGATGGAGGATCAAAGTAAGGCAAGACTCGCTATGCTTGCAGGGTTGAAACGTGCCATTGAGCATCATGAATTTGAGCTTTTTTATCAACCTAAAATCGAATTAGCCACAAATACCATCGCGGGTGTCGAGGCCTTAATTCGCTGGCGAAAAGCAAATAACTCCTTAGTTTCTTCCTCTGACTTCATTCCTATAGCCGAAGCTTCTGGGTTAATTAATGAGATAGGATTATGGGTAGTTAAGCAAGCTGCAATAGACTGCTTATCGTGGCATAAACTCGGATTTAATCAATTAGGTGTTTCTGTTAACGCATCACCAGAACAATTCAAAAAAGGGAATTTTGGTAGTCTGGTTCTTAAAACTTTAAAGCAACAAAAGCTCGATCCATCTTATCTTGATATCGAAATTACTGAGTCCTTGTTTATTGAGGACGAAAAGAACATCCAATCACAAATTCATCAAATGGTCTCACAAGGGGTTTCAATTTCAATTGATGACTTCGGAACCGGTTATTCAAATTTAAATTATTTGACCAAGTTTAATGCTTCAACCTTAAAAATAGACCAATCCTTCATTAAGAATATGATGCATGAACGTAATCAATATCACTTAGTGGATGCCATACTGAAGATGAGCCATGCGATTGGTATCGAGAATATTGCCGAAGGCATCGAAGATAAAAGCACAGCCAATATTTTAATTCAGTTAGGCTGTAGATATGGCCAAGGCTACTTTTGGTCAGAACCCGTTCCTCAAAATGAATTTTGTACTTTGTTATTAAGTTGGCCAAAAGGCAGGAGTGGCCCATTAACTGCTTGAAATATTTGACCTCTAGATGCCATTGAACGATAGCTTTTTTAGAATATGCGAATCTAATTAATCAATTTATAAAAAGTTAAATCACCTTCTATACTCAATTCTGATGTAAACAAGCCGGACACTTGAGTGCAAAGTTTTGATACATGAAAGAACAAAACGTGATTTAAAAACTGACCTATTAAGTTAGATATTAAAGTGGTTTTACGTTTCATTCATGTTGTCACTTAACGCCAATCAAGTTGAACGTAATTTAACGCACAGGATGAAACATAATGAAGATCCACACTCAGTTTCGTAAGTCGGTAATCGCCACCTTTGTTGGCCTCGGTATTTTAAGTTTAGGCGCATGCGCCAGCTCGCCACAAATCAGTAAACCAAAAGGTGCGACGGGGACTGGTAATGTTGCAGTAGGTACGCCTAAATCGAATCAATTTTGGTGGCCTGAACAATTAGATTTGTCGCCACTTAGAGATCATGACAGCCGCTCAAATCCACTTGGTACTGACTTCAATTATGCAGACGCATTCAATAAGCTCGACATGGCCGCACTCAAAAAAGACATGAATAAGTTGCTCACCACATCTCAAGATTGGTGGCCTGCAGACTGGGGTAACTACGGCCCATTGTTCATTCGTTTAGCGTGGCATAGCGCAGGGACATATCGCACATTAGACGGCCGTGGCGGTGGTGATGGCGGTCAAATGCGTTTTGATCCACTGAATAGCTGGCCTGACAACGGTAATTTAGATAAAGCCAAAAGATTACTCTGGCCATTAAAGCAAAAGTACGGCGAAAGCATCTCTTGGGGTGACTTAATAATACTTGCTGGTACGGTTGGTCTTGAAAACATGGGCTTTAAGACCTTTGGATTCGCGGGCGGCCGTACTGATGACTGGGAGCCAGATCTTGTTTATTGGGGCCCTGAAGTGGAAATGCTTGCCAGTGACCGTGAGGAGCGTGACGGTAAGCTACAACGTCCTCTTGGGGCGACGCACATGGGTCTAATTTATGTTAATCCTGAAGGTCCAAAAGGAAAGCCAGATCCACTTGGTTCAGCTAAAAATATTCGCGTTGCTTTCGGTCGTATGGCAATGAGCGATGAAGAAACCGTTGCACTTATCGCAGGCGGTCACACCTTTGGTAAAATGCACGGTGCGCACAAAGCAGGCCAATGTGTGGGTAAAGAACCCGGCGGTGCGGCGATTGAAGAGCAAGGCTTAGGCTGGAAAAATAAATGTGGTAAAGGTCACTCAGAAGACACTGTGACCAGTGGCCTTGAAGGCGCGTGGACGCAAGCACCGACTCGTTGGACGACACTTTACTTACAAAACTTACTTAACTTTGAGTGGCAACAGACACGTAGCCCTGCAGGTGCAATTCAGTGGATCCCAACCGATGAATCGCTACATACTTCAGTCCCTGATGCACATGTGAAAGGTAAATTTAATTCACCGGTTATGACTACCGCTGATTTAGCCCTTAAGTACGATCCTGAATATCGCAAAATAGCAGAGCGTTTCTTAGCAAATCCAGAAGAATATCGCCTCGCATTTGCAAAATCTTGGTATAAGTTAACACATAGAGATATGGGTCCAAAAGCTCGCTACCTTGGTGATAATGTGCCGAGTGAAGCGTTAATTTGGCAGGACCCTGTACCAGCTGTCGACCATACGCTTGTCAATGCAAACGATATTGCGAACTTAAAGCGCGATATTCTGCGTACAAGTTTAACCATCCCTCAGCTTATAAGAACGGCATGGGGCTCAGCTGCAAGCTTTAGAGCGTCAGATATGCGAGGTGGGGCAAATGGTGCGCGCATTATGTTAGCACCACAAAAAGATTGGGCAGTAAATAACCCAGATGAACTGAGCATGGTGTTAAGTAAACTTAAAACTGTGCAAAGCAATTTCAACAGAAAAGCATCTGGCAATAAAAAAGTGTCTATGGCAGACATCATCGTATTAGGTGGTGCAGCTGCTGTTGAAAAGGCAGCTGACAATGCTGGCGTAACAGTGTCAATCCCCTTTACACCGGGTAGAACTGACGCAACACAAGCACAAACAGATGTAACCTCATTCTCGCTACTTGAGCCAAAAGCTGATGCCTTTAGAAACTATTTCAATACTAAAGAAAGCTATCGCTCTCCAGCCGAAATGTTAGTCGACAAAGCAGAACAGCTTAATCTCACCGTGCCAGAGATGACGGCGCTTGTAGGAGGCCTACGTGTCTTAGGTGCAAACAGTAATGGAAGTAGCCATGGCGTATTCACTGATAATGTAGGCGCTTTGAGCAACGACTTCTTCGTTAATCTATTGGACATGTCGACTGTTTGGAAAAAGTCAGCTCAAGAAGGCTTATATGAAGGCTTTAGCCGCAAGAGTGGACAGCAGCAATATACTGCGACTACGGTAGATCTTGTGTTCGGTTCCAACTCTGAACTCAGAGCCATTGCGGAAGTTTATGCCTATGATAATGCAAAACAAAAGTTTGCAGATGACTTTGCCAAAGCTTGGCACAAAGTCATGCAGCTTGATCGCTTTGATTTAAGACACAACCTTTAAGATTCTCATAGAGCAAGAGATTCACTCTTGCTCTTTCTTCATCAAAAAGCCGCTACCTTGTAGAGTTAATACACAAAATTAACTATAGTCTGTATAAAATAACCACACAAAACACCTTGTTGATGATTGCAACTGGCTTCTCCAGAATAAACTTAAAGCATGTCTTGTATTTATGTGCAGTAGTTTGCTTATATTTTACTTCATCATACAGTTATGCACGTACAACGCTTAAAATTTGTCATGAAGCAAACAATTACCCGCCATACATTTATCAACAAGACAACCAAGCTAAAGGGCTATTAACCGATATCATAAAAACTGCCACTGAAAATGCCAAAGTGGACGTGCAATTCGATGCCAAACCTTGGAATCGCTGTCAAAAAGATGTCAAAGCAGGTAACAGTCACGCTTTATTTGCCATGATAAAAACTCCGCAAAGAGACCAAGAGTATGCCTTTCCAAATTACAAAAATGGTCATCTCTGGACGGCAACTTATCCTGTTTTTATAAAACAAACGTCAACATTTTCGCTGACTGACTACTTACCAAATAAAGGAATTGGTGCGCCATTAGGATATGTTGTTTGGCAAGAATTAAATCAAAGAAACTGGTTAAGTCCATTTCAATATGACCCTGAGTTAGGTCTCAAAATGGTGGCAAAAGGCAAATTAGATGGGTATATGGTAGAGCGCTTAATTGGCCTTCATCTACTTTATGAAAATCAGCTCACAGATGTTATTAAACCTTCCAAAGAACAATTATTAGATACTGTTTGGTATTTACCATTTAACACACATTTTTATAAACAAAACACTCATCTTGTTCAGCAAATTTGGCAAGAAATAGACAAAGCAAGAGAGCAGCTAAAAAACAAATACAATAAACCTTAGCCCTGTCTTAATTACAGCCACACTTCAGTTTCTTGAATCAGCTACCTATTTTTAGGGCTCGGCTATCTCCTCAATATTGTTTTCAAACTCATTCACAAAAGGCATGAACTTGTGCTCAAAATACAAACTCGCTAACCGGCTGCGAAATAACACAAACCCTTAATAACTTTATGGTTGAATAAGCATCAAAAACCCCTTAATATTCCTTTAAGTAATTAGATATAACAAAATGCAATATAGGCGCATTTTTATATAAATAAAGGCTATGTCATGACTGAGCAGCAGCAATTGAGTCAAATCTATCTTGATGCCAATGCAACTACACCTGTACTTCCAGCCGCTGCACAAGCAGCATTAGAAACGATGCAAACCCAATTCGGTAATCCGAGTAGTAGTCACATTACGGGTCTTCAAGCTAAGCAAATTATGGAACAAACCCGCGGTAAAGCACGCAAAGTCATTGGTGCAAGCAGTGGACAAGTCATTTTTACCAGTGGTGCAACCGAAGGCATTCAAACTGCGATATTGTCTGCACTTTATCAAGCTAAACATAACTACAGCTCTGAGAAAAAGCCTTGTATTTTGTATGGTGCGACTGAACATAAAGCCGTGCCAGAATCTCTAAAGCACTGGAATCATATTCTCGATATTCATGCTGAAATTAAAGCCATCCCGGTTGATAAAGATGGCATGTTAGATATGGACTATATCGCCAAAGAAGTGCCTAATGCTTTGATGATCTGCACCATGGCCGTCAATAACGAAACTGGTGCTGAACAAGACTTAAGCAAACTTGAGCAGGTGATTAGAAGCAACAACCCCGAGACTTTCTGGATGGTTGATTGCGTTCAAGCACTCGGTAAAGTTGAACTTGATATTACCAATACCAGTATCGATTACGCACCATTTAGTGGCCATAAACTCTATGCCATGAAAGGCATCGGCTTTGTTTACATTCGCGAGCAAGCGCCTTTTACCCCATTTATCGCAGGTGGGGGTCAAGAAAGTGGTCTACGCTCAGGAACAGAGAACTTACCAGGTTTAGCCTCTTTGAATATGATTTTCGATGAGTTACTCGGGCAAGGCACAGGCGCATTTGCAGATAAAGCAACGCTCACACATTACAGAGCGCAACTGGCCGAAGCTTTAACAACTGCATTCCCTACCATTGTATTTAACAATAACTTTGCTTGTAGTGTTCCTACTACATTGAACTTCGCCATCCCAGGATTCAGTGCTAAAGAGATTTTAGACTTATTTGATGCCGCAAATATTCGTGTCAGTTCAGGTTCTGCCTGTAGCTCAAAAGTAACAGGGAGTTTTGTACTTGATGCAATGGGACTTCCTCGTGCGCAAAGTGAGGCGGCAATACGTTTATCTTTTGGCCCAGCGGCAACACAGCATGAAATTAACGACGCTTGTGAGCGTATAGCCTATTGTGCAAAAGCACTGGGGCATAGTTGCTTAGTGAATATGAATGAACTAGACAACAAATCAACATTAGATGGACTAGTACAGTTTAAAGTCGGCGGAAGCTGCTGTTGGTTATTCGTTGATGGCGATAGCCGAGAAGCGGTGATCATTGAGCCACTAGCAGAATTAACTCAACGCTTATTAACCGTTATAGAGTGTCAAGGCTTGAAGCTAAAAGCGGTTATTGATACGCACGGGCATGCAGATCACGCTTCATCTCGTACGCAGCTCCTCAATGATGAATTAACAGCTCAAAAAACCGATCATTTAGGTTGGCCTAAGCACTGCGAAACCACAGTGATTGCAGGGCATCAGTTAGCCTTTATTGAAGTCGGTCAATTTGCATTAGTAAAAGTAGCCACACCGGGCCACACTGAAGACAGCATCTCTATGAGCTTATGTCACAAAGATGAGCTCGCAGCAGGTAAAATCAATAGTCTTTACACCTTCTGCGGTGATTTAGTGTTAATGGGAACACTTGGTAGAACAAACTTTGAAAGTAGTGATACTCAGAAGATGTACCATTCACTTACATTGCTTCACAGCTTATTAGGGAACGACAGTTTATTATGCCCTAGCCATGATTATAACAATGAGTTTGTGACAACTTTAGACGCCGAAATGAAGCGTAACAAGCTACTTGCTGACGTGCTAACACAGAGCTTATCCTTAAAGACGTTTATCGAACAAAAAGTACAACTCGATAATCAAATCCATGATGAGAAAAACCAAGAGATCATGTGCGGTGCACTCACCGGTTGCACACAAAAACACCACTTTATTGAGTTAAACAAAGACACTTTACAAACTCATTTAGAGACACATCAAAATGTACAACTTATTGATATTCGTGAACCTCATGAATATGCTTTGAATCATGCACAACAGTTTGATAAAAATGTGCCGCTCACAAGGTTAGCTGATTTCATTGCTGCACAAAAGCCGCATAAGTCGCAACCACTGGTACTAGTTTGTCGCAGTGGAAGCCGCTCTTCAGTCGCCGCGCAAGCACTCGCAAGACTTGGCTTCGACCAAGTAGCGCATTTAAAAGGCGGTTACGCGCTAGCACACTAGCGTTCCATATTATATTCCCCTAAGGTAATGTGCTAAATGAGGTTCATTGCCTTGTTAACCCCCTTTACAACCCTGCTTTCGTAAAACAATGCCAATAAAATCATTAACCAATTGATTTTATTGACATTGTTTTATCTCAACTCATTTCTTCCATCACCACCTTAGTGCTAGACTCGTGTTATAAAACAATAAACAAGGGATACACTATGCTAAAGCAAGCATTTGCACTGTCTGTGGCAATCGCACTGACAGGCTGTAATAGCTCAAACGAACAAGTTGATTCAAACGTGGCAGTTCAAAATAAAACACAAGTTTCTTACCCTGATACACGTAAAGATAACGTGGTAGATACTTACTTCGGTCAACAAGTTGCTGATCCATACCGTTGGTTAGAAGATGATATGAGTGCAGAAACGGCTGAATGGGTAAAAGCGCAAAATAACACAACGTTTGATTACTTAGCTAATATCCCTTACCGCGATCAAATCAAAGAAACTTTAACCGAGTTAATGGATTTCGAAAAAATCGGCACGCCATTTAAAAAAGGCAAATACACTTATTTCTACAAAAATGATGGCTTACAAAATCAATATGTACTTTATCGCCAACTTGAAGATGGTGAGCCAGAAGTATTCTTAGATCCAAATACGTTCAGTGAAGATGGTACAACTTCTTTAGCGGGCATTAGCTTTACCGAAGATGGGTCACTGGTTGCTTACCAAATTTCTGAAGGCGGTAGTGACTGGCGTAAAGTCATTGTATTAGACACTGAAACCAAAAAACAAATTGGCGAAACGCTAGTTGATGTGAAGTTCAGTGGCATTTCTTGGTACGGCAATGAGGGTTTTTATTACTCAAGCTATGACAAACCAAAAGGCAGCGAGTTATCAGCAAAAACTGATCAGCATAAAGTATATTACCACCAACTAAACACGCCTCAGTCAGCAGATAAAGTCATTTATGGCGCAACAGCAAGCGAAAAACATCGTTATGTTGGCGCGAGCGTTACCAAAGATAAACATTATCTCATTATTTCTGCCAGTGTTTCGACTTCTGGCAACAAGCTATTCATCAAAGATTTAACTAAGCCTAATAGCAAACTCGTTACTATTCTTGATCACACCAATTCAGACACATATGTGATGGATAGCGAAGGCAGTAAACTAACTCTAGTGACTAACCTTAACGCCCCAAATAAACGTATTGTTACCGTTGATGCGAACAATCCTGCACCAGCTAACTGGCAAGACCTTATCCCAGAAACTGAAAATGTACTAAGCCCAAGTATAGGTGGTGGTTATATCTTTGCAAGATACATGGTTGATGCCGTATCTAAAGTAAAGCAGTTTGATAAAAAAGGTAATTTAGTTCGTACGATTGAACTACCTGGTGTAGGCACAGCTTACGGTTTTCGTGGTGAGAAAGATGACGAAGTTTTATATTATGCTTTTAGTAACTACAAAACACCAACTACGTCTTATAAGTTAGATATCAAATCAGGTAAGTCTGAAGTTTATCAAAAGCCTGAAATTAACTTTAACCCTGACAACTACGAATCAAAGCAAGTATTCTACACCTCAAAAGACGGCACCAAAGTGCCTATGATCATCACCTACAAGAAGGGCTTAGAACTTGATGGTTCAAACCCTACTATTTTGTATGGTTACGGTGGTTTTAACGTCAGTCTTACGCCTTCATTTAGTTCATCTCGAGCTGCATGGTTGAAAATGGGTGGTGTTTACGCGGTAGCAAATATTCGTGGCGGTGGTGAATATGGTAAAAACTGGCACAAAGCGGGTACACAACTTCAGAAACAAAATGTTTTTGATGACTTTATTGCCGCTGCTGAATACCTAATTGACAAAGACTACACGTCGAGCAAAAAGCTTGCTTTGAATGGTGGTTCAAATGGTGGCCTATTAGTCGGTGCTGTAATGACGCAGCGTCCAGAGCTGTTTAAAGTTGCACTGCCAGCTGTTGGTGTACTTGATATGTTGAGATATCACACGTTCACAGCAGGTGCAGGTTGGGCGTATGACTACGGCACAGCAGAACAAAGCAAAGAAATGTTCAAGTATCTTAAAAACTACTCACCTGTTCATAATGTAAAAGCGGGTGTGCAGTATCCAGCGACACTAGTAACAACAGGCGATCATGATGACCGCGTAGTACCTGCTCACTCTTACAAATTTGTAGCTGAACTACAAGACAAGCAAACAGGTTTAAATCCAACGCTTATTCGTATTGAAACGAATGCAGGTCATGGCGCGGGTACACCGACCAGCAAGATCATCGACCAATACGCCGATATCTTTGGGTTCACATTACATAATATGGGTGTGACAAAGCTATAATACTTGCTTAAACACAAAAAGATTTAGAGCACCATCTGGTGCTCTTTTCTATTGACTGAAATGAAAGGTTAAACTGCTTCTCTTAGCCTTGAGAGCTGCTTTTCAAGTGTCTGTAAGTTGAAAGGCTTCAAAATAAAACCGCTTACTTTTTCTAATAAGGCTTGCTGTACTTTTTGCTTGTCGTTTTCACAAGTTACCATGATCACAGGAGTGTCTTTTAGCGCTTGATCATTTCGGATCGATTTAAGTAGTTGCTGACCATCCATTTTGGGCATATTAAGATCTGTAATGACCAAATCATATTGATTATTTTTTAGCATCCCCAAAGCTTGAAAACCATCAACCGCTTCATCTAATTGCTTAAATCCAACGTGCCTCAACATATTCATCATAACATGACGCATAGCCACCATATCATCAACAACGAGTACCTTCATTAGAAAAGTCTCCCTACTAAACAGCTTTAATCTATCAATAATAAATATAGAACATGATAGAGAAATTACTGCAGAAATCTTGATAACGCCATTACAGCGCCTTACATATACTATTTTAAATTATGCTTTATTGAGAGGTAATTCCATAAATACACTAAGGGGGTTGTCTCGATATAAACCAAAGCGTTCACATCGTTTAAATCCTAAGCTTTCATATAAGCTTATCGCCTCAGATTGCCCTGAGCCTGTTTCTAAGCGCATCATCGGGATCTGTGCTTCACCAGCATAATGTAAGAGTGTCTGCATGACTCTTTTTGACAAGCCTTTGCCACGATAGGCAGGTTTAACGTATAAACGTTTAAGTTCACCATATAAGGTTTGATCAAACTGTTTAACTATCGCACCACATGCAACAATGCCATCTTCATTTTGCAATCCGATAGCACGCACATTTGGCTGCCGTAACTCGCTTAACGCCAATGACTGATCACTGGCAATAGGGTACAAAGTATTCATTAGTCGGTCAATTTCAGAGAAAACATCGATCACATTGGGATCTTCTGGGTTTAAGTCGACTAATTGCATGTTGTGTCAAATCCTATTTGATATCTAAAAGCAGCCACAAACTATACCTGCTAGAAATAAATGAACAAGTTAATTTAACTGATATAAACAACTATTTAACTTAAAAGTTAGTGTAGATCAGTAATATCAATCTCTATACTGATTGAATTTAAAACACCTTCTCTGAAATCAAGTAAGAAGGGTTAAATTAGCGTCTCTATTTTTAGTTAGTAAAAATATGTTCTAGTTATCATATTTGACTATCAAACAGGCCGATTAATTCAATCTAAAAGCCAATAATTTATAAAAATATATAGCAAAATCTAGCATTATCCACATCAAACCTAGCTGTTCGGACCTAAATACAATACAAACTAAAACAGGTTGTTTCGGTTAGACAAATACTGATCCAGTAAATAATGCTCAGCCTTGTAAAGCCCCTTTACAAAATGACAGGGTAATAAAACAGGTCAAGAAGTGCTAAACAAAAGGCTTTTTAAGCTCGCTTCAGGATCTGCATCAACAAATTCAGGAGGATTATCTAAACGCTTTTCAAAAGTCATTTGCGGCGCATATTCAGCCATTTCATCAATCAAAAACTGAGTAGTTAAATCAGGATCATTGACACAAGCAAGCACTTGACCATTTTCAGCCAAGAACTCATGCAAACGCCTTAAAATCTTTTTATAGTCTTTGGTTAACGCAAAACTCCCTTTTTGAAAACTAGGAGGATCAATAATAATCAGATCATATGGGCCATATTTTTTTACTTTGCCCCAGGACTTGAAAAGATCGTGCCCAAGAAAGCTAACTGCCGCTAAATCATGCTCATTTAACTGATGATTTTGCCGTCCTTTAGATAATGCAGCCTTAGCCATATCTAGATTCACAACACTTGTTGCCTCTCCAGCTATTGCGGCGACAGAAAAACCACAAGTATAGGCAAATAGATTTAACACCCGCTTATTACGACTATTCTCTAGCACCCACTTTCGGCCATAACGCATATCCAAAAACAACCCATTATTCTGCTTTTGTCCTAGATCTAGACGGAAAGTTAACCCATTTTCAGTCACATTTTGCTGAGCTTGTAGCTCACCAAATAATACTTCGATTGGTGCGCCTGATTGATATCTGTGCTGTAGTAACACACTTTGCACTTGAGAGTGCCAAGCACTCCATGCCAACCAAGTATCAACATGTCGTTTTAGCGCAGCAATAAAATGAGCATCAACTTCTTTAAATAAAGAAATCAATACTTGCCCGTTTAGCCAATCAATTGTTAACTGCTCAAGCCCATCATAAGCACGACCTCGGCCATGAAATAAGCGACGAATTTCGGTTGGAAGTGGTGTGATATTAGCTAAATGCGTATCAAGGTAGGAAAGGGCGGATAACTGCATAATCGGCTCAAAAAAATTAATGTGGGGCTATTGTACTGGTAAACAACAAAAGCCCCAATGAATGATTTTATATGTTGAGTCAACTAGCAACTTTGCGCGTTTTTAACAAACTCAGAATAGATTGAGTCTTTAATTAACCTATCTGGCGTAAATGCATAATAATGCTGATACACATTTTCTATACTACCCAGGTAAGTGACATCATGTGCTTTTTGTATTTCTTGCTTAATAGATAAAGGCGCTGGAAAAATACCAAACCCTTGTTCACCTAATGCCTTCATTAATGCACTATCGTCCACATGACCCGCAACAGAAACCTCAAGCTCAAGATCTTCTAACCAAAACTTAATTGCATTGGTTACTGGACTTGTCTTGGCCGGTAATATCACAGGAAGTTCACTTAATGAATTTGGGAATTGACCTTGGGCACTGTTTTGTAAATTGGCTTTGCCAAAAAAACCCAATTGGCTTTTACCTATTTCATGACAAAATGCTTTGAATGGCAAACTGCTATCTAGTGGCTTATCAGCCAAAACTAAATCCAACTTATGGGTAGCCATTTGAGCTAATAATTCAGCTTGCTGGCCATCGATACAATGCAAGTTTGAAATTCGCTCATTCTCAATCAATGGAGCCAACCACTTTGACACTAAAGACTTAGGCAGAGAATCAGAGATCCCCACTCGTAATGTTTTTGAGACATTACTCATATCACCCTGAGTTGTTTCGAGCCACTCCTCAGCAATCGCAAACATATCATCGGCGTACTGTTTAGTTACTTGCCCAAACTCAGTTAATCTGAGTCCACGCCCTTCTCTTAAAAACAAAGGTTTACCCAATCTATGCTCTAAACTGGTAATTTGCGCACTCACAGTTTGTGGTGTGAGATGCAAAACTTTACTGGCTGCTGCAATACTGCCATGACGACTCACCTGCCAAAAATAATAGAGGTGATTATAATTAATGTTGGTAATCATTCGATTTCACCGAACCCTAAATAAGATTTAATCAGCTTTTTTCTTTTCTATTACATTAGTAGATTAATTCCATCGCTGCAATATATCGCGATAAAACTTTATAAACTGCATGGAATTTGAACAATGAAACTTATTTTGACGCTACAAGACAAATTACAGAATGCTGCGACAAAAATGCAGATTTCTAGACTGGTGAATAACAAATTAGCTAAATACAGTGACAACATTCGTAAAATCACCATTAGCGTCAAAGACATTCCACAAGATAAACAATCAACAATGAAACAATGCAGCATTGAATTATTATTACCTGGCCTGCCAAGTATGCAGATAAAAGCCAGAGGTAAAGATTTAATCCAAGCAACCAAGCGCGCTTTACAGTATTCACAACAGCAGCTGGCGCATAAATACCAGCTGGGTCATTGATTCCCAAGCACTTGCCGTGGCAAGGACGCCATGATTTTTATACAGACTGAGAGCAGTAAACCTACTGATTAATAACTCAGTGTTTAAGTTATTTTTTACTGTTATTCTAAATGCCATCACCGTTTATTTAGCCTATTTACAGCGACATGTTAAACTGCCTCTGACAAACAAGTAGAGACAGTTATTATGTTAGTTTTATCAAACAATGTTGAAATTCCAGCTTGGCAATTAGAGTTTTCAGCAATACGCGCGCAAGGTGCTGGAGGGCAAAATGTAAATAAAGTCTCTACAGCAATCCATTTAAAGTTTGATATTAAACGCTCTTCACTTCCCTCCTTTTATAAAGAGAGGTTACTGGCCCTCAAAGACTCTAGGATCACTAAAGAAGGCGTGATTGTGATCAAGGCACAATCACACCGTAGCCAAGAAATGAATAAAGAAGAATCTTTAGAGCGATTGAAAGCCCTTATTTTGGATGCCATCAAAGTTCAAAAGGCACGTAGAGATACAAAACCTACCCGTAGCTCTCAGCGAAAACGCGTTGATAGCAAAGTTAAAAAAGGTAAAACCAAGCAGTTACGTAAACGAGTTGATTACTAATTAATCCTTCTTGCCCCTATTTTGGTGATTAAATTATTGCAGTTAGTTATAAAATTGTTTAATAATAATGAAGTTAAAAAGTATTAGACTTTTTAAGATTAAGGTAAGCCAAAAACGACTAGGACGAAATATGAAATCTCAACTCGCGTTATTATTCACTGCTATTACAGCACTATCAGGCTGTTCAACAACAACTGTCGAGCGAACTGTAAAAGACGGTGTTAATGGTGCAATAAACGGTATCCTTGGTTCTACAAGCCCATCAGCTCCTGTAACAAATACACCTAATCAATCTGGTAATTATTCGGTAAAGCGTGAAAAGATTTACATACTCGATGCCAAGAAAACATCTAGAGATTATGGGCAATCAACAATTAGTAAATCCGAACGTAACCCAAATGATAAGACTAGACTCACAATAGAGCGTTCTTTTCACCCTCGCATTGGCAATGTCGCCTTCGAGGGCTATCTATATGAGTATTCACCAGAAGGCTGGTTAGTCAATACAAGTACAAAATTTGACTCTAATTATAATAAGAATATCACACTACCAGCTGGTCAGTACTACATTAAAGCTCAAACTAGAGGTGTTGATAGAAAGTCCTATGCTACAGGTACAATTACCATTGATCCATTTGTCACCAATTACATTACTTTAGAGTTTGAGTAGTTTCAGAACTTAAAAGCCCCAACTCAGACGAGAAGGGGCTTTTCAAATTTGCCAAGTTTAATTAAGCACTCTGTTTAATCAGGAAATACAACTTTAAACTTTGCGCCTCCCAAATGACTGTCTTCAATAACACACTTACTTTTATGCCAATGTAGTATTTTTTGCACTATGGCAAGACCTAAGCCATATCCGCCAAGTTGCTTGTTGCGACTTTTATCTACTCTCACAAAAGGCGTAAATACAGCTTCTCGCTTATCTTCTGATATACCCTCGCCATCATCAGATACACTGAATTCTATAGCCTCTGAATGCTTGTGAAGCGACACTGCAATTTTACTCTTGCCATACTTATCAGCATTTTGCAGTAAGTTTTGCAACACTCTAGCGATATAATGTGCATTCGCATTGATGGTAATATCTTCATCAACTTCTACACTAAAGACTTTTTGACTGACAGCCTGAAGCTTTGAAATTTGCTCATTAACTAATTCTGTTAAGTTAAATGGGCTCTGCTCTAGGTTCTCACCAGCAATCTCAAGGCGAGCATAACCCAGCATTTCTTCTATTAAGCCTTCCATTTCTTGCACATCATCTTGCATACCTGCAATTTGCTCATGGTGTGTTTGATGAAGCATCGCCAAAGCAAATTTTAGCCGCGCCAGAGGTGTTCTCAACTCATGAGAGACCGCGCTCACTAATTCTTTTTGATCCGCCATCAAACTTGCAACTTTCAAGGCCATAACATGAAATTGCTCGGTTAAATCCGAAATTGCAGAAAAGCGAGATGTTTTTTGCTCAACGTTTAAATCACCTTCAGCTAATTGCTCTGTAACTCGCTTAAATTGCATTAGATCTAGCCATAAAGGCCTTAGCCAAAGCACCAACAACATACATAGAATCAAAAATGAAAAGAACTTATAAAGATAAATCTTCTTGGAAGTAGGGGCAGCAGGTAAAAAAGGTCCTAACTGCACCAAAGTGACTTTATCCTTTAGCAAAAAAGACAACAACGCATGACCTTTTTCGTCATACGTTGTGATTATCTCAGCATTTAAAAGTTCAGCTCTTTGTTCTGGCAACCAAGCTATGCTATCAATGTCTAACCCTCTTAATTGAGGCTGAAGTTGTAATTCATCGGCAAGGTGAGCTTGCAGTGTTTTTGCAACTTGCTTAGCATGGCTAAATTCATCGGGTGTATGTTCTACCCAGTTCTTCCAGATATATTCACTGGCCTGATTAATTGCGACAATCGATACAAAAACAAACAAATAAAGGCTAAAAAGCAGTTTTATCATTACTTTTTATTTCTTTTATTGCCAAGCTGACTTAGAACATAAATAACCTTTACCCCATACTGTGATGAGTCTGAAAGGCTGTTCAAGGTTATCACCTAGCTTTTTACGCAAACGTGAAATACGTACATCCACGCTTCTATCTAAGCCATCATATTCTCTACCAACCACATGCTTATAGATATATTCTCGACTTTGAGTTTCACCCGCATTACTGGCAAGAGTCCATAATAAGTCAAATTCATAACTTGTCAGCTCAACTTCTTCACCTTCTAGGTAAACTCGTCTGTCGGCTTTGTCTATCTGCAATTTACCTAGTACAAGTGTATCTAGCTCTTTTTTCTCGGTAGTGCATCGTCTGAGTAAGGCATTTAATCGAGCAAGCAATACAAAAGGCTCTACAGGTTTAATAACATAATCATCGGCACCTATTTCGAGGCCTTTAACCTGATCAAAGTCATTGTCTTTAGCACTTAAGAAAAGCACTGGACCAAAGTATTCATTGCGAATAGCTCGACAAATGCTAAAACCATCTTGGTTTGGCAGCATAATATCTAAGATCACAATATCTGGCTGGCTTTCAATAATGGTTTCAGCAGCATGTGCACCATCATGTACCACATCAACTTCAAATCCGTTTCCCTGTAAAAATTGCGCTGTTAATGAAGCTAATCTTTCATCATCTTCAACTAAGATTACTTTTGACATTAAAATAGGCTCCAATTGGATTTTAATTTGCGACGATATTTTTGACTATTCATCGCATGCACTTTAACGGTTTGCTCTAACACTGTCTCTTGGTGACTGTTTTTGAGGCTGAATACCATGGTTTTACTAAGTTTAACTGTTATAAACTCGTCGACTTTACTACGTTTTTTCCAACATGTAAGAGACTTGTGATCTTGAAATAAACAGATATCTAATGATTCTGGTACTTGCCAGGTTACACGCGCTTTCATCTCACATTGCTCTCCCAGGCTTTTCACAACACAAGTGACAGGTTTAATGGAAAAAGAGAGTTGAGGTTGCGTGTTTGCGTCGGTTGATTCTTGAGCATAACTGACGTTTGATGATAGCAAGACGCCTATTAAAACAGAAGAGAGGCACTTAAAAGTCATATTGCCCCCCAATGAATAAATAATCCTGGTATTTTTCGGTAATTAATGGACTATTTTGAATTTCATTGGCTAAGAATGTTCTCTTAGTACTAAACTTAAGTTGCCAATCAGGATTGAGTCTATAGTTTAGTGCCAGCCCGATAAAAGTAGAAATACCTTGCTGTCCACGATAGTAATACGCCCTAGAGACATCATCTTCTTTATCGATACCGTAATAGTAATCTATCAGTTCATCACTTTGCCAGTGCGCTCCCATCGACAACATAACTTTAGCAGGCCATTGCTCCGATGGTTGAAAACGATACTTATAACTGACTTTAATATGCTGCCCCTTATAGACGCCACTCACATCGTAAAGCCATTGCGCCGAGATATTATGAGCGTTACCTATATACCAGTTACCTAGCAACCCGCCGTCTATAGCCCAATCTCTCTCACTGATATCATCGGTAGAAGGGAGTTTTTTAGGCGCATTGGGGTTTCTAATATCAGGAAGAATATCTTTAAAATCTTGAGAGTCACTTGAGGTCGGGTCTAATACCTCACTGTCATTAAACGAAGCGCTTTCTACACCGATAATGTTTCCTGCATGTAAGCTATTGAAGTATTTTTGCTCACCATTGAGCTCAAGTATTGCACTTAAATCAAATGAAGGGGCATCAGAAAAAGTATAGCCTATGGTGGTATTTTCTAAAAAAAAGCGTTCGTTGTAATAGCTAACGTAAGGTACAACCAATAACGGAATATTATCTCCGCCTACCACAGGGTTGGTTAATACCCCTCCGCCGACAGCAAGCGATATCTGCCACTGACCTACTGCAACGCACTCATCATTTGTGTCGGTACATAATGATTGCTCTGCTGAAACGCCAATAGAGGGGACAGCTAATGCAGCCAAAAGAAAAAAATGCTTCAAAGTCAAACCCTTTTGTATTCCATTACGCTAATTTACCATTCCCAGTCATTTTTTTCATGCTCAGTTACATTAAATAACATTTCACTCGAACAAAGTAACAGACATATTGACAAAGCCCGTTAGCATTAGAACTCTATTAGTATTTTTTTTAGTCAAATAACATTCTGGAGCCTACTGTGAAAAACAAACATATTCTCAGTGTATTAACCCTTACAATATTGACAGGGTGTGGAGGGAGTTCACATGATGACGAAAAACCACCTGTTGAAGTAGAAAAAGTACCAGAGCTAAATGCTATCTCTGTATCTTCTTCCCCTTTAATCAAAGCATCTGAATCTCAGTTTTCGCAAAACTTAAAAAACGGTATATTCAAGCGCTACCAAGAGCAGCTTCCTAATTCTGGGCAAACAGAACAAGATGCTGTCGCGTCACCTTCCTTGCCAAAAGACTTTTCACAAACGAATCAACAAGAACAAACGGTCGATGAGGCCGACCGCATAAAATATAACGGTGAACTTTTATTTATTGCCGCACATTCAGCAAATGATATCGATAATGACTCGAGTCAAGGGGAGCACTATATCCGTGTCATGCAAAGGGATGTGGAAGGTGAATTGAACCAAATTCAAACTCTACCATATTCCGATAGCCAGTGGTCAGATCAACAACTGTATTTACATGACAACACTCTAGCAATAGTAGACTACTCGCCTAGCTACTTCACTTCAGGAACGTCAGAGCCTGCTGTAATAGCAACCTCAGATGTAGTAAATACGTCAGAGCCTTACTTTTATTACGGGGGCGCTGAGTTTGAGTTAAGCTTTGTTGATATAAGCCAGCCCGGTCAAGCAGCAATAAAACATCAATTTAAAATTGAAGGCGGGCTAATAGACAGCAGAGTCATAGACAATAAGCTTTACCTTATTAGCAATTATCACCCTCACTTCAATGACTTCGATACATCTAATACTGACAAAGACACAGTACTAGAAAATTATAAAAAGCTTACCGCTGAGCAAGTTGCAGCTTTAACTCCAAACATTACTGATACAGAAAACAATACCAGCGCTGAGTTAGTAACCCCTGATAATTGTTATATCTCTTCGGATACGACGGATTTAGATGGTTTTGATAGCCTTATTACCATTACTAAAATAGATTTAACTAATCCTGAACAGAGAGAGTCTTTATGCATAAACACCAGTGTGCATGGCATTTATGCATCAGAAAACTCTCTGTATACCCATGGGACTTTTTATCGCGACGGTGTTAATAAAACCATTATTCATAAATTCAACCTCTCAGATGAGACCATGAACTACGCAGCAACCGGAGAAATAGAAGGGCACTTAGGTTGGGGGCAGAGAAATTTACGGTTTAGCGAGTTCGAAGGGGACTTAAGAGCTGTCACTACAACCAATTTGCCATTTAATCAGCAAGCAGGATTCTCACCTTTAAAACACCAACTTTTTGTGCTGGAACAGCAGGACAACAAGCTGGTCAGTATTGCATCTTTACCTAACGACACACAACCACAACCCATTGGTAAAACCAATGCTCAAGGATTAGTTGATGAAGATATTTATGCCGTAAGATTTGCCCAAGATAGAGCGTTTATAGTGACATTTCGACAAGTGGATCCTTTATATGTCATAGATTTATCTGATAAAACAAAGCCAATAATCGCTGGTGAATTAGAAATACCTGGTTACTCTGCTTACCTGCACCCTGTTAATGAACATTTATTACTGGGTATTGGGCAAAACATTCAAAACTGGCAGGATCCAAGTGCTCAAGAAGTTGAAAATGGCGCTAAGGTCACTTTATTTGATATTTCAGACATTTCTTCGCCACAAGTGATAAATGAAAAAGTTTTTGCTAATGCATACACTCCAGCAGAGTGGGACTATAAATCGCTTAGCTTTTTAAATTTTGATGAGAATTTACTTCGCTTCACGATGCCTGTCGAGAAATGGCAAAGTGAAACTAATGACGACTCTTTATATCAATGGCGTAGGGTCAGTGAATTAGCCGCCTTTGAAATTAACACTTCCGATTCATCAGCACTAAACTATTTAGGCAGCAGTAAAGTAAATTACGAAAATATTAGCGCTGATACACAACCTTATGTTTGGGGTGGGTTAGATAGAGCGGTCATACACAGTGATGATCTGTATTACATTCATGGCAATTATATTTGGCATAGCTTATGGCAAACACCAAGTGACAATCAAGGACCACTTTAAGATACGAGGTTTACGCATGATGCCCTAAGGGGAGTTTTCAAAGCTGGCAATTGCCAGCTTTTTTTTTGCAAATGGATATAAGAAAATTTTGTAAAGGGGCTTTACAAATAGGAAATAAAAAAGGCGGAGGGAAACTGAGAAAACCCTCCACCTCTAGCGTACTCTTTAACTGAAACTTTACTGATAACTAATACGGGATATTAGTCACCAGCTTACTTTTCAAGGGAAAAGAAAGTACATCACTTAAAACAGTTGTTACAATATAACAAAAACAGAAGTGTTACAACATCACATTTTGTTTTTTTATGAATTATATTTTTATGGGTAATAAACGAAAAATGCCAACTTCACGTTGGCATTAAACTAGGAAAGAAATTGGTTAAGCTAGCGCTTTAGTTATTTGCCGCTTTGTATTTAAGGCGGTAACTATGTAACAGTGGCTCAGTATAGCCATTAGGTTGCTGTTCACCTTCGAATACCAAGGCTAACGCCGCTTGATAAGCAAGATTACTTGTTAGGCTCTCATTACTTGATGCCATTGGCGTATAGTGTGTGTCGTGCTGATTTTGCGTATCGACCACTTCAGCCATCTTGGCAAACGTTGCCTGAACTTGCTCTGGCGTACAAATGCCATGTTTCAACCAGTTTGCGATATGCTGGCTTGAAATACGTAAAGTCGCTCGGTCTTCCATCAAACCAATATGATTAATATCTGGTACTTTTGAGCAACCAACGCCTTGATCTATCCAACGTACTACATAACCCAAAATACCTTGTGCGTTATTCTCAATTTCAGATTGAATATCTTCTTTGCTTAGCTCTACATCAAGCAACAAAGGAGGCGTTAATAAGTCGTCTAGTGACGCTTGTTGACGCGCTTTCAGTTCAGCCTGAATAGCAAAAACATCCACTTGATGGTAATGCATCGCATGTAGAGTTGCTGCTGTTGGAGAGGGCACCCAAGCAGTATTTGCGCCCGATTTAGGATGAGCCAACTTTTGCTCCATCATCAATGCCATTTTATCTGGCATCGGCCACATGCCTTTACCGATCTGCGCCTTGCCACTGAAACCACATTTTAGACCAATATCGACATTTTGATCTTCATACGCCGCTATCCAAGGTTGTGCCTTGATCTGAGCTTTAGGCAATACCGGACCCGCCACCATAGAGGTGTGGATTTCATCACCGGTTCTGTCTAAGAACCCGGTATTAATAAATACCACTCGAGATTTGGCTTGGTTAATAGACGCCATTAAATTCACGGAAGTGCGACGCTCTTCGTCCATAATGCCCATTTTTAATGTGTTTTCTGGCAAACCTAATAAACTTTCAACACGAGAGAAAAGGGTATTGGTAAAGGCGACTTCTTCTGGACCATGCATTTTAGGTTTAACAATATTAACACTCGCAGCCGTCGAGTTTTTAAATGGGCTATTACCTTGAAGATCATGCATTGCACACAGCGACGTGAACACCGCATCCATGATCCCTTCAAAGATCTCGTCACCTTTTTGATCTAAGATCGCAGGATTCGTCATTAAGTGCCCTACATTACGCACAAACATCATGCTACGACCTTTCAAGCTCAAACGCTCACCACTTTTACTGGTATATTCGCGATCGGTTGCTAAACTGCGCGTCAGTTCTTGACCATCTTTTATAAATGTATCCGTCAGGGTACCTTTCATCAAACCCAGCCAATTGCTGTAAACACCGACTTTATCTTCAGCGTCAACAGCGGCCACAGAGTCTTCACAGTCCATGATGGTCGTTAACGCGGCTTCAAGTAATACGTCTTTGATCCCCGCTTTGTCAGCTTGCCCGATGGGGTTATGTGGGTCAATTTGAATTTCGATGTGTAAATCATGATGCTTGAACAGTAAAGCAGTTGGATTCTGTGCCTGGCCTTGATAACCCACAAATTGTGCAGGTGTCGAAAGCGAGACTTGTGAGCTGTCATTCAAAGTGACAACTAGTTGCTCATCTAGCACTGAGTAATTAGTACTCTCAATATGAGAGCCTGATTGCAGTGGCAGGGCAATATCTAAAAACTGTCTAGCGTAAGCCATTACTTTAAAGCCACGCACCGGGTTATACGCTTTTTGCTTTTCAGCGCCGTCTTTTTCTGGCAATAAATCCGTACCGTACAAAGCATCATAGAGCGAGCCCCACCTTGCATTCGCCGCATTCAATGCAAAACGCGCATTGCTTACAGGCACAACCAGCTGCGGGGCTGCAGTGAGCGCAATCTCAGGTTCAACGTGTTCAGTTGTAATTTTTGCTTCTTCAGGCTCAGGTACTAGATAACCAATTTCGGTCAAAAATGATTTGTAAGCCTCTGCATCCCATTGCCCTTGCTGCTTATGAAAGGCATCAATCTGCAACTGCAGTGTATCGCGCTTTGTCAGTAATGATTTATTGATTGGTGTAAGTTCATTGACCAGATCTGCAAAACCTTGCCAAAAAGCCTCTGCTTGCAAACCGGTGCCGGGCAAAGCCTGTTGATTAACGAAGTCATAAAGTTGCTGATCTATGGTTAAGCCAGCTTGTTGAACTGTTGCACTCATGAATATCTTCCTAAGCATAAAATTTGAACGGGTTTAGACAAACCATATCTTAAAAACAGCGAAAACCTAACCCCTAAATCATTCACTAAAAGAATACCCAAGATAACAACTATAAATTTAAAAAATCATAAAAATCGGCCTAGTGTTGAATTAAGCGCCAAGCAGAGCAAATAACCAACAGCTTTATGGTGTCACTCTCATAAACATGAATAAAAAGTTATACAGCAACCCGTTCGAAGGATTTTTATTATGACTAGCTATCAATCAAAACTTGACCACTTCAGCACTCTTTGCCAAACACAGGGTAATACGTGGCAATCAATCAGCCCAGAGTTTGCAAGCCGTATGAATTTGCAAAACCGCTTTAAAACAGGTTTAGACATCGCTAAGTATACTGCAAAGGTGATGCGTGAAGACATGGCGACTTATGACGCAGATAGTAGTCAATACACTCAGTCTCTCGGTTGTTGGCACGGCTTCACTGCACAGCAGATGATGATGGCAGTTAAGCGCCATCAAAAAACGACTAAACGTTCTTACGTTTACCTAAGTGGCTGGATGGTTGCGGCACTTCGCTCTGAGTTTGGTCCACTACCAGACCAAAGTATGCATGAGAAAACCTCAGTGCCTGCACTTATCGAAGAAATCTATACTTTCTTAAAACAAGCAGACGCGCGCGAACTAGATCACTTATATAAAGAGTTAGATGAAGCAAAAGCAAATGGTGGTGATGTTGAAGCAATAATGAGCAAAATCGATAATTTCGAAACGCATGTGGTACCAATTATCGCTGATATTGATGCGGGTTTTGGTAACGAGGAAGCAACATACCTACTTGCTAAGAAAATGATTGAAGCTGGCGCATGTGCAATTCAAATTGAAAACCAGGTATCTGATGCAAAACAGTGTGGTCACCAAGCTGGTAAAGTAACTGTACCTCATGAAGACTTTCTAGCAAAAATCAACGCAGTTCGTTATGCATTCTTAGAGCTAGGTGTTGAAGATGGTATAATTGTGGCACGTACTGACTCACTCGGTGCCAGCTTAACACAAAAAGTACCGGTATCTAAAACACCAGGCGATTTAGCGAGCCAATACACCGCATTCTTAGACACAACACCAGTTTCAAGCGGTGCAGATCTTGAAGAAGGTGAAATGGCGATGAAATTGAATGGTGAGCTTTGTAAGCCAGTGCGCTTAGACAATGGTTTATATCAGTTCAAAAAGGGCACAGAAAAAGACCGCGTAGTGCTTGATTGTGTAACTAGCCTACAGTCAGGTGCTGACTTACTGTGGATTGAAACTGAAAAGCCAAACGTAAAACAAATCGCTGAGCTTGTTAATCGTGTTCGCGAGCAAGTACCAAATGCGAAGCTAGTATACAACAACTCACCATCATTCAACTGGACACTTAAGTTCCGTGAGCAAGTATACTCAGAGTGGCAAGCACAAGGTAAAGATCTATCTGCTTACCCAGATCCGTCTCAAGACATCAAAGCATTGATGGCACCTGAACTAGATAGCTCAGAGCTTGCAGCGGCGGCAGATGTACTAGTACAAAACTTCCAAAAGGATGGCGCTCGTGAAGCGGGTATTTTCCACCACTTAATCACGCTACCAACATATCACACGGCCGCACTAAGCACAGATATTCTTGCTGAAGGCTACTTCGGTGACCTAGGCATGCTGGCTTACGTACGTGATGTTCAACGTCAAGAAATCCGCCGTGAACAAGCGTCAGTGAAACACCAAGACCTAGCAGGTTCAAACATCGGTGATACGCACAAAGAGTACTTCTCTGGTGACAATGCACTAAAAGCAGGTGGTGAAGCCAACACCATGAACCAGTTCTAATTTTTGAGTCATATAGTTCCTTATCAGCAAAGGGCCCAATCGGGCCCTTTTTTATTAGCATAAGTTAGCAATTATTTTGTAAAGGGCCTTTACAGTTCACTCACAACTCCCTTCTACTATTTAGGCTCAACATAGCTAAAAATAGTCTACATGACAGGCTTCACCATATTATTGCCTGTCTCATCATTCACTTATGACTGTCATCCTGAAACCAAGAAGTACATAAAAATAAAATGAGCACCAGAGAGTTATAAAGCAAAAGACAACTTACTTTGCAATCTAATTCGACTTTCAAAATACAAAATAAAGCATTTAGACTTTGACTAGCCCACAGGTCTTTTTAGTCAGGGCTTTCACTATTTATGTTTTTATATAAAGCAGAAGAATATTGAATATAAGGCGCAAATGTACTCAATTATCAAAAGTTTATTTTCAGCAGCTATGCCATAAATTTATGTCCGATATTAAGACTATGACTGAAATAGTTACTGAAACTTTATCTGAGGTATTGAAGCCAACTCAACCACATTCATCAAATTTACTGAACTAAATTAGAGCCAGTCATTTTAAACCTAGCTAATAACGCCTGCCTTTAAAATTAACATAGACCGATTCTAGGGTTCATAGGCAGCTTTGAAGTCTACAAATTTCGTCCACATTCACTCCATTTTTCTTCCACATTGGTTTGTTTAAATACTTCCAATAACACGGGAGAAGAACATGTCTCAACCAACTTTAAAGCATGGCGACTGGGCGAAAATTATCGAGTCTCGCCAAAAGCAAAACAACTCAAAAGCTGCAAAATCTGCGAGCTTAAAATACATATCTTTTGGAGCTATTTTGCTAACCCTTATGGCCATTTTTTACTGGACTAATTTATCAGCTTCTCAATCACAACCTCCATTATCAGAAGAGTCGCAAACACGCGTTGTTCGCTATTTTTCAAAACAATTTATGATGGGTACATGGCAACTAGATGAAGTCAAATTCAGTGAGTATCGTGTCGTTACCAACATTAGAGTACCAAAAAAGCTGAATATGGAAGGCGAAGTATTAAGTAACTATGTAAAACACTCACTATGCCCACCAGCGAGTAGTTTAATCTGGAAAGATATAAAAACGCATACTCTAACCATGAATTTATTCGTCAGCTTGCAACGAAAAGGTCAAAAAGCGCAATGCGCAAACCCGAATACTCAAAGAAACAGCTAACCACTTAGTGACTGAGAGTAAAAAGGAGCCAACTGACTCCTTTTCTTTTTATTAATCTAATTCTAATCGAGCTTTATCTTGCAATTGCTTTGGTAACTCTTTGCTCACTGACACCCCCAGTTCTTTGAACTCTGATGCTTGTTTGATTAAATTGCCTTTTCCAGCATAGAGTTGAGAAAATGCTTTCTCGTAGCTTTCTTTGGCTTTATCTAACTGAACGCCAACGCCCTCCATGCTAGTCAAAAAACCATTCAATTTGTTATAAAAACGCTCAGCGCGTAAAGCAAGTTCACGACTATGCTTTGATTGCTCTTCAAAACGCCAAAGCTGTTTCACAATGTTAAGACTCGTTAAAAGCGTAGTGGGTGTCGCCACCAAAACATTATGCTCTAAAGCATGTTGATAAATGGCCGGGTTATGTTTAACCGCCGCAACAAATGCAGACTCTACGGGAATAAACATGATCACCACTTCAGGTGAATTGATCCCTGGTAGTTTTTCATAACGCTTCTCGTCCAATTCCTTAATACGATCTGCCACAGCATGATAGTGCTGGACTAAGGCGCTTTGCGCTTCAGCGTCACACTCGGCATTCACATAGCGAGTATATGCATTTAATGATGTTTTAGCATCGATGATTAAATGCCTTTGTTGGGGAAGGTAGACCAATACATCCGGTCTAAACTTGCCAACTTCTGTAGTAAAAGACGCTTCTCTTTTATAATCATCACCAGGTCTTAAACCCGCACTGTCTAGCACGTTTTCAAGCATTAACTCACCCCAATTACCTTGCGTTTTCTTTTGTCCTTGCAGTGCAGTCGTTAATTTATCGGCTTGCTCGGTGATTGATTTATTATTCGCTTGTAGGTGTAACAGCTCAGTTTTTAATGCTGCGCGCTGCTTGAGCTCTTCACTATGAATGGCTTCCATTTTGTCACGGAAACCTTTTAATTCACCTTGAACTGGCTGAAGCAACTGACCAATTCGTTCTTGGCTTTGTTGCCCAAAGCGCTGTGATTTTTCTTCAAAGATCTGATTTGCCAGATTTTCAAACTCTTGTTTCAATTGAGTCTTTGTTTGCTCTAAATGATTAAGTTGTGCTTCTAATGCCGCTTGTTTCTGCTCTGATGACGCCTTTAATTCAGCTAACTCAAGCGCAATGAGGTTTTTCTCTTGCTGAAGCGCTTGTAAATTTTGTTCACCCTGCAGCCAAAGCTTATGGAATTGCTGTGACTGAAGTTGTTTCTCACTTAAGCGAGCTTGAGTTTGTTGAACTTGACCATGTAACTGCAACTTATCGTTTTGTAGCTGCTGAGCTAATTCCTGTTCCGCTTGATAAGCGTGTTGTAATTGAGCTTGTTGAGCAAGGTGTTGCTCGAGTTGCAATTCAAGTTGATGGATTAACGATTGTTTTCTTACAAGGCGTTGCCAAAAAAAGGGCAAGGGAGCAGCAACGCCTAGGATACCTATGACGCCATGCACCCAAGTTAACTGCGAGAGAAATGACTCAATCATATCAGCCTCTTAATATTGTTATTAAGCTGATAATACCTTAGACAAGGCTTGGGTTACCAATGCTTTAAGTAGCGGCGTCTATTTGCTGTTCATCAAAGCGATATCCGGCGCCATATACAGAGCCAACCAGTTTTGCAGACACACCAATTTGTTTGATCTTCTTACGAATATTTTTGATATGACTGTCTATCACACGATCTGAAATATCGAAGTTATCTGGTTGAATAAAGTCTAAAATTTGCTGGCGAGAGAAAACACGGCTAGGGGCTTTATAAAGTAGCGCAAAAATATCAAACTCAACTTTAGTCAAAGGCAAAGTTTGGCCTTTTAGTTGAATAAGTAACTGCTCTTCATCAACCTTTATTTTTTCTTCTTTTGCTTCGAGAGGCGCACAACGTCTCAAAATAGCGCGAATACGCATCACTAATTCAGCCGCACTGAAAGGTTTACATACATAATCATCAGCACCGAACTCTAACCCCCTAAGCCTATCTGCTTCGGAAACTTTGGCCGTCATCATCACGATAGGCACCATTGAGAACTGTCTGATTTGCTTCATGCATTCCACGCCATCTTGATTAGGTAGCATAATATCCATCAAAATTGCGTCAGGTTGATGTTCTGCAACCCAGCCTACAACGTCTGCTCCATCTGCAATATGAGTGACCTCAAATTGTGCAGCCTTGAAAAACAGCATGACCTGCTCTGCAATATCATATTCGTCTTCAACAATCAGAATGTGCGCCATAGTTTTACGTTTACTTATTGAGTTTTAATACATTTTAGCTGTTTAAGTTGAGCTTTTACACTTTGCTTTAGCTCATACGATAAAGTTTCATCAAATAAAAGCATAGTTAAAATGCTTGAAAGATCTTCACTACTAGCAACTTCTGAAAGCAAATCCTGATCACAAGGTGAAAGTGGCTCAATAAAACTTAATTCAGGTTGTTGGTGGCAAAGCATAATCGACTCCAAATCGGCTGCAATTAACTAAAGTAAGTAAGCGATAGTGTAATTAAAGCAACACAATGTGGATCAAATATGGAATAGAGTAAAAAGCATAAAAAAATGGCCAACTATAAGTTGGCCATTAAAAACAAGTTAGTTAAGGGGGGGAATAAAACAGAAAATCTGCATCACTAATTACATAGACCCTGCCTAAATTGAAAAGTTCAAAATTAATTTAAATATTTTTAATTTTGTAAAAGTGCTAACATTTGCTCTTCATTAAAACTATTAAAAGTCATATGTTTATCATTAAATAAAGCATCAACCAAAGCCTGCTTTTGCTGCTGCATGGTAAATACTTTTTGCTCTATAGAGTCGGCCATAATTAGTTTATAAACAAAAACAGGCTTATCTTGACCTATTCGATACGCTCTATCAGTAGCTTGATTTTCTACTGCCGGATTCCACCAAGGGTCAAAATGGATCACAGTGTCAGCTTGCGTCAAGTTCAGTCCTGTTCCACCCGCTTTTAAACTAATCAAAAACACGTTGCTTTCACCTTCAGTGAACGTCGAGATCACTTTGTCTCTGTGACGTGTTTGACCCGTAAGCATGCTGTAAGTGATACCAAGTTCATTACAATGCGCTGCGATTAAATCAAGTACTGACGTAAACTGACTGAAAATAATCACTTTACGACCCTGTGCAAGCATTTCTGGCAAATGTTCACCCAGCCAAGCCAACTTAGCACCCACTTCTGAGGTTTCACTATCTACCAATTTAGGGTGACAACAAATTTGTCTAAGTTTCAAGAGAGCATCTAAGAATGCCAATTTACTACGCTCAACCCCTTGCTCTTTAAAGAGCTCTAATAGCTTATTTTCAAGTTGTTTTTGTATATCTGTATACAACTGAGCTTGAACAGGCGCAAATTGTAACTCTTTTACTAATTCAGTTTTGCTCGGTAACTCGGTCGCAACCTGTTGCTTGGTACGACGCAAAATAAACGGTGAAATAAGGTCTTTAAGCTCTGAGACACGACTTTGATCTTGCTCTTTTTCAATAGGTTGCTGGAAATAACCTTTAAATTGCTGCTTAGTGCCTAATATTTCAGGCATAACGAAATCGAGCAATGATTTAAGCTCAAGCAAATTATTTTCAACGGGTGTGCCACTGAGACAAAGCTTAAACTGTGCTGATAGTTGCTTAACACATTTAGAGACTTGCGCAGCTTCATTTTTGATGTACTGCGCTTCATCTAGCACAATCGAATCGAAGTCAAGCCCTTTATAATGCTCAAGGTCTCGTTTTAGCAAGGGGTAAGTGGTTAAAATAAACCGTGCGCCATGAAGGTTATTTAACACCTTATCACGTTGACTGCCGTGGACCGTCGTCAACTGTAAATTAGGTGCAAAGCGCGCAAATTCATTTTGCCAATTTCCTACCAAACTCGTTGGACACACAATTAAGCTCGGTTTAGTCACTAACGTATTATGCTGATTAATAAAGTAAGCAATAACTTGTAGTGTTTTACCTAATCCCATGTCATCGGCAAGGATCCCCCCAAGCTGATGTCGATGTAAGAACTTTAACCAATTTACGCCCAGCTCTTGATAATCCCTTAATGTAAATAAATCACTGTTATGATTATTTGGTTTCAATTGAACTTGATCAGGGCTATTAAGCTCATTTAAATAATCGAGCAGCTTCTTATCTTTACATTCAATGTTAAGTTCATCGATAGCAAACAGTTGCTTGATCACCGACAGGGGAAATTTAAATTGCGCACTTGATGCGTAATAACTAAACCGCGCTTTTAAAGACATCAACTTGTCATAAGCCCGTCTTTCTAACGCATAAGTCTGTTTAGCAATTTCGACATAATAAAAGTGATTAGCAAGTGTATTTACTTCGAGCTCAGCGTGTTTGTCCCAGTCAAGTAAAACAGGATTAGAATCAAGTAAAACCTTGCCAGTAATATGGTGATGCTTGTCTCTTTTCAACAATAAAGACACTTTAGTTGATATTACTGAACTCGATTCTGTGATCTCATCTACTTGCCAACCTTTACTTTGCAAGTTGCCTCTTACTTCATGGTTAAACCAATGGATAAATGCACCATCTTGGTGAGGCAAAACAAAAAGGTCATCTTCCAAACGCAAGCCTAGACCTAGTAAATATTGTTCAGAGCGTTTTAACGTTTTGCTGATTTCGGTATTTTTTGCATCTGTCTTTAGCGATGAGATCAGCTTAAAACCAAAATATGCGTCTGAGGCAACTAATTTTAGCTTCAAAGGTACACCTGATGACTCTAGCTCCGTTTGCGTACCATTTGGCATGCTGACGATATTATCAGCAAATACCTCTTGGAATCGCTTCACTACTTGCATCAGTTGGTCATTCGGTACTGCAGGCATGGTGTTTATATGTGCTAGCTCTTGGGCACTGAGCGCACTATTGATCCGACCAATGGTATGTGTATCTGTATCCAAATAGAGCGGTGGATCTGTTTTAATAAGGTGCCAATTTTCGACGCCCTCAATCGAGGCAACTAATTGTGACTTATCATTCTTTTGCTGCCAGTTCAGAGCAAGGTTGGCCTGGTGGCCGAGCTTTAAGAATGTTCTGCTGTTTTGTAAGAAAAGTCGCTTTGTTTGCAAAAGCTGATTCACAGCTTCAAAGCCCCACTTACCTGAAAGCTCATAATGACCTGGTGAGTTTTGAGAACGGACCCAACTAAATAGTCTAAAATCAGACTCAAGCAAGCCAGGAGGCGCTACAGGGCTATTTAACTGGGGTTCAGTTAATAGACGACCTAGAGGGTACTGACCATCAGGACGATAAGGTGACATCTTGGGGTAAAGCAATACTTCCTGACCCATTGGTTCGAGCGTGAACAGCAGGACATTATCAGTATCAATAGACTCACCATGCTGCAAACTTGCTAATTCATTAAACCAGTCATTTACTAAAAACGCTTCACCGAAACCACCAGAATGTTCGACTTTAAGTTTAAGTAGAACAGCAGCAATGTGTCGACATTTAGTATTGTTAGAACAAGTACATTGCGCATCAACACTCGGGTTATTATTTACTTTAGTAATTTTGATATATTGAGAAAAGGTATTACCAAAATTGCCAATGACTTGACTATCGATGGTTGAAAAGTCTTCGCTATGCTCTAAAAAACTAATTTGGGAATTATGAAGATACTCTTTTGCTTTAGATAAAAGACTACTATTGAAGTACTGCTTTAGAAAACGCTCAGAAAGGGGAAATTGAGTCGCTTGTTCTTGTTTTATTTCCTCAAAGAGAGCAAGTAATTGTTCTTTAGATAACTGCGTTGACATTTAATTCGCGTAAAAATCAAATCATCCGCCCAGTATATGGAAATATCACCAGCGAATAAACCCAATAACCTGGATATGGCAAAAAACTTCACTGGTAAGACAAGATATCAATTTAACAATGAAAAGTAGATTTAAAAAAGGGCCGAAGCCCATAATTAATTGTAAGTCGCTAGCAGCTTTTGTAATTGCTCTAAGCGTTTGTCGGTAATGACCTGATTATTAATTTTAATTGTTATGTCGCCACTTTTATTACTTCTTTGCAAATCAATAAATTCATTGCTAAACAGAGACTCGTTTCGGCGGACAGGCTGCTCAAAGTTAATCAGGAACTGAGTAATTTTAATTGCACGTTTCTCATCACTCATTTCTTCAGACATAAAAGATTGGTTTCGTAAATCTTCTAACAGCAAGAAAAACATATCCTGATCTTTTTTAATTGCGTCAATTAATTTCTTTGCAGCCTCACGACCTAAGTGATTTGGTGTAGGGTAGTGTTGTAAAACTTTTAAAGGAATTTGTTCAAAAGCTTTTAATGAATCTGCTATTGCTGTGTGAGATACCCCTTCAAGCTCCGCGATCTCTCTGTAAGAGCCTTTCTTGCCTTGAGCAATAAGTTCTTGCTTAGTATCAGCATAAGCTTGTCCAAGCTCCCACAGGCTAGGCGCAATATATTGATCGGAAGAAACCGCTAACAGTTTTGCATCTTCATCAGTAAAATCAGGGGAAGAAAGTACAACATAATCAGCATCAGCAAGTAAACAGGCCTTACGGCGTCTAGAACCAGATAAAACCCATTGAATATCGCCTTTTGACCAGCACAATGCAGGATGGAGATTACGTTGGTCGTTTTTAATTGCAGGCAGAATGTCAGCAACTGACTTTTGTGAAAGCAAACTTTGTTCACGGCGATTTTGTCCTAATACTCGCGTTTGAGATTCAATATCGCTATGTTTGATCACCTGACACGTCAAAGTGATCATTCTATTTGGATCACTTGGTGCCGGCATCGTTAATACTTCACCAACTGAAGCTTGTTCTAGTAACTCATCTAAACTACTGGTACTTACAGGCGAAGCAAATGGGTCTAAGCGAGTGTCGTTTTTACGTTTTTTAGCCATGTAAAACCTATTAAACTTGTTGTTCTAGAGAGGATTGGGTTGAAACCCAGTTTGAACGGATCAGCATTTCAAGTTCATCAACAACATCTTTGATATTTTCTTGGGATTTGATCAAAGATTCACGACTAGCAAGGCTATCAGATGTTTTTTGATCAAAGATCGTGTTAAAAGATGAGGAGCTTGCTGTAATAGCAGAGCTATGATTAATCGGATAACTCATAACCTGACGGCCAAAAGCACTTCGAACATCTTTGACGATATCACGTTGAGAATGATTGCCTTTGACATAGTTGGTAACTAAAAACTGCATGAAATCCCAACCTTCATGGCCTAAAGCCGCAACTGTATGATAAATCTCACCTAAACGTTTTAAATATTTATTATTAGCATCGAAGTCAACGGCTTCTGGATGAACAGGAATAAGCATCGCTGTTGAAGCCATTAATGCGTTATAAAACATAAAGTTTAGAGAAGGAGCTGTATCAATGAGGATTATATCGAACTGATCTTCTACGGGCTTTATCACTTTTTCTAGCAGTTTGTGATAGTGACGTGTTTGCTCATAACTAGAGGATTCTTTTAATTCAGTTGCTGTTTCATGTTCAAAATAAAAATCATCCATCCCTGATGGTAAAAGTCGAATATTGGGTATATGTGTCGATTGAAAAGCTTCACTAACAACGTCCGACCAAACTTCACCTTCATCTAATTCAATACAATCACGCATGAGATCACCAACAGTGATCGGTTCTGGATCTTGAGAAGGAAAGAAACTAGAAGAGGAACCTTGAGGATCGAGGTCAATGATACCGATGCGATAACGCTTTATATTTGTTGTTGCCAATGCAGCTGCAATATTTACTAAAGATGTTGTCTTGCCACATCCACCTTTTAAAGAGTTGATGACAATGACTTGAAGTTTATCGCTGTCTTTTCGCTGATCATGAGGAATTCCCATAATTCCAGCCATTGCAAAAATATTAGATAATGTATAAGCATAATGTCCGTTAGCTCCTTTTTGAATGTTTAATTTATCAAAGTCACCTTGGTCATGTCTGCGTTTTAATGTTCTATTATTGCAACCAAGTAAATCAGCTGCAGCTTTCTGTGTGTATGTGCGGAGCTCTTTTTCATCGCTTTTTAAATGAGCACGATAATGTTGGATCCGGCCTTCTAAAGACTGTTCAGCAACTTCGGCTGTAGCTTTTAAAAGTTTATAAGTTGTTAGTGCGCGAGTATTAATTGACATACATAATATCCTTAACATTATGCTAAATATTATAATGTCTATAACTTTAATAGTAAACAGCAAAAAAAGAAGACATTTGTAAACTTACTACTTCTTAAGAATAAATAAGAGGATTAAGTATGGTTAAAGTATAAGGTAATTAAGGTTAGTGAAGTGAAATAATTTAATAAACTATTGATTTTTAATAATAATGGTAAAAAAGTCAGATCACATTCTAACGAAGTAAAGATCTGATCTTTATTAACTTACAGATCTAAATTTTACTAACTAATATATCAAAATTTAACTTATGCACAACTTGTGAACAAAGTTACGAACAGAAATGCATTAGAGATCAGATTTTTACTAAGATATTTCAGTAAGTTATACACGGATCTTTTATATCTATATTGTAATAAGTTAATAAAGATCTGATCTGTTCTTAGTACAGATCAGATCTTTATTAATTAAGAAAAGAGTTATACACAGCAAATAACAACAAGGTTTGACTTAAAACCATTAAAATATATGACAAACCGGGAATGAGTTAGTAAAATTTTGATTTATAGAATTAGTTAGTAAAAATATGATCTCAATAAAAATCATCTTCAGATCACTTTTTTACTAACTTTAATTATTAACTTTTGCTGTGGAATATGTTGTTATAGCATGTCGTCGAAATTTGGAAGTAAAACAATGAGCCGAAAGGTGAACATCTCAGTTGATAATCTACCTGATTCATTACGTGGGCAAATTCATGGAGTAGAAAGTGCAACCGATAATGAAAATTTAGCACTATTTACTGATAATAAAGATGTTCGTATCACACTTGACAGTGCTGCACATGAACTTCGAGCATATTCTAATACATTTAACCATTATGATCTTTGGGGTCGCTTTGTCCGCTCTGGTCATAAAAAATTACCATTAGAAGAAGCCCCGAAAAAAACAATAATAACGCGACGTATATCTGAAAAAGTTGATGGTATTCTTTATGAAGGTGAAATAAAAATTACACCTGCAGTAGTGAGCACTAAGTTAGAAGGTGAAGAAGTTGAATGTTTAGTTTGGCCATCTGATCGTGAAGAAAAAGTTGAAAGAGCATTAATTCGACTGGCGTCAAAAGGGAAAATTGTAAAAATTAATTTTAAGTCCGGTATTCAATATGCTGTAATATTTTCTATGAACGAATTGGCGCAGGAGTTAAAAGCTGTTGGTCAATCTATGCCTTACCCTCAAATAAAAGAATCTTTAGAAGCACTTCAAGGTTCTAAACTATCGTTTAAATATTCAGCGACGGATACTAAAAATACAGATATTGATGATTCTTTCTACGAATCAAATATGAATTTTCTTTCTTCATTACATTTTAGTGGCAAAAAAGGCCAGGGTGGTAATGTCAAATGTGTCGCTTGTTTGAACGCATTTGTTCATAACATGATCGATAATCTAGAATATAAAGGTTATTACTTCAACAGAGCACAAGAATTAAAACGGGGTTTATCTCGTTGGATGATGCTTCGTTTGTATCATCTATGGCGATATGCTGCACCAGGTAAAACTTACCACTTCAGATTACTCTCAATCATGGAAAAATATGGTTCTATTTACTCAACTGATGAGATAACAGAGAATAAACTGAAAGCTTTACGTCGAGATATGACTACGACAATGAAGGATTTGATAGAAAAAGGTGCTATTTCTGAATACGATATAACCAATGTGAAAGATGATAAAACTGGAAAAATCATCGATTACGTCTATGAGATGCATCCTTCTGAAGAATTTTGTGATGAAATTCTTACTTTAAATAAGCAAAACAAGAGAATCGAAATTCAGGGTGGAAAACGATTAGTCGAAGCTGTTGAAGTTATTGATGAAGATGTACTTGAAGAGATTGTAAAAGAGTAAATTTTGAATTTACTCTTTTTTTTCTAGATAAATTCTATCGACTAGAAAGTTATACTCCCGCTTTCTTGGGTCACTCACACTTGCATCATAGTCAGGAAGACTACCGACCTTTAATTTCTTGCTAGGATTTAACATAATAAAAGGTAGTGCACCACTTACATGGTACCTATTGGTCGCAGTAAAACGAATATTTACTTCTGGGGTTACTCTAGTTGGTCTTCTTATTCTTAATTTTGAATCTGACTGTAAACTTTGGACTCGAAGTTTTTCAGTTTCGACAGCCTTTAACCATGAATCTTGATCTATTGCTCGTGGGTTAGAATACTTAGAAGAACGATCGAGCATTTCTAAAGCTGCATCTTTAGTCAAAGTTTTCGTTGCATGCTTTTTCATCCAAGAGAATCGGACTGAAAAAGGTGAGTCTGATTCGCAGTGAATTTTCCGGTATGCAGCTAAAGTAATTAAGTTTGGAACAGCAGAGTGAACTGCTTCAAAACGAGCATCATTATTCGGAATACTAAGAATTAACTCTTTAAACTTTGACTTTTCGATGTTGATTGAATTTATTCTATTTTGCAAATGTTTAAATTTATCTTCTACTAACACAATGCCTGGGTGCCTAGCTAAAACTTTGCCACTTTTACCTGACTCTAAAAATAAATCATTAAATGAAAATATAATCTTTTTTAAAGCCTCATCACCCGTTATTTCATTTACAATAATCTTATCTGGAGCAGTATGTTCTTGCTCTTTATCATAAGCTGGAAGAGAATAATAATTAGCTGAAATAATAGTGGCTGATTCAAGTTCTTTAGAGAAGAGCTCTAAATGATTTAGCAGCAAATCAAATTGTGCTTTGATAAGAAAATTGATATTCATTGTAATTTTAGTATATGAGATAATGTATGATGTGTTCTTTTATTATAACATAAAATAATTCCTTATAAAATTTATTCTTGTTTTACATTTTCGTGTGGGACGGATAATTTATGGTTATAGGTAAGTCCAAATATTAACAGTATAAGATTTGTGACGGGATTAAAGTATTTTTCAATAATAAAGCGCCGAAATAGAACTTTAAAAAATCTCTAGCTAAGAAGAAGCTTAGTAATGCAAATATTTATATTCCAATAAAATTAGACATACAGATCTGTATTTTTAAATGAGAAATTTGAGGATTTCATAGTTATAGGGCTTAGCTGCATATTGAAAATATAAGACACATTAATACAAACCTACATAAGTTTATGCTGTTCATAATTTTCTAAATACATTCGCAAAATTTAACTAAATACAGGACTATATTAATAGTTTACATATCTTGAAAAACATAAACTACTTAAGACAAAAGTTTATTTTTAAAGAAATCTAGAGTGCATGTAAGGTTTTGTCGTTAGGATTAAAGTAAATCTATCTTCTTGTTAAACTATTAATTCAAATTTAATGTTAATTTTTAGCGTTAAAGTATGATGAGTTCTTATTCATATCACATAAGACTCTTAATTGTCTAATAGTGTTTAAATTAAGGCCTAAAGTAGTTTTTGTATTATGTTAAATTAAACTGAAAATTATTAGTAGAACATAGTTACTTATTTTAGTGAAAAAGTATTAAATCTGTTCAAAAAGAAAATAAGAAATCATGCTGCTCGTAATATAATAGGAGGAAGGACAAACCATGAGAACAACGGCCTCGATACTTTTATAATAATGAAAAAAGATATGGATAATTACTATCGCTTAATTACTAAACTTAAAATTACCACAAGTTTGTAACTCCCCCCAAAATGAAACAGTTCATAAGTAGAATTTTCCATTGAAAAAAATGTATGAATGATGAAAGAAGTCGTGTCCGGTATTCAGTACCTGGTCAAAGGGCATTATATAAATGGCCATCAAATATGGTGGCTTAGAAGCGTTTGATGTTAAACGATACAAAGATATTGAAGAAGAAATTGAAGGCTCAAAAATATGATGTTTGAAAGTTTAATTTATTGAACACTTTAGATCCCAATTTCATTTTAGCTTAGCATATTATTGTGAAGTTGTAGGCTTTAGCAGGTCAGTTTTTTAATACAAACATAAGAACTTAATATGATGGGATTATTGATGCATTGTTAGAATTGTTCGAACGTGATCAAGGTTAGTAGCAGCCCAAACTTCTTATAATACTTCGCAATATTTTGAAATATAACAATTAAAAGCGTGCTGAAAGAGTTTTTAACTGGCTAAAACACAATTTAAAATATAAAAACGATTAAGACCATCACTGCAAAATAATGACACATCGTTTTTGGCTTCATGAGTAATGTATTATAGAAAACGCATAATTTTAAAACATTAAAATACTCATTGACTTCAGTTGAGAAGCATTAGCGAATGAAGTTGTTACAAAATTACCGGCTGAGAGAGTGGTTGGGTAAATAAAACAGTTTATTGCTTGGGTATAAACCATAAAATCTGAATCGCTCATGGTCCTGAATTTACTTAAGCTATGCTTAAATTATGGCGATAGGAAATGACATCAGGTTTGAGTTTAAAAAAATGATAAAACTAAACAAAATAGTTTTTTTAAAGTAACAGAAGTTACTGAGAAACAGTGCAAGATCTTTACTTGTTCAAGTAGATACATGAAATATGTGAATTTACAGATAAGTACTTAGTCACTTATAGTTATGATCGACCTTATTATCAACTTAGAGGTATTACACCTATTTGTTATCTTGAAACTCTACAAAATTCTTCGAATGAGCGGGCTAAATTGTTGTAGCTACAAATTGATTTTCTAATAGTGAGTATTCGAGTTTTAGTTTTACTGAAATCCAATCATAATTTATCAACTTTTGAATGAATTAAATTAGTGCTTTGGATTAAGAAAGTGCCAGGGACTGAAAGAGCGGAGAATATTTTCTTATAGAAAAATAAAAACCGGATTTATGAGGTAAGACAACACTCAATGATTTAACCACTCTAATAATGACGGTTTGACACTAAGGCGTCCTATTCTTTTTATCATAATTTTATATACAAACTTATGAAAAATACATCGTAAAGCAATATCTCATATAGTTTCAGCACGCAAAATCTTTTCTTTGATTATTTTTACAGTTCAGTATATACATCTTTCACATTATTAGTATGATGTGTTCTTGATGTCTTCTTGATGTGTTTTGCATTTACTCTTATGATGTGTACTTATAGTGGGCGTATATCTTGCCAACCAGTTGTAATTCAATGTTTACGCATACTTCTCGTTTAAGTATGTTGTGTTCTTAGGAGCTTTATTTTCTATTGAGTTCATAAATGCAATGTTGTAAGTTGTTAATGTTCAAAATAGATATAGGAATGAGGAATGAACAACTGGAACCCAAATAGCTGGAGAGATTTTCCAATCGTCCAGCAGCCTGAATATCCAGATCAGGCACAGTTAAAACAGATAGAGAAACAACTTAACTCTGCTCCACCATTAGTATTCGCTGAAGAAACAAGAAGTCTGTACAAAAATTTAGCTGACGTTTGTGAAGGGAAGGCTTTCTTACTTCAAGGTGGTGATTGTGCTGAATCATTCTCTGATTTTAGTGCCGCAAATATTCGAGATACGTTTAAAACATTACTTCAAATGGCAGTAGTATTAACTTATGGTGGAAAATGCCCTGTAGTTAAAATTGCAAGAATGGCTGGACAGTATGCTAAGCCAAGATCTTCAGATTATGAAACCATTGATGGTTTGTCATTACCATCATACCGCGGTGATATTGTAAATAGCTTCGAATTTACTGAATCAGCTCGTATACCTGATCCAAACAGATTAATGACTGCTTATCACCACAGTGCAGCAACATTAAATTTATTAAGAGCATTCGCACAAGGTGGTTTAGCAGATTTACATCAAGTTAATCGTTGGAACATGAGTTTCGTTGCAGCGAACCCGCTAAAAGAAAAGTTTCAGCAGTTAGCTGATAGAATTCAAGACGCACTTCAGTTTATGGAAGTATGTGGAATTGACTCATCTGTAGCTCCTAGTTTAAAAGAAACGTCGCTTTATACATCGCACGAAGCATTACTTTTAGGTTATGAAGAAGCGCTAACACGTAGAGATCATCTAACGGGTGATTGGTATGACTGCTCATCGCACTTTGTATGGATAGGTGAACGAACTCGACAACTAGACCATGCACATATTGAGTTCTTCAGAGGTATTAAAAACCCAATTGGCGTTAAAGTTGGTCCAGGTATGAAGCCAGATGAACTCATTGAATTAATAGATGCCTTAAACCCAGAAAATATCCCTGGTAGATTAACACTTATAACAAGAATGGGAGCCGATATTCTGCCTGAAAAACTTCCGGCACTTGTTAGAAAAGTTCAAGAAGAAGGTCGTAAAGTAATTTGGTCTTCAGACCCAATGCACGGCAATACAGAAAAAGCAACTACTGGTTATAAAACTCGAAGCTTTAACAATATCTTACGTGAAATTAGCCAATTCTTTGCCGTTCACAAATCAGAAGGGTCTTACGCAGGTGGTGTCCATTTAGAAATGACCGGCCAACACGTGACAGAATGTACTGGTGGTGCTTATGGTTTATCTGATGAAGATTTAGCCCAAAGATACAGAACACAGTGTGACCCGAGACTTAATGCAGATCAAGTATTAGAACTTGGTTTCTTAGTTGCTGATTTACTAAAAGATGCAAGAAAATAAATTGATTATTGATTGAGCAAACGTTCACTAATTTATAAACCCCACATAAAGTTGTGGGGTTTGTTTTTTTTTAAGTTTATAAATTTCTTTAGTACAGCTATAAAGCCTAATACTTGCGCCTTACTAAGCCCGCTTCAGAAATAATTTTTGCAGAAATCTCTTCTACTGAGTGTTTCGTAGAATTTAAGTAAGGAGTTTTATGCTTCTTAAATAACATTTCAACTTCTCTCACCTCAATACGGCATTGACGTATTGACGCATATTTAGAGTTGGCCATACGTTCTTGTCTAATTAATGACAGCCTTTCAGGATCTATCGTTAACCCAAAAAGTTTGTCTTTATAGGGTAATAAACATTTTGGGTAATTGCCTTTTTCGAGATCGTCTTCAGTCATCGGGTAATTCGCCGCTTTAATGCCATACTGCAACGCAAGATATAGACTAGTCGGTGTTTTACCACTACGACTCACACCAACCAAAATAATATCAGCTTCTTCGTAGTTCTTTATATTTGCGCCATCATCATTGGCTAATGCATAGTTAACAGCGTCAATCCTAAAATCATAACTTGACTCATGAATAGAGTGAGTTCTATGAATTCTAGGGACAGGTTCTGTTTTTAGCTCTTTTTTAAGAACATGGCTGGCTAATGTTAAAAAGTCATAACAAACAGCATTACTCGAAGAAATAATATCGGACAATTCTGGATTCACAAAAGTGAAAAATACTAATGGCTTATCTCCATCTGCACTAACAGTGTTATTTATAAGCTCTTTAATTTCATGCGCTCTATCGACTGTTTCAACAAAAGGTATTGTTTTGTGTTGAAATTCAACAGGAAAAAGTGAAAGGGTCGCATGACCAAAAACTTCAGATGTGATAGCTGTACCATCAGAAATATAAAAAGCAGTTCTCATAAAATAAGCCTAATGAAATTTGTTTATTTTCCTTATCGCGGTTTACGCGACTAGCTTTGCCAGTGTAGAATGCACTCGACTATACTTATGGTCAAACAATCTCTCACATTTATTACAATTTGTTTATGGAGACAGTTCCGTGCAAGACTACGTTCTCTGGTATCAAGAGTTAGGTATGCAAGATGTACCTCGAGTGGGTGGCAAAAATGCGTCACTTGGGGAAATGATTTCAAACCTAGCAAACGCTGGTGTACAAGTACCAGGCGGATTCGCTACAACCGCCGAAGCCTTCAATGAATTTTTAGAGCAATCAGGCTTAAACGAAAAAATTCACAAAATCCTAGACACATTAGACGTTGATGACGTTAACACCCTAGCTAAAGTGGGTGCTGATATTCGTCAATGGATCATCGATACACCTTTCCAACCAGAACTAGATAAAGCTATTCGCGACGCATATAACACGCTCCATGGTGATGCATCAGCAGATGTTTCTTTCGCAGTTCGTTCATCTGCAACTGCAGAAGATATGCCTGACGCTTCGTTTGCTGGTCAACAAGAAACATTCTTAAATGTTCGTGGTATTGACGCTGTCATGGTTGCAATCAAACACGTATTTGCATCGTTATTCAATGATCGTGCAATTTCTTATCGTGTGCACCAAGGTTATGACCACCGTGGCGTTGCGCTATCGGCAGGTATACAACGCATGGTTCGTTCAGACAAAGCATCTTCAGGTGTAATGTTCAGTATCGATACTGAATCAGGTTTTGAAGATGTAGTATTTGTAACATCAAGCTATGGTCTTGGTGAAATGGTTGTGCAGGGTGCTGTAAACCCTGATGAATTTTATGTTCATAAACCAACTTTGGCCAAAGGTAAACCTTCTGTAGTTAGAAGAAACTTAGGTTCTAAAGCAATTCAAATGGTTTATTCAAGTGATGAATCACATGGTAAGCAAGTTGAAATTGTTGATATGGAGCCTGAATTATCAAATCGTTTTTCAATTACAGATGAAGAAGTACAAGAACTAGCAAAGCAAGCTGTAATTATTGAAAAACATTATGGCCGTCCGATGGATATCGAATGGGCTAAAGATGGTAATGACGGTAAACTTTATATCGTTCAAGCACGTCCAGAAACAGTGCGCTCGAATGAAGACGCAAATGTGATGGAGCGTTTCCAACTTAAAGCACAATCTAATGTTATTGCAGAAGGTCGTGCTATTGGTCACAAAATTGGTTCTGGCGTTGTAAGAGTTCTTAACTCAATCGACGAGATGGACAAAGTTCAAGTTGGTGATGTATTAGTTACTGATATGACAGATCCAGATTGGGAACCAATCATGAAACGTGCAGCTGCGATCGTTACAAACCGTGGTGGTCGTACATGTCACGCAGCAATCATTGCTCGTGAACTTGGCATTCCAGCTGTAGTTGGTTGTGGTAACGCAACAGACTTAATCACTAATAACCAAGAAGTAACAGTTTCTTGTGCTGAAGGTGATACAGGCTATATCTACGAAGGCAAGCTTGATTATGAAGTAATTACTTCTGAAATTGACTCTATGCCTGATTTACCAATGAAAATTATGATGAATGTTGGTAATCCAGACCGTGCGTTCGACTTTGCTAAATTACCACATGCTGGTATTGGTCTTGCACGCTTAGAGTTTATTATCAACCGAATGATTGGTATTCACCCTAAAGCTTTAATCAACTTTGATACTCAACCAGCTGATTTACAAGCTGAAATCAAAGAAATGATCGCAGGTTATGCTTCTCCAGTTGAATTCTATATCGAGAAACTAGTTGAAGGTATTGCAACTTTAGGTTCAGCATTTGCGCCAGAGCGCGTCATTGTTCGTATGTCAGACTTCAAGTCAAATGAATATGCGAACTTGGTCGGCGGTCAGCAATATGAGCCGGAAGAAGAAAACCCAATGATTGGTTTCCGCGGCGCGTCTCGTTATATTTCTGAAGATTTCCGTGAATGTTTTGCTCTAGAATGTGAAGCTATTAAACGTGTAAGAAATGGCATGGACTTAACGAATGTTGAGATCATGATACCATTTGTTCGTACATTAGAAGAAGCAGCTCAAGTAATACAATTACTTGAAGAGCATGGCTTAAAACGTGGTGAAAATGGCTTAAAAGTAATCATGATGTGTGAATTACCATCAAATGCATTACTTGCAGAAGAGTTCCTAGAATACTTCGACGGTTTCTCTATTGGTTCTAACGATTTAACTCAGTTAACATTAGGTCTTGACCGTGATTCTGGTTTAATCGCACACCTATTCGATGAAAGAAATCCTGCAATTAAGAAGCTTTTATCTATGGCTATTCAAACTGCTAAAGCCAAAGGTAAATATGTTGGTATCTGCGGCCAAGGTCCTTCAGATCATGAAGATTTTGCTGCCTGGCTTGTTGAACAAGGTATTGATTCTGTATCTTTGAATCCTGATACAGTGTTAGAAACTTGGTTGTATTTAGCAGATAAACTTAAAGCAAACTAATTGAAAAGCCGGCAATTGCCGGCTTTTTTCATTTTACTTTGTCTAATCTGTAACAAACATTTCTAAAAATTCGCTGTAATTTCTTCAAATAGATTCTAGCTTTAGGGTAATAAAAAGAAAAACACATTAGAGCAGCCAAACCAAATATGATTGAAGGACCAGGCACAACAAAAAAGATTATTGCTAATATTACAAATAGACAACCTAAACTCAAAGTAAGAAATTTCTTCATAACAGCCTCCTGTATTAAATAATAACAAGTTAAATATAATTTTCTGTTTCTAACTGTAACAAAGAATATAAAACTCAATTTTCTTAACATTCTACCGTGATACAATAGAGTCATAAGTAATAAGTGAAAACCGTCATGATTGCTCAAATTTCTCAACAAGATAACGCAAATGAATTAATCAATAGCTATATAGATAAGCTTAAAAGTTCAGGTTTTACTGGTGATCTTGATACCAGTTATGCAACACGTATTGTTAATTCAACTGATAACAGTATTTATCAAGAAGTCCCTCAAGCTGTCGTTTTTCCTAAATCAAATAAAGATATACAAATAGCACTTCAAACAGCCAACCAAGATCCATTTTTGTCTTTAACATTTGGACCAAGAGGTGGAGGCACAGGCACTAATGGGCAATCACTTACACCCGGCATTATTCTAGATTTATCACGACATATGCGTGAAATTATAGAAATAAATGAGGAAGAAAAATGGGTCAAAGTTCAAGCAGGTGTGATTAAAGATCAGTTAAATGATTTTTTAAGACCCTATGGATATTTCTTCGCTCCAGATTTATCAACGAGTAATAGAGCGACAATAGGCGGCATGATAAATACCGATGCTTCTGGCCAAGGTTCGTTAGTATATGGTAAAACCAGTGATCATGTTTTAGGCTTAAAATCATACTTGGTAGATGGCACCGAATTAAACACAAGTAAAATTACTAAAGAACAAGCTGAGTTATTAGCAGAACAACAAGCAAGTACGTCATCTGTATATAAGCAAGTACTAACTTCTTGCGAAAATAACAGAGAATTAATTCTACAGAAATTCCCAAGACTCAATCGTTTTTTAACTGGTTACGATTTAGAAAATGTTTTCAATAACGATTTATCTACATTTGATTTATCAAGAGTAATAACTGGAAGTGAGGGCTCACTTGCGGTAGTTACAGAAGCAAAACTTAATATTACACCTATTGCACCATTTAAAACTTTAATAAATATAAAATATGATAGTTTTGATTCTGCACTTCGTAATTCACCATTTTTAGTTGATGCAGAAGCAACATCAGTAGAAACCGTAGATAGTAAAGTTCTTAATCTAGCAAAAGAAGATATTATCTGGCATTCAGTTTCAGACCTTATTCAAGATGTACCTAACAAAGAAATGTTGGGTTTAAACATGGTTGAATTCAATGGAGAAACCGAAAATGAAATGGATGACAAAATTAAAAATCTTTGTGACAAACTTGACGCACTTATCGAAAATAAACAAGCGGGTGTTATCGGTTATCAACTAACAAATGACAAATCTGAAATTCTTAAAATTTATGCTATGCGTAAAAAAGCTGTTGGTTTACTTGGTAATACAAAAGGAAAACAAAAGCCTCTCGCTTTCGCTGAAGATACAGCCGTTCCACCTGAAAATTTAGCAGACTTCATCTCGGAATTTAGATCATTGCTTGATAGCCATAATCTTCATTATGGAATGTTCGGTCATGTTGATGCAGGTGTATTACATGTTAGGCCAGCACTCGATATGTGTGATCCTGAGCAAGAAAAGCTACTTAGAAAAATCTCTGATCAAGTCGTATCACTTACAGCTAAATATAATGGTTTGATGTGGGGCGAGCATGGTAAGGGCTATCGCAGTGAATATGGTCCTGAATTTTTTGGTGAAAAACTTTTTAACGAACTTAGAAAAATAAAAGCAGTTTTCGATAAAAATAATAGACTAAACCCTGGAAAAATTTGCACGCCAATAGAAAGTAAAAACTCACTTGTTTCAGTTGATGGACAAAAAAGAAGTTGGTTTGATCGCAAAATAGATGTCACTGTTAAAGACAGTTTTGAAAATGCGATGAATTGTAATGGTAATGGACTGTGTTTTAATTATGATGATGACACACCAATGTGTCCATCTTATAAAGTTACCAAAGATAGACGACATTCACCAAAAGGGCGAGCATCATTATTTAGAGAGTGGTTAAGAATTCAAGAAGAGCAGGGCGTTAATCTACTCGAAGTTGAAAAACAGTTAATTAATAAAGAAAATGATACTACCTGGTGGGAAAGGTACCGAAACTCTGGTTCGAATAATTATGACTTTAACCATGAAGTCAAAGAAGCGATGGATGAATGCTTGGCTTGTAAAGCATGTTCTTCAGCATGCCCAATTAAAGTAGATGTTCCTACATTTAGATCACGATTCTTAAATTTCTATCACAGTATTTATTTACGACCAGCTAAAGATTTGCTCGTAGGAAATGTTGAAGCAACTGCGCCACTTATGGCTAAATTTCCTAGGCTAAATAATTTTATTGTAAACAATTTCCCTGGAAAACAATTCATTAATAATATAATTGGCTACGTAGATACACCTAACTTGAGTGTACCTACAATATCTGAACGCATAAAAACGAAAAACAAATTTGATTTCGAAAAAGTTAATTTACTTTCTGAATCTGAAAAAAATAATTCAGTTTTAATCGTACAAGATCCGTTTACTAGTTTCTATGAAGCAGAACTTGTTGCAGCAACGATTAAACTTATCGAAGCATTAGGAAAAAACGTTTTTGTTCTGCCGTTTGTTCCAAATGGCAAACCTCAACACGTTAAAGGTTTTCTTAAAGAATTTAAAACGACTGCAAAAAATTCAAGCCAGTTTCTGAATCAAGTTGCAGAATTAAACATTCCTATGATTGGTTTAGATGCGTCTTTAGTAATGGTATATAGAGACGAATATAAAACAATTTTAAACTCTGAAGATAGAGGTCGTTTTGAAGTTAAACTTGCACATGAGTTGTTCGAATCATTTGATTTTAGCGGGCTAAAAATAAACAGTAAAAATAGCTTTACTTTATTGTCACACTGTACAGAAACAACAGCAATGCCGTCAGCATCAAAAATTTGGAAAAATATTTTTTCTCAGATAGGTTTGGAATTAAACACACCTACAACTGGTTGTTGTGGTATGGCGGGCACATATGGACATGAAAAGCAAAATTATGAAAAGTCTAAGTTATTGTATGAATCTTCTTGGAAAAAGAAGATAGAAAATGAACAAATAGAGACTATTTTGTCGACCGGTTTTTCATGCCGCTCACAAGTTAAACGATTTGAAGGTAAAAAGCCACTTCATCCAATTGAATTTATTGCTTCTAAACTTTAAGTATATGAACAATGTGGTTGATTTATTTCAACCACTTTAAATTTAACATAATTAAATATTAGCTATTACAAAGTTCGCTTAGAACCTGACTTGGCACGATCTGACACATTTGTTTGAATATAAATTTGGTCAGTAGTGGCAATTTTTGAATGCCCAAGATCTTCAGATAAATGTTTCAGTGGTCGATGTTTTGCATCATGCGTTGCACCAGTATGGCGAAGCCAATGAGATGTAGCTGCTTTAAGTTGCTCTGATTCATCATCGAATCCATCTTTGTCCAATTTTTCGATTGCAAGATCAAAACTTTCTTGAACAATTCTCCTGATCTGCCTGACATTCATACCACCTTGGCCGCGTAATTTATGAAGGATAGGGGATGGATCATCTGCACGAGGTAAAGCTTCGAATCCTCTATGAATACGGTATCTTTTTAAATACTCTAAAAATTCTTCGCTCAGAGTGACATCTCTTAGTTTGTTACCTTTACCCATTACACGCAAAAACCAATAATTATCTGAATCTTGCCAAAAATGACTCATAACTGGTGACCATTGAGGCCTGTCTGATAATTCTGAAATTCTAAGATATAAACCTTTCAAACAAGCTAAGGTGAATAAATTCCTTTCAAATTTCGGCTCTTTTTCACATTTATCTTTTGTAACACCGAAGACATATTCCCATTGAAGATCACTTAAAGTATCAGGTATATTGATTTGAGATTGCACAACTAAATATGGAGAATTTTTTTTCACTACAGGCACATAGTTAAAAGCTGATTTTTCTTCTAATTGTGCAAATTTATAAAATACATTTAGCGCAGTAAACATGGCTGCAAGCGTTTGTTGACTGACACCATTTTCTTTTTCTATAAAAGGACGCCATTTTTCATTAATGTATTTTACGCCGTCTTTGTCTTTAAACCGCCATTGTACAGAATTTGTTGACCAAGCTTTTTCAGGTTTTACCATGAAATCAACGTAGGCCTCTATGTCTTCGCGCTTTAAATTGAAAACTGATGATTTTGTAAAATACCAAGACCATAGATAGAGTCGTTCAATTTCATTTCGAAAACGATTAAATGTGGCTTCAGATTTTCTTCCGTAAACATATAAAAACTTTAATAAAAATTCATAATCTGAAATTATAAAATCATGTTTAGAGTTTAACGCTGTAATTTTAGATTCTAACTGTGGATATTCAGTTTTAAGAGTAGCATCTTCAACATGCGCAATCATATATCTTAATTGCTTAACAGTATCAACTAACGGGAAAATCATTTTAAGTCCGATATTGGTTAGTATTGGACATAGTTTAGAGATTTAGAGAGGCTATGTAAACTAAAGTTTTTAACCCAAAGTGCTCTTAAATATATAAACATTATAATTTAACATAACGTAAATTATAAGAAATTAACTATAGTTGAGTTAAATGGTAAAATTTGTCTTCACTTACTAGTTGGCCTATAAAAATGAATGAACAAACCTTTTGGGAAATTTTAGAAAAAGTAAATCAATCTCCAGAGGAACCAAATGAATCACTGAAATCCACTTTAGCTAAATTAACAAGCAATGATATCGAAGTTTTTGATGCAATTTATACAGAAAAGCTTAAGAAACTTTGGCATTGGGATTATTGGGCAGTCGCATTTATTATATGTGGTTGTAATACAGAATATGATTTTTTGGATTTTTGTAATTGGTGTTTAGTACAAGGAAAAGAATTTAATATAAAACTTACTAGTAAACCTGATGACCTGTTCGATTATAATTACCCAATAAAAGACAGTTTACCTTACCCATATATTGATGAATTTGATTTGGTACCTGGTTTATTATTTGAAGATTTAACTGGTAAAGAACTCCCATATCATCAAGTAGTTAACTTTCAACCTAAGGGAAAAAGGTTTAAAAACAAACCTAAATCCCTTAAAGAGTGCTATCCGAATTTATTTAATAAATTTTGGAAAAAGAATTAATCTATAATAATTCTTAACATTCTTCTTAATGGTTCAGCTGCTCCCCAAAGTAGCTGATCACCCACAGTAAATGCACTAATATATTTCGGACCCATCGTTAGTTTTCTAATACGTCCGACTGGTATATCTAATGTGCCAGTTACTTTTACTGGTGTTAATTCTTCTGCTGTAATATCTCTATCATTTGGAATAACACGAACCCATTCATTATGAGTTGCAAGAATGCTTTCGATCTCTTCGACGCTTAAGTCTTCTCTTAATTTAATGGTCATTGCTTGTGAATGACAACGCATTGCACCTATTCTTACACATAATCCATCAATTGGAATTGGTGAGCGACTTGAACCTAAAATTTTATTTGCTTCAACTTGCGCTTTCCACTCTTCTTTTGATTGACCAGAATCCATTGGCACATCAATCCACGGAATTAAGCTTCCAGCTAAAGGTACACCAAATTGATCTTTAGGAAGAGAGTCAGATTTTATTTTCTCAGCAACCAGCTTATCTATTTCAAGAATTGCTGAACTTGGATCATCTAACAGTGCTTTAACTTCTGAATTAATTTCACCCATTTGCGTGATTAATTCACGCATATTACGCGCACCAGCACCAGAAGCTGCTTGGTAAGTCATTGGAGAAACCCATTCAATTAAGTCACGTTCGAATAGACCACCAAGTGCTAACAACATCAAAGAAACAGTACAATTACCACCAACAAAAGTCTTAACGCCCTGCTCTAAACCTTGCTTAATCACATCATTATTGACTGGATCTAAAACAATTATACTGTCGCTTTCCATTCTTAGTGCAGAAGCAGCATCGATCCAAAAACCAGCCCAGCCTGATTCTCTTAAATGAGGATAAACTGATTTTGTATAATCACCACCTTGGCAAGAAATAATGATGTCCATTTCAGACAAAGCAGAGACATCATTTGCATTGAGTAATGGTTTTGGAGTACCAGCAAAATCGGGCCCTAATTGACCAGTTTGAGAAGTTGTAAAAAAATGCGCTTCAATCTTATCAAAATCACTTTCTTGCTGCATACGCTCCATTAATACGGAGCCAACCATACCACGCCAACCAACGAGTCCTACTTTATTCATAGTCTTTTACCTTGTATCAAATTATTTAGATTCATTGCGTGAGTCTAGACGTCTAAAACTAACAAAAATCAACAAATAGCACTAGCTTTATCTTGTTAAATTTAAAAACTTTCATCTGTCTTACTTTTAATGTAATCAGTAAGATGTGTTCTCGATGAATTTAAAAAAAAGCCCACTCACTTTGGTGGGCTTACTGATACTTTTTAGTTCAGATTAGAATTCCATTGAAACATCTAAGCTGATCTGTTGAGCCATTTCTTTCTCACGGATCACAACGTTATTTTGCTGTACTTCAAAGTTCTGACCTAATAGATTCTTCACTTTAAAAGTAACTGTTGTATTAAAGTTCGGATAATAACTATAAACTAGGTCTAATGAATTGATCGGCTGCTCGTAAGCATCATCAAAATCATTAACACCTGCCGCTAAAATACGATCGCCAAATACATTATAAATTACTGATGCCTGATGATTACCATTATGTGAATCATAGTTAAGTTGGAAGTTAGCTACATACTTAGAATGACCTGTCATTCTACGCTTGAGATTTGTCAGGTCTCCCTTGTCTGCTTCTAATATTTCAACTTCAGAATCACTTAAAGTTACGTTACCTGATGTAAATATAGCACCACCTAGTGCATCAGCAGATAATTCAAGCAACCACTCAGCTTCAATACCATAAACAAAAGCTGTATCAGCATTGTCGAACTCTAGAGTGAAACGACCATCCGCTTCTGTTAACAATGCTTCAATTGGTTTATCTATGTCTTTATAGAAGGCGCCGATTGAATAATTGTCACCATTTTCCATATAAAACTCAGCTCTGAAATCAAAGTTATCTAAGTAACTTGATTCAAGCGTTGGATTACCGAGTGTACGATAATCTGTTAATGGGTCTTGGTACTGAACTGGTGTTAATTCACGCAAGTCTGGACGAACAATAGTTTGACCATAACCAAATCGCAATTGATAAGACTTTTCGCTATATGTGACAGAGAATGAACCAAAATAATCGTCTTCCATCACACTCGCTTGTTGAATAGCTTCTTCGCTAAGTTTGTCTGCAAGCAATGCTGGATCAAAAATTGAGCGAGAATATGCCAGAGCTACCTGACGGAAATCTTCATAACGAACACCACCAGAGAAGCGCCACTTTTCGCCCATTAGATAATCAAAGCTACCAAAATAAGCATCTATTTTCTGAGCAGCTAAATAGTCATCAGCAGCTGGCTCTTGGAAAAGAAGCTCAACATCAGTCATATCGACAGTTGAATCAACTCTGAAATAAGAACCTATGCCTAAAGCTTGAGAAGGCGTGTCTGCAAGTGAAAGGCTTTCATTTTGACCAAAGCGATATTTTAAGAAATCAGTTCGGTAATCACGCGTTTTATCGACAAAGAAAGCACCACCTTTAAGCTCTAACTCAGAGCTATCAAAGTAAAAAGCTTTACTTGCGTTCCAACCAAAGTTCTCTACTTCATCTTCCATCGCTACGTAACGGTATAAATAAGGATTACCGCCTGAACTTCCCGTATAAACTGTTTCTGAGTATTGACCATTTACGTATAAATCACGTACAGATACTTCTAATTCACTTGGAATATCAGTCGTTGCGGTTGAATCTGTGTAGTGCCAATCTACACCGACACCATCAAGTAATGACCAAGTTAAATTATGAGTACCTCTTAGCTGAAGAATTTCAAGCTCACGTTGTTCAAAAGAAGTCAGGTTTTTACGTGTAACTTGTCCACTTTCTATACTTAATGACTTTGATGGTTCTTGATACATTGCATATGACGCTTCATTCTCAGTGTCACGCAGCATCATGTAACCTGCATTAATATCGTGTCCATCAAGTTTGTAACCAACATTTAATGAGGCATTTAGTTTAATGTTGTTCTTGGTAGTCTGCTTTTCTTCTTTTGCAGAATAACAAGTGAAAGTATCTTTACTACACTCTAGTTCCTCAGTGTCTTTTGTTGCCAAAACCGAGTTGAACTCTGTGCTATTAGACCACTCATTATCATAGGCAACAGAAGTTAAGAAACCTAGTTGTCCACCAAAACCAAATAGATCATCGAAACGATCACCAAACACAACTTTTGCACCGAAGTCAGGGTCAATACTTTTTTCGACCATACCGAAATCACGTGGTAAAGCTTTAATTAAACCTTTATTAAGCGCAATTGCGGCTTCTTGACCTATGTCTGAACCCTGCGTTTTAGATTCAACTTGACGAATATTACGAACAGATAAATCAGATAAACCGTTTATATAGGTATTTAATGCCATTTGGATTTCTGCTGGCATTTGGCGAAGACCGTCGTCTTTCCCTAACCAGTCATCATCACTGCCATTATAAACAAGGCCTGTATCATTAGTATCTTTGTATGCTCCACCAACTTCGATTTTAAAAACACGATCTGATGGGATACTTTTAGTACGAATATTTACATCACCACCACCAAATGCAGCTGGCATATCTGGTGAGTAGGCTTTTTGTACTGCAAGTGATTCAATAATACTAGAAGGGAAAATATCGAGTGGGATAACATTACGAGTCAAATCAGGACTTGGTACAATTGCACCATTTAAACGTACACTTGAATAACGTTCACCCAAGCCACGCACATAGATAAATTTATCGTTTACTAAGCTTAAACCTGTTACACGACGAAGTGCAGATGCAGCATCACTATCACCAGTTCTAGAAATTTGTTCAGAACCCATGATATCTGCAACGAACGCTTGATTTTTACGTTCTTCAATAACAGCGCTTGCACTTCCTTTAAGACGACTACCAACAGCAACAACTTCTTCAATTTCTTGAGCAGTTTCATCTGCAGCGAAGACTTGTGATGCTGGTGCCAATAAAGAAAGTAAAGATAAGGTAATTAGATTTGCCTTAAATTGCTTTATTGGTTTCATTTTTAATTCCTCTAAACCAAATTGATTCAACAAGGGCGCAAAAGTGCGCCCTATCAGTTTATTTCGTGGTTTAGATTAGTTTTTACGTGCCATTGACGCTTTTACAAACTCAACCCACTCGTCACTAGCACCTTCACCGATTGCACCGATAAATGCAACATCGTCAAAGAATGAGTTATCTGCATTTAATTTTGCAGACTCGATTGCAACCGCATTACCATCTTTATCAGTAATTGTGCCTTTCGTTGTTACACCATCTTCAGCGATTACATTTGAGAAATCGGCAAAGCCGATAAGCTTGTTCATTTCACCTGCTAAGAACCACTGCTCGATGTCAAAACCTGCTAATTCACCAGTAAGTTCAGTGTTAATTTCTTCGAAGTTTAAACCACAAGCGAAGATAGAGTTTGAGAACGAAATGTCACCAGCTTTCGCGTTTGCGTGAACACCCGCTTCATGTGATTGGTCTCTATCATTAAATAGGTCGAAACAACCTGCACCAGATTGAGTAGAAGAGTTAACAAATAGCATATTTACTAATTTCGCTTTGCCCCACTCTTTCATTTCCATACCAGCACCAGTGTTCTTACGTGCTTCAGCATCAACCTTACCATTAGTAACAACAGTTGCGTTTGCAATAGTTGGGAAAGAAACAGAAGTTACTAATTCAGAATCTGCACTTGGTGCTTTCTTAGCACCATCAGTTTCAAAACCGTGGTTACCATGTTCTTTTGAATGAACTAAAATGAACTGGCCATTACCTTTCCAACCCTCATCCCAGTCAATACCATCATCTACTGATTCAGTGATTACAATGTGCTTAATATCTACAGAGCCACCGAATAACTCGATACCATCATCAGCACCATTGTGTACATGGATGTATTCAATCTCAGTACCTGAACCAACTGCGTTAAGCGTTAGACCATTTAGTTCATTATCTGGTGTTACTTCGTAACCAGCGTATTTGATAACAACATGCTTTAACGTACCGCTGTCGTCAGCTGCATCATTACCACCGTAGTAAGAAACGATACCTTCTGCTTTATGGTTACACTGGCCAGCTTCAGCATCAGCTTTAGCACAACGAATTGATTGGCCCATACCGTTAATTTGAATACCGCCCCAGTCACCAATTTGTGCAGTCGTTGAATCATCACCGTCAATGTCGCTGATACTTGTAAATACGATAGGCTTATCAATCTCACCAATTGCTTCTATGTTTGCACCACGTGCAATACGGATAAAGCTTTCTGGCTTAGTAAAGGCAATGTTTACACCCGCTTCGATTGTTAGAGTAGGACCGTTAACATCAATAACGCCGCCTTTTGATGTGTCTACATCTGCACCGATGAATAGTTCACCTTCAAAAATGTGTGCACCGCCATCTGGTAAAGCAGGGATTAAGAAAGAAGCAGTTATATCTTTTGCGTTACTTGCGAATGCTTGGCTATAAACACAATTTTTATTTGCGTCATCTGGCTTACCCTTAAAATCAACACCATCCATTGTGTATGACGCACATTCAATTGCAGTGGTTGGAGGTGTTGTAGTACCGCCACCATTATTTCCTGAGTTATCTGAACCTGTATTGTTCGTAACATTGCTTGTTGAGTTATCAACACGGTTATCATTTGTTGTTGGTGTTACGTTGATATCACCGCCGCCACAACCAGCAAGTACAAGTGCAGAAGTAATTAAGCTAGCTTTAAAAAACCCAGAAAGTTTCATTTTAATCTCCAAAATTATAATAAGTCGTTATAAGCGCAAAAAAGCTTGGTGCATAAAGTAATGGAGATTTGTTACTGTTGGGTTACATAAAATATAAAGTTAAATGACAGTATTAATACAGTTTGATTAAGGGCAATAAATATTATGTTGTATTATAAAATAGAAAAAGCCGCTCCAGCTATACTGAACGCGGCTTTGGTGTTGCGATTTTTTATACTATAAAAGTGCTTTTTTTAAACTTTCTGAATGTAGTTTTTCTTTCTCAACAAACTTAATCCATTGTTTGGCTAATCTAGCTGATTTTTTGTGTTTTTCAGCCTGCTCAAAAGCAATAATGGAAGCATCAAAATTCTCTAAGTTATATTGTGCCATACCAAGTGCAACATATGCGTTGGATTCAAAATTTAAATCGCCTTTATCAAGGGCTTCTCTGGCATAATCAGCTGCGTCCTCAAATCTTTCTAGATTTAAATACACCTCAGCTAACCTTTGAGCATAATTACCATGCTTCACTTTGCTTGTTGCCTTTTTAAAATGAGGAATAGACTTTTCATCTTCCTTTGCTTGCACAAAAGCTTCAGCTATGAAAGCCTGGTTCTTTGCGGAGTCTTCAATCTTCCCGTTTGCAATTCCTTGCTTCAAAGCCTCAGCAGCTTTAAAGTTCAAACCGTTATACATATAGACTTGAGCCAACTGCATTATTTCGTTTTTAGATTGAATAAAGCCTTGCTGCTTGGCAGCCTCAAGTATTGCCAGTTGCTTTTTACTTTCTCCCACTTCCCCGTACATACCACCAAGTTGCACCCAATACTCAGGTTTGTTAAAAATCTTAACCATTTTTTCTAGTACAACGACAACTTGCTCAGGTTTGTTTAGTGAGTAGTAAAGCGCACGTTGTAAAACTAGCCAGTTCTCCTTTGGCAGCTCATTTTTACTTTCAGATAAATTAATCGCTACGTTTATGCTCTCTAAAGCTTGGTCGTACTGTTTTTGTAAGTAATGCGCGTTGGCTCGTAAGACATAATAGCTATTTGCAATCGGCTTAGTATTACCACTTTTCCACTTATCAAGATAAGTGATTACTTTCGTATAATCATTGTTAGCCATAGCAAGCTGGGCCAAACTAAAAGTAGTAGATTGCCTCAAAGATTCAGGAATTTGTTCTTCTGAAATCACTTTCTCAAATGATTCAATCGCCTTATCTAACTGATTTTCGTTATAGTAAATAAAGCCATAGAAGTTATACATCATTGCAACTTCATAAGCATTCATGCTACTTGATCTGGCTTTAATATTATCTAAGGCTTCTAGCCCTTCTTGAACATTACCTTCATCAGCCAGTTTTTGAGCTCTCGCTAATTGGCTGTACACTTTGTTTCTAAGTGCCGGTACTCGCTTAGTTTTAGTTTCAGCATAGACTGTATTAATACCAGTTAAGGGAGTAACCGATAACAAACTTGGCAAAACAGACGCTGATAAAACAATACTAACGGTTAAAGTTAACTTTCTAATATTCATTATATTTCCTCGCAACACTCACAAAACCTAACCATTAATTTGGAAAGAGATTTTGTTTTGAACACCGGCCACTTCAACCGCTTCGCCGTTTACAACACGCGGTTTGTATTTAAATTTCAGCGCAGCATCTAAAGCAGCTCTATCAAAAATACTTTGAGGCTCTGCTGTAATCACCTTAGGCTCTCTGACTGTGCCTTGTTTAGTCACAATGAACTCAACAATGACATAACCTTCAATGCCACGTGAAAGTGCACGTCTAGGGTATACAGGTGCTACTTTTACAATTGGAAGATACTCACCATCGCTTGACTCTAGTGCCAAACCACCGCCTAAATCTACATCAGCCTGAACATCTGCACTGAAGTCGAAATCAGCGCCTGCAGCATCTAAATTGTTTGCCTGCATTTGAGGTGCTTCCATAGGTGGAGGTGGCTCTTTAGGTGTCGGTGGCTTTTGTGGCTTTCGCTCTTTCTTTTGTACAGTTTCTTCTTTCTTTAACCTTACAAAGTCAAGTACTTGCCCCTTTGCTGGATCAGTCATCACGCCTTCACCGCTTTGGATCAAAGCCTGCATCCCTAAAAATAGGAAAAAGGTGATCGTAGCGGCAATCAGTAAAGCGGTTAAATAACGCATCTTTGCTCCTATGATTCCTGTGCAGCAATCGATACATCAAACGCACCCGCAGCGCGTGAAGCATCCATTACCTTGATTAACAACTCTGTTGTGGCTTTTTTATCTGCCTGAATAACTACACTACCCTGAGGATTCTCCGCTTTTAGTCGTTCGATGTTCGCCTGTACAGCACGAATATCAATTTGACGTTTATTAATCCAAATTTCACCTTTATCAGAAATCGCAACTAAGATATTTGCACGCTGCTTTTTAACTGCAGTTGCAGCCTCTGGGCGGTTGACATCTATACCCGCTTCTTTTACGAAAGAAGCTGTAACGATGAAGAAAATTAGCATGATGAATACAACATCAAGCATTGGCGTCATGTTGATTTCTTCTGCTTCTTCTTCTTGAAAAACTTTTGCTAATGGTGCTCTCATAATTCTTTACCTCGTGTTACTTAGTGATCTAGCAACAATTTATCTTCTAACAACTCAACTTCACGTTTCGCTTTGCGCTGTAAAAATGTCACAGCAAATACACCTGAAAGTGCACCGACCATACCGGCCATGGTTGGAATAGTGGCTTTAGACACACCCGCAGCCATTGAACGAGCGCTACCTGTGCCTGTGATGGCCATTACGTTGAATACCTCAATCATGCCTGTTACTGTGCCTAACAGACCCAATAAAGGACATAAAGCAACCATGACACCAATGTATGGCAGGTTTGTATTTAACTTAATCCCAATACGTGAAATCTGAGCTTGTTTAATTTGTTCCGCATTCCAGCTATTACGCTCTGAACGTGCTTTCCAGCTAGCGATTACCTCTTTGCGCTGTTGACGGTATAGACCGAATAGATAAATAAAGCGCTCTAAAATAAGTAACCACATTGCGAAGATAAGGACACCGATGACCAGGAGTACCTGGCCACCTGTATCTAGAAAGCTGCGTAGTGCGTTAATTGCATCTAGCAATAAAACCACGTTTACGCTCCTTTCTCGCTACGCTCAGCAATAATGCCTGCGCTTTGTTCTTGCAAAATAAGTAACAAGTTACGTGAACGCGTATTTAAAAGCGTGTACAAGAATACGGTTGGAATAGCAACAACTAGGCCCAGTACGGTTGTAACAAGTGCCTGCGAAATACCGCCCGCCATCAACTTAGGGTCACCAGTACCGAATAACGTGATTGCTTGGAAGGTGTTAATCATACCCGTTACTGTACCTAGTAGACCTAAAAGAGGTGCTACAACTGAGATAATCTTAATCAGAGTTAGATTACGAGTAATCTTTGGCATTTCACGAAGGATTGCTTCACTTAGCTTCAGCTCTAACGTGTCGTAAGCAACATCAGGGTACTGCTCTTTAACCTTCATCACACGGCCAAGTGGGTTATCTTCACGCGGTGTTGTGTCTTTAAGTTGACGACGAATTTTAGCACTCATCAGCATTAAACTAATGAAGCGTTCAAGTGCGATAAGTAAAGCAATAACACCAGTTGCTAAAATCACGTAACCCACAGAGCCACCTTGATGAACCTGCTCTTCTGTATTCGGCGCTTGAACTAATAGGCCTAAAATAGAACCGCCAGTAGGGTCTAGTGCAAAATCAACTACACCGCTATTTGCCGCTTGTAAATCAGCCGCTGAAGTCTGATAACGTGCAACCGGTTGTCTTGTTAGTTCTGAAATTGTGTTTGTGACAGGGTTGAAAGTTAAATATTTTCCATCAGCAATTAAGTTGAATGCACCAACACGTAAAACTTCCTTATTTACTTTCTCACCACCAGCAACAATAACTTCTGCGTTGTAACGAGAAACCTTACCCTGCTCAGTCATTTCACGTTGTAGTTCAAACCAAACCTTTTCGATGTCTTCAATTGAAGCAAGTTTTGAGCTTGAACCCATCTTTGCAGCCATTTCATCCATGAACGCGCTACGACCTGAAATTTCAGCTGAAACTACAGACGTTTGGAATTTATTGCTAGCATCGCCTGATACTTGCTGAAGCACACCAAATAACTCCTTCAAAGTACCCATGCGTTTGCTCAAGGTATCTGACAGGTTTTGAAGCTTGATTTCATTTTCTTCAAATGACGTTTCTAAACGTTCGGAGCGTGCTAATTGAGAATTTCTATCCGAAGTTAGCTTACGTAGTGCTGCATCTTGCTCATTTCGTTTTGTAACAAATTCAGCTTCTCTTGCTTTGTTTTCAGCAGTTTGAGCAACTTGCCCTTGCTCTAACGTTTTAAGTAACGTATCTAAATTAATTTCATCAGCCATCGCTGCGCCAGACAAACCAAAAGTCGTCGCTAAAATCGCAGCTTGACTAAATTTCTTTAAAAGTTTCATTTTAAGACCTCTTATTTCGCAGCGTTAATTGGTAGCGTTAACATATCAGGGGCAAGTTGCTTACGTGCAATGCGTAGTGCTTTGTTGATTTGACTGATATTTGTATCTGGTAATTCTTTGAATTGTTTTGTTTCTTTTTCCCAAATACCCGCCACTTTTCCATCTTTAGTGACATACATCAGTTCAAGACGACCGATTCGTAAGAAATCGACTTCGCGCTCTTGACCTGCAACGTTAATAAGTGCTGGGTAAGCTTCAATGGTGCGACCGTATTCAACTTCAACTTGATAAGCTTCAAGTACACGGCGGAATTTTTCACTTGATGTCACATCAGCACGTTCCATCATTTCACGAAGCTTTGAAACACGCTGCTTACGCTCTTCTAAAAGGAAAGGCACATCTAAGGCAACGAATTGCTCAAGACCTGTGATCATGTTAAGCATTAACGGGGTGATTTGGCGCTCAATAACTGACACTTGGTCCATTGATGCATTGATGTCAGCCATCTCTGCTAATTGGTTTTGAATTTGTTTATCTAATTGACTGTTGTAAACCATCAAACCATCAATTTCTTTATTTAATGTTTTGAATTGTTGCAATTTCGACTGCATAGAGTCAGAAATAGAGTCAATTTTTCCCTGAGTTTTTAAAGCAGAGTCATTAATCGCTGCACTTTTTTCAACAACAGGATTTAAAGAATTGGCGTGAACACCAGTTGCTGTTGCTAAAACACCTGCAAGAAGCAGAGGGTTAATGCACTTCATCGCATACACCTTAGATTGATTGTTATGAAATTGCGTGCAGTTTAAATAGGTAAAATGACAGTGGTGTTGCGCAAAAAATACAATTTTATTACAACTGTAATATAGGTAGTTATATCAAGAAAAAAGATTATAGTTTTTATAATGAGGGTTATAAAAAATTATTGGAGATTATAAAGCCCACACGGAGCTTTATACTTTAGATATTATAAATATGAATTCTCTAGACTTTAAATTTAAGAAGCATACTTTCCAATGTGCGGAATTGCTCTTGTAACATTTTGCACTCTTCTAAAGTACGATTTAGATTATCTACACCTTGATTACTAATATCACTAATGTGATGAATATCAGCATCTAAATTATGGATCACATCATTTTGCTGTTGTGTTGCACTCGCTACAGCGTGATTAACACCATCAATGGCCTCTATCGCTGCAGTTACAGATTGCATCTTTTCTCCTGCAGTAGTTGCTTTAGAAGCACTTTCTGATGAATCTTTTAAAGCTTCATTCATCACAGATACAGCGGAAGTCGAACCTTGTTGTAGTTCAGAAATTGTATTTTCAATCTCCTGAGTTGATTCCTGAGTACGCTGTGCAAGCTGTCTGACTTCATCAGCTACGACCGCAAAGCCTCGTCCTGCTTCACCTGCACGAGCGGCCTCAATAGCAGCATTGAGTGCTAATAAATTAGTTTGCTCACTTACACCTTTTATAACTTCTAATACTTGCCCGATACTTGCTGAGTGTTGGTCTAGGCTAGTTACTGTATCTTGCGCCCTAGCCATTTTATCGCTTAGTGAAGAAATCCCAGATATATTTGAATTAAGAACATCTTGACTATCAGCACTCATACTATTTGCTTCAGAAGCTAATTCAGATGCATTGTGAGCATTACTGCTTATTTCTTGTGCACTAGATGACAACTCATTAATCGCAGTTGCAACACTGTCAGTTCTCTTTGTTTGATCATGATATAACTCCAAAGCTTGGTGGGCTTGATCGTTCATGCTCGTTATAGATTGTTGCAAAGTGAGAGTAGATGCTCTTACTTGCTTAATCGATTCATGGATCTTATCAACGAAAATATTAAACTGAGTAGATAGATCACCAAATTCATCTTGACTTGTACTAGTTAACCTTTGAGTGAGATCTCCTTCGCCTTGGGCGATATCTTTAATGGCATCATTGAGGTCTCTTACTGGTTTCATCAAGTATTTAAGTAACACTTGAAGCATAATAACAATGGCTAGTACACCAATGGCTAAATAAATAAGCGCCATATTTCTGAATGAAGAAACTGAGGAGTAAGCAATTTCTTTGTTTATAACGACACCTAGATACCAATTGACATTATTAATTCCCTGCATAGGCACAAATGACACAATTTTTTCAACACCGTCTAGCTCTAGTTCAATGAATTCACTTTGTAATGTTAATCTTTGACCGAATAAATCGCTCATAGGCTTATCATTCAATGAAGTATTTGGGTGCGATAAAATGCGACCTTCGCTATCGAGTAAGAAGCCGTAACCAAAACCTAAAAAGTCAATTTCGTTAATAATGTCTGTGATGGTGGCCATATCAATATCACCACCAGCAACAGCGCTTAATCGGCCACTTTCAAATAATGGCACTACAGCTGAGATAGTTAACTCATTAGTTGTTACATCTATATATGGCGTGGTGAATGCTGTAGAGCGCTTTTGTTCAGCTAGTTTATACCATGGCCTTGTTGTCGCATCATAATCTGCTGGTAACTGAATAGAAGGGTCATCCAAAACGAATGTGCCATCAGGCATTCCTATATAAGTATTTTTGAATTCGCCTGCAATATCTGCGGTTGTAAGACGTCTCAATATTTGTGCTTCTGTGTCTGTCTGTTTGTGGCCTTTTGCGACTGATTCAACAATTTTGAGCCTATCGTTAAGCCAGTTGGCGATATTTTGTGACACTGAATTTGATATTTCATGCAAAACAGCGGTAAGTTGTTCTTGTGTTTGGGCTCTCATAACAATGAAGTTATTGATAGTGAAAAGCCCTAGGATGATCACTAAAACCAAAGACGCCGCGGCTGTTACTTTGGTAGAAAAACGTAATGATTGGAGCATGGAGATCCTACTTATTTTTATATGAACTAAACCTTTGCAACTCTTTTTTAACAAATTTTTTAGTGTTACGCTCTAAATAATCGACAGAATTTCATAAATCTTGAGCTCATTTAGTATAGAACATGTATATTTTGCAATTGCAGCTTAAGTACAAATAAGTAAAATACGCAATCTTTTGCAAGGAGCGAACTAGAGTGTCTATGCTCTCAAGGCTATGGTTGTTTTGTTTCCTAGCTTTCTTAACTTCACAAGCAAACGCTACAAATATTGCTGAACTTAAAGCAATTCAAAAGCTACCAAATAATGAGCTAAAACTAAGATCTTTTGGGCAGATTGATACTGCAAGCCTGACAGATCAAATTGCGGCATGCGAATACTATGTTTCATTCACAGATGTACTTAGTAATATGGGTCAAATTGATGAAGCAAAAAAAATACTTCAAGATGAACTTGATTTTCCTACCTATGAATATAGCCATATAAATAGAGCACGTTTATTTAAAAAGTTAGCAGACATTCAGTATCACAATGATGAGTATGATATTGCACGTGAGACCATTAAAAATGCGATAAATCACTTCAGAAAATCAGATAGCATAGAACTTTTAACTGGTGCAATTTCAAGGCAAGCATCAATAGAGCTTAGAACAAGTAATTATCAAAAAGGACTTGATATTGTTCGCGCTTATCACAAAAACAACAAAGAAAAATTTAGTAAAAAGAATCTATCTTCCATCTATTACTTTTATGGTCGTGCTTATGATCATTTAGGTGACTTTCAAACGGCATTAGAGTACAAGTTAAAAGGCTACCAAATTATCACCACTCTCGAAGTGTCTGATAACAGAATGGCCAGTACTCTGTATGGTATAGCCGACTCTTACAACAAGATTGGTGAACATCAACTTTCCTACAAAAAATTTCACGAAGCACTCGCATTAGACAGAAAAACAGACAACAAACAAGACATAGCTCACAGCCTAAGTAAATTATCTAAACAAGCCTATAAGATACGAATGTATGATGTTGGAATTAAACACGCTAAAGAAGCAATAGATGTTTTTGATTCTATAGGTAATAGACGGAATGTCGCATGGTCAACACACAACATGGCATTAAACTATGCTGGAAAAGGTAATTTAGAAAAAGCACTTTCACTTGAGGAGAGTAATTTAAGCTTCTTGAAAAAAACCGAAAAAGACTACCATCTAAAAACCTCTGTTTGGAATCACCTTGGTGAGTTAAATCTAGCAATTGATAATCCAAATAAAGCACTCAGCTATGCTAAACAAGCATTCGAAATTGGTGATCTGGAAACATTGAAAGGCAGAAGGCAAACAAGCCTTAGTATCATGCATCGTGCTTACTCTAAAATGAAAAAATTTGAAAACGCATATTTGATTCAAAATAAGTTACTTGAATTACAATCTATTGCGCATAGAGAAAATTATGCAAATAGATTAGCGTTTTTAAAAAATACGATTGAAGCAAAAGAAAAAGAACAAAAACTTGCTGAAAAAGAGCAAGAAAACCTGTTAATCAGTAATGCGTTAGCACAGCAACAAAATCAACAAATGGTATTCATCATTCTATTTGTTGTATTCGTCTCCTTTACGCTGATTATTTACATTAAAATAAGACAAAATCGTGTTTTAGAGCAACAACAAAGACTGCATCTCAATAAACTACTTGAACAGAGAAACCAATTATTCTCGCAAATAGCACACGACCTGAGTAACCCAGTTACCATTGCAAGCTTACATATTGAAGCGATGCAACATGAAATCATCGAGTGTAAACCTGAAAACCTTTCTAAAATTAGTGAAAAGCTAACAGATCTAAACTACTTAGTTAAAGACTTAGCAGGTCTTGCTAAACTTGAAACTGCGAATTTTACATTAACGACTCAAGAAACAGATTTAAACAAGTTTGTTAGCGATATTCATGATGAGTTGGCGACTCAGACTTCAGAACAAAAACTGACAGTTGGGAGTAATGAATTTAACGAAACTTTCGCTCACATAGATCCATTTCGGGTCAAACAATTAATTGCAAATTTATATAGCAATGCAAAAAAATACACATATAAGGATGGTAAGATTGACGTTCATTTTGCGGCATGTGAGCGGTATTTTAAGATAACTGTACAAGATAGTGCGCCATCTGTTCCTAAAGAGCATTTAGGGCAAATTTTTGATCATCTATTTCGTGTTCCAAATATGTCGAACACAGAAACGCCAGGTCATGGCATAGGATTATCCATTGTTAGGCAAATTGTTGACTTACACCAGGGTGAGATTAATGCATCACAGAGCGAATTAGGTGGATTGAAAATAGAGGTTGATTTACCGCTAAAATAAATTATGAAAAGTAAAAGCTAGACAAAAGAGAGCTAGCTTTTTACTGAATTTGAATTAATCACAATCAAATTCTGGCCAATCTACAATGTAGTCTTCAAAATCTTCTTCAATATCAACAGTATTGTCTTTAGTGACTCGTCCTTGAATACTAATACCTAGTTCATTCATTTTAATTTTTTTTCCTTGATTAAGTAATGGGTGCCAGCTAGCTAACCCCCTGCCCTCATAAAGACGCCTATAACTACAACTGTTCGGCATGAAAAAAATATCTTTCAGGTTGTCTTTAGTAAGTTTGACACACGAAGGTACGAGCGTTTGTCTTTCTGCATAACGTGTACATGCACAAGTCTGCTCATCTATGAACTGACAAACTAAACTTGAATATATAAGTGTTTCTCCCTCTCGTAGGTGATCGGTACTTGAAAAGTCCTCTTCATCACTGTCTATAAAAGAATGTAGACAACACTTACCACAACCATCACAAATGCTTTCCCACTCTTGATCATTCATTTGCTCAAGCGATTTAGTTTGCCAAAATTGTTCTGCGCCCATTATTTTCTCAAATTACTGCTAACAGCTAAATTTTACTTGAAGGGAACATAACAAGCAAAGGCCAACTCAAATTGGCCTTTAGGTGGGATTAAAGCTGAACTTCAACCCACTTTTTAATTTTACTCTCTAAAATTGGCATTGGTAATGCGCCGTCAATCAAGATCTGTGTATGAAACGCTTTAATATCAAACTTTTTACCAAGCTTTTCCTCGCAGTAATCTCTTAATTCCTGAATTTTAAACTGACCAACTTTGTAAGAAACTGCCTGACCAGGCCAGCCTATATACCTCTCTACTTCTGCAGTCACATCAGATTCGGCCATTGAAGAGTTTTCTAACATAAACTGAATTGCTTTTTCTCTAGACCAACCCTTTGCATGGAGTCCCGTATCAACAACAAGCCTCATTGCTCTTAACTGCTCATCAACAAGGCGGCCATACCACATTAGAGGATCTGTGAATAATCCGAGCTCTTTACCTAAGCTCTCAGCGTAAAGAGCCCAGCCCTCTGAGAAAACTGTATAGCCACCAAACTTCCTAAAACTAGGTAACCCTTCGACCTCTTGTTGCAAAGCAATTTGGAAATGGTGTCCAGGAGCTGCCTCATGGATTGACAAAGTCTCTACTAAAAATTTTGGTTGAGCTTTTAAGTTATGTGCATTGATATAGAATATGCCTGGACGGCTACCGTCGGGTGCTGGAGAAGCATATGACGCGCCTGCAGCAGATTGAGCTCTAAATGCCTCTACTAATTTAACTTCATAATCCGCTTTAGGTGCTATATCAAAAAGAAGAGGAACTCGAGCATCAATTTTTTCTTTTACTTCCACGTAGGCATTAATTAACTCGTCTGCCGATTTAAAATAAAACTGCTCATCTTCTCTTAAAAACTCAAAAAAGGCTTGTAAATCACCTTCAAAATTTAACTGCTCTTTTACCCACTCCATTTCGTTTCTAATACGAGAAACTTCACTTAGTCCAATTTTATGAATTTCTTCTGCATTCATATCTAAAGTAGTATGTGTAGCGATTTGATATTCATACCAAGCTTTACCGTTAGGTAAATCGCTATAACCAAATGTTTCCCGACTATTTGGCAAATATTCTTCTTTTAAGAATTTTGTCATTTTGCTATACGCAGGAACGAGTCTATCTAAGATCATGACTTTGTAACTCGCAGTTATAGACTGCTTTTGTTGATCTGATAATGATTCAGGAAAACTGTTTATAGGCCCCCAAAATACTGATTGAGTTTCATCTTTAACTATATGAGCAGAAAATTGAGGAATGAGTTTTTCTGTTAATGCTTTTGGCAAAACCACATTATTTTCGATACCTTTGCGCATGTTAGATTCTATACCTTCTAACCATTGTATAAAGCCATCAGCACGACTAACAAAATTCTTATAATCTTCAATTGTATTAAATGGCTGCGCACTCTGGCCTGAGCCAAGACCAGCAAAGACATTATGTAAACCAGACATTTGGTTAATTGGCATCATATAGCTAGGGAACTCGAAACCACGCTTAGAGAAAGCCAAATCACGCTTTAAAATTTCATAACTTAACAAAGCTTGACCAGCCAATTTACTACTATCTATCTGGAGTAACTTATCTTCAAATGAAGTTAATAAACTATATGTATTATTAAGACTTTCAGGTGTAGTTGCAGAGTCAAATTTATCATTAACGTCTTGTTTGCCTATAAAAGTACCTGAGGTCGGGCTAAGTGCAACCATACTATTAAAGTACTCTTCACTAAGTAAGTTTACTTTGTCATTATGATTAATTTCTTGGGATACAGCTTGAGTTTGTTGAGGTTCACCAGTAGTGGCACAACCAGCAAGGGATAACAGTACAGTTGCAGTTAGGATTGAGTATTTAAACATAGTTTATCCTTTAAAGGTGTTTGACTCAGTTTGCCAGACCTTATAAGAAAAACCAGAATAATTTTCATGAGTAATAAAAAGTCTAAGCCTTCAATGGAAAGATAACATGAATGGCTAAGCCTCCAAGCTTGCTATTAGCGGCAAATATTTGACCATTACTTGATTCTATTATTTTTTTACATAGGCTCAGGCCCATTCCATTATGACTTTGTCCATTTTGTCGTGATCCATCTAACCTAACTAAAGGACTAAATATACGATTAAAATCTTCTTCATTAATGGTACTTCCTGAGTTATCAATACTTATTACGACTTCATCTTCTTCATTATCTACATGCACGGAAACTGCTACTTGAGCCCCGCCATGACTTGAAGCATTTTGATAGCATTCTTCTAGAACTATTTTGAATCCTTCTTGGTCATAATCAAAACAACGCATTTGTTCTCTAACATCATAAGTCATCACATCAGGTGTCGTTATAGATAACGTATTGCTGCTATCATGAATTGATTTTATTGATGATAATAGCCCTTTAATGTTCACAGTTTTAATATTTGGATTTTTATAAACTTCACCACTAGGTGTTACTTTCATTAAGTTATCAATGAAACCGTTAAGTTCATCAATTTTATTCATCAATTTTCCATAACTTAAATGTACATTATCAACAATATTATGCTGTAAAGATTCAACTTGTATTTTCATTACCGTTAATGGCGTTCTCAACTCATGAGACAAATCTGCGAACAATTGTTCTTCTTTTATTTTAACTTCATTGATGTTTGATACATGTTGAAGTTTTTCTTCTGACAAATTTTCTTGTAATGAGCCGACTTGCTCTTGTAAATATGAAACGAACTGATTTTGCAAAGATTTATTTTGTATAGCTAATGCGATGGTAAACAAGCATACCTCTAATAGATAGCCTACTTTTATATAATCAGCGATTGCAAAATTGGGAAAAATATTACCGAAACTCGCACCGACAATCGTAAAAATATTTACGAATAAAACATGATTGAATAGGCTTAATGAAAACACGCGTATACCTGGCGCTTTTTGATTCCAAGACCAAGAAACAGTATACAAAAAAAGCGGGATAATCAGTGAGCTTAATACCAAATTGAAGAAAACAGTATTTAACCATAAAGAGAGAGGAATTAATAAAATGTATAAAGCTAATACAACCTTGTAAGTTATATTTAACTTTTTATGATACCTTTGCAATTGCAAAAAGCTCTTAAGAAACAAGATATGTAAAATCGGGACTGTGGTCATTAAGAATATCGAAAACTTACTTGATTCAGCGCCTAGGTGCGGCCAGATATATTTTGATGTGAACCCTGCCATATCAACGACAATCATAAAGAATGTAAAAGTCCATAGCGCATAAAACACATTGGTTTTATTAGGGTTAAAAAATAAGTTAACTAATATAATAAGAAGTATTGCAAAGACTATTCCTGAAATAGCGCCATTAACCATTGTGCTTTGCTGAGATGTCGTTAGATAATGTGAATAATTATGTAATCTTATATTTGCTGGTGCGTTTGCAAATGTTTGATACTCAATTAACAAGGTTTTTGTGGAGCTTTGGTCTAGCTTTATAGGTACATATAATTGCGGGTCGTCTATCTTTCTATCAAAGTAATTATGATTAGGTTGTAACTCAAAAACCTTTGAAACCGAACCAGTTGATATTTCATATATTCTTAATAAAGGAAGTCTTGCATAACCAAAAGAGATATACCAAGTTTGTTCCTTCGAAGTATTACTGACATCTAGTTTTAGTAATTTACTATAAGGTGTTATTTGAGGTTTTTGCTTGATTGAATCTGCTTTGTGCCAAATTTCTTTGTCTTTTACCAGTGACCGCGAAACGGGCACATTTTTGTAGTTAAAATACACCTCCCCATATAGTTTCAAATCGTGAACAGCAGTGTCGTTATCTAAAGACAATTGCGCAGCATACACTTGCAGTGTCATTAAGCCTACGATAAAAAAAGAGAGTTTATAAAAGATATGCCGCATCACTGCCAATCAATAAGAATAATTTAGATTTACAATTTATGAACCAACTATGGATCAAATATGGATTGTATCAGATTACACACTAATCAGATTGTAAATGAATGTAAAATCATAAATCTGTAACTATCTGTTTCTATAATGTTCTCAATTAATTTAATGTCATTAAACACTTGAATGATTACACAATCACCAAGATGAAATATTTCTGTAATATTTCTCTGTTTTAATGCCGCCTGAAACAAAAACTTCATGAAAATGCCATATAAGGCATAAACAAAACGAGAACATTATGAGTGCTTCTAATCAGCAAACACTTTTCAATAAAATCTTAAACTGGGCAGCAATTGCTTTCTTAGTTTATTTGGTATTAGTTGCCGTTGGTACAGTCAGTGGTGGTTTTAAATTAGCATCTGGCGGTAGTGCTGGTGCTAGAGAGATTTTCTCATTCGCAACCAACCCATTTGTTGCCTTATTACTTGGTGCACTTGCAACAGCACTGGTTCAATCATCTTCAACTGTAACATCTGTGATTGTAGGTTTAGTAGCTGGTGGATTGCCTATCAGTATTGCAATTCCAATGGTCATGGGTGCAAACATTGGTACTACAATTACTAATACATTAGTTTCTATTGGTCATATTCGTTCTAAAGAAGAATTCCAACGCGCATTTTCAGCATCAACAGTTCATGACTTCTTTAATCTTCTTGCGGTATTAATCTTCTTACCACTTGAGATCATGTTCGGCTTGTTAGAGAAATTTGCATCTAGCCTGGCACATTTATTTGTTGGTGATGCAGACCTTTCACTTAAAAGCTACAACTTCATCAAGCCACTAGTAAAACCTGCTGTAGGTTTAGTGAAAGACGCAGTTAGCTTCTTAGATGGCAAAGCTGTAGGTATTGCAATGGTAGTTATCGGTATTGCAATGATTCTATTTGCTGTAACTACGCTTGGTAAGTTACTGAAAACAGCTCTTGTTGGCAAAGCAAAAGATTTACTTCACGGAGCCATCGGTCGTGGACCAATAGCAGGTATCAGCTCAGGTGCTGCAGTTACAGTAATGGTTCAATCATCTTCAACCACTACTAGCTTAATGATTCCACTAGCAGGTAGCGGTGTGTTCACAACTCGTCAAATTTACCCATTCACGTTAGGTGCTAATATTGGTACTACCATCACAGCACTACTTGCAGCTACATCTATCACAGGTCCAGCAGCAGAAGTGGCACTCACTATTGCCCTAGTTCATGTAATGTTTAATGTATTTGCAGTAGCCCTAATCTATGGTATGCCTTTACTACGTGAGATTCCATTACAGCTTGCTGACAAGCTTGCAAAAATTGGCGCTGAAAATAAACCTGCAGCGTTAGGCTATGTACTAGGTTCATTCTTCGTACTACCTGGACTAATCATGTTCGCAGTAAGATAATATACTGAAGTAAAAATGAAAGAGGAGCCCTGCTCCTCTTTTTTGTTTTTATTGATCTCCTTCATATTTATTCAATAATTTCCTTGCAATTAAATCCTGCTAAGTCTAAATTGATTTTCAAATTATATTGAAACTTTAAAAATGATTTTATCTCAGAAATTAGAAAACTTTGTATTGCACTGTGGTGAAATGGGTAGCCGTTGGGGTTTTAACAGAACGATTGGTCAAATGGTTGGTCTGTTGGTTATCAGTGAGCAGCCTCTAAGTGCAAATGAGATTGCTGAAGCACTTAGAATAAGCCGTGGTAATGTCAGTATGGGCATCAAAGAACTACAATCATGGCAACTGGTTAAAGTCATTCATGTCCCTGGTGATAGGAAAGAATACTATTCACCAAATGGCTCTATTTGGGATTTAGCAAATAAAGTTTTTGAAGAACGAAGAAAGAGAGAAATCGATCCGACACTTACTTTGCTTAGAGATTCGATTATAGAACCGGCTCAGTCTAATGAAGAAGCTTATGCGCAAGAGCAGATGCAGCAGATCCATGACTTATTAGAGACGGTTACTAAATGGTCAGCCGAATTGCAAAGACTCTCACCTGAGCAATTACAGACTCTCATGAAGCTAGGCTCTTCGGTCAGTAAAGTAATAGATTTAAAAGATAAGCTTTTAAAGAAATAATTTCACACTTGCAGGCATTAAGCCCAATCAAAAAAGGCAGCTATGAAGCTGCCTTTTTTATATGATAATCGTACTAGATTTTTGGATAGCCAATTCTATCTGACAAATATCCCACGCTTGTTGCAAAGTAATAAGAACGATTCCAATGCATTAGGGCTTTGTAATTATCATACGCTAAATACATACGACCATTAATGTCGTCAGGCATAACTAACGCAGCTGTAATATCAACTTTAGGTAAGTCTGAACCATCCGCTCTTCGTAAACCAAGAGCTTGCCAGTCACTTAAAGAACGCTCTGAATCTTTCCAGTATTCTAGCCATTGTTTACGCGTCTTAGTGCCTCGTTTTAGGACATACTTATGGTCAAAGTTTTCAGGCAGTTGGATTTGGCGACCCCAAGTCAGATTGTCATTCCAACCAGCTTGTTTTAAATAATTAGCAATTGAAGCAAATGCATCAACTTCAGTCGTCCAAATATCTTTTCGCCCGTCACCATCGTAATCAACGGCATAAGAATTAAAAGAAGTTGGCATAAACTGAGTTTGACCCATAGCCCCAGCCCAGGAGCCTTTAAATTTATCTAAACTAATATGCCCATCTTTTAATATATCAAGTGCAGCCCAAAGCTGACGCTTGTACAAAGCCTCTCGTCTGCCATCGAATGCGAGTGTAACAACAGAACTAATAACAGGGTGGCCACCTTGAATACGACCGAAGTTACTTTCAAGTCCCCATAAGGCAACGATGAATCTAGCTTGTACACCATATTCTTTTGCGATCGTTTCTAAAACAGGTTTATGTTTTGAATATAGGTTTCTGGCTCTATCAACTTTCCATTGAGGCACGCGTTTTGGTAAATAAGTTTCTAGGGTTTCAACCACTTCTGGTTGGTTTTTATCCGCTTTTATAACTTTCTTTTTGAATTTAACCGTTGCAAACGCTTCGTCGATCAAGGTCTGACTATAACCCTTTTCTAGCGCTTCAACTTTCAAATTTGAAACATATTCATCGAATTTTGCTTGCGTATTAGCAAAGACTGAAAATGATAAACTCGAAGCGATTACTAGAGGAAGAACAAATTTAGACACTATCTACTCCGTTTTGTTTTTTTAATTCATCCAAAAGGTTCTCTTCTTTTGGTGGTAATTGTAAATAAAACCCTTTTTCAGTTAACTCAGACTGAACAAGAACAATATCAGCAACACCTAAACGTTCTCTCTTAGATAAATCGAACATCATGACGTAAATTGGTGTGCCAAACATACCCATTAGAGGTTCAGGAATTTTGCTAAAATCATCACGTTTTTCTATGTAAAGGTAAGTATCTGCTCTTTTTGAGCTTTTGTATACCGCAGTTAGCATTATAACCCTATAAATTCTTGCTTATATCTTGACAGCACTATAACATGACTAAAAATATAATTGGAAAGTTTAGCGAGCAACGGCTGAGCCTAAATCTAGCTATAGTACAATGCTTCATATTCTCTCTTTCTAATTTTATAAACTTGATAATTATAAGAACTGCGTAATATGTCTGAACAAACATTCGAGTTGAAAGGCAACCTTTTCACTCTTTCTGTATTACATCTATTAACTATCGACTTGGCTCTATTACGCAAAGAGCTAGACGAAAAGATTTCACAAGCGCCAAAATTTTTCCAGGGTGCGCCTATCGTAGTTAATCTTTCGCAAGTTCAAGATGAAACAATTGATTTTCTTGAGCTGCGTAACGCAATTTCGACTTTACAACTCAACCCTGTTGGTGTGTGTAACGGTTCTGAACAACAAAACATTTCTGCTAAAGAAGTTGGCTTGTCAGTGCTCAACTATAGTCAAGACGTGCAAAAGCCAAAATCTAATACTTCAGCTGAGGTTATAGAAAAAGAGGTGTATCTACCACCTCAAGTTATTCAAACAACAGTGCGTTCAGGCCAACAAATTTATGCCAAAGGCAGAGACTTAATTGTGCTTGGAGCAGTAAGTCACGGCGCTGAAGTGATTGCAGATGGTAATATTCATATTTATGGCACTTTGAGAGGCCGTGCAATAGCAGGCGCTTCAGGTGCACAAGATGCGGCAATTTATTGTCAACAATTAAAAGCTGAGTTAGTTTCAATCAATGGTAGCTATTGGTTAAGTGAATCACTTCAAGGTGAATATTGGGAACAACCAGCACAAATAATACAGTGTAACGAATCTTTAGAAATAACAGCTTTGGTCAAAGGATAATTCAGATGGCAAAAATTATTGTCGTAACTTCAGGTAAAGGTGGTGTAGGTAAAACTACCTCTAGCGCAGCAATTGGTACAGGCCTTGCGCTCAAAGGATACAAAACAGCCATTATTGACTTTGATATTGGCCTTAGAAACCTTGATTTAATTATGGGTTGTGAACGCAGAGTCGTTTATGACTTTGTGAACGTTATTAATGGCGAAGCAAACTTAAATCAAGCACTTATCAAAGATAAGCGCGTTGAAAAACTCTATATCCTTCCAGCATCACAAACACGTGACAAAGATGCGCTGACAAAGGAAGGCGTTGAAAAAGTTTTAGATGAGTTAAAAGAAGAGTTTGACTATATTGTATGCGATTCGCCTGCAGGTATAGAAGCTGGTGCTATGATGGCGCTATATTTTGCGGATGAAGCAATTGTAACTACAAATCCAGAGGTCTCGTCTGTACGAGATTCAGATCGTATTTTAGGTATCTTACAAAGTAAGTCACGTCGTGCTGAGCAAGGGTTAGATCCAGTTAAAGAACATCTTCTTCTTACTCGCTACAACCCTGAACGTGTAAACGCGGGTGAAATGTTGTCTGTTGAAGATGTACAAGAAATCCTTGCTATTGACCTTCTTGGCGTGATCCCTGAATCAACAGCAGTGCTAAATGCCTCTAACTCTGGTCAACCTGTTATCCTAGATAATGAATCTGATGCTGGACAAGCTTACGCTGATGCAATTAATCGCTTACTAGGTGAAGTCGTTGACTTCAGATTCTTAGAAGTTGAGAAGAAAGGCTTATTCAAGCGTATATTTGGAGGATAGTATGTCATTACTCGATTATTTTCGTTCAGAAAAGAAATCAAGCGCTTCGCTGGCTAAAGAGCGACTTCAAATTATCGTTGCACATGAACGCTCAAAACGCGGCACGCCTGATTACTTGCCACAGTTAAAGCAAGATATTCTAGATGTTATTAGAAAGTACGTGAAGGTCGACTCTGATGCTGTAAACGTCCAATTTGAACAAAATGAAGATGATTTAGCAGTTCTTGAACTTAACGTTACATTACCTGATAACGAAAAGTCTTAATAAAAAAGCCTAGGCAATGCCTAGGCTTTTTTATTTTCATCGACAAACTTTAACTATTGCCATTCAGCAAGAACGTCTTTTAAAAACTCCCATCGCCAAGATTTAAGTAGATCTGGCCTAATTAATAAACTCCTTGCTTCATCAGTGTATTTCCATTTCCAACTGATCAATTGATTAATTTGTTTTTTTGAAGCAAATACGTCAGCAGGAATTTCTGTGGTCGAAGCAACTTGCTTTATTTTAGTTGCAATGTCTTTTGCAGCTCTTTTGTATTGTGGGTAATCAATCAAGCGAAGTAATTTCTCAGGACAAGCTTCTATATCGACTGATTTCGCCTGCTCGATGAGGTTTAGAATTTCTTTACCAGAGCGATTTACTTCCATCGCCTCTACACCAGGAATATTTCTCAAAGAAGAAAGGCTAGTAGGCCGACGCCTTGCTATCTCAACCATATTTTGTTCTTTTAAAACAAAATTCAAAGCTAAATTTTTATTCTTAGCTTTACTCCTTCTCCACGGCGCAAGCACTTGTAAAGCAGCTAGATCTCGCGGTTTAAGTTGCCACGCATTTTTAATATCTTGGTAAAGTAATTCATCTGGTAATTCGTAAGAACGTTTCTCAATAACCAATTGGCTTTCTTCAAGTACAATATGTGTTAAACCCTTTTCTGAGATTTGCTTGTAAATATAATTGAAACAAGGCAACAAATAAAACACATCACTGGCTGCATAATCTAATTGCTTCGTTGTCAATGGCCTCTGTAACCAGTTTGTCCTTGATTCACTTTTATCAATCTCTATTTTAAGGATTTGCTTAACCATATTTGCAAAACCAACACAATTACCTTCACCTAATAATTGCAAAGCAAATTGAGTATCGAACATAGGCATTGGTACAAAACCAGCGAAGTTATTGAACACTTCAATGTCTTCAGACGGTGAATGAAGTATTTTTAATACATCAGCTGATTTTAAAATTTCCCAAAAAGCAGAATAATCTAACGCTGCTAATGGATCTATTAATGCTAAGTTTTGTCCGTCGAAAACTTGGATCAGTGCAACTTCAGGATATAAAGTACGACGACGCATGAACTCTGTATCTAATGCCAACATAGTGGCGTCACCAATCGCTTTTACAAATTGATCTAATTGTTGTTGCTCTGTAATGACTTGGTACTGCACTTTCACTCCTAAGCCTTGGGTTATAAAAAAACCGGCTTTCGCCGGTTTTTATCAATCTTTTAAAGCACGCCTTAGAATTTTTCCGACGTTAGTTTTTGGTAACTCGTCACGGAACTCTACTAGTTTTGGTACTTTATAATTGGTCAAATTATCTCGACAATGACTGATTATATCTTTTTCTGTTAAAGATGGGTCTTTTTTAACGACAAATACTTTAACTTGTTCACCACTTATTTCATGCGGTACGCCAATGGAAGCAACTTCAAGCACACCATCATGCATGGCAACAATTTCTTCAATTTCGTTAGGGAACACATTGAAACCAGACACTAAGATCATATCTTTTTTACGGTCAACGATATAGAAGAAACCTTCATCATCGTAAGTCGCAATATCACCTGTCGCAAACCAACCATCTTTAAGACATTGCGCAGTAGCTTCTGGACGGTTGTAATAACCTTGCATCACCTGCGGGCCTTTAACGCAAAGCTCACCGGCCTCACCTTTCGGTGCCTCATCACCGTTTTCTAGAATAATCTTAAGTTCAGTACTCGGTGCAGGCAAACCGATTGACCCATTGTAACCATCTAAATCATATGGACAAATTGTTACAAGTGGTGCGCACTCGGTAAGTCCATAGCCTTCCATTAGCTTGCTCTTGGTAACTGCTTGCCACTTTTCTGCCACAGGGCGTTGAACAGCCATACCGCCACCTAGCGACATTTTCAAATTAGAAAAGTCTAAATCAGAAAATCCAGGTGTATTCAACAAGCCATTAAATAAAGTATTAACCCCTGTGATAGCAGTGAACGGGTACTTAGCCAACTCTTTAACAAAACCAGCCATATCACGCGGGTTAGTGATCAGGATATTATGACCACCATACTTCATAAATGTTAAGCAGTTCGCTGTTAATGCGAAAATGTGGTAAAGCGGGAGTGCCGTAATAACAACTTCTTTTCCTTTGTCTAGTACATTGTCTAAACAACCCGAAACTTGCTCTAGGTTACCCACCATATTGCCATGTGAAAGCATTGCACCTTTAGATACACCAGTAGTACCACCCGTATATTGCAAAAATGCTAAGTCATCTCTATGAATATCTGGTGCTTTATACGCATTCGGATCAGCACTAACGACTTCATTAAAAGGAATAGCATTTGGTAATGAAAATGGCGGGACCATCTTTTTCACGCGCTTAACCACGAAGTTAACTAAATGCTTCTTAACTCCGCCCAACATGTCGCCAATTTGTGTAAGTACAACATGTTTAACGTTTGTCTTACCAATCACGCTTTCAAGCGTATTAGCAAAGTTTGCAAGGATGAAAATTGCTTTAGTTTCAGAGTCATTCAACTGATGCTCTAATTCTCGCGCTGTGTATAAAGGGTTTACATTCACTACGGTACAACCGGCACGAAGTACACCTAAAATACTAATTGGTGTTTGCAATAAGTTAGGCATCATCACCGCAACTTTATCGCCTCGACCTAACCCTAATGTATTTTGTAGATAGCTAGCAACTGCTTTTGTTGCAATATCAACTTGTTGATATGTCATCGTTTTTGACATATTGCTGTACGCAGGTAAAGACGCGTACTCAGTAAAACTTTTGTCAAATAATTCAAGCAGTGAGTTGTAGTGCTCTGGATCAATTGTTTCAGGCATACCTTTTGGGTAACGCTTTAACCAAATTTTATCCACAGTAACTCCTCGTTTATCGTTCTTATTTTAATATTAACCTTAATCTATCTAAGGCACTTTAACAATTGAGCAAAAACTCTAATTTACCGATATTCCCACATTTCTCTTCAATGTACAATCAAGATTCATTATATGCGTCGAAATGAGATGAAATTGTTTGTAAAGTTTGCGCTGCATTTTCCATATGGCAGTGATGACCTCCAGGCATAACAAATACCGTCAAATTTTGAAAACAATCTCTAAATAATTTTAGCTGAGCATCTATCATGGGGTACCCTTGCTCTGCTTTTATAAACAGTGTTGGGGTTTTAATACCATCTAAACAAGACAAAGCTTGTGCTGTAGAGAACCTGAAACCTGAATGTTGTTTTAAACGTGGATCAGTTTTCAGTTTAACGCCTTGTTCTACAAACTCCGTATTTCGTTTCATCAAAAGTTCGGCGTTATCATAATCTAATTCTGAAACCTTCATTCTTGCCTTTACAACATCATCAAAACTTCTAAACGATTTGCTGTCCAAACTCTCAGATGACTTCTTTCTTTGTTTAAAAGCGTTTAATAACTGCTGTTTTGTATCGCTCGGTTTGGTTGTGACTATCCCTATTCCATCAATTAAACTCATAGCTGCAATGCGTTCAGGATAACAGGCGGCATATAGATTACAGATCATGGCTCCCATTGAGTGGCCCACTAAGAAAACTTTATTGAAATCAAGCTCTTCAATTAGTCTTTTCAAATCATAAACATAATCAATAAAATAATAGTGGGCATCATGACTTTTCCAGTGAGATTCTCCATGCCCTGGCAAATCAATTGTAAGCCAAGTGTAGTCAAGCGTATTCAAATCCTCAGCGAAGATCGGAGCAAAACTATTACAGTTATCTAACCAACCATGAAGGCAGATAATCAAGTTTTTACCACTTCCTTTAAACTTTCCCGATAAACCAAGCTGCTTTAAAGCTTTAAACGTATTTTTTTCGCTACTTGTCATATTTTCATTATTTAAAAAACACTTAACTGGTAATATCTTTACCTTACTTAAAATTAAAAGCAAAAAATATCAGTAAATAATAGCTGAATATTACTCATTAATAATCGAGTGATATTGCTAGATAACTATCTGATCACACGGGAAGAAATAAGGAACTCAAATGAAGTACGCGATGAGCGCATTAACAACATCGTGCTTAATGGCTTTTGGTAGTTATGCATTTGCTACCGAAGCACCGAAGAATATTATTTACATGATTGGTGATGGTATGGGCCCAGCTTTTACCACTGCATATCGTTATTATTCTGACAACCCAAATACCAAAGTAGTAGAACCCACTATATTTGACCAAATCCTTGTTGGTATGGCACACACCTACCCTGACGATGATACTTATGTCACTGACAGTGCAGCAGGTGCAACAGCACTTAGTACTGCTAATAAAACCTATAATGGTGCAATTGCGGTCGACACACATAAAAAACCTTTGAAAACCGTGCTTCAAATAGCCAAAGAAAAAGGTATGCGTACTGGTTTAGTATCTACTTCACAAATAAATCACGCTACACCAGCGAGTTTCGCAGCACATAATGAATCTCGTCGTAACTATGATGAGATCGCTGATGATTACTTCGACATAAAAATTGCAGGAAAGCTACCCGTCGATTTAATGCTTGGTGGTGGCGTGCAATATTTTAAACGCAGCAACAGAAACTTAATTAAAGAGTTTGAAAAAGCGGGTTATCAATATACGTCTGATTGGAAAAAATTAAATCAAATTGAACAATTACCAGTACTGGGTCTATTTGCTGACAAAGCGTTTCCTCACGCAATCGATGAGAATCCAAACCGCTTAGAAAAAATGACGTTTAAGTCTTTAGATTTAATATCTAAAAACAATGATAAAGGTTTCTTTATCATGCTAGAAGGCAGCCAAATTGATTGGTGCGGTCACGCAAATGATATTGCATGTGCGATGAAAGAAATGCACGACTTTGCCAAATCAATTGAACTTGCTAAGGCATATGTTGACCAAAACCCTGATACTTTATTAGTTGTCACTGCCGACCATTCTACGGGGGGATTAACCTTAGGTGCAAATGGCAAATACACTTGGTTACCTGATGAAGTGAAAAAAGTGAACTCGTCTGTAATGACGATGACCAAATCACTACTTGAAGCTGAAGATTTAAAAACAGCATGGAATCAACATACAAGTTTAGAGCTAAGTAAAGAGGATTTAGCTTCTCTTTTAAAAGCCAGAAAAGACGGCGATGAAGCGCTTTACAAAGCCATCAATAAAGTCATTAATACAGCAACTTATACTGGCTGGACGACAAGCGGTCATACTGCAATCGATGTACAAGTATTTGCTTATGGTAAAGGTTATGAGCAATTTATCGGGTCACAGAACAACACGCAAATTGCAGAAAAACTAATTCACTTTATCGAAAAGTAATTTATTGATAAATAATCAGTAGTAAAAAGCCAGAACACTGTTCTGGCTTTTTAAATATATAAGCTTGATAGCGGGTATTATTCTCTACCAGGCAGCTTTTTCCAAGTTACCGTATCTCTGACATAGTGCGGCTGCGCATCGGCAGCTTGAACTGTGTTACCTTTAACAAACTCAACTTCTGAAATTTTTAGCATGTACGCGGCATCGGGTAAGGTAATTTCAGAGATGACATCTAAATTTAATTCGGCGGCTTGCTCAGCATAAGGTTCCCATGCAGTTCCTACCGCAGTTATTCCTTTAATTGATTCAGGTAAATCAGCTGGCGCACACACCACTTCATTTTCTTCTATGTGTAATTCAGCTAGCCCTGTTTCAGATTTGTGATAGTGCGCGAAATAAATCTCACCCATTCTTGCATCGATACCCGTGATGACTGAATCTAGCCCTTTTTCTTCAATCGCTTGCTGTGCCATTGCCTGTAATGTTGAGACCCCCACCAGCGGTAAATTTGCACCGTACGCCAGGCCCTGTGCAATGGCAACACTAATCCGTACACCAGTAAAACTGCCCGGTCCGCGACCAAATACAATGCCATCTAAATCTTGTAACTTACAGCCTGCTTTGTCTAATAACTCAGAAACTAAAGGCAACACTTTTTGGCTATGTTGCTGAGGACAAACTTCAAAATGTTTAACTGTTTGTCCATTAAATTGAATGGCAATGCTAAGCGCTTCAGTTGAAGCATCTAACGCTAAAAGGTTATAAGTCATATTATTCTATGTTCTCTAAAAACTGTAATGCGCTTTGAAAATCTCTTGTGCGGCGCATGTTAGGTAAGCTTTGTAAAAATGTCTGCCCATATTTTCGCGTAACTAGTCGGTTATCGCAAATGACAAGTACACCTTTATCACTGTGATCTCGAATTAAGCGACCGACACCTTGTTTAAGGTTAATGATTGCTTGGGGTAATTGAATGTCTTCAAAAGGCTCACCACCGGTTAATTCACAATCTTTCATTCTAGCTTGTAATAATGGGTCGTCAGGTGATGTAAAAGGCAGTTTATCAATTAACACACAACTGAGCGCATCACCACGTACATCAACTCCTTCCCAAAAAGAAGCCGTGCCCATTAATACCGCGTTGCCGTGGCGAATAAACTGTTCAAGAATGATCCGCTTAGACGATTGTCCCTGCATAAACACGGGATATTCAGTAGCAGTACTTAACCCCTCGTAAACTAAGTGCATGACTCGGTAACTGGTGAAAAGTAAAAATGTCCGTCCTTTTGCTGCCTTTATAAGCTCTTTGGCGAGTTTTACCAAGCTATGCGGCATCATATCATCACTGGTTTCCGGCAAATATCTAGGCATACATAACACCGCCTGATTTTCATAATCAAACGGACTTTCTACCAATAATTGATGCTTCGGCTTTAAACCTAAGCTCTTATTAAAATGATCTAACGAGTCATTTACTGATAGAGTCGCAGATGCAAAAGTAAAACTCGCTTGGGTACGCTCTATAATTTCTTTGAATTTATTTGCGACGTTTAAAGGTGTGATATTGATCGTTAAGAAACGTCGCGTTGTTTCGTACCAATAGCTGTAACCCTTCTGTGTAGTGTCAAATGCGCGCTCTAATTGGTTTTTGAACTGCAACACCTTTTCAAATGAGTGTTCAATTTTATCGCTTCTATCCAGGCAAAGTTTTAAGACTTTATACAAGAAATCTAAATCTGAAATGACACGGTGCAACGCATCACAAATGGTTTTGCTAGTTAAAGATTCTCGCCAATCTCCCCGTGAACTCTCACCAGCAAAAGCGAGTCGAAGATCGGCAACTGCCGTTTCTAACTTATTGAGTGTATTACCCAATTGCAACATGTCTGGAATATCAGAGCGGTAGATTAAACGCAGATCGTTTATCAAAGCTACCAGCTGTTTGGTGCTTATGCTGTCACCAAAATAATCACTGGCAATTTCTGGAACTTGGTGCGCTTCATCAAAAATATAATTATCGGCGTCAGGCATAAGCTCAGCAAAGCCAGAATCTTTCACCGCCATATCAGCAAAAAATAAGTGATGATTAATCACAACAATATCTGCTTCCATGGCTTTAATACGTGCTTTTCTAATGTAGCATTCGGCGTAATCAGGACACTCTTTACCTAAACAATTATCCGCCGTTGAGTTTACATAAGGTAGCACCTTGGCATCTTCTTCAATGCCAACACAATCGGCTAAATCGCCTGTATTGGTTTGAGAGGCAAACTTTGCAACCATGGCAAGTTGATGCATCACGTCAGGGTCGTCGGTTGGTACATGGGCAACATGCTGTTCAAGCCGATAGGTGCATAGATAGTTTGCTCGGCCTTTTAGCAGGGCTACTTTTCTACCCTTATTCAGTATTTTTGCAAGTTGCGGTAAGTCTCGATGATAAAGCTGTTCTTGTAGTGCTTTAGACCCTGTTGTAATGATCGATTTCTTATCGCTAAGTAACACAGGAATTAAATACGCGAATGTTTTTCCCGTACCAGTTCCTGCTTCTACCACACACTGAGATTTATTTTCTATTGCGGCATAGACCATCTCAGCCATATCAATTTGTGGCTGTCTTGGTTTATAACCAGGAATATTTAGAGCTAAAGGACCTGTTTCAGAAAAAAGCGTTTTAATTTGCAAGAAGTGACTACAGCAGAGTTTTTTTCAATTGTACGGCTTAGTGCTTGGATGAGCAACCGAGAGCACATAAACTTGATTAAGATGTTACGCCCATACATCTAAATGCTTGCCATCTTCCTTGTCGTTTTCATTTTCTTTTTGCTTTTTGTTTTGTGATTGCTCATTAAGTTTTCTTTTCGCATCTTCTTTTTTGGCTCTATCGAGTTTTATTTTTTCAACTTTGTTATCTATGACACCTGCCACATAAAAGGTGGGCTTATGCGACACTTCAAGCCTAATTATGTTATTTAACAAAGGTTTAAATGCATCCATTATATCCTCCTGCAAGCTTGTACCTACTCCTTATTATCGACCGTTATAATTTATACTTTAAAAAATTCAAAATTTTAGTTGCACTGAAACCGTAAAATATGTTTTTCTAATTACGTTACCAAAATTGATTAAGAGAATTTACATGTTTATTACACTGACAACTATTCATCATCACCATCATACACCCGAATAGCCTGTCAGGTATTTCGCTGGTGGGTTATTCCTAAAAGGAACCTCCCGGCGAATCAACTCAGAATTTATATCGCCCCGAGGTTCCCTCGGGGTTTTTCGTTTTAGAACAAAGGATATAAATTATGAGTACTAACAACCGTTTAAGAATCGCAATTCAAAAATCAGGCAGACTTTCAAAAGATTGCCAAGAACTTCTCAAGCAACTAGGTGTTAAATTAAACCTACGTGAACAACGCCTAATTGCTCACTCAACCAATATGCCTATCGACGTTTTACGTGTACGCGATGACGATATTCCAGGTCTTGTTATGGACGGCGTATGTGACCTAGGTATTGTTGGCGAAAACGTACTTGAAGAAACACAAGCTGAACGTCAGAGTCTAAACCAATATTCTGAAGTACTAAAACTGTCTAAGTTAGATTTTGGTTATTGCCGCCTTGCACTTGCATGGCCACAAGAACTTGGTCCACAAGATAAGTCATGGTTTGAAGGCAAACGCATTGCAACAACATACCCTGAAATTCTAAAAGGCTACCTAAAACGAGAAGGTATCAATGCGAGCGCGGTAATGCTAACTGGCTCTGTAGAAGTCGCTCCTCGTGCTGGTCTTGCTGATGCAATTTGCGACCTTGTCTCTACTGGCGCAACACTTGAAGCAAACGGCTTAATGCAAGGTGATACTATTCTTGAATCAAATGCATGTCTGATTCAAAATCCAAAACTGAACGATGAAGCTAAGCTGGCACTTATCAATAAATTAATGCCGCGCTTAAAAGGTGTTAAGCAAGCCAAAGAAAGTAAGTACATCATGCTACACGCACCTAAAGCAAAACTAACCGAAGTGTGTGAACTACTGCCAGGAACAGGTCAACCTACCCTATTATCCCTGGCTGGCTCCGACGATTATGTGGCGCTACACATGGTTAGCAGCGAAACACTATTCTGGGAAACCATGGAAGAGCTAAAAGCACTTGGTGCAAACTCTATCCTCGTCATGCCAATTGAAAAAATGATGGAGTAACGACTGTGTTTAATTGGAATGAGGGTTCTCAATCAGCACAAGCTGCTATTTTAGAAAGACCTGCTGTTACAGCCAGTGAGTTGATTGAGAAGCAAACACAAGCGATTATTGATGATGTCATTGCTAACGGTGACAACGCATTACTTGAGTTTGCTAAAAAGTTCGACAAACGTGAACAACCTCGTTTACGTGTGCCGAGCGAAGAAATAATGCAAAGTGAAGGCTTGCTTGAACCATCTTTAAAACAAGCCATTGATTTAGCTTATAGCAACATCAAAGCGTTTCACCAACAGCAACAACCGGTGTCTAAAAAGATTGAAACCGCACCGGGCGTGGTGTGTGAATTAAAATTTGAAGCCATCGATGCTATTGGTCTTTATGTACCAGGTGGCAGTGCGCCACTGCCTTCCTCTGTTTTAATGCAAGGCGTGTGTGCACAGCTATCAGGCGCCACAACTGTGGTATTAGCAACGCCAGTGAATGGTAATGAGCGCATCCACCCTGCCATTTTATATGCAGCTAAGCTTTGCGGGATCACCACTATCGTTGAAAGTGGCGGCGCTGGTGTTATCGCTGCTATGGCTTATGGCACCGAGTCGGTTCCTAAAGTAAACAAAATATTTGGCCCGGGTAACAGCTATGTGACCATGGCAAAACAACTGCTGAGTCAGTCTGTACCTGGGTTTGCGATTGATATGCCTGCAGGCCCTTCTGAAGTTATGGTCATTGCTGATGAGCGTGCAAACCCAGCTTTTATCGCCGCTGATTTACTCTCTCAGGCAGAGCACGGACGAGACTCTCAAGTTCTACTTGTGTGTAACTCTGAAGAAATCATTGCCCTAACACAGCAGCAAATTGAGCTTCAGCTTGAAAGCTTATCGCGTGCTGATATCGCACGTGCGGCGCTAGAGAACAGTGCCTTGATATTAGTCGATGACATGGTACAGGCATTTGACGTTTCTACCAAATATGGTCCTGAACATCTTATTCTACAAATTGACCAAGCCGACCAATATGTCGGGTTAGTTAAAAATGCAGGCTCAGTGTTTGTTGGTGATTATACGCCCGAATCTGCGGGGGACTATGCGTCTGGCACAAATCACGTATTACCAACTTATGGCTACAGTAAAGTCTACTCAAGTCTTAATTTAATGGACTTCTATAGAACATATACTGTGCAAAGTATTACCCCTTCGGGTTTAGAAAATTTAAGCAAAGCGATTTTGCCGCTTGCTGATGCAGAAGGATTAGACGCACACGCCAATGCTGTTAAAGTGCGTTTGGAGAATTTGTAAATGAGTGATGTGATCACCACGCTGTTACCAAAGAACATCAATGAGCTAAAAGCGTATAGCTCAGCTAAAAGTATGAAACTAACGGGCTCGACTTGGTTAAATGCCAATGAAAGCCCTTATGCTAAAACTTTTGACGTAAGTCTAGATAACTTGAATCGTTATCCTGATCCACAACCGCAAGCAGTGATTGATGCATACGCTGATTATGCAGGTGTAAGCGAAGAAAATGTATTAATGACACGCGGTGCTGACGAAGGAATTGAGCTTTTAGTTAGAACTTTCTGCGAGCCGGGCAAAGATTCAATCAGCATTTTTGCACCAACTTACGGCATGTATAAAGTCACGGCTGATACACACAATGTCGCATTAAATGTATTGAGCCAAGAGCAACTCATTAATGACGATAAAACTGCAATTAGTGAAGCGTGTGCGCAATCAAAACTGGTTTTTATTTGTAATCCAAATAATCCAACCGGCGCAATTTTACCTGTAGAGAAAATTGCTGAAATTGCGGATGAATTGTCTGATAAGGCCATTGTTGTTGTAGATGAAGCCTATATTGAATTTTGCGAAGCATATTCTTCTGTAAGTCTGTTACAAGATTTCAATAATGTGGTTGTCTTGAGAACTCTTTCTAAAGCGTTTGCCTTAGCGGGTTTAAGAACGGGCTTCATGCTTTCTAACAGCGAATTATTGAATGTTGTCAGAAAGGTCATCGCACCTTACCCAGTTTCGACTGTGGTTGCTGCGATTGCAGCACAAGCATTAAGTAAAGATGCCATCACCCAAGTAAAACGCCAAGTGCAAATTTTAAACGCAGCGAAAGCTGAGCTTTCGTTAGCGCTTAAAAACAATAAGCAAGTAATCACTGTTTTAGACAGCTATGCAAACTTTGTGACTATCCGTTTAAAAGACAAAGCAGCCATTGATGTTGCCATGCAATCTGGTTTGATAATGCGCCCATTTGTATTATTCGATCAAGATGATTGGATCAGAATCTCTATTGGCACAGAGCAAGAATTACAACAAGTCACCGACTGGCTGAATGGCCTCTAAGTAGTAAGGAATAAAAATGATTCAACCATATCTATTTATCGACCGAGACGGCACCTTAATTGATGAACCAATCACGGATAAACAAGTCGACAGTCTAGAAAAGCTAGTACTACTGCCAAATGTTATTCCTGCACTATTACAACTTCAAGCTGCGGGTTATCGTTTAGTCATGGTGTCAAACCAAGATGGTTTGGGTACTGATAGCTTTCCAACCGCAGACTTCGATATTGCACAAGACAAGATGATGGAAATATTTTCATCACAAGGGATCAAGTTCGATGACGTGTTGATCTGCCCACACTTTGATGAAGATAACTGTAATTGTCGAAAACCTAAAACAGGCTTGCTTACAGAATTAATGCGTTCAGGTAAAGTCGACCTTGCTAAATCTTATGTAATTGGCGACCGTCAAACTGATTTAGGCCTTGCTGATAACTTGTGTATTCAAGGTATTCTGTACGAAGGTGATTGGCCGCAAATAGTGACTCAGTTAACCACTCAAAATCGTGAAGCATCAGTAACACGCAACACCAAAGAAACTCAAATTGATGTTGCGGTTAATCTTGACCGAGGTGTTAGCGGTGAAATTTCTACCGGTTTAGGTTTTTTTGATCACATGTTGGATCAAATTAGAACACACGCCAATATTTATTTAAATATTAAAGCCTATGGTGACTTACACATCGACGAGCACCACTTAGTTGAAGATATTGGTATTGCTCTTGGCCAAGTTGTAAAACAAGCCCTTGGTACAAAAACGCAAATTAACCGTTATGGCTTTGCACTGCCCATGGATGAATGTAAAGCAGAATGTCAGATTGATTTATCGGGCCGCGCCTCATTTGTACTTAATGCTGATTTCTCTCGTGAAAAAGTGGGAGATTTAGATGTGCAAATGGTCGAGCACTTCTTTAAGTCTTTCTCAGATAATGCAGCTGTGAGTTTGATCTTATCTGTTTCTGAGGGTAATTGTCACCACCAAGTAGAAGGGTTATTTAAAGCTTTCTCAAGAGCATTACGTGTGGCAATCCATAAAGATACGAGCCAATTAACGGCAAGTTCTAAGGGGTGTTTATGATAGCCATTATAAACACCGGCTGTGCCAATATAAACTCTGTACGTTTTGCATTTGACCGATTAGGTGCTAACCCTGAAATTATTACTGCTCCTGAACAATTAGCACAATTTGATAGAGCAATACTTCCTGGTGTTGGCCATGCGTCAGTTGCCATGAAACGTTTGCTTGATAATGGTTGGCAGCAAGCCATCGATGAATATGAAAATCCCTTGATGGGCATATGTTTAGGTATGCAGCTTTTGTGTGAGAAAACCTCTGAAGGTGACGTTGACTGCTTAAACAAAATTCCGGGCGCTGTAACTGAGCTCGAAGTAGGCAATTTAACTGCACCGCATATGGGCTGGAATAATTTGAGTATTGAAAAACCTCACGCGTTGACACAAGGGATCACTGCACAAGATCAAGTCTACTTTGTGCATAGCTTTGCGCACAGTGTAAACGACTACACCTTAGCATCTGGTGCATATGGTCAAACATTTTCTGCCATCGTCTGTAAAGACAACTACGCAGGTATGCAATTTCACCCTGAAAAAAGTGCACAAGTCGGCGCAAAGCTTTTAACAAACTTTTTAAATTGGAATGTATAGGCAGAGGTTAACATGATAATTCCAGCTTTAGATGTACTACAAAATCAAATTGTTCGCCTTTACCAAGGTAAATACGACACAGCCCAGTTCTATCCATTTGAATTAGGTGAGCGTCTGCTTGCCTATCAGAATTCAGGCGCAGAAAAATTACATTTAGTAGATTTAGAAGGCGCTCGTGATCCGCAAAAGAAACAGTGGCAACAAATTCAAGCAGCAACAAAAGCATTAAACGTTCCTTACCAAGTCGGTGGCGGCGTACGCCGCTATGAAGATGTGAAACAATGGATTGAAGCTGGCGCGGCTCAAGTTGTTATTGGGTCAATGGCCGTAGATCAACAAACGCAAGTTGCAGAGTGGATCAAAGAGTTTGGCCCTGAAAAATTTGTCATTGCACTGGATGTGAACAAAACAGAATCTGGTTGGGCACCTGCAACACACGGTTGGTTAAGCGATGCCGACAAGGACCTATTCACCCTACTCGACTTTTATGTGGAATTAGGAGTTGTTGACTTTTTATGCACGGACATCAGTAAAGACGGCACAATGACTGGCCCCTCTTTTGCCCTATATGAAGAAATCGTTGCACACAATAACAACATAAAAGTACAAGCCTCTGGTGGGGTAAGCTCTTTGGAAGACATTAAACGACTCGCTGAAATTGGTGTAGGCGGTGTCATATTAGGTAAATCACTTCTTGATGCTGCTTTTACAGTTGAGGAGGCACTTGCATGTTATCAAAACGCATAATTCCTTGCCTTGATGTGAAAAATGGTCAAGTAGTAAAAGGCGTCAAATTTAAAGGTCACGAAGTTGTCGGTGACATTCTAGAACTCGCTGAGCTTTACAGTAAGGCAGGTGCTGATGAGCTGGTGTTCTATGAAATTTCTGCCAGTGTAGAAAAACGTTTATTAGATGTCACTTGGGTAGAGCAAATCGCCCGTCACATCGACATTCCGTTTTGTGTCGCTGGTGGTATAAAGTCTGTTGCAGATGCAGCAAAAGTACTTGAAAGTGGTGCTGATAAAATAAGTATCAATAGCCCCGCAATACACAGACCTGAACTTATTAAAGAATTGCACGATGAATTTGGTAAACAATGTGTTGTCGTCGGTATCGACAGTTTTTATGACGCTCAAACAGATCAATATCTTGTTTATCAGCTTACTGGCGATCCAAATGCGTCATCTAGAACTCGATATAAAACACAAGACTGGGTGAAACGCGTGCAAGACTTGGGCGCTGGTGAAATTGTATTAAACTGCATGAATCAAGACGGTGTACGAAAAGGCTATGACAACAAACAGCTATCAGAGATAAGAACCATTTGTGACGTGCCGTTTATTGCATCAGGTGGTGCAGGTACCATGCAAGACTTTGTTGATGTATTTAAGCAGAGCCAAGTAGACGGTGCACTCGCTGCCAGTGTATTCCACAAAAACGTCATAGACATAAACGAACTTAAACAATTCCTAACAAACAATGGGGTCGCAGCTAGATTATGCAACTAACCAAAGATAACTTATCAAAACTTAATTTTAAAAAGTCCGATATGCTGCCTGCAATTATCCAAGATGCATCAACTGGGCAAATTTTAATGCAAGGTTTTATGGATGAAGCGGCCATTGCAATGACTTTCGAAAAAGGGCTAGTTACCTTCTATTCTCGTTCAAAGCAGCGTTTATGGACAAAAGGTGAAACGTCAGAAAACTATCTAGAACTCGTTGAAGCCCATACAGACTGTGATTATGACTCTATTTTAGTATTAGCAACGCCTAAAGGACCAACATGTCATTTAGGCACTACAAGTTGCTTTGGTGACGCAAAACCTGATTTGGCTTTTTTAGCTACGCTTGAAAATGTGATTTTTGAACGCAAAGATGCAGATCCAGCATCAAGCTATACAGCATCATTGTTTGCAAAAGACTTGAGCCGTAGTTGTCAAAAAGTGGGCGAGGAAGGTGTTGAAGTCGCACTAGCCGCAATGAAAAACGATAAAGAAGAATTGCTTAATGAGTCTGCAGACTTGCTTTATCACCTAACGGTTTTATTGCAGCGCTGCGAGCTAAATCTAAAAGATGTAATTAATACGCTTGAGCAGCGTCACAAGTAATTAACCTTGGTTTTGGTTAATTATCATCTAAAAATAAAAAGCCCAAGTTATTAAAAAATAACTTGGGCTTTTTTATTATTTTAAAAGTGAAAATTAGAACGCATTTGGATGTTCTACACCCGTCCATGCTTTATACAATTTAGCCTGACGTTCAGTCGGGGCATTAACTGCTTTCACCTTTTTAGGTTTATCAAAGTCAGATGTAAGCTTTACTTTTGTCGTCATAAGTTGATGACGTCTAATAAAGCTTGCAGTAACTTCTTGCTCTGGCTCAAACAAAGCCAGCGTCTCTTTTAATGACTTACGTACTTGACGTCCATCTAAAGCAACTAACTTATCTCCGGCTGTTAAACCACCTTGCCATGCAGAACTTTCTCTCGCTACATGATTTAAAATAAGTAGCTCGCCATTAGATTTTGCCATCACATCCAAACCAGCAACGGCTTTGCTATTGTCTGGGCGTGTATATTCTAAGCCAACAGTTGCAAGCAGCGCATCAAAGTCAATGCTGATCGGTGATTCAACATTATCTTTCCACCAGTTTGAATAATCCCGACCTGAAATTTGCTTTAAAATATTCTGAACATCTTGGCTATTGAAACTTTTAGGTAATTTAAACTGTTTATATAGCTCTGAATGCACATCTCTATAACTTACTTTACCTTCACTTTTATCTAATAAGTCAATATCTAGTGCTAGTGACACTAATGACCCTTCTGAGTAAATATTAGTACTGAAGTTACGCCCATGGTCGCCACCTGCGTTGATCCACTTATCAAAACTGGTTTCAGCAGCAGACTGCACTTCTCTACCCGGCGTTTTCAAATGACGTGAAATTGTTTTATTCAGATCTTTATAAAACTCTTCATTGGTTGTTATGCCAGCACTCAATAGTAAGTAATTTTCTAAATAACTGGTTGAACCTTCAGACAACCACAACAAATCAGAATAATTAGGTGCAATGTAATCGTATGGCACTAAGCCTGCTGGACGGTAGTTTTTTACATTCCACGTATGGATAAATTCGTGCGCAGCCGTTGCAATGAAACCAATATAATCATCACGCTTAGCAAACGAATCTCTATGCCTTTGGATTATTGTAGAGTTTAAATGCTCAGTCGCACCGCGAGCACCGCTGGTCGCATGTACCATAAATACATAACGCTCATACGGGTAGTCATGCCAAATTAGGCTGCCTGTTTTAACAAGCTTTTTGAGGTCAGAAAGCATTAATCCAACATCGTAATTACCCTCGCCCCAAATAACGAGTTCATATTTACGACCATCAACTTCAAATTTATATAAGTCATTGATACCTGTTTCGATTGGAGAATCTAATAAAATATCGTAGTTATCCGCTTTAAAACTATGCTTGTCATCAGCGAAATCCATCCCTGAGACCGAACGCCACCCTTTTGGCACATCTAGGTCTACAGTTACTGGCTCTTGTCTAAATGAATCACTGAACATAAAGAAGCCTGATGCATCAATAAATGCGTGGCTATCATCAATATGACGAGAACGCATGCCCAATTGATTCGCATAAACTTGGTATGAAATGTTGACTTCTGTTGGCTCATTTAAATGTACACGCCATGTATTTTTATCAATCTTTTTCCATTGAAGATTCTCTCCGTTTTCACTTTTTGCACCAAAAAAACGAATACCATTGGCAAGGTCTAAAATTTCATAGCGACCTGTTCGCCAATCTGGGAGATGTACATCTAAATGCGCTTGAGCTGTTTTCGGAAAAGTAACTTTAACATCACCTAGATGATGCGCAGGCTCGTGTATCGATAATTTATATTCCACATCAGCAAATGCAGGAAGAGCTGCAAAAGCAGCCAGAAAAGAAAGTGTAATTTTATTCATAAATTTATTAATCATCCAAAGGCATGAGTCGAGAATATCAAACTATCTGTATGAAACAGAAAAAAAGAGATAAATTGCAGTAACAAAGGCTTGTGATGTTATGTAACAAACAAATTGCCTTCAAAAATTGAATAATTGTTGTAAACTTATAGCGTTAATGAATTTATAGATGGCTGATTATTTGTGACCGATAAAGATGCGCTAATTGAAAAAAAACTACAACAAGCAGTCAAAGCTCGAGCTGCGCTCGAAGATGCGCACAAAGATCAAATCACAACGTTTAGTAATTTTGCTGCTAGGTTAGCGGTTAGTTGTAAAGGTCAAGATGTCGCGCTTGATAATCAGCTGGCTAAATTTCGACAAGCGCTAACAAAAGGGGTCAGTTTTGATGATCTTGCACCACTAATCAACAACATAACAAAAGCACTTAAAAATCAAGAAATCGTTAACGCTGAAAATCATTCAAAACTTTCTGTAACCATTTCTGAAGCTGGTAAACAATTACAAAAATTAAAAGGTATCCCTGATGATACCCGACGTAAACTACGTTATTTGTTAGATACAGAGTTGCCAGAGGTTAATGTAAGTTATGAGTTTTTACCTGTATTTGAAAAACTCATAACAATTTATAAAAAGGTTTTATCATCTAAAGTAAGTTTAGATGGTGATAATGCAACAACGTCAAAACCTGAATTGGCCAGTGAACTTCTTACTTTAACGAATGAAATTACTTTTGAAGATGATGTAGCAAAAGAAGTTACTGACATAAAAACAACGCTATCGCAATCTGCAGAAATCGATGTCTTGTTAGATTGTTCAATTGCAATTATTCAAATTATTGCCAACAGCATAGCCCGTGAAAGGCAGTCAGCTCAGGGGTTCTTAGTTTCATTAAATCAAACGTTAGAAGAACTTCATGCTTCTATCATCAATACCACTAACTCAACTAAGCATATGAGTGAGGAGTTATCCGGTTTAAACAAACAGATAGAAACTAAAATAAAGCTACTTAATGAACAAACACAAAAAGCAACTTCAATTTCAGATTTAAAAGAATTAGTAGATGGTGAATTAAAACTATTAAGACAAGATTTAGTTAAAAGAGAACAGCTTGAGCAACAAGACAAGGCTGCATTACTTGATAGTTTTGAACAGATAAATACACGTATTGGTGTTTTAGAGACTAAAGTTAATAAATATAAGAAAAGACTTTCTGAACAACAATTTAAAAGCTTACTAGATGGTTTGACAAAGTTACCCAACCGGGCTGCTTTTGACGATAGGTTCAATCAAGAGTTTCATATGTTTGAACAGCATGGTGGTGACATTACATTAGTGGTCATTGATGTTGATTATTTCAAATCTATTAATGATCAATATGGTCACAGTGCAGGAGATAAAACCTTACAAGTTATCGCTAGAGCACTTAAAAAAGCAATTAGAAAAGCAGACTTTATCGCAAGGTATGGTGGAGAAGAGTTTGTACTCATTATGTCTGGCATGCCGATTAGTCATGCAAAAGCACCACTGGAAAAAGTCAGAAATACAATCAAAGCAATTCCGTTTAAATTTAAGAATAAACAAGTACAAATAACCGTATCTTTAGGAGCGACACAGTTTAAAAAAGGTGACACACCTCTAGCAGCCTTTGATAGAGCTGATGACGCACTCTACGAAGCAAAGAATAATGGTAGAGACCGCCTTTGCATTCGTAATTAACAAGGAGAATGCCTATGCAAGTCCAATTAAACCCAACTGGTGTACTTAATTTACTCTCTAAATTAGAGGTTGATCTTTTACAAGCCTCTTCAAGCACAGAAAGGTATAAACTTTTCAGAAACTGCGTATTAGCAGTATTAAACGTCGGTAGTCATACTGATTCTAGCAGTGAAATCTACGACAAATACCAAGATTTTGATGTAAAGCTCATTGCCAGAGAGCGCGGCATAAAAATTGAGTTAGACAACCCCCCTGAAACTGCCTTTGTAGATGAAAAGATTATCACAGGTATCCACGAACATATCTTTTCTGTTATCCGTGATTTGTTATTTATTTATCAACGCCACGAGCCTACTGAAGACGAGCAACAAATTACACATATGGTTTTTGATATGCTCAGAAATGCATCAGCATTACCAGTTAACACCGACCCGAACATGATTGTTTGTTGGGGCGGTCACTCAATCAGTGAAGTCGAGTACAAATACACCAAAGAAGTTGGTTATGAGCTAGGCTTACGCGGGCTTAATATTTGTACAGGTTGTGGACCTGGAGCCATGAAGGGTCCAATGAAAGGTGCAACAATTGGCCATGCAAAGCAGCGGATTACAAGCAACCGTTATTTGGGGCTGACTGAGCCAAGTATTATCGCAGCTGAGCCACCGAACCCCATTGTTAATGAGCTTGTAATATTACCCGATATCGAAAAACGTTTAGAGGCATTTGTTCGTGCAGCCCACGGCATTATTATCTTCCCAGGTGGTGCAGGTACTGCTGAAGAGCTTCTATATTTATTAGGGATATTGTTGCACCCTGATAACCAGAAACAATGCCTGCCCGTTATTTTAACTGGCCCAGAGTCCTCAGCTGATTATTTCAAAGAAATCTGCCAATTTGTTGAAGATACACTAGGTGAAGAAGCTTTAAGTAAGCTTGAAGTGATTGTTGGCGATCCACAAAAAGTGGCTGTCACTCTAAAGCAAACTATGCCTAAGGTTAGAGAGTATAGAAAATCTCAGGGCGATGCATATTACTTTAACTGGACGCTAAAAATTGAGCACCAGTTCCAAATGCCATTTGACCCAACTCATGAAAACATGGCGAATTTGAACTTATCCTTAAATCAAAATAAGGAGCTTCTTGCAGCTGATTTACGTAGAGCATTTTCAGGTATTGTCGCCGGTAATGTTAAGGATGAAGGTATTAGAGAAATCAAAAAGCATGGACCTTACCAGCTTCATGGTGAAACATCACTAATGGAAAAAATGGACACCCTATTACAGGCATTTGTAGAACAAGGCCGTATGAAATTACCTGGCAGTAAATATACGCCTTGTTATGTAGTGAACAAATGAGCAATACTTTAGTACTAATTGATGCGCTAAACTTAGTTCGGCGCATCTTTTCAATTGAACCTAATCAAGAAAATCTAGCTGCAGTCCAAAATACAGCTCAAAGAGTTTCAGCAGCAACACAAAAAATCTTAAATTTAACTTCAGCAACACATGCAATTGCTGTGTTCGATGGCGCCGCAAGTTGGCGTTATCATTATTACAAACAATACAAATCAACCAGAAAACCAATGCCAGCTCAGTTATCTAAAAATATGTTGATGATAGAGCAAGCATTCGAATCTTCTGGGATACCAGTATACCGTCCAGAGCAAGATGAAGCAGATGACATAATCGCAACGCTTGCCAGCAAGGCAAGTAAAGCGGATATAAAAGTTAAAATAATTTCTACAGATAAGGGGTTTTTACCTCACCTAGATCAAAACATCGATATTTATGACTATTTTAAAAAAACATGGCTAGATAAGCGTCAGATTAAAGAAAAGTTTTTAGTTGAACAAGCACAGCTAACCGAACTTTGGGCAATGGCTGGAGATAAAACCAATGATATACCCGGGATTTCTGGTGTTGGTGTGAAAACTGCACAAAAGTTGTTAAATGAATATTTCACTTTTAGTAAAGTTTTGGAATCAAACGACCTTAAACCAACAGAAAAGAAAAAGTTGTCTTTGGGTCTTGATGATTATGTGATCAGCAAAAACTTAGTTACCCTCAGAACGGATATTCATCTAGGTTTTAATTTAAAAAACTTAAGATTAAATCGTTAAAAAATCGTGGCGTTTTAACTCGAGTTTAATTTGATATACTTGCCATGTTTACACTCTTGGATTGATCATGATAAAAAAAATACTTCGTTATATCATTCTTGGCTTAGCTGTCTATGCCAGTATTGTGATGCTAGTGATCAATTTTTATAAAGATGATCCTCAAGCCATGATTTGGCAGGACAGAGAAGCTTTTAATAATCGTTTCATTTCCAAACTTGATGAAAAAACAATAGTACCAATTGAAGACGTTTTAGAAACGCTTGGTAGCCCTGATCTCACTTACGTGTCGCAAGAAAAAGAAGACATTTTTCAGATAATTTATTACAGAACTCAACTTGTAAAATCTGATGGCATTACTACTCAAGACGAGTGTACAGGTCTTTTATTTAAAAATGGATTGCTACTGGTGTGGGGTGATAATGCAACATTGGAATATGACAAAGTAAGCAAGGACTAACGTGAGCTTAAAAGTTACCCCAACTCAATTAAAGAAGATCTTTGAACATACACACCAAGTTTTAAGACTTTATTATAATAAAGACAAATGGACTGTTATTTATCCTAGCATTACGCAATTAGCTGAAAGGTTTGTGCAATGTTATAGACAGCAACCAAATACATTTCATGCACATCTACATATTTTTGCTAAAGAACAAGGTTATACAACAAACCTAGTTGTTAACCAGGCTATTTTGGTAACCGCAATATGTGAGTCGTTGCGTTTTAATAAAGAATTAACCGAAACCTTGGTTATTTCAGCTATCGCTGACCAAATTTGTACGAGTAATGAAACTAATAAACTCGCCGCTGGACAATCATTATCTGAGCAAGCTGAACGTTTAGTGATTAACCGACATGCACTAGCAGTAAAAATGTTAAATAAGGGCAATGTTCCAACGGGACAAGTGCAAAGGATATTAGCTCGATTGGAGAAATATTCTACAGCTATTACAGGTGTAAACCCTACCCCACTTTATGACAATCCAAGCATCATTGTAGCGATTGCTATGAGAATTGCTAAAGCAATTACACCTAGACGAAAAATAAAAACATTTTCAATAAACCAAGCAATCAAATCTCTTTATTTAAGCTGTTATAACGAATTTGCACAAAATGCTCTCAGCGACTTAGCACAACAACTGGTCAATTATCCTGCAGGGCTTTCAGTTTCATATAAAGGCGAAGATTGTCTAGTATTGGCTAAGCAAAACAATGTTAACTTCTATGCTCTATTAATTGACAACCAAGCACGCCAAATAATTAAAACCTCTCAGCCTTTACATGGTAAATATAAAACTAGGATTATTAATGACCCCATTCTACTTTATAAGATTTGGTTTAATGAACAGTTACCTCAGGTAGAAAAAAAACGAGAAAATAATCTCATTCAACTGGATACCATCTCTAAACTTGGCAACACAAAATATCCTGACTTTAAACAGATAGAGAAAGCACTAACTCATTTTGAGCATCTTGAAACTGCATTACGTTCAGCTTCAAAGCAATACAATAGACAAGGACAAAAAGCTGGAAGCATAAGACACAGCCTTACTATGGTTGGGTTAGATACAGCCGCATTATTATGTCAGCGTGTACTACTAGAAACTATGATAACTAATATTGCACATCCTTTTGCAAGCGATATTGCTTGCAAATACTCCCACATAACTAAGGTCATCAATTTATTAATAAGTAAGAAACATGCTGAGAAGTTCGAATTTTATTTATGTCCTTTTACAGCATTTATCTACTTCTTATTGCAACAGCATCCAGAAAAACTAATGCGCTTTATTCATTTAGAACAGGATGAATTTTCGAGTAAACCGATATCAATAGCCCAATTATTCGGACTCAAAGAGTGCCAGAATGATTCTTTAGAATCTTATGTGAAAAGTTACTTTTCAGAGTCATTTTCACATAAAGCATTACTGAATACCGAAACAAAAACTAAAAGCCAATTAAGTAATGTAGATAAAGAATTTTTAGCTATAAAGTTTCTAACCATCTCAACTTTGTTCAATGTTCACATAGAGACATCTTGGCAAAAACAGATTACCGAAAACGTTTTGCATTTATTTGATTGGAAAGATACTACAGAGTTTGAATTAGCATTATTAGAGTTATCCCCACAATGTGTTATCGAGTAATATTTATTCTATAAATGAAATCAATTGCAAACATAATTCAAATCTATATGAAATATCCATTCCTAACTGGCATAAGCTTGTATAAATTGTTATAAAACGCGCTTAATTTTTCAAGCGAACGCACACCAGACATCTTTGTTTACTACAATGTTTATTTAGTAGCCTTTTGGCTTGGTGTGACAAAATATATTGATAAAGGAAACCACAATGGCAAAGCAAACTATCACTGTAATTAAAGGCGATGGAATCGGTCCTAGCATCATTGACTCAGCAATAGAGATCCTTAACGCTGCAGGCTGTGATTTTGATTACGAATTTGTTGATGCAGGCCTAACTGCGTTAGAAAAAACAGGTGAGCTTCTACCAAAAGAAACACTAGAAGTAATCGAAAAAAATAAGATCACTTTAAAAGGTCCTTTAACTACACCAGTTGGTGAGGGTTTCACTTCTATCAATGTAACGCTACGTAAACAATTTGGCTTATATGCAAACGTTCGCCCTGTTAAGTCATTTGCAGGCACTAAAGCGCGTTACGATGACATAGATATTATTACTGTTCGTGAAAACACACAGGGTATGTACTCGGGCTTAGGTCAAGTTGTTTCAGACGATGGCAATGAAGCTGAAGCAATGTCTAAGATCACTCGTGAAGGCGCAGAAAAAATCGTTACTTTTGCATACGAACTTGCTCAGCGTGAAGGCCGTAAGAAGGTAACTGCCGTTCATAAAGCAAACATTCTTAAATCAACTTCAGGGTTATTCTTAAAAGTTGCTCGTGAAGTTGGTGAACGTTACCCTGATATTGAATCAGCAGAGATGATTGTTGATGCAACATGTATGAAGTTAGTTATGACACCTGAAGAATTCGATGTAGTTGTTACAACTAACTTATTTGGTGATATTTTATCTGACTTATGTGCTGGCCTAGTAGGTGGTTTAGGTATGGCACCTGGTGCAAACATTGGTGAAAACGCAGCAATCTTTGAAGCTGTTCACGGTAGTGCTCCAGATATTGCAGGCAAAAACCTTGCAAACCCAACATCTGTAATTTTAGCGTCAATTCAAATGCTTGAGTACCTAGAAATGGGTGAGACTGCAGATCGCATCCGTAATGCAGTGGCTGATGTAATTAAAACGGGCGATAGAACTACTCGTGATTTAGGTGGTAGCCATGGTACTACTGATTTCACACAAGCTGTTATCGACCGTTTGTAATACATTAAAGATCTCGGCTTGAGTATTGCCGAGACTTTTGTACTGGATATTTTTAGAGCTGCTATTTAGCAGCTCTTCTTATTGCGACAAAACCTAGAAGTAGCAAATAATATATGCTTCCGCCTGAACTTGAACCTTGCGATTGCGGTAATGAAATAGTGATTTGCTCCGATTTTGACTCAGTTTGGTTAGTGTCTGTATCTGTTACTATCACACTGACATTATAAGTTCCTGCAGAATTATAAGTATGTGATATAGATAAACCCTCTCCAGAGTTACCATCTCCATAATCCCAATCTACCTGATATTTACCACTTCCGCCTGACACTTTAGCGTTTGCAGTCAAGGTCAAAGAGTATGAACTAAGATTTGGCTCAATTGACAAAGGAACCGTCAGAGTGAATTGTTTACTTTGAGTAACTGTTTCACCATTTTCATCAGTAATTTTTACACTTACTGTATAAGTACCACTTACTTCATAGGTATGCGTAATAGATGCACCTGTTGATTTATTACCATCACCAAAATCCCATTCAATTGAATATGGTTCAAGACCAGCCTCGACATCAACAGTCCCAGTTAATACACCGTTTGCATGACTCACGTTAAAGTTAGTTATTGTGAGTGGCCGGGTTAAGTTAATGCTTAACTCAACTTCATTAATTTCACCTGACAATTTAATTTGCTTAAAAGTTACGTCATAAGTTTTATAACTTTCAAATTCAATTTCAGGGTATAACTCTTTACTTTGCTGACCATCTGAAAACGTCCACTCAAAGCTATCAGACTCTTCCAACACAAAACCATTTGGGCTAAATAACACAGTTTTATTTGATGCCTTAAAAGATATTGAATATGTTCTGTCGTAGCCAATTTGAATTTGCGCTTTGTCAAAATCTTCTGATACATCGATGAGTTCAACATTAATGCCATATTGAGGTAAATTCACACCAGACTCGGCTTGAATAGAAAAACTATAATCTTTTCTATCAGAAAAAGAAGTTGATGGAGATAAGTTATCATCACCTAAACCAGCTGTTTGATCTATTAATCTTAAAGCAGCATCTCGGACTTGAATTGCCGATATTGCTGGAGAAACTCCATCTGTTTTATATATAGGCCTTTGATCTGTATCTATTAGAAGTAAATCTCCATACCCAGGGTGTTCAGAGGTATTATTATTGTCATAGTTTTCGTTAGAATACCAAAGCGTTAAACCTGCAGGATATTGAGACAGTTTTAAGCCTTCGTCAATGCCTTGATGACTTCTTAACTGTAAATAATAGGCATGCTCAGCACCAGATTTATACTGCCCTATTTTTCTGAAACCATTTAATTGAACTGTATCATTGTTTTCAGCTGCATCTATATAGATGACGTTATTATCTGCGGTTACTTTTATATCGTCTATGACGATACCAAAATAAGAAACAGCTTCATCGCTTTGATACAAAAAAGTGATAGTAGCTTGTTGACCTGAAAATTGGCTTAAATCGTAACTGAGGTTAACAAATTCACCACTCACTTTATCACCAGCAAAAGAGTTTCCATCTAGGTAATGACGTATATTAGGATAAGTTGGGTGACTATCTTTTGTCGCGTTACCAGCTACAGGATTTGAATTAACATAGACTTGAAAAATATCGTAATCTGACTCAATACTAAATTGGCTCAACATTTGAAGTGAAATCGTACTCGCTTCTGGCAAAGTCAAAGAAAATGACATCTGGTTGTTAATTTTATTACCCTCTCCTGAATAATACTGAAAATTACCTGAGTTTGGTTTAATGAAATCTTCTAATGAGCTCGGTAAGCTAATTTTAATTTGATTATTTTCTCCCGTATGCACGCCTCTATGTGCTAAATCGAATCTTGTAGATGTATTAAGCGAGGTTAAATTTACGCTAGTTTGGTTTACCCATTTGCCACCAAAGCGGTTTTGTAGAAAATCTAGATTTTTAGGACTAAACATTACAGGCTTTGAACCGCGTAATTCTCCCATCCAACTACCACTGGACATCACAGACCAATTAGCAACAGGTTCACCAATACTAATGTCTTTTAAATCATATTCATCTGGTAATCCCAAATCATGGCCAAATTCATGAACAACAACACCAATACCTGCATCAATTGGATTAATTGTATAATTAAATGCTTTCAGATCAGACCCTGTGATTTGCTTAGGTTGGTTATTCTCAGTGACAAAAAAACGATGTGACCAAATTGCATTTTGGCCTAACACGCCACCGCCCGCTTCTTCTCCTATACTCGAGTGGAATAACAAAATGTGGTCGATAACACCGTCAGGTTCATTAATAACGCCATCACCATCTACATCATTTAAATCAGTTTGATCATAAGGAGAGAGATCAACACCTTGTCTAACTAGTGATTCAACGGCTTCAATAACTAATTCGCTAACATTAGCATCTCTCTCAGTACCATTTCGATTGCCATAGTATTCGGCATTTTTACTGACAGTTATCCAGCCATAAACATCACCGTTTAGATCAAAATAATCCCCTGTTACCTTCTGATAATATTGCCTTGCAGTCATTAAGTTTTCGTTATTTGGTCCTAAGTAACCTGATGTCGAAAAAAGTAAATTTTTATAATGGTCTAAAGAATAGTTGTCGTAGAACATATCTGTATCTTCAGGCTCTAGACCCGGCGAGCTTGATTTTAGGTCCGGAAAGTCAACTAGAATGGCTAAAATATTAACTTTTGATAAAGTATCATTTACGCTCTGAAAGCTGGATATTTTACTATGCGAGTGGTTTATTCTTCTTGGTTGATTAAAAACTGAAACAGAAGGAACAGACTTCAGTTTTCCACTATTAACTATGTATGAATTCAAAAGCTGGCTTTTCTCATATGTACTTAACTTTCTTCCCAACTTTTTTTCTTGCCAATAAATAATTCGCTCGTCATCCATTCGTAATTTATCTGGCATAGCATAAGAAGTGAAACTTAAGAAATGTGTAAAAGTTACTAATAGGAAAAATAATGTTAACTTCATAGAGGCACCAAAACATCAATTAAAACAAAATATTATCATTTGTATTGAATATAGTCTCTATGTTCACACAGAGAAAAAGCACAACTATTTTATTCAAAATACTCTTTTAAAATAGTGCAAAGAAGCAATTCATTCATTTTTTATTTCTATAAATGAAAAAATAATTCAACTTTAGTACTAAGCAACTTGACTTATGCATATAAAAATCCTTTAATGTTTTTGTTCAAATTTAGTAAAGTTTTATATATCAAGTTATGAATTTAAAATTAATTGTAAATGTCGTACTCGTACTGGTCTTTCAAAAAAGCTCAGCGGGGACGTATTAACTTGAATTACGAAAAAACCCCGCAATTGCGGGGTTTTTTTTTGTTTATTTTTAACGATTGCACCGAGGAATGAGGATGGTACAAACGCAATTTAATGGCTCTGAGTTAGTCGTAAAAGCTTTGCAAGCTTTAAAAGTAGAATATATTTTTGGTTATCCTGGGGGTTCTGTTCTTGACCTTTATGATGCACTGTTCCAACAAAGTGATATTGAGCACATACTCGTTAGGCACGAACAAGCAGCAACCCATATGGCAGATGGTTACTCTCGAGCAACAGGAGAAGTTGGTGTCGTTTTAGCCACTTCAGGGCCAGGGGCGACAAACTGTGTAACAGGTATTGCAACCGCATACATGGATTCTATTCCAATGGTTGTATTATCTGGCCAGGTGCCTTCGAACTTAATTGGCGATGATGCTTTCCAAGAGACAGATATAGTCGGTTGTTCCCGCCCTATTGTGAAGCATAGTTTTAACTGCAGAAATGCTGAAGATATCCCAACTGTGTTAGCGAAGGCATTCTATTTAGCAAATACAGGACGTCCAGGTCCTGTTGTAGTAGAACTGCCTAAAGATATATTAAATCCGAAATTAAAATTTGAATTTAAAATGCCGTCTCAAATTAATATGCGTACTTACAACCCAAGCGTTAAAGGGCATGGCAAGCAGATAAAAAAAGCGGTTGAGGCTATCTTAAATGCAAAACGATTAGTGATCTATTCTGGTGGTGGTGTTGTGTTATCTGACACTTCAGAGCAACTTAAAGAACTCGTAGAAACCTTAAACGCCCCAATTACTAACACACTTATGGGGTTAGGTGGAATTAGCGGTACTCACCCTAATTTTATCGGTATGCTTGGTATGCACGGTAATGTAGAAGCGAATAAAGCAATGGCTAATGCGGATGTTATTTTAGCATTAGGTGCACGATTCGATGACCGAGTAACTAATAACGTTAACAAGTTCTGCCCAAATGCAACTATCGTACATGTCGACGTAGACCCCACATCTATTTCAAAAACCATCAAAGCACATATTCCTGTTGTAGGTTGTCTTTCTACTGTTTTCGACCAATTGCTAACTGCTATTAACGCCAGCCCCGAAAAGATTGATCGAGCAGCACAAGAAGTCTGGTGGGAAGAGATTACAAAGTGGAGAGAACAAAAGTGTTTAGCTTATGAAAGCAGCTCTGAAGTCTTAAAACCACAAAAGGTAATCGAAAAAGTTTATGAAATTACAAATGGAGATGCCTATGTATGCTCAGATGTAGGTCAGCATCAAATGTTTGCGGCACAACACTATCCATTCAAAAAACCTAGACAATGGATTAACTCAGGAGGTCTTGGCACTATGGGTTTTGGTTTGCCTGCATCAATGGGTGTCAAAATGGCGTTTCCTCAGAGTGAAGTTCTTTGTGTTACTGGTGACGGCTCTATACAGATGAATATTCAAGAGCTATCAACGTGCTTACAGTATGGTCTTGCCGTTAAAGTGATTTCCCTTAATAATCGCTCTCTTGGTATGGTTCGCCAATGGCAAGATATGCAATATGGCGGCCGCCATTCTAGTTCTTACATGGAATCGCTACCAGACTTTATCGCGCTCGCCGAAAGCTACGGTCATATTGGAATAAAAGTTGATAAGCCTAGTGAATTAGATGCAGCACTTGAAAAAGCATTTTCAATTAAAGATAGATTAGTCTTTTTAGATATTAGAGTTGACGAAAAAGAACACGTATATCCAATGCAGATTAAATTAGGTGCAATAGATGAAATGTGGCTCAAAAAGGGAGTAAAAGCATAATGAGAAGAATATTAAGTATCTTGTTAGAAAATGAGCCTGGTGCGTTATCTAGAATAGTAGGGCTATTTTCTCAACGTGCATATAACATTGACAGTTTGACTGTAGGCACAACTGATGATCAAACTTTATCAAGGATCACCATTACGACACATGGAGATGATAGAGTCGTTGAACAAATCACAAAACAAGTTAATAAACTTGTAGATGTGTTAAAAGTACAAGATTTAACAGAAGTACAACACATTGAACGAGAGTTGCTACTAGTCAAAGTTTACGCTCGTGATGAAAACATGAGAGCGGCTATTACTCGTATTGCTGATGTCTACCAAGGTTCTATTATTGATATGGGAAAACAAAGTTATACGTTGCAATTGCTTAGTAGCTCAGAAAAAATTGAGTCTTTCTTGGATTTGTTACGCCATGAGAGTGACATCATCGAACTGGTACGTTCTGGGGCTGTCGGTATTGGAAGGGGCGATAAAGCTCTAAGGGCATAAGTAAAAGTTGGAAAAAAAGGGGCTGATGCCCCTTTTTAATATAATTCGCAAATAAATAAACCTTACTGATTTACTGTATCTTTAAGACCTTTACCTGCTTTGAAGCTAGGAATGTTTGCAGCTGCGATTTGGATTTCAGCACCTGTCTGAGGGTTACGGCCAGTACGAGCTGCACGCTCTTTTACCGAGAAAGTACCAAAACCAACCAGTGCGACTGAATTACCTTCTTTAAGAGAGTTTGTTACAGCACCAGTAAATGATTCAAGCGCTCTTGCTGCAGCGGCTTTAGAAATTTCAGCATCAGCTGCCATCTTTTCAACTAGTTGAGCTTTATTCATTTTTTAATTCCTATTTATTGTAATTTTGCCTAAGCAAAACCTATGTTTATGCATTTTTCCGTTCAGTGCAACTATTTACTATCAAATTTAATTAAAAAACTCATAAAATAGCGAATTTAAAGGCGTTGCGAGCTATTTAAGAGTAATTTCTAGGCATTCCATTGGAAATCTTCTAACTTAATTCTATTTTTTAGAAAAGCCACACCTTCATTTTCCAATCGTTTTTTCTGATCTAAATATTTATCACTGTCTATAGGAAATGAGATTTTTCCTTGAGAATTAATAACACGATACCAAGGCAATTTAGTGTTACTAGGTAAGGATTTCAAAGTAAACCCTACTTTTCTGGCATAATTAGGCTTACCTGCCATATCTGCGATTTGCCCATATGTCGCTACTTTACCTTTTGGTATAGAACCTATTATTGTAAAAACGAGTGTTTCAAATTCAACTGACATATTTATTTAAGCAAATAATTTATTAGCTCTATGTTTCCTTAAGAAGGCTGTATTAGAAATACATTTTTAATGATTATTTACGCTTGTTAAGGGATAAGGTACCCTGTTTTCTTTGACCTACTTTTTTCATCTTTGCATCTCTGGCAACATTTCGTCTTACATTAACGCTCTTGTCTTTTTTATTTAAGTCAATTGAGCCCTCTTCTGTTTTAGCTGAACCTTTAATGGCTTTATTAATTTCAGACATTTCTTTATCAGACAAATGACGCCATTGTCCTGGTCTTAGACCGTTAAGGTTGACGTTCATAATTCGAACTCGTTTTAAAGCGGTTACTTCGTAACCAAGATATTCACACATCCTACGGATCTGTCTATTTAACCCTTGTGTTAAAACAATCGTAAATTTTTTATCGCCTGTTTGTTTTACAAAACACTTTTTAGTGACCGTATCTAAAATTGGCAGGCCACCCGCCATTCTATCTACAAAACGTTTGTTAATGCTCTTATCTACAGTAACAATGTATTCTTTTTCATGATTATTGCCAGCCCGAAGGATTTTATTAACAATATCACCTTCATTTGTGAGGAATATTAGGCCTTCGGACGGCCTATCTAGGCGCCCGATAGGAAAAATACGTTCAGGATAATTGATAGCGCTTACGATATTGCTTTTTATTTTCTTCTCTGTCGTACAAGTTACTCCTACCGGCTTATTGTAGGCTATATAAACACGTTTGGGCTTAGCTTTTAAGGGTTTGTTATCAATAAGAATATCGTCAGAATCAGAGACTTTAAGCCCCATTTCAGGGGTTTTACCATTAACTTTAATTCGGCCATCATCAATAAGTTTATCTGCTTCTCGTCTTGAGCAAAAGCCGGTTTCACTAATGTATTTATTTAAACGTGTTGTAGACAAAATAACATCTCTATATTTGTGTATTGATGTTATTTTAAATTAATAAGACAACTTCACTCTAGCTTTTCTTCCAAATTTTTGGAATTAAATCTAATTGGTATTCATCTTGTTTATTTAAGACTAAGCTTGTTACTTTGTAATTTATTACACGCCAGTTAGGATCTTCTTTCATCCACTGATAACTTTTAACGTTATCTTGATTAATAACCCCCATGGGAATTAATAAATTTTTGTGCTTTAACCAATAAGGGGATTTATTTTGATAGTCATAGAGACTGACTAATGCCCAAGCCCCCATCATAAAGTGCCCGCCAACACTGGCATTTAACTCACCGCTGGCAATTTTTTCTAAACTCAGTGATAGCCAATCAAACCTTTCTATAGATACTTTTTGGTTTTCTGAACAATAAAAATTACAAGCATCTTGAGCGCTGATCGCCATTAAATCAGATGCAGCCCAAATTATAGATATATTGCTATGACGATTTATTAAACCTTTAGTTTGCTCAGTTGCTTGCTCCTTTGACCATGAAGCATAAACCTGCTGAGCAACTTCTATATTGTTAGCTCTGAAGTAATCCAATGCCCTTTGGCGCGCATGTCCGATTCAGAACCGCGTAATGACCATTTATCAAGACTGCTTTGTGCATTTTTTGCTATGGGCTTTTTTCATGGAGTGCTTTAGCGAGAGAATAACAAGCCTTATAATTATAGTGATAGATCTCACCTAACCAATGCTTGAATTTGATGCCAGGTTCAGAAATCAGTAATTTCTCTTCGCAGGAAACGATTTGCTCTCAGGTGAGAGAAGGAACTTGAAACCTTTCTAATGTATCAAGTGTATCAAATGCGCCACCAGGATAAAGAATAAGTATGGCAAAATCAGGTTGTTTTTGGTACTAAAGATACTTTTTCAGTTCTATAATTTGTATATGCCAGTTACCTTCCCCATAAATAACCTGCATCTCAAAACCTAATTGTTCCGCAGCATGTTGACTAATTGATTGGACCTTCTGCCAAAAAGGATCGTCGACAACATAGGGGTTAACAAACAAAACTGTCTGCTTTATCGCAAAACTATCATGAGATATAAGAACTAAAAAGAAACATATTACTTTAAAACTTTCTTCAAATTACTTGTTACTCTTGAGCTAAAAAGCCTTATCCTTATACATATCTGCCCATAAAATTGCAGACGCATGAAACTCTGGTAAAGAGTCGTCTGAGATATTAAGGTATTGACAAGCTTTTTGAAGTTTCCACCAGCTTCCAGTCTCGTATGCTTTCACTATGTTTAAAACATAAAAGTGAAAGTTTGCTTCACCTAATAATGCATTTTGCAATTCTTCAGGAAAAGGAAGCTTATCAACTACTTTTTCCATAGGTCGATCCAGTATTGCATCTAACAAAGAAAATAAACCAACCATAAAACAGGAAGAACCCGAATTTGGTTTTACTTGGTTTCCAATTAACTCGCAAAAACGAGCTCGAACAATACTCATACGTGTTAATTCTGTAGGTTTACCTTTTGCTACATGCGCGGTCATGATTAAGCCTACAAACTTTTTAGTTCGCTCATACCCTAAATAGACTAACGCTTGTTTGATAGATTCTATTTTGCTTTTTATTGGAAACACACCAGAATTAATTAAGCGCAATAATTTATAAGCAAGAGCCGTATCTTGTGAAAATAGTTGGGCAATTTTAGAAATATTTAAGTTAGGTTTAAGTACTTCAGTGTAAATTAACATAACGATAGTGTAATTAAACTCTACATCACTCTCTTCAATGACTCGAGGTTTTGCGAAAAAATAACCTTGGAAGAAGTGAAACCCCATTTTTTTAGCTTCTTCATACTCTTCTTCTGTTTCAATTTTTTCTGCTAATAACTTTAAGTTTTTATTTTCTTTTAGCTCGTTGATTATAGGTCCGAGTGTATTAAGTGGACTTTGCATAACATCAAATTTGATCAACCGTACTAACTTTAAAAATGGTTTCCAAGCATCGTCATAGACAAAGTCATCTAAAGCGAGTTTATAGTTTTGGTGGAAAAGCTGGCGCACTCGTTCATAATTCTCTTTACTCGGTTCAATAGTTTCTAGCAATTCTAAAATCACATCTTTGGCAGGTAAAAATGTTGCGAGCTCTTGCTTTAGTGAATCAGGACCGATATTGATAAGCGCTTTCTTACCAGAAGTAAGGTATCTTGTACCTAAGTTAAGCTGGTTATCTATTATTAGCTTTGCAGTTGCTTTATCTTCAGCGATATTAGGAAAACTATTACTTGAGCCATCTCTAAAAAGAAGCTCATACGCCACAACTTGCTTCTTCCTATTAAAAATAGCTTGTCTTGCAACAAAAACTTTCAAGCATAAGCTCCTTTACTATAATCAACCTTAGCCTCGCGCCTAATATAATAGCATTAAAAGTGAGTTATAAAACCACACCAAAGCACTAAAAAATATAGTATTTACTAAAATTATAGCAAAGATAGCTTCAATTGGCTGATGTAAAATTAACTTACAACAGCCAATTGGTTTAAACTTGATAAAGCTTTTCTAGATATTGCTGAGCGATTTGATGCCATTCAAACCTTTGCTCATACGAATTAGAAGAGATTTTTTTGTACTGTTCCGGTGAATTACATAGTAAATTAATAGCATCATCAAAAGTTTCAAGCAATGCATTTACTTGTTCTGGTAACGAATTCCCATTAAATATAAACCCTGATTCGTTATGAACCACTGTATCTTTTAAACCACCAACACCATGAACCAAACAAGGTTGACCGGCACGCATAGACAACATTTGACTAATCCCACAGGGTTCAAATGAACTCGGCATAAGAAACAAATCACCTAACGGGTATAGTTCGTCACCGAGTAACGTATCATAACCATTAAGAAACAAGACATTTTCCCTTCGAGCCATTACCTGCATAAATTTTGATTCTATATAAGAATCACCTGAGCCTAATATAATAATATTGCTGTTATATTCAGCTGCTTTAATCGCCAAGTCATCTAACACAATACCGTTATTTGATTTTTGAATTAACAGCAATACTTTTTGACTTGTGATCCGACCGATACTGGTAATTAATGGTTTAGGGGGAGAATTACGCCATGAATTTATTCTTTGATGAGCAATATAGTGTTTTGTCTCTAGCTGAAATGATTTTGACATCCACTTAAATAGGCAATTTTCAGCTTCATTTAAATACTCTTCATAACTGCTAGATTTTTTCTGGTTATGTGAATAATCGCAGCCGTTTAAAATTCCAAATAATCGCCCTTGCTCTGCAGCTTGATGCATATCATGATCTAAACCTTCGCCTCCGAAAAACCCCTCATCTGGGCGACTAGGCTCTTGTACTTCAAGCTTATATGTCGGTGAAACAACATGAATTACATCGCACAATACTAGAGCACTCCTCATTGGGTTATAGCAATGAGGATGACGATGATCACAGATTAAATGTCCATCATAATTCAAAGTTGGAAACCAAGCCTCTAGACTCGAATCATCATGATTAAAGGGGCGAATACCTTGAAGCGCTAAATTGTGAACTGTGTAAACAAGTTTTAATGTTTTAAGATGAACAAATCGAGGACTAAACTTAGCTAAAACAGCGACTCCCGCTGCATGCCAATCATGCAGGTGAATAACATCGATCCCTTTAATCAGGTGATGTTCTATAATTTCACAAACAACAGCACTGAAAAAAGCAAACTTAGTTGCATCGGTTGCAAAAGGACGATGCGCCCCATCATCACTGTATATTTTACCACCATTTTCCGAAAACAACGAATGAGAAACGACATACTGACTTACACCACCATGTCGCTCAACCAGCCATAAACTCGCAGTTTCTAGATGTTGACGAAAAGGTACTGCTATATCTGCTACAAATTCCCTATTTAAACTTTCTTGCCCATAATCTGGAACAATTACTGAGGTATTTAAACCAAGTTCATTTAATGCGTAAGGAATGTCACGGATTACATCCGCAACGCCCCCTACTTTACAGTTTGGAAGTCGGTCATTTTCAGCCCCGACCATTAAAATATGCATAAAGCGCCTTCTAAACGACTGAGAGTTTTTTACTTTCAATATCTTTTTTCTGCTTTTCTTTATATGCAGCAAGCATATCCCTAGTCACTAAAACAATACCCTTTTTAGAGACTCTAAATCCATTGGCTTCATCTTGTTTTATGTCATAACCGATTTCTATTCCTTCAGGGACATGACAACTCCTGTCAATAATCGCATTACGGATCTTACAATTTCTTTCAATTGTAACGCCTGGTAAAATCACAGCCCCTTCAATTGTGCAGTAAGAATGAACATGCACGTTTGAGAATAACAAGGATTTTCGTACAACTGAGCCTGATATAATGCAACCACCAGAAACAGTAGAGTCAACAGCCATTCCACGTCTTGTGTCATCATCAAATATAAACTTGGCTGGAGGTAACTGTTCTTGATAAGTCCAAATAGGCCAACTTGGGTCGTATAAATCTAACTGTGGTTCTGGCGATACAAGCTCCATATTGGCTTCCCAAAATGAATCTATCGTACCAACATCTCTCCAGTAAGCTTGCCCTTTTTGATTAGGCTCTCTGAAAGGGAAGGCAAATACATTGTGTTCTTCAATAATTGCAGGAATGATGTCATGACCAAAATCTCGACCTGACCCTTCTCTTTGAGCATCACGACTTAATTGCTCAAACAAAAATTCAGTATTAAACACATAGTTACCCATAGAGGCTAAGCATGTACCGTCCTTTCCAGGAATTGACGAAGGCTCAGCGGGTTTTTCATCGAACCTTCTGACACGATTATTATCGTCAACAGTCATAACGCCAAATGTATTTGCTGCTTCTTCACATGGTACTTCAATACAGCATACTGTCATATCAGCACCCGTTTCTACATGTTCAGCTAATAGTGCACCATAGTCCATTCTATATACATGGTCACCTGAAAGGATCATTACGTACTTAGGCAGTTCGTGACGAATAATATCCATATTTTGAAATACAGCGTCCGCTGTACCACAGTACCACTCGTCACCATAGCGTTGTGACGCTGGTAGAATTTCAACAGATTCGCCTAACTCTTTTTTAAAGTGACCCCACGCTCTATTTACATGACGAATTAGTGAGTGAGATTTATATTGAGTTGCAATACCGACTCTTCTGATCCCTGAATTAATGCAATTTGATAAAGGAAAATCAATGATCCTATGTTTACCACCAAAGTATACTGCTGGTTTAGCTCGCCAGTTAGTCAGCTCATGTAAACGAGAACCTCGTCCTCCAGCTAAAATTAAAGCGTAAGTTTCTCTGGTTAAATTACTAATATAACGATTTTCATAACTAGGCATGTTGCTTCTCCAATTTTTCCTTGTCTGTAATCTTTTTAGCATCTGACTTTAATTGCCAGATTTCATCACTATATTGTGCGATTGTTCTATCACTCGAAAATTTTCCACTGGAAGCCGTGTTTAATATGCTCATTCTTAACCATTGTTTTTTATCTTGATATGCATTAGATACTAATGATTGTGCATCACAGTAACTATCAAAATCATAGGCTGTTAACCAAGGGTCTGATGGACACTTCACGGCGTTTATAATGTCATCGAAAATATGGGGCTCAAATAAATTAAAATGACCACTTTCAATAAGTTTGAATACTGCTGATAAGTTTTCACTGTTATTAATAATACTAATAGGGTCATAATTATTACGGATACTATGAATCTCTTCTGTTGTAGCACCAAATAAGAAAAAGTTATCTTTACCTACGCTTTCTAGAATTTCTATATTTGCACCGTCTAAAGTACCTATGGTAATTGCACCATTCATCATGAACTTCATATTCCCTGTGCCAGAAGCTTCTTTACCAGCAGTAGATATTTGTTCAGATAGGTCTGTTGCTGGACAGATTGTTTCCATTGCAGTGACATTATAATTCGGCAAAAAGGCAACCCTTAAGTAGGGCTTAGCTCTGTCATCTTTATTTATTACTTCTGCAACATTATTGATTAATTTAATAATTTGTTTAGCCATGTGATAACCCGGTGCAGCTTTACCACCAATCAACACACAACGAGGAGTCATATTCTCAGTATTGCCTTTACAAATTTGAATGTAGAGATGGATGACATGTAAAATATTAAGCAATTGACGTTTATATTCATGAATACGTTTAACTTGAACATCGAATAGCATGTTAGTATCGAACTCGACATCACAATGCTGCTTTACTAAATCTACAAGTTGCTCTTTATTTGATTTTTTTACTGCATACCACTTGTCTTGAAATTCTTTATCATCATAAAAACGTCTTAAAGATTTTATATTGTCAAAGTTTGAAACCCACTTTGTTCCTATATAGTTTGAAATCAAGGATTTTAGATTAGGATTACAATGCGCTAGCCACCTTCGCGGTGTAACGCCGTTTGTTTTGTTATTGAATTTCTCAGGCCATAATTTATAAAAGGTATTAAACAAGCCACTTTTAAGTAGTTCAGTATGTAGTGCAGCGACGCCGTTTACCGAGAAGCTACCCACAATGGCCAAATATGCCATTCTGATCTGTGGCACGTCTCCCTCTTCAATTAAAGACAGCTCTCTTTGTTTATCGCTGTCTCCAGGCCACTTTGTTGCAACTTCACCCAAAAATCGGGCGTTGATCTCATAAATAATTTCTAATAAGCGTGGTAATAATCGCTCAAAAAGGGGCACTGACCATCTCTCTAATGCTTCTGGTAGCAGTGTATGATTAGTGTATGCCATCGTGGAGGTTGTGATTTCCCAGGCTTTATCCCATTCCATTTCATGATCATCAACAAGTAATCTCATTAATTCAGCCACGGCAATACTTGGGTGCGTATCATTTAATTGGAACACATTGAAATCTGAAAACTCTTCGAAATTTTCTCCATGCTCAGCAATCCAATTATCGATAATATCTTGTAAACTAGCACTGGTTAAAAAGTATTGTTGCCTTAGTCTTAGTTCTTTACCATTTTCACTACTATCATTTGGATAAAGTACCATTGAAATTTGCTCTGCAAGATTTTTTTGCGCTACCGCATCCGAATAACTACCTTCATTAAATTCCCTTAGATTGAATTCATCAGTTGCTTCTGATTTCCATAGTCTCAATGTATTAACTACGTCATTTTTATAGCCTGGAATTGGCACATCATAAGGAACAGCGAGCACATCCTGTGTATTTACCCACACTCGATGATTTCGACCTGCTTTATCTGTGTACGACTCAACATGGCCGAAAAACTTTACACGCTTGGACTGCTCTGGCGCACTTAATTCCCAAGGGTGTCCTTCTCGTAACCAGTTATCTGGTTGCTCAATTTGATAGCCGTTTTGTATAGATTGATTAAACATGCCATATTCGTAACGAATACCATATCCAACTACAGGTAAAGATAAACTTGCACAGCTATCAAGAAAACAAGCTGCCAAACGTCCCAAACCACCATTACCTAGGCCTGCGTCGTGTTCAGCATTACTCACGTTTTCAAGTTCTACACTATACTGTTTAAGCGCTTTATTTACTTCTTGCTCTAGATCTAAATTGAGAATGGCGTTACCTAATGCTCGCCCCATTAAAAATTCAAGTGAAATATAAGCCGCTTTTTTAGTTTTCTGTTTAGCCCGCTGTTCATTTGTTGTTCGGCACTTAGCGACAAGTCTATCTCTAATGGTTAATGCGAGAGCATGGTAAAGATACAACCGTGACCCTTCAGTTTTATCCCTGCCCAGTGTGTAATAAAAATGACGGTTCAGGTCATCATTTAAATCAGTTAGCAAAGTGTTTTTTGGCTCAGACTTGTGAATCTTTGTTGATTTATTACTCATTTTCTAATCCTTCAAAGTTGATAGAAAATACCCAACTGGATTGGGCCGATATCTCAATTGATTGTTCAGGTTGGATTGGTTTAATCGATGGTTCTGAAGTTATTTCTAATGTCCAAGGATATGTACTAATAGGTAAAGTCACATTAATAGATGTTTTGTTGGCATTTAGTATTAAAAGTAACGAATCTTTTTGACTGTAATCATCTAATTTACACATTAAAAATTGAGAATTACTGTCATGCCATTTAGTTGGGTCCATAGGATGTGCATTTTCATCGAACCAATTAATTGCAAAATGATTATCATCCTGATGGACAAAATAAGGATGTTTATAGATTGCAAATTTGTTTCGGATCTTGACTAAATTAGATATGAATTGGGTTAAAACCTTGGCTTCAGGTTTTTCCCAGTTTAACCAGCTGATCTCATTATCTTGACAATATGCGTTATTATTTCCTGATTGTGAGTGAGACAGTTCGGTCCCCCCACATAACATGGGTAATCCGCAAGAAAAAAATTGTGTTATCAGTGCGTTTTTTTGATTTTTTAACCTTAGCGCATTTATTTTTGAGCTATCAGTCAGGCCTTCACAACCACAATTAAAGCTATAGTTTTCGTTATGACCATCCTGATTATTTTCTCCATTTTGGAAGTTACTCTTGGCTTCATAGCTGACCCAATCATATAAAGTGAACCCGTCATGGCTAGTAATAAAATTAACAGAGTTAAGTGGGCCACGGCGATTATGTTCAAACAAATCATTAGAGCCATGTATTCGTCTTGCTAATTCAGGTAGTACGTGATATTCACCTTGCCAAAATTGTCTTACTATGTCGCGAAATTTATCATTCCACTCTCTCCATGGAGGTGGAAACGCACCTAATTGATACCCTCCAGGCCCTATATCCCACGGCTCAGCTATAAGTTTACAACGACTTAAGATTGGGTCCTGATGAATAGCTTGGAAAAAACTATGAAATTGCGTAAACCCACCTTTTGTCCTTCCCAAAATACTTGCTAGATCAAACCTAAACCCATCGACACCGTAATAATCTACCCAATGCCTTAAGCTATCTAATATAAGTTTCAAACAAAATGGGTCATCAATGTTTATAGTGTTACCGCAGCCAGTATCATTGATGTATTCGCTCGTGCCATCGACTAAGCGATAGTATCCTGGATTGTTGAAGCCTTTCAGTGATAATGTCGGCCCCTCTACCCCTGCTTCAGCTGTATGGTTAAAAACAACATCTAAGATGACCTCGATATCAGATTTATGAAGTATTTCAACCATCTGTTGAAACTCTGAGACATCGTTATTTACAAGGTAGTCTTTGTGAGGAACAAAGAAATTAAAAGTATTGTAACCCCAATAGTTTTTTAACCCCTTAGTAGTAAGAAATTGCTCACTTATAAAACTTTGAACAGGTAGTAGTTCAACTGTGGTTACACCTAATTTTTTTAAGTGCTTGATAAATTCGGGAGAACAAATACCTAGAAATTTCCCCCTATGTTCCTTTGATATATTGTTATTTAAATAAGTACTACCTTTTACATGGCATTCATATATAAGCGTGTCCTGCCAGGGAATAAAGGGTCTTTTACCATTATATTTTGATAGATTAGCAACTTTTGATTTAGGAATATCAAAGGCATTGTCAGCTACATTTAAAGTGCCTGCTGGTAAATGGCAGAAATGCCTCTCACTCCAAACAAACTCGCCATTGAAGTCCTTTGCATAAGGATCTAAAAGAAGCTTATTAATATTATGAAGCTTACCTGAATTTAAATCATAATCACCGTCTACACGATAACCGTATAATGCTCCTTTTGAGATGCCTTCAACATATAAAGACCAAATTCCGCCTTCACATTTATACATAGCTACACGATCAGTTTCTGTATAACCCGATTCATCATATATACATAGTAAAACGGCTGAAGCGTCAGGCGCATAAACAGAAAAGTTAACACCAGTGCCTAAAGCTTCGCTGCCTAATGGTAAGGCACTTCCCTTAGAGACTTTTAACATAGTTAACCTGTTACGTAGCTAAGGTAAAGAGTCGAAAGTGGAGGGATTGTGATTTCGATACTTTGTTCAAAACCATGACTAGGCTTATTTTGAGTTTCGATGAGTTGCTGCAAGTGAGCAACTGCAGAGACACCACTACCCCAGTATTCATTATCATCCGTATTTAAAATAACTTGGTAAACACCTCTTTCAGGAACACCCACTCTAAATTGATGATGCACATGCTCAGTAAAGTGCGCAATTACGACTAGATGGCTTTTGCTTTGCTCGGCATATCGGATGAAGCTAAGAATGCTTTGTTTACTGTTATCACTATCAATCCATCTAAACCCGCTTGGATCTTGATCCAGTTCATATAATGCAGGAGTAGACTTGTAAATATGGTTAAGAGACTTGATTGACTTATAAATACCGGAATGTGCTTCTGAGTTTAAAAGCGACCAATCTAATCCTTTATTATGATCCCATTCATCCCTTGGTGCCAACTCAGACCCCATAAAGAGCAATTTTTTTCCAGGGTGGGCATACATAAATGCATAATAAGCTCTTAAATTGGCAAATTGCTGCCAGTCATCACCTGGCATTTTAGAAAGTAAAGAGCCTTTTCCATGTACGACTTCATCATGGCTTAATGGTAAAATGTAGTTTTCTGAATATGCATAAGCCATCGAAAATGTCATTTCATGATGATGGAATTGCCTATGAACAGGTTCGCGCTTCATGAAATTTAACGTGTCATTCATCCACCCCATATTCCACTTAAAACCAAAGCCTAGACCATTTTGGTCAACTGTATTGGTTACTCCAGGCCAAGCTGTAGATTCTTCGGCAACCATCATAATACGGTCATTTTTAGCATAACTACGGGTATTAACTTTTTGTAAAAGGTTTATTGCATCAAAATTTTCTCGCCCACCTAAATGGTTAGGCACCCATTGCCCTTCTTCGCGGCTGTAGTCTAGATAAAGCATTGAAGCAACGGCATCTACTCTCAAACCATCTAATTGATATTGCTCTAACCAGTAGATTGCATTAGACAATAAATATGACTGTACTTCAGGTCGACTATAATTATAAATATAGGTATTCCAATCAGGGTGAAAGCCTTGTCTAGTGTCTGCATGCTCATATAAATGGGTACCATCAAAGCAATGCAGTCCATGTGGATCAGAAGGAAAGTGACCAGGTACCCAATCTAACAAAATACCTAAGCCTGCTTGTTTACAAGCCTCTATAAAATAGACAAAGTCATCGATTGAGCCGAAACGGCTAGAAGGTGAAAACAAACCAACGGGTTGATAACCCCAAGAACCATCAAATGGATATTCACTAATTGGCATTAATTGTATATGAGAAAAGCCTAATACTTTTACGTGCGAAACTAAATCATCTGCAAGCTCTCTGTAAGTAAGGTAACGCTCATCCTCTTCAGCTCTTCGTTTCCATGAGCCAAGATGCACCTCATAAATTGTGATTGGGGCATCTACACGGTTAATAGTCGAATGTTGTGAATTATTTAAAATTTCAACTTTAGGGATCTTAGCCTGAATTACAGAAGAAGTGCCTGGAGATTGTTGTGTTTTGAATGCAAAAGGATCCGCTTTTTCTATCTTGTTTCCATGGCAGTCAAAAATTGCATATTTATAGCATTGGTCTGCGTGTAAATCTGGAATAAAAATCTCCCAGATCCCGCTGGATGGATGCTTGCGCATAAAATATTGATTTGCCATCCAATGGTTAAATTCACCAATCACAGAAACTGATTGCGCATTCGGCGCCCATACGCTAAATCGAACACCTGTAACGCCATTATAATCAATAAAGTGTGCCCCAAGTAAAGTATATGCTCTTTCTAAAGTCCCTTCATTAAATAGGTACATATCTTGGCTGTTAAGTAAGGATGGGAACTGATAAGGGTCGATGAACTCACCAAGCGTTCCGTCTTCATAAATTGAACTTAATGTATAAGGAACATTTAACTCTGTTTTTTTTATAATGGTAGTGAAAAGATAAGAATCAGATACTTTTTCTAATACATAACTTTTGAGACCTAGTTTTAGAGTTAATTGACTTGCTCCATGAACATAAGCTCTAACAATATATTGATTATCATCAAGTAAGTGAGGACCTAAAAATGAGAATGGGTCGCTAAAGCGACCTTTATTTAAAGCTTCAACCTCTGAAGAATAATTAGACTGAGAGTAAGTGATGGAATCAATCATTGTATTTCCTTAAATCGTTTATTTCGCTCAACAAGTCTTTTTGTTGCGAAAGAACAGCATCTATTGGCGAAAGGACTCTTCGCCGCCAATTAGAATATTCAGTATTAGTACCAGGAATATTTACTGGGAAAGTTTGAAATGCCAAATCATCATAATTCAAACTAAATAACTTGGGTGGTGTTTGAGCTAGCGTTTTAACGAGTTCTATGTAAACCTTTTCAGCCGAAGAATTGAATGAAATATTAGATTTATTAACCCACTCTATGACTCTATGTTTTTCGATATTTCGTTCAGATTTTAGAGTGTTAACATCATTGTTCTCATTAAGTTTTAACCGATTTTTGAGTTCAATATCATCATAATTCCACCATGCTTTAAATGGGGGTACATCATGGTTAGAAAGCATCAGCATGCAGGAATTACGATATTCATTTCCATGTTTAAAATCACCAGAGCAAGATTTTTCAAAATAAAATAAGGTATTTCCATAAATATCAGATTGCTCAAGTGCCAAAGTTACCTCAGGGGGAACAACACCTAAATCTTCACCTATTAAGCTACAGTTATTTAGGTGCGACTCAATTTTCAACACAGCCAAAAGATGCTCAAATGGATAATAAACATAACAACCACTTGGTGATTCATTGACTTTAAAGCACCACCAAAGACGTCTTATGTTCATTACATGATCAATACGTAAAGCGCCGAATTTTTGCATATTCGCTTTAATAAGATGTTTGAAATATGCAAAGTTATCTTTCGATACTTTTTTGGGGTCTAATGAAGGTAGTCCCCAATTTTGACCAGCTTCAGCCCATGGATCCGGTGGAGCACCTATTTCGGCATCTTGAGTGAACATACCTTCGTTTGACTGAAATTCTAAACCATCTTTTGCACAGCCAACGGCTAAATCATTGATAAGGCCAATTGTCATACCTGACTGTAAGCACAGCTGCTGACAACTAGCTAATTGCATATTAGCTACCCATTGCCAGAATTTAGCCCTTTCATCATCTTTTAAGCAGCTAAGCAAATTACTATTAACTTGACAGTAAAGACGAAACTTTCTCTGCAGTTCGGCATCAGCATAATGTTTAAAATGCCTATATAACGATTTGAGGAGTTTATATTTGGTTTCAGATACCAATTGATAATTAATGAATTGCTGTTGTTTTTCTTGCTTCAATATTTCAAGAGCAGAAATGTGCTCACTATTAATTTTTGAGAATGCAGCCTGTTTAGTGCATTCAAAAATTGAAATGTATAGCGGGTTAATTAAGCCTCGATGACTTGGACTATATGGGCTTGCCCTTTGAGGTTCATTCTCAAAAAGTAGGTGAAGTGGATTGAGCAGTATAAAGTCAAAATCTGAGCTTGCGGACGATTTAATTAAGGTCTTTAAATCACCAAAATCACCAATGCCATAATTTTGCTCTGATGATAAGGTGTATAATTGAACATTTAACCCTGTTTGCTTAGCATCATTAAATGGCTTAGCTTTATTTGGTGTTACCCATATTTCAGTAGTAAAGCAATTACCTTTAAATTGAATAGATGCCTTGTGATAACCAACAGGTAGTTTTAGATTTAATTTTAGCTGCAATTCTATATATCTTACAGAGTCATCAATATATTCACCTGAGATTTCACCATCACTCAATGATAACTCTATTGCGATATCAAACTCTTTAATTTGCAATTGTACGAAGAAACTAATATCAACGTCGGCTATCCTGACAGTCAAACATGGATCTATTTCATTCAAAATACTCACTTCTTGAACAATTGACTGCCATGGTTTTACATCTAACTGATAATTTAAAGAAGAGATCTTTTGATCAGAAGAAAAGTCAACATTACAAGCTTTTAATGCCGACTCTCTTGTCTCTTTAGAAAATCGAACTGTTTCGCCGGTATATTTTGTAAACTCTGCACCTATACCGTAAAGGTAGCAAAGCTGTTCAAATGCATTCATTCTGTTTACCAAATTCCTTTATGGTAGACACTAAACTATTCTCTGACCCAAATCCGTTTTTTGTATATCCATCAGCTTGATTATCATTCTCCCAAATGACACCGTTAACTAAGTAGCGGAATTGAAATTCTTTGTTTGTTGGAAGCCGACATTTACTTTTAAATATTTGGCGAGATTTTATAAATTGCATCTCAACAGGTCGCCAGTCATTGAACTCCGCAACAAGTTCTATTTTATCTGCATCTTTATAATCACACTCGAAGGTTATTTCAGCTTCTTCTTTTGTCTTGAAAAATCGCTTATTTAGCATTGCCTTGCCTTATTCCTAAAGGATTTACGCATAAGTTCTTGCTTCTGAAATAAACTGCATTTCAGGTTGTTGACTAATTTGCTTATTAAATCAACTGAATGTTTATCTTATGTGACAAATCCAGCCTAAATTGCGCAAGAAAATGCGCGTGTTAAACAAATTCAACTTAAAGTTGAGCGGTATGTGTGAGAGAGAATTTAAAATTAGACCATCAATCAAAAGGTGTAAAGTGAATATTCTTAAATAACTAATCAAATTTTATTCAGTTTTGCTTACTTAAATAAAATTTTTAAAATGTTATTTTTAAAAATGCCATAATTGTGATAAAATTTATGCTTAATATCGATTCTTTGCACGGGAATTGCTGGAACTAACATTTATGTTAAAAAAGCTTAAATTACAAGGACTCATTATACTTAGTGTGATAATTTTTGGGTTTGTATTCAATCTGCTTTTCACTAAATCTCTAATTGATATTTCTAATAATAGCGACAGCAAGGTACCCCTATCAGAAACAAGCATTTTAAAGCCAAGCTATCCTTGGTTTCGTTTCATTTTACCTTCTCAAGAATTTATAGAGACAGACACAGGGACTTCAGTATTAGTTAAGCGAAATAACACTCTATATGTGATAGATACAAAAAAAGCATTTATAGAAAGTATTTTGTCTCCTTATGCGCTTATCACAATCCTACTTTCGATAATAGTCATTAGTAGCTTTGCCAGAAATCAAAAAGAAAAACACAGACAAAAACAGACATTAGACAGCATAAATTCTGAGATTAACGAATTATTACTTCGCTTCAATATTGAAACAAAAGCCCTAAATTATGCCTCAACTGCTGCTCAAATCAGCCAATCTCTCAGTTTGATTAATGAACAAATAGGCCAAATTCAACAACAATCTGATCATCATGTCTACCAGGATAAACTTACACAACTAATTGATCGCCATGCATATATAGAACATATAGAGAAGCAGTTAAAACTCGCAGAGCAAAATAAGCTTAGATGTGGTTTATTATTTATTGATTTAGATGGCTTTAAACAAGTTAATGATTCGTTTGGGCATAGCTTTGGTGATGAAATCCTCATACAAGTTGCTAATCGACTTAAAGATATTGTTCGACAATTTAAAATACAAGATTCGCACCCTCACAATGGTATTGAACAAAACCTTTCACGACTAGGTGGAGATGAGTTTTCTATCTTCGTACCTGATATTCGTGACCCTGCTTTTTGCACTGAATTAGCCCAAGCCATATTAGCTGAAATTGAACGAGATTTCGTGCTTGGGAATAAGCTAGTCAAAATCGGGGCCAGTATCGGTATCGCTTCTTACCCAGAAAGCGCATCGCAGCCCCATGCACTATTACAGATGTCAGATGTAGCCATGTATAGAGCTAAAACAGATGGTCGAGGTATTTTCAGAGTTTACTCACCTGAGATGGGGAATAAAATTCGTAGATATCACTATTTACTCGAAGAGTTAAGGTTAGCCATTACATCAAATAGTTTTAATATGTCTTTTCAACCGATTGTGCATGTAGAAGATTGTGCCATTGATTACTTTGAAGCCTTAATACGTTGGCAACACCCAATTGAAGGGTTAATACCCCCATCAGAGTTTATACCAATTGCTGAAGAGTCGAACTTAATCTTAGAACTTGGAGATTGGATTTTACTTGAATCATGCCGGCAAATGACCGCATGGCATAATGCTGGTATGAAAAAAGTTAAAATCTCTGTAAATGTTTCTGGTATTCAATTAAAGCATAGAGATATATATAACTGGGTAATTGCAGCCTTGAATAAAACGGGGCTACCACCTACGGCTTTAATGCTAGAAATCACCGAGTCTACACTTATTACAGCCAGTGAAGAAATTATCCAACAATTAGAAACCTGTCGTAAAGCAGGGATCAGTATTGCAATAGATGATTTTGGTACTGGCTTTAGCTCTCTTAGTACGCTAGCTGACTTACCCATTGATGTCATCAAAATAGACAGACTGTTTATCACTCAGGCTAATGAGAATCCGAAATATTTAAAAATATTGAATTCAATTAGTGAATTGGGCCATCAGCTTGGTCTTAAAATAGTTGCTGAGGGCGTGGAACAATTAGAGCAATTTGAACTTGTAAAAGACCTTGGGATCCGTTGCGTACAAGGCTATTTGGTCAGCCGGCCTGAAACATCATATAATGTAGGCTCAAAAGTTCTGACCGGTAATGTAAACCATATTGCAACAACTGGAACGAGTGTTTGGTTACCTGAAGGGCAAAAAACCTAGCGTTTAAATTTTGTCTCTAAAATAACGGAAGAGTTCGTACGTTCTACTCCGTCTAAATCACCTATATCATCAAGAATGCTACTTAACTGTTGTAAACTCTGGGCTTCAACAATTGCAATCATGTCGTATTCTCCACTTATTGCATATAGTGATGTCACATTATTATGATGTTTTAATGCTACTGTCGTCTGTGTTGTTAGTTTTTGTTTAACTTTGATTGAAACATGCGCCGCTACAAGGCCAGCTAAATATTGCTCTCCAAACTCGACACTATAACCCTGAATTATCCCGCTATGCTCCAATCTTAAAAGTCTATTCTGTACAGTTGATCGAGATAGTCCTAGCTCTCTAGCTAAATCTGAAATACTAATTCGCGCATTCTTTCGTAACAAAGCTATGAGTTTTTCATCTTGTGTTTTAATCATAATGACCAATTTCCAGGTTGATTTGACTTAATTATCTATCAATTTGAAAATCTTTACACTGCAAATTTACATAAATGAGATACATAATGTTTAAAACAACGACTTTAAAGTCAAAGAAGAATTATTAAACAGATTCATTAGAGGCAGTATTATGCAAGTAAACCGCGAACTTTTTGACCACGTCATGGTGCCAAACTATAACCCTTCAGAAATTATCCCTGTAAAAGGTAAAGGATCACGAGTGTGGGATCAAAAAGGTGATGAGTACATCGATTTCGCAGGTGGCATCGCTGTGAACTGTTTAGGTCATAGTCACCCTAACCTTGTGAATGCTTTGAAAGAGCAAGGTGAAAAAATTTGGCATTTATCAAATGTAATGACTAATGAACCTGCGCTTAGACTTGCAAAAAAAATCACTGATGCAACATTCGCTGATAAAGTTTATTTTGCAAACTCAGGCGCAGAAGCAAACGAAGCCGCACTTAAACTTGCTCGCCGTTTTGCACTTGATAACTTTGGTGAGCACAAGTCGAAAATTATTGCTTTCAACAAAGGCTTCCACGGTCGTACTTTCTTCACTGTTACTGTAGGTGGTCAAGCTGCTTACTCTGACGGCTTTGGCCCTAAACCTGCTGATATCGTTCATTGTGATTACAACGATTTAGAAACATTAAAGTCACTGATTGATGACAATACATGTGCAGTTATGATGGAACCGCTTCAAGGTGAAGGCGGTATTATCTCTCCGACGCAAGAATTTGCTGAAGGTGTAAGAGCATTATGTGATCAGCACAATGCATTGCTAATTTTTGATGAAGTGCAAACTGGCGTAGGACGTACGGGTCATCTGTATGCATACCAAGGCTTAAATGTAACGCCTGATATTTTAACAACAGCCAAAGCACTTGGCGGTGGTTTTCCAATAGGTGCAATGATCACAACAACTGATATTGCTAAACACCTTAAAATTGGTACTCACGGTTCAACCTATGGCGGTAACCCATTAGCATGTGCTGTCGCTGAAGCTGCATTTGATACAGTAAATACCGAGTCTGTTCTAGCTGGTGTTCAGCAAAAAGAAGCAATGTTCCGTGAACTGCTAGAAGCCATTAACACAAAATACAATGTATTCAGTGAAATCCGTGGTAAAGGTTTACTGTTAGGTGCGGTTTTAAATGAGCAGTTTGAAGGTCGTGCACGTGACTTCTTAGTTGCGAGTATGAAACATGGACTAATGACACTTGTAGCTGGTACTAATGTCGTTCGCTTCACGCCTTCACTTGTGATCGAAGAAGACGATATTAAAGCAGGTCTTGCTCGTTTTGAGCTTGCAGTTGCAGATGTTGTAAACGGCTAAAATAGGATTGGGGTCTATTGGCCCCTCATTTTAATATGCAAATCTTAAGACCAATAAAAAACACTGACTTTGCGGCTTTAAAGCAAATAGCAATAGAGTCTGGTCATGGCTTCACGTCTTTGCCTGTTGATGACAACCTACTACAAGATAAAATTTCACGTTCTGAAAATAGTTTCTCAAAACATGTTGAGACACCTTTTGATGAAGGATATTTGTTTGTATTAGAAGATACAAAGACTAATGAAATTGTTGGCACAACTGCGATTGAAGCTGCAGTTGGAACACAAGTTCCACTTTACCACTATCACTTAGGTAAAACGGTTCACCATTCAAGTACATTAAACGTGTATAACACTGTTGAAATATTGAGTATGTGTAATGACTATACGGGTTGCTCAGAAATCTGTACTTTGTTTTTACGCGAACAATACCGCAAAGGTCTTGCTGGTCGGTTTTTAAGCCGTATTCGTTTTGCTTTTATGGCAGATCAAAGTAGTCGTTTTAGTGATACTGTAATTGCAGAAATGCGCGGAGTAAGTGACGCTCAAGGCCATTCTCCTTTTTGGCAATGGTTGCAAGAGCACTTCTTTTCAATTGAATTTCCTCAAGCAGACCATTTGGTTGGTTTAGGTGACAAGGTATTTATCAGCGAACTAATGCCTAAGTACCCTATTTACGCGAACTTACTAAGTGATGAGGCTCAAGCAGTTATCGGTCATGTACATGAAAAAACTAAGCCTGCACTTAGACTCCTTCAAAAAGAAGGGTTTGAGCATAGAGGTTATGTAGATTTATTTGACGCTGGCCCAACAATAGAAGCAAAACTAGACAATATCAGAACCGTTCAAGAGTCTTATATTGTTCCTGTGAAAATAGTCGACTCTGTCAACTGTGAACAAACCTATGCCATTTCGAATCAAAAGCTCTCTGATTTTAAAGCCGTGTTCACAGATAACGTACTGTTAGACAAAAAAGAGTTACTACTCACAATTGCTCGTGAAGAAGCTGAAGCACTTAGCCTAAAAAATGGCGATACAGTAAGAATTTTTGCACTTTAAGACGCAAATAACTAATTAAAATTGGTATGAGATTATGTGTCGTGCTTAATCGATACATAAACTGAGCGGCTAAGCCGTCAAATTAAGGAACCATTATGCACAACAATGTTGACACACTATTTGATAACCTTTGGTCTAACTATTTAGAAGTTACACCTTCAGCAATTAAAGTTCATGAGCTACTAGGCTCTACGCAGCAGTCTGACGTTATTAACGATCATATTGCACTTCGTACTTTTAACATAGAAAAAGTAGGCTTAGAAAAGCTTGCTGCGCATTTTCTAGCGGTTGGTTACAAAGAATGTGGTGAATACCATTTCGAAGCAAAAAAACTATACGCAAAACACTTCGAGCATTCAGATCCAACTAAACCTAAAGTATTCATCTCTGAATTACTTGTTGAAAAGTGCTCTGAGTCTTTACAGAAAATTGTTAAAGAAATGGTCGATCAAATTGATGAAGGTGCTGTAACTGCAGATAATTTCTTATACTCAGGCACGCATTGGCAAGTAAGTAATGAAACCTACAAAGCTTTACTTGAAGAAAGTGAATATGCTGCTTGGATGTCTGCATGGGGATACCGTGCTAATCACTTCACTGTAAGCATTAATCACCTCGCGAACTTTGAGACTATCGAAGCGGTAAATACATCTTTAAAAGATGCTGGTTTTGAATTGAATGCTTCAGGTGGTGAAATCAAAGGGTCACCAGAAGTGCTATTAGAGCAATCATCTACATTGGCCGATCACGCAAATGTTGTATTCTCTGATGGTGAGTTTGCAATTCCAAGCTGTTTCTATGAGTTTGCACTGCGTTACAACAAACCAGATGGTAAAATCTATACTGGATTTGTTGCGGCGTCTGCTGACAAAATCTTCGAAAGCACAAACGCTCGTTAATTCGTTTAGTTTATTGGGAACTTGATGATAAATTGAGTTCCCTTGCCAACAATACTCGAACAATTAATCGTCCCGTTTAATTGCTGAGAAATAATGTTATAGACCAAGTGCATACCTAAACTACTTCCACCATTATCTCTATTCGTAGTAAAAAACGGATTAAAAATACACTCTAGCACATCACTAGGCATACCTTTTCCATTGTCTGAAATCAAAATACTGACTTCATTGCCTGATTGAGACAGTAAAACATTAACTTCACCAGACTCGTGTTTTCCAAATGCATGAACTAGCGCATTTTCTATTATATTTGTTATAACTTGTGAAATTGCACCTGGGCTACAAAGTACTTTAATTTCAACTGGGTTAGGTTCAAGGTAAACCTTATGAGATGAGCTTTTAAACCTTGGTTTTAATTTACGGATCACATCTTCTAAATAAGTATTAGCTCTATCAATCTTTGCAACTCTGAAGATTGGTCCACAGAGACTTGTTTAAAGCTGGCTACCAATTCAGCAGTTCTATGTAAATTACTTTTAAGAATAAAGCAGCCTTCTTTAAAATCAGAAATGACTTTAACCAATTGATGTTTAGTTAACTGACATGATTGCAGCTTTTCTTCTAGATGTATCACTTCATCTTCAACAAATGATGCAGCTGTGATGGCAACGCCAACAGGAGTATTAATTTCATGCGCTATCCCAGCAATCAATCGTCCGAGTGACGAATGCTTTTCTTGTTCAAGCAATTTTTTTTGTATAGTTTGCAAATCAGAAAGTGCCTTTAACGCTTCTTCAGTTTTGTAATTAAGTTCATCTATACGCGTTTCGACTTTAAGCTCTAGGTCAAGGTTGAGCTTATCTAACTCACTTTGTGTCTTAGTAAGCGCTGTGTTAGCTTGATAAATTTCTGCTATATGTGTGTTGACTTGCTGATAGACAAAATTTAACTCAGTAATAATTGGCGTGAATTCGTTTTGTTCTTCATAAGAAGATGTTTTGAACGGTTACTTTATCTTGCACTGTGTTTGATTGAGCCTTTAATTTGGCTAAGTACTAGGTCAAAAGGTTTAAAAAGATGCTTCATGATAAAAATAATTAAGACAACGAAAGTTATACCGATAATTGCACCTCCCAATAAAGTGACTTGAGATACCGCCCTCACTTCTTTATCGATGTCTTTATGCGGGCTGAAGAAACCCAATATAAAACCGCTTTTTGTCCCTAGAAAATACAAGTCATAAAGCTTACCGTTTATAGGTAAGCTTTTAGAAGTATTTAACTTAGTATTTGATGAGCTGCTATACAGTGGCTTAACCCATGCTTCATCAGGTGTCGTTTGCATCACCAACTCTGATTTTAAGGGAAAGCTGATAATTCTATTTGATGCTTTATGGATTAACAGTGGTGAAGAGTTATTAGTAATCTTCACTGTTTCTAAAAATGCAGTAAGTGCAGCCAATGACCAATCTACTGTTGCCATACCAATCATATCGCCATTGGTTAAAATAATAGGCGCGTCGACTGTCATCATCGGAGCCAAGCTACCCGCTTCGTCAACATAAGGATGTGTCCAAACAACTGGAAGCACGTTTTCTGCAGCTTGTTTGCCTAACTGATACCAATCTTGGCTATGATAATCATACTGCTCACCACTTAACTCCCAGCTAAATAGTATACGTTTATCATCTCTATATACATAAGGTCCGAAATATTTTGTATCTTTGAACATTTGCATAGGTTCAAACCAAACACCACCACCTAAGGCAAGTTCAAAAAAAGAAAAGTGCTGTTCTAAAATGGCACTAAACTTCTTTTTTAGCTCTGACTTTTCAAAATTCGATTTATTGTATTCAAGATAAAGAGAAAGGCCGTGTTGTGCTAGATTGTAGGCGCTTTGTTCCATCAATGTGATTGTGTGGTCAATTTTATTAGCGCTAGATTTGAAGATTTGAATGATTTCTTGTTCTTTGACATTAGATAACGCGCTGCTGTAGTAAACGTTACTAAAAAGTACCATTGACGAATATGCCAATATTTCAAAATTACCCCAAACAGTAAAATACGTGTTTTGATATTTAAAGTAGGCATATTCACTGAACAAAATTGCATCTGCATTAAGCATATATCAAAGTCAAGGATGCGCTATTTTTCAGATAAAATTAGTGCGCTATATGCAACTTTCGTTTTTCTATAGAGAAAGTAAAACAGTCTTCAGCGAGGAATAGGTTACCCGAATAGTAGTGTGCAGCTTCACGCCTTAGATTTTCAAGTCCATGTTCTCCATGATACCGGACACTAAAATGACTTAGAATTAATGTTGGGATTTGCTGCAACTGAGCAAATTCTGCAACTCTTTTAGCATCTGAATGGCCAGTATGAAAACCCACTTTATAAAGATCGTTGTGAGTAAACGTTGATTCATGCACTAGCACGTCAATGTCAAAACACCAACCAGAAACAAGCGCCGGTTTTTCATTATCTCCACAAACGATGACTCGACGCGTTTGCCAGCTTTGATATGTGTAGTCTTTACTTAAAAGATGCTCTGAACCAAATAAAACATCTTCTCCTTTTTGCAATTTATTGTAATGAGGGCCACTTTTAATGCCGGCTTTTGCTAGCTTTTCAATTTTGAGCTTTTTTGGGATCAGTTTTTCAGAAACCTTAAATCCAAAGCTGGGAACTCTGTGCTTTAAGGGTATGACTTCAATAGAACAAAAATTGAAATCAGCTGAATCTTTCATTTCACTAATATCATGCGTGATTAAATCGAAGGAGAGTCTGGTATCAGACATATGAAAAGTTGCGTGCAACCATGCAATTACTTCTTTGGGCGCAATTAGGTGAACAGCTGATTTTTTTCCATTCATCGACATAGACGACAATAACCCAGGCAAACCATAACAGTGGTCTCCATGTACATGGCTAATACAGATCGCATCTAAATGAAAAAAAGACAGAGGAAATTTTAGTAGTTGATGCTGTGTTGCCTCGCCACAATCAACCATAATCCATGATTTTGTTTTATCGAATGAAATTGCTGTGGACGATGTATTTCTAGTTTGGCTAGGTACACCTGATGAAGTGCCGAGAAAGTGAATGTGCATATCAAATAAAGTAAATGTCAAGTTCGCTTTATATTGCCAAATTGTCAGGTTTTCGTCATGGTGTTTGTCCTGTTTTTACTGTGAATTAACAGTAAAAAAATGATTTCAAATTAAAAAAGTGGTAGGTTATGCGGCAATTTTGGTATTGAGTATTTTTCATTATGTCGAACGCAGTTGAGACAAAGCCTGAAAATCAACAATCAACAGAACAAAAACCACAGGGTTTGTTTAATCGCTTTTTAGCAACTGTTGAATTTTTAGGTAATTTGTTACCCCACCCTATCACGCTATTTGCTATGTTTTGTATTGCCATCGTTATTTTCAGTGGTATAGCAGATTGGTTTGGTTTAAGCGCCATTGACCCTCGCCCTGAAGGCGCTAAAGGACGAGATCCTGATGGGGTCATCGAGGTAGTCAGCCTTTTAAGCGCTGAAGGTCTACAGCGTATCGTTACAGGGCTTGTAACTAACTTCACAGGCTTCGCACCATTAGGAACTGTGTTGGTTGCACTCCTGGGTGTAAGTGTTGCTGAGCACTCAGGTATGCTTTCTGCAGCGATGCGCGGTATGGTGATGGGTGCTTCAAAGCGCCTAGTTACATTCATGGTTGTTTTCGCCGCAATCTTATCAAATACAGCATCTGAATTAGGTTATGTTGTTCTAATTCCGTTAGCTGCAATGATCTTCCATAGTTTAGGTCGTCACCCACTTGCTGGTCTTGCTGCAGCTTTTGCTGGTGTATCTGGTGGTTATAGTGCAAACCTTTTACTTGGTACTATCGACCCACTATTAGCTGGTATTACAACACCTGCAGCTCAGATGATTGACCCAACTTATGAAGTCGGCCCTGAGGCGAACTGGTACTTCATGATGATCTCAGTATTCCTAATTGCCATTGTTGGTACTTTAGTTACAGAAAAAATCGTTGAGCCACGACTCGGTAAATATAACCCAGATGAGGCAAGTATAGATCTGAGTGAAAACAATATTGAAAAACTTACCACTAAAGAAAAATCTGGTTTAAGGTGGGCAGGTGTTTCATTGCTGGTTGTTGCTTCGCTATTAGCGCTTACAATTGTCCCTGAGAATGGGATTTTGCGTCACCCTGAAACGGGTGCAGTTGCAGGTTCCCCTTTCTTAAAAGGTATCGTAGTATTCATTTTTGTTACCTTTGCGATCCCTGGCTTCGTATATGGTCGTGTTGTCGGTACCATGAAGAATGACCGCGATGTCATTGATGCCATGAGTAAATCTATGGGCTCTATGGGCATGTACATCGTGCTTGTGTTCTTTGCGGCTCAGTTCGTTGCTTTCTTTAAATGGACTAACCTTGGTACTATTTTAGCAATTAATGGCGCAGCACTTCTTCAAGCGCTAAATCTAACTGGCCCAGAGGTCTTTGTACTGTTTATCTTTATGTGTGCATTAGTGAACTTAAGCCTAGGATCATCGTCTGCTCAATGGGCTGTGACTGCGCCAATATTTGTACCTATGTTGATGCTAATAGGTTATGCGCCAGAAACAATCCAAGCGGCATATCGTATTGGTGACTCAGTAACTAACTTGATCACACCTATGATGAGTTATTTCGGTCTCATACTCGCAGTTGCAACTAAATACAAAAAAGATATGGGTATTGGTACGCTAGTGGCAACCATGCTTCCTTACAGTATGTTCTTCTTTGTTGGTTGGGTTGCTCTGTTTTATGTTTGGGTATTTGGTTTTGGCTTACCAGTAGGCCCTAACTCGCCGATTTACTATACACCTTAGTCAGTAACTAAATCAGCATTTTAAAGCTATTAAACGGCAACTCACGTTGCCGTTTTTGTTTATAAAGTGAAGTAATTTCTTGATTAAACTGGTTATCTCACCTACGTTTTTCAAGTACCATTTAACTGAAAGGACACTGCTATCGAAAAACTCTAACTATATAGGTGAAGTATGTATACTCTGTTTTACTATCCTTGTAATGCCAGTCTTGCCCCTCATTTTGTTTTAAAAGCAATTAATGTCCCCTATCAACTAGAACTTGTAGACAGAAAAAAACTGGCTCAAAAGTCAGCCCAATATTTATCACTCAACCCAACAGGACGGATCCCGACTTTGGTTGATGATGATTTTATTCTATTTGAGAGCGCTGCGATTTGTTTATACCTTGCAGAAAAACACCCTGAAGCATCACTTATTCCACATGATTCAAAGCAAAAAGCGACTTTTAATCAGTGGCTAATGTATTTAACAAGTACCTTACAGACAGAGCTAATGACGTATTTCTACCCTGAAAGACATACGCAAAATGCCTTGATTTATGATGATATTGTCAGAACGCAACAAGCAAGGTTAAAAGATATATTGCAAATCATTGACAAACAACTTGATGACAATACCTATTTGGTTGGTGACTCAATCACTGTCTGTGATTACTTTTTATTTATGCTGTGTATTTGGGCAGATGAAATACAGCACCCACCTTTGAGTTTCAATAATCTAAATAGATATTTAAAAACCATGGCGAGGGATGAAGCAATTCAACAAGCTTGTAAAATTGAAGAAATTAGCCTAGCAGCTTATGCCATTTAATTACAGACTCTAAAAAATTAAAAAAGGTTGCACCTGGCAACCTTTTTATTAAATTTATTAGAAAGTAACTTATTTACTCAACTTTAAAGACTTTCCTTTAATCTGTTTTCTCACATTTGCAATACGCGCTCTGTTTTTCGCTCTCGCTTCACCACTTGCCTGATTACTAGGGCGGTTAGTTTTTGGCTTTCTACGTTGATGTGAAGGTTTTTTAGTTAAGTTTTTAATCAGACTTTCACGACTGCTTACTTCATAACCAGGTAAATAATAGCGCTTAATTTGTTGGCCAATTAACTCTTCAATATGCAGTAATACTTGCTCTTCCTCACGAGCAACAAATGAAATTGCTTGGCCCTGCTGACCCGCACGACCGGTTCTACCAATACGGTGTACGTAATCTTCTGCAAGATAAGGTAGATCATAGTTAACCACGCGAGGCAGACCTTCAATATCAATTCCTCGAGCAGCAACTTCAGTGGCAACTAACACGCGAACCTTGCCTTCTTTGAACTCACGTAAAGCACGACGTCTAGCCCCTTGCTTTTTATCGCCATGACACACAGTGGCAGGAATACCATCAAGGTTTAGCTCTTTAACAATGTCGTCAGCAACATCTTTCATGTTCACAAATACAAGCACTTGTTGCCAATTCTTCTTACCAATCAACTCAGAAAGCAGCTCTTGCTTTCTGCCTTGCTCAACGGGATAAACAATATGCCTTACCGTTTCTGCTGTCGTGTTTTCAGGTGTAACTTGAACAAACTTAGGGTGCTTTAAAACTTGACGTGCAAACTGTTTCATTGCCGTTGGGAAAGTTGCCGAGAAGAATAATTGTTGTTTATCTTCATGACATAGCTCTATTACTTTTTGGATGTCAGTAATAAAGCCCATATCGAGAAGCCTGTCAGCTTCATCTAACACTAAATGCTTTACCTGAGACAGGTTTACACTGCCCAAACGTAAGTGATCAAGAAGCCTACCTGGTGTTGCAACCAAAATATCACAGCCGACGTTCAATTTCTCTTCTTGACCAGCAGTATTCACACCACCAAATAAAGCAACCACATTAAGGTCAGTATATTTAGCGAACTGTTTGCAGTTATTTGCAATTTGTTCTGCTAACTCACGGGTTGGTGCTATGATCAAAGCTCTAGGATGTTGCTCAGCGTGTTCAAAAATGTTCTGTATGATTGGCAAACTAAAAGCGGCTGTTTTACCTGTACCAGTTTGAGCTGTAGCAAGTACATCATGCCCTTTTCTTACAACAGGAATAGCAGCTTGTTGAATTGGAGTAAGGGTGTGAAATTCTAATTCGTCTAGTGCTTGCTGAATAAGCGGAGAAAAACTAAAAGATTTGAAATTCATAACATAAACCTGCGGCCAATCATTAAAAGGCCGCAGATTATACGTCAATTAGTGAGTTCTAACAAAGAATAATTGACTCTGGTTCTAGTAAAGCTGGCGGGTTTCCTACATAACTACCAGAAGAAAGCTCAGAGATTAATTGCTTGCCTTGTTGTTGTTGAGATCTACTTAATGATACGTAAGGTAATCTAAACACTGGTTTTACAGCACCTGTCATCATAAGTGCAGTGTTTATTGCGATCGGGTTAGGTTCACAGAATAACCAACATATAAGTGGCTGCAATGACTGGTTCAGATCGTCATTACATTCATTCATCAAACTTCTAAACTGCTTAGGTACAATATTAGAAGTAACTGAAATGACACCATGCGCACCATGTAAATGTCTTGCATCGTGTGCTTCATCGTCATTACCCGACCAGCATGCAATACCTTGTAGTTCGTAGTGAGCAATACGCTCATTACCTGCACATTCTTTAACACCGATAAAGTTTTCATGTTTCGAAAGTTGCTCAATAATATCTGGGGTTAAGTCCTGTCCTGTTCTGCCTGGTACGTTGTAAATAAATGCTGGACCAATCTCGAGCACTTTCTCAAAATGTTTTACTACACCTTCAACTGAAGTTCGACCATAGTAAGGATTTATCTGTAATGCGGCATCCATTCCCGTTGCAAAGCCATATTCCGTTGCTTTGACCGCTTCACGAGTATTATTACTACCCGTATTACCGATAACTAAAATTTGATGCTTGTATTTACTTACAGTGTGCGCAATTAACATTAGGTGCTCTTCCCAATTCATTAATTGGCCTTCACCGGTTGTACCGCCTACGATGATACCGTCAACCCCCGCTTCGATTTGAAGCTCGACTAATTTGTCATAGGCTACTAAATCAATTTCGCCAGTTTCTAAATAAGGGGTTTTTATCGCGGTGATCAAGCTTGCTTGTTTTAGTTTTTCGTTAATCTGCATGTTTAGAAGTTTTCTTATTTCAATTGCCAATATTCTTACATAAAACAATAACAGTTCCGAGCTTTCTTTAGACTGAATGACTTGTAAATTGGTTGTATAACTGATTAAATACAAGCACTGTATATTTAACCAGTAAAGTTATGAGTTTACTTAACCACTTTAATGAGAATTTTTATCAAGCTATAGAATTGTGCCAGTCTACAAGAATCAATGAAGACATCTTATTTAAGTGGCAAGAAACAGGTTTGTTCCCTGCTAGTAGTTTTGTTATAGAAAATAAACTTCAAGTCAATTCTTACTTAGGGATAACAGAGCATACAGAGCTGATTGAATATTACCCGAGAGGGTATTTAGCTTGGGCTCAAATACTTATAAAGCATAGTGTAGAGTCTTCAACACAGGCATACATGTATTTTGGCAATATGTATCAGCAAATCTTAACTCAGTTAGTGCATGGCATGCCTGAAGTGCTTGTCGCCTCATTTACAGAAGACCTAGAAGAGTCCATTCAATCGAGTTGGCAATATTTCTTAGTAGGAAAATATGGTGCCATCTGCTCAACAGGAAAGATTGAAGAAATCGTTGCTGTAGATTTATTTAAGTATGTTATTTCTTTTTTAACTGAAGATTTTAGCTTAGACATACTCGATGAAGAGACACGTAAAGTGCTCCATATTGCACTCAGAGAACTTAATAATTCAGTTGCATTAGACAACCCACTATTGCCAAAACAGCTTATTAGAGATCGTTATATTGAACGCTTGATAAAGCAATATGATTTATCAGTTAAATGAGCTCACGACTCTAAATGAGCTCTCATAATTTCAAATGCCTTCAATACTTTTAATTTGTCTTCACAAAGGCCGTCATACCAAGCATCAAAGCTATCATCGTCTTGCTCAGCTAACACTACATACTCAGCAAGTAACTCAATGATGTCGCTATGTGAACAACTTAATTGATCGAGCTGTTTGTTAATGCCAGTGTGATCTTTATTTTTAAGCGAGTCGATCACGGTATTGTCCAAGTTATTATTTAGCTCTTCCATTATTGCTTCCCTTTAAAACTTTCACCTTATTTATAACAGGCCTACAACGAATAGCTAGAGACAAGTCGTTTGTTTGCACAACAAACCATCAAAATAGACAAATTTACCCAAAACCCATTTGCAAATGGTTTTCATTTAGAATAAGATTCGAGATATTATAACAAAACAAATAGGCGTTTTATGAAACCTAATATTCACCCTGATTACGAACAAGTAGCATTTCACGATACATCAATTGATAAATACTTCATTGTTGGCTCTACAATTAAAACAGATAGAACTGTAGAACTTGATGGCGTGACATACCCATATGTGCCGATTGACGTCTCAAGTGAATCTCACCCTTTCTACACAGGCAAACAGAAAATTACTGCTTCTGATGGTCGTGTTGCTCAGTTCAATCGTCGCTTCAAAAATCTTGCAAGCAAAAAATAAAAGGAAAATTTATGAAAGTATTGAGCTCTTTAAAGAGTGCAAAAAATCGACCAGGATGCCAAATTGTCAAACGTCGAGGCCGAGTGTTCGTAATTTGTAAAACAAACCCTCGCTTCAAAGCCGTTCAAGGTATGAAGAAAAAGAAAAGATAACATGCTGTTACTTTAATTATTAAGCCCTAGTCATTAGTAGGGCTTATTATATTAATCAACCCTTATTTTAGATTACCCCTCTTACTTTTCACTTTTCACTTTTCACTTTTCACTTTTGGGTTGTGAGTTTTGGGGGTTGAGTGGTGGGTGGGGGGGTGTGGGGGGTGGGGGTGGGGGGGGGGGGGGGGGGGGGGGGGGGGTGGGG